>NZ_JCAXEP010000001.1:0-860642 GCF_059758455.1 Cellulosimicrobium sp. GQ32 | reverse complement strand
GGGGGTGGTCAGGCGTGGACGACGTTCGCGAGGATGCCGTGCTGCGTGAGGCGCGTGCCGATCGCCTGGTCGACCTCGCCGAACGCCTTGTTCGAGCGCGCGACGCCGACGGCGCCGGCCATCGCGCCGTGCCCCGTCGGACGGTCGATGCGGGCCACGAGCTGGTCGCCGTGGAGCATGAAGTCGACCGTGAACACGAGGTGCTGCGCCTTGCCGGCGAACGCGCCGAGCCAGAACGTCTTCTGCTTGCTCCCGCGCTCGGCTGCCCACTGGCCCGTGGGGCGCGTCGTGACGGTGAAGCCCTGCTCCTGGAGCGCGGCGTGCAGGTGCTGCTTGGCGACCTCGGGGTCGCCGGACAGGAAGTAGTCGACCGTGGCCATGGTGGCTCCTCGTTGCGTTCGGTGGCGTGCTGGGACGGGTGTGACCGCTGTGTCGCCGCCGGACGGGCGGACGGCCCTCGGGATGCTACCGCCGTCCGGAGCCGCCTCCCCGATCGTCTTGAGAACCGTTCTCACGTGCCGCTAGGCTGGGCGCACCACCCACCGGAAGGACCTCCCATGGCCGTGCCCAAGCGCAAGCTCTCCCGCTCCAACACCCGCGCCCGCCGCTCGCAGTGGAAGGCGCAGGTGCCCGAGCTCGTGACCGTCGTCGTCGACGGGCGCGAGGTCACCCTCCCGCGCCGGCTCGTCGCGGGCGTGCGCCGCGGCTACGTGACGCTGCCCGAGTGACACCCGGTCGCCGGCCACCGCAATGCGGTGGTCGGCGCGCGGGTCGGTCGGTATCGTCGTTCGCGGAGGCTGCGAGGCGTGACGACCCTCGGCCGGTGGCGACACCGGCGGCGGCTCCCCGCGCGTGACGGCGTACCGACGAGAGGTCGACGAGACGTCGACGAAGGTGTGGTGGCACCGCGACCTAGCCCCCGCCCGCACCTCCAGGGCCTGCCCTTCCCTGGAGGAGTCATGAGACCACCCGCCCCGTCCGCCCCCGCTCGCACCCTGGCCGCCGACGTCGCCGCCGCACCGCCCGGGCACGTGGTGACCTTGAGCGGGCACGTGCACCGCCGTCGCGAGCTGGCGACCGTGTCCTTCCTGGTCCTGCGCGACCGCACCGGACTCGCCCAGGTCGTCCTGCGTCCGCACGAGGTGCCCGCGGAGGGACTGCCGCCGGAGGAGACCGCCGTCCAGGTCACGGGGACGGCCACGGCGAACGCGCAGGCACCCGGCGGCGTCGAGATCACCGCGCCGACGATCACGCTGCTCGGCGCGCCCGCGACGCGCCCGCCGGTCGAGCTGTGGCGCCCCGAGCTCGACGTCGCGCTGCCCACGCTCCTGGACCACGCGGCCGTGACGTGGCGGCACCCGGCCCGGCGGGCCCGCTGGGAGCTCGCCGCCGCGAGCCTGCGCGGGTTCCGTGCCACGCTCGACGCCGCAGGCTTCACCGAGGTCCAGACCCCCAAGCTCGTCGCGTCCGCCACGGAGTCCGGCGCGAGCGTGTTCCCCGTCGACTACTTCGGTCGCACCGCCTACCTCGCCCAGAGCCCGCAGTTCTTCAAGCAGCAGCTGGTCGGCGTGTTCGAGCGCGTGTACGAGGTCGGGCCGGTCTTCCGGGCGGAGCCCCACGACACGGCACGCCACCTCGCGGAGTACGTCTCCCTGGACGTCGAGCTCGGCTTCGTGCGCGACCACCGGGACGTCCTGGCGGTGCTGCGCGACGTGCTCGCCGGCATGGTCGAGGCGCTCCGGGCCGGGGCGGGCGACGCCGTCGAGCGGCTCGGGCCGGCGCTGCCGGTCGTGCCGTCCGAGATCCCCGTGATCCACTTCCGTGACGCGCTCGCCCTCGTGGGTGCGGCGGAGGACGAGCCGGACCTCGCCCCCGAGCACGAGCGGGCCCTCGGCGCGTGGGCGAGGTCGACCCACGGCTCGGACTTCCTCGCGGTCGAGGGCTACCCGATGCGGAAGCGGCCCTTCTACACGCACCCGCAACCTGACGACCCCCGCTGGAGCAACAGCTTCGACCTGCTCTTCCGCGGCCTGGAGCTGGTGACGGGCGGGCAGCGGCTGCACCGCTACGAGGACTACGTCGCCGCGCTGGCGGCGCGGGGCGAGACGGCCGAGCCGTACGCGACCTACCTCGAGGCGTTCGCCCACGGGATGCCCCCGCACGGCGGCTTCGCCATCGGCCTCGAGCGCTGGGTCGCCCGCCTCGTGGAGGCGCCCAACGTCCGTGAGGTCGCGCTCTTCCCCCGGGACCTCCACCGCCTCACCCCGTAGTGCCCGACGGCGCGTGCCACCACGCGCCGTCGGCCCGCCGTGGCAGCATCCTGGGGTGAGCGAGCCGAGCCCCGACCTGACGTCCGGCCCCGTCCCGGGGCGCCGGGAGCGCCGCGAGCAGCCCGGTCGGTCGCGCGCCGACCCGCACGGCCACGCGCACGGGCCGGCGGCGCCGGCGACGCGACGCGTGCGCCTCACGCTCGCGGCGCTCCTCGTCCCGGCGCTGCTCGCGACGCTCGCCGGGCTGGTCGCGTTGTGGCCCGCGTCTGCCGACGTGCCGGACCGCATCCCCGTCGCGGCCGAGGGCAGCACCGTCCTGCGCGCCACCGTCACCGGCCCGATCGACCCGGAGACGGGCGAGGTCCCCGCCCGCCTCGACGCGGGGTCCCGCGCGGGCGGCGAGGACGTGGGCGGCGACGCGATCACGGTCAGCGCGCCGCCCGAGTACGTCGCCTACGGGTTCGACGAGGGCGACCGGCTCCGCGTCCTCTACCTCGCCGAAGCCGTCGGGGCGGGCGTGAGCCCGTACGTGTTCATGGACTTCGAGCGCGGGCTGCCCATCGGGGTCCTCGCGATCGCGTACGCCGTGGTGGTGCTCGCCGTCGCGCGCTGGCGTGGCCTGGCCGCGCTCGCCGGGCTCGCGGGCGCGTTCGTCGTCATCACGTGGTTCACGCTGCCCGCGCTGCTCACGGGGCAGAACGCGCTGGGCGTCGCGCTCGTGACGTCGTCGCTCGTCATGTTCGTCGTGCTGTACGTCGCGCACGGGTTCACCGCTCGCACGTCGACGGCGCTCCTCGGCACGCTCGTCGGGCTCGCCATCACGGCGGTGCTCGGGTGGTGGGGATCGGGCGCGTCGAACATCACGGGGCTCACCTCGGAGGAGTCCCTGTGGATCCCGCAGTACGCGCCCTCGCTCGACATCCAGGGCGTCGTGCTGTGCGGCATCGTCCTCGCGGGCATGGGCGTGCTCAACGACGTGACCATCACCCAGGCGTCGGCGGTGTGGGAGCTGCGGGCGGTCGCGCCCCTCGCGACCCGGCGCGAGCTCTTCGCTCGCGCGATGCGCATCGGGCGCGACCACATCGCCTCGACCGTCTACACGATCGCGTTCGCCTACGTCGGCGCGGCGCTGCCGCTGCTCATGGCGGTCTACCTGTCCGACCAGGGCCTTGCCGCGAGCCTCACCTCGGGCGAGATCGCGGAGGAGGTCGTGCGCACGCTCGTCGGCTCGATCGGCCTCGTCCTCGCGATCCCCGTCACGACGGCCATCGCAGCGCTCACCGTGCCCGGCACCGCGTCGGTGGCGTCCGTCCCCGTGGGTAGGGTCGAGGTCCCCGCGGCGTGACGACGGGGCGTCCCCGCCCGTCCGGGCGGGACGACCTGGACGACGGGAGGACGACGGTGACGGAGACGACGAGCGGCCGGAGCCGCCGAAGGGCGGCGGTGCTGGGGCCGGGAGGGGTCGGCGGGCTGGTCGGCGCGCTGCTCGCGCGGTCCGGGGCCGACGTGACGTTCCTCGCGGGGGAGGCCACGGCGGCGGCCCTGACCGAGCACGGGGTGCACGTGCGCAGCCGCCAGGTGGGCGAGGTCCACGTCCTCGCGCGGGCGGCCACGCGGCTCGACGGGCCGGTCGACGTCGTCCTCGTGGCGGTCAAGCAGACGGCGCTCGACGAGGCGCTCGACCGCGTCCCGCCCGAGGTGCTCGGCGACGGCGTCGTCGTCCCGTTCCTCAACGGGCTCGACCACCTCGACGTGCTGCGCGCGCGGTACGGGGCCGAGCGCGTGCTCCCCGCGACGATCCGCGTCGAGTCGACGCGCGTCGCGCCGGGCGAGATCGAGCACACGAGCGCGTTCACCGACGTCGACCTCGCACCCGGCGGCGTCCCGCCCGAGCGGGTGGAGGCCGTGCGCGCGCTCCTGGACGGGGCCGGCATCTCGACCACGGTCCACCCCGACGAGACGGCGCTGATGTGGGCCAAGCTCGGCTTCCTCGCACCGTTCGCCCTGCTCACGACGACGCACCGCGCCCCGATCGGCGAGGTGCGGACCACGCACCGCGCCGAGCTCGAGGCGCTCGTGCGCGAGGTCGCGGCGGTCGCGGCGGCGAGCGGGGCGCCGTCGGACCCCACGCGCACGCTCGCCTTCTACGACCGCTTCGCGCCCGAGGCCAAGTCGTCGATGCTGCGCGACGCCGAGGCCGGGCGGCCGCTCGAGGTGGACGCCATCGGCGGTGCGATCGTCCGGGCCGCCGACCGCGCGGGCGTGGACGCGCCGCTCACCCGCGCCCTCGTCGCCGGCCTCGGCGGCTGACGGCCGGACGACGCCCCGGGACCGCGCCCGCCGGGACCCTTCACCGGACCGACACGCGACCCCCTGTGGACGCGTCCCCAGGAGCCTCACAGGTTCGCCAGGATGTCCGTCATGAGAGAACCGTGGGTCGACGTCGCGCTGGCGCGGCTGCCCGAGACGCGTTCCTGCCCGGCGTGCGCCGCGACGCTGCGGTCGTCCCGTTGCGACCGGTGCCTGCTCGACCTCACCGGCCCGCTCGCGTTCGAGGTCGCCGCCGCGTCGAGCGACGCGGCCGACGCGCTCTCGCGCCGCCAGGTCGCGCTCGACGCCCTGCGTGCGAGCCAGCCCGCGGCCGCCGCGTGGGCGGCCCGCACGGCCGCCGCGGTGCCGCCCGGCGCGCGCGCGGTCCCCGCCGGCCCTCCGCGGGCGATGCGCCCGCTCGACGCGACCGGCCGCGGTCAGGCGGGCCCGCGCCCGCCCGCCGTCGCGCCGGTGCCCGCGCCCGCGCTCGGGCCACGTCGTCCGGCGCCCGCCCGTCCCTCGGCGCCCGGGTCGCCCGCGACGGCCGGGACGGCGGGCCAGGTCCCGCCCGGCCCCGCGGGGTCGCGCGGCGTCGTCGTGCCGGGCGCGGCACCGTCGCGCTCCGTAGGCCTCCAGCCGGTCCTCGCCGGGGCGGGGGCGGGGCTCCTCGCCGTCGCGACGGTGGTCTTCGTCTTCTTCACCTTCGCCGACGACCTCGCCCTGCGCGCCCTCGTGACCGGGGTCGTCACGGTGCTCACCGTCGGGGCCGCAGTGCTCCTGCGGTCGCGCGGCCTGCGCTCGTCCGCCGAGGCGGTCGCGGCGCTCGCCGTCGTGCTCGCGGTCGTGGACGTCGAGCTCGCGCTCAGCGCGTGGGGACTCGGCGCCGTCGGCGCCGCGGCGGCGCGCGCGTCGCTGCTGGCCGCGGTCGTCGCGGGCCTCGGCGTGGTCGGGGACCGGGCGCGGGTCCGCGCCTGGGTGACGAGCGCCGTCGTCCTCGGGCCGCTCGTCCCGCTCGTCGCGGCGCCCGCCGCAGGGGCGCCCTGGGGCTGGGCGGTCGCCCTCCTCGCGACGGCGTGCCTCACGGCCCTCGCCGCGCCCGTCGCGGCGCGCTCCGGCACGCGGGTGGGCAGCACCCTGCGGGGCGAGCAGGCGCTGCTCGGCGTCGTGCGGACGGTCGCGGTGCCCCTCGCCGTGGTCGTCGGGCTCACAGTCGCCGCCCCACCGGGCCTCCCGACCGGCTCCGGAGCCGCCCTCGTCGCGCTCGGCGCGGCGCTCGCGGCGACGCTCCTGCGCGTGGCAACCCGCGAGCGGCGCTGGTACGCGGTCGGCGGTGCGTCGGCCGTCCTCGCGGGGGCGCTGCTCGGGACCGGGGGCGACGTCGCATGGCTGGGCCTGGTCCCCGCGCTCGCCGCCGTCACGTGGCTCCTCGTCCTCGTGCTGACCTCGCCGCGCGTGGTGTCCGGGGCGCTCGGCTCGCCGGTCCCGGCCGCCGGGCGGTCGGACGCGCTCCTCGGCGGCGCGCTCGTCGCCCTCGTCGGGGCGGGGCCCGCGCTGGCCGTCGCGGGGGTGCGCGCGGCCGAGGTCCTCGTGACCGGCACCGCCGGGACCGCCGCGACGCTCGACGACGTGCCGCTCGGCGTCGGCGTCCTGTCCGCCGGGCTGTGGGGCGAGGGCGTCCGCGGCGGCACCCCCGGTGCGGCGCTGCTCGACGGGACGCTCGTCGGCCTGCTGTCCGCGCTGGTCGTCCTCCTCGTCGCCGCCCGGCTCTCGCTGCGCACGGCGGTCCCCGTGACCTTCCCGCGCCTCGCCGGGGCGCGCCGGCTGGGCGCCGCGCCGGTCGTGCGGACCGGGCGCGCGCTCGGCCCGTGGGTGCTGCTCGCGCTCGTCGTCGCGCTCGTGCTGGACCCGCGGCTCGCGGGCGTCACCTCCCTCGCGCTGCTCGCGCTGCTCGCCGCGCTGCTCGTCGTCGCGACCGCCCGCCCCGTCGCGACCGGTGCGCCCGGGGGCGGCGCCGCGCCGGGCGCGCTCGTCCGGGCGGTCCGGCGCGCTCTCGGTCGTGCCCTGCGCCCGGCCGCCCGGCGGCTCCCGGGCCCGCGCGCGGCGGTCCGGCACGGCGTCGTCCCCGTCGGACGGGCCGAGGCGCGCGTCTGGTACGCGGCCGCCGTCGCCGGCACGATCGTCTCCGTCCTGCTCCTCGTGGCAGGGTCCTGGGTCACGCGCCCGACCGCGACGGCCGGGGCGGTGATTGTCGGCGGGCTCCTGCTCGCGGCCCGTGCCACCGTGCCCCGGGGCCTGCACGCCCCGCTCGTCGGCACCGCCTACGGGTACGCGCTCCTCGTGCTGGGCGTCACCCTCGCGTGGAGCGGGGCCGGAACGGTCGCCGTCCTGTGCGTGGTCTCCGGGGTCGCCTCGCTCGCCGCGCTCGCGGTGACGCTCGTCCCGCGCGTCGACCGGGACTCGTGGTGGGCCGTGCTCGGCGTGACCGCCGTACCGTTCGGGCTCGGCGTCCTCACGGTCGTCGACGAGCGCAGCTGGTGGTCCGTCGCCGCGTGCGTCGCGATGCTCGCGCTGGAGGTCGTGCTCGTCGGCTCGCGGCGCCCCGGGTCGGTCACCGCGCTGCGCGTCCTCGCCGCCGCGCTCGTCCTGCCGACGGCGGCCGTCGCCGTGGTGAGCGCGGGCGCCCTCGTCCTGCCGGGCAGCGGGTCGCCCGTCGTGCTGCCGATCGTCGCGCTCCTCGTAGCGACCGCGCTCGCCGCGGCCCGCCCGGTCACGGCCCGGATCCACCTGGCCGCCGGGCGCGTCGCCGTGGAGGCGAGCGCCGCGCTCACGGGGGCGATCGCCGTCGGGCTCGCGTTCGGGCGCCCTGCCGCCGGGCCCACGGTCGCGGTCGCGGTGCTGCTCCTGCTCGCCGTCGGCGCGGGGCTCGCTGCGCGGGACCGGGACCGGCGCGCGGAGTGGTGGCTCGCCGCCGCCCTGGGGACCGCCGCGCTGTGGACGGCGCTCGCCGCCGCGGACGTCGGCCTCGTCGAGGCGTACACCGCGCCGCCCGCGCTCGCCGCCCTCGTCACGGGGGCGCTGCTCGCCCGGCGGTCGCGCCGCTGGTGGGAGCTCGCGAGCGCCGGCCTGGTGCTGCTCGTCGTGCCAGCCGTGCTCGCCCTGGGCGCGGCACCCGGGGCCGGCGACGTGCGCGCGCCGCTCCTCGTCGCGGCCGGGGCCGTGGCCGTCCTCGCCGCGGTCGTGCTGGGTCGCGGGGCGGGAGAGGGCGCGTGGCGCCGCGCCGCGGCCCTGCGGCTCGCGGGCGCCGGGGTGCTCGCCGCGACCGGCGGGACCGTCGAGTCGCTCCACGTGGCGCACGCGTACGGCGGCGGCGCGGTGTTCGCGCTCGGGTTCGCCTGGGCGCTCGCCGCGGGCGGGGTCGCGCTCGGGGCGGGCCTCGTCGGGGCCGGGCTGGCTCCGCGGGGCAGGGGCGCCGCCGTCGCGCGGCGCTGGGCCGTGGCGCCCGCCGCCGCCCTCGTGGTGATCGGGACCGTCGCCAACGTCCGGCCGGTGTGGGGCGTCATCGCGTCGGTGTGGATCGTCGAGGTGGCCCTGCTCGCGCTCCTCGTGGTCGGGGTGCGGCGCGCGGTCCGCGGCCGGCTCGACCTCCCGCCCGCCTGGTTCACGTGGTCGCTCGCGCTCGTCGCCGCGATCGGCGCGTGGTGGCCGCGCGAGCTGCGCGTCGAGGTCTTCTCGCTCCCGCTCGGCGCGGGCCTGCTCGTCGCCGGGTACCTCGCGCTCGCGGCCGGCACGGCGACGGTGCCCGGCGCGGTGGGCGGCGACCCCGGTGCCGTGGCCGGTCCGGGCGGCCCGGGTCGCGGCCACACCACCCCGGCCCCGGGCGCAGCCCCGGTGCGCACGGCGCCGACCGTCGCCGGGTGGCCCGTCGGGTTCGTCGGGTCGTGGCGGACGCTCGCCCCGGGCCTCCTCGCGCTGCTGGGCCCGTCGGTCCTCGCGACGTACACCGACGCGCGCACGTGGCGCGCCGTCCTGGTCATCGTGCTCGCGCTGGCCGCGGTGCTCGTCGGGACGCGCACGCACCTCGCGGCGCCGTTCCTGCTGGGCGTCGCGGTGCTGCCGGTCGAGATCCTCGTCGTGTTCGTGTCCCAGCTGGGCACGCGCATCTCCGCGGGGCCCTGGATGCTCACGCTCGCCGCGGCGGGCGGGCTGCTGCTCATCATCGCGACGTACTACGAGCGCCGGATCGCCGCGTACGACGGCGCCGCGGCCTACGTGCGCGACCTGCGCTGACACCGCCCACGCCCAGGGTCCGCACGGCCCGGCCGTCGTCGTCGGCTCGACAGCGGGGCGACGGTCGTGCCCGGCGGCGAACCGAGTCGTTCCTCGACGCGGGGCGCCGCGTCAGACGCTGCGGCGCTGCTGCTCGATGAGGGGGCGCAGGCGGTAGGGGATGAGCTCGCCCATCGACAGCGAGGTCTCCGTGCGCTCGACGCCGTCGATCGCGAGGATCGCGGCGTCGATGCGGAACAGGTGGTCGGTGTCGCGGCACGCGACGGTGACGCGCAGGTCGGCCGTCCCGCTGCGCCCGAACGCCTGCACGACCTCGGGGATGCGCGCCACGTCGTCGACGATCCGGGCGAGCTCCTTCTGGCGTACCTGGACCTCGACGAACGCCGTGAGCGGGTGCCCGAGCACGTGCGGGTCGATGCGCCGGTCGAGCTCGAGGAACGCGCCCTCGGCCTCGAGCCGGGCGAGGCGCGCCGCCACGGTGTTGCGCGAGAGCCGGAGGCGGTCGGCGAGCGCGACGATCGTCGCCCGCGGGTCGTCGGCGAGGGCGAGCAGGAGGTCGAGGTCGACAGCGTCGGCGCTGTGCATGGTGCTCACCCTAACCGAGTGACGGCGGTCACAGTGCACAGCGTGTCGGACGTCGGTGGAGCCATGTGCGCGGCAGGGGTTACGTTCGCCCTACCTCGGTCCTCGACGGAGAGGACCGGCTCCCCGAGGTGAGGTGGCGACGATGCCCAGCGAACCTGCGGTGCGGACCGGACCGACGGCGGCGACCCCGCCGAAGGCGCAGAACGGTCACCGGGCGGCAACCCCGCGCGACGCACGAGCAGACCGGAAGAACGTGGCGCACGACGTGCGCAAGGACGGGCGTGCCGACGTGCGCGCGGACCTGCCGCGGCAGGATCCGGGGGACGGCGCGTCGACGCCGACCCTGCGCGTGCTGACCGAGGACGGCACACGCCTCGCGGACCCCGAGCTCGACCGGTGGCTCGCCGACCTCGACCCCGCGGCGCACGACGACGCCGCGCGCGAGACCGCCCGGGCGACGCTCCTGCGACTCCTCGAGGACATGGTCGTGGCGCGGCGCATCGACGCCGAGGCGACGGCCCTCCAGCGTCAGGGCGAGCTCGCGCTGTGGCCCCCGCTGCTCGGCCAGGAGGCCGCCCAGGTCGGCTCGGCGCGCGCGCTGCGCGACGACGACTTCGTCTTCTCCTCCTACCGCGAGCACGCGGTCGCGCGCGTGCGGGGCGCCGAGCTCGTGGACCTCGTGCGCGTGTGGCGCGGCGTCGCGGTCTCCGGGTGGGACCCGTACGCGATCGGGATGGCGTCGCCGCAGGTCATCATCGGTGCGCAGACGCTCCACGCGACGGGCTGGGCGATGGGCGTGCAGAACGACGTCGACGCCGGCCGGGTCGACGCGTCCGCCGGGCTGCCGGTGGGCGTCGCGTACTTCGGCGACGGCGCGATGAGCCAGGGCGACGTGAACGAGGCGTTCGTCTTCGCGTCCACGTACCGCTCGCCGGTCGTCTTCTTCTGCCAGAACAACCAGTGGGCCATCTCCGAGCCGGTCGCGCTCCAGTCGCGCGTCCCGCTCGCCGAGCGCGCCCGCGGGTTCGGCCTGCCCGGCGTTAGGGTGGACGGCAACGACGTGCTCGCCGTGCTCGCCGTGACGCGCGCGGCGCTCGACCGCGCACGCCACGACGGCGGCCCGACGCTCATCGAGGCCGTCACCTACCGCATGGGCCCGCACACCACGGCCGACGACCCCAAGCGGTACCGCGACGCGGCCGAGGTCGAGGAGTGGACCGGGCGCGACCCGCTCGCGCGGTTCGAGGCGTACCTGCGCTCCGTCGGAGTGCTCGACGACGCGGAGGCGGCCCGGGTGCGGGGCGTCGCCGACGCCGCGGCGGCCGAGCTGCGCGCCGGGTGCGTCGCGCTCACCGACCCGCCGCCGCTCTCGCTCTTCGACCACGTCTACGCCGAGCCGCACCACGCGCTCGAGCGCGAGCGCGCGGAGTACGCGCACTACCTCGCCGGGTTCGGCGACGACGACGCCACGGCCGGGGACGACGGCGCCGGTGGGCCGCGCGCCACGGGCGACCGGGCGGCGTCGGGCACCGGGACGACCGCGACGGGGGTGGCGCGATGAGCACCCTCACCGTCGCGAAGGCGCTCGGCGCCGGCCTGCACCGCGCGATGACCGACGACGACCGCGTGGTCGTCATGGGCGAGGACGTCGGCCGCCTCGGCGGCGTCTACCGCGTGACGGACGGGCTCCAGGCGGAGTTCGGGCCGCGGCGCGTGCTCGACACCCCGCTCGCGGAGTCCGGGATCATCGGGACGGCCGTCGGGCTCGCGTACCGCGGGTACCGGCCGGTGTGCGAGATCCAGTTCGACGGCTTCGTGTTCGTCGCGTTCGACCAGATCCTGTCGCAGCTCGCCAAGATGCACGCGCGCACCGGCGGGAAGGTGCGCCTGCCCATCACGATCCGCATCCCCGTCGGCGGCGGGATCGGTGCGGCCGAGCACCACTCCGAGTCGCCCGAGGCGCTGTTCGCGCACACGGCCGGGCTGCGCGTGGTGTCGGTCGCGAACCCCCAGGACGCGTACACCGTGCTGCGCCAGGCGGTCGCGTGCGACGACCCCGTGATCTTCTTCGAGCCCAAGCGCCGGTACCACCTCAAGGGTGAGGTCGACCTCGATCCCGTCGACCCGCTGCCGATGGACCGGGCCCGCGTCGTGCGCGAGGGCCACGACGTCACCCTCGTCACGTGGGGCGGCCTCGTCGGGACCGCGCTCGACGCTGCCGTCGCCGCGTCCGACGACGGTGTGTCCGTCGAGGTGATCGACCTGCGGTCGCTCTCGCCGATCGACCACGACACCGTCGCGGCGTCGGTCCGCAAGACGGGGCGCGTCGTCGTGACGCACGAGGCGCCGCGGCAGGCCGGGCTCGGCGCGGAGATCGCCGCGACCGTGACCGACCGCTGCTTCGAGTACCTCGAGGCCGCGCCCGTGCGCGTCACGGGCCACGGCATGCCGTACCCGCCCGCCAAGCTCGAGGGCCACTACCTGCCGGACCTCGACCGCATCCTCGACGGCGTCGACCGAGTGCTGGGGCGGGTCGAGCCGTTCGTGCCGCGCGTGGTGCCCGACGCCGGTTCGCCCGGCGTGGTCGGCAGCCACGCCGGGACGGTCCGCACCGCCGAGGCGGTGGCCCGATGATGACGATGCGCGAGTTCCGCCTCCCCGACCTCGGGGAGGGCCTCACCGAGTCCGACATCGTGAGCTGGCACGTCCACGCGGGCGACCACGTCGAGCTCAACCAGGTCATCGCCGAGGTCGAGACCGCCAAGGCCCTCGTCGACCTCCCGTCCCCGTACGCCGGCGTCATCGCGTCGCTGCACGCGGAGGAGGGCCAGACCGTCACGGTCGGCGACCCCTTGGTGACGTTCGAGATCGACGACGACACCCCCGCCCCGCCGAGCGCCGAACCCGGGGTCGCGGGGCAGCCGGAGCCCACGGTTGCGTCGAACCCCGGGCTCGGCGACGAGCGGGTCCCCGGAGAGCCCGGTGTCGCGGACGAGCCCGAGCCGAACCTCGTCGGGTACGGTGCTCGCCCGGACCGCGTCGGACGCCCCACGCGTCGGCCCCGCCGGTCCGCAGGCGGTGCCGAACCTGGGGTTCCGCGCCACGACGCGCCCGCAGTGGCCGCAAACCCCGAGCTCGGCAGCGAGCCCACGACCAGCAACACCGGGTTCGACGCGGCGACGTCGACCGGCGCTCGTGGTCGCACCGTCCGTGGCGAGCGGCCGCGGTCGACCCCGCCGGTGCGGGCGCTCGCGAAGAAGCTCGGCGTGCGCATCGACCGCGTGGAAGGTTCGGGCGCGGACGGCCTCATCACGCGCGAGGACGTCCTCGCGGCGGTGAGCTGCCACCGCGACGTCGTCCGGCAGCCGCGCGACGCGCACGGCGCCCACCCCGATCCGGTCGGGACGACGGCCGCTCCGGTGACTCCCACGGCCGAGACACGAGACACGGCCTTCACGGGCACCGATCCGGGGGCCACGTCCCCCTCCTCGCCGACCGGCGGCGGCAGCGCGGGCATCGACGCGCGGGCCCGGCTCGAGCCCGAGGTCGTGCCGGTGCGCGGGGTGCGCAAGCACACCGCGGCGGCGATGGTGTCGAGCGCGTTCACCGCGCCGCACGCGACGGTGTTCCTCACGGTCGACGTGACGCGCAGCGTCGAGCTCCTGGAGCGGCTGCGCACGCACCGCCTCGCGCGCGGCGCGCGGATCACCGTGCTGGCGCTCGCGGCCCGTGCGCTGTGCCTCGCGCTGCCACGTCACCCTGCGCTCAACAGCGCGTGGCACGACCTCCCGGACGGCTCCGCGGAGATCGTGCGGCACCGCCGCGTGCACCTGGGCATCGCGGTCGCGACGGACCGGGGGCTGGTCGTGCCGCACGTGCCCGACGCGCAGGACCTCGACCTGCCCGACCTCGCGGCCGCGCTCACCGACCTCACGGTCACGGCGCGCGACGGCCGGACGACGCCCGAGCGCCTCACCGGCGGGACGATCTCCATCACCAACGTCGGGGTGTTCGGCGTCGACGCGGGGACGCCGATCCTCGTGCCGGGCGAGGCGGCGATCCTCGGCCTGGGGGCGGTGCGTCGTCGGCCCTGGGAGCACGACGGCGAGGTCGCGCTGCGCGACGTCGTCACCCTGAGCCTGTCGTTCGACCACCGCGTGGTCGACGGCGAGCAGGGCGCGCGCTTCCTCGCGGACCTCGGCGCGCTGCTCGAGGACCCGGCGCTCGCGCTCCTCGCGGGCGGCTCCGCCACCCGCGGCGTTCTGGCCACCCGCGGCGGTCCGCCGTCCGGTCGAACCGGGGGTTCCGCGTCACCCGAACCCGGACGTGACGCGCAGGCCCGGGTTCGGCAGGGAGGGGTGACCGGATGACCGCCCTGACGAGCGCCGTCCAGCCCGGGTCGGACGCGGCCCGGGCGAACGACGCCGCGCAGCGGGCGCTCGCCGACGAGCTGCGCGAGCGCACGGCGGACGTCGCGCGCGGGGGGCCGGCGTCGGCGCGCGACCGGCACGTCGCGCGCGGCAAGCTGCTGCCCCGCGACCGCGTCGACCGCCTGCTCGACGAGGGCAGCCCGTTCCTGGAGATCGCGCCGCTCGCCGGGTACGGCGTGGACGACGGCGCGTGGCCGGCCGCGGGGGTCGTCGCCGGGATCGGGGTGGTGAGCGGGCGGCAGGTCATGGTCGTGTGCAACGACGCGACCGTGAAGGGCGGCACGTACCACCCGCTCACGGTGAAGAAGCACCTGCGGGCGCAGGAGATCGCGCTCGAGAACCGCCTGCCGTGCGTCTACCTCGTCGACTCGGGCGGCGCGTTCCTGCCGCGGCAGGCCGAGGTGTTCCCGGACCGCGACCACTTCGGCCGGATCTTCTACCACCAGGCGCGCCTCTCGGCGGCGGGGATCCCGCAGATCTCCGCGGTGCTCGGGTCGTGCACGGCGGGCGGCGCCTACGTGCCCGCGATGAGCGACGAGACGGTCATCGTGCGCGGGCAGGGCACGATCTTCCTCGGCGGGCCGCCGCTCGTGAAGGCGGCGATCGGGGAGGTCGTCACGGCCGAGGAGCTCGGCGGCGGCGAGCTGCACGCGCGCCGCAGCGGCGTCGTCGACCACCTGGCCGACGACGACGAGGACGCGCTCGACACCGTGCGCCGCATCGTCGCGACGCTCCCGCCCGACCCCGCACCCGTGTGGGACGTCGCGGCGAGCCTGCCGCCCGCCGTCGGGCACGACGACGCCCGCGCGCCTGGGCAGGAAACGGCAGGCCGGTCCGGCGAAGGTTTGTACAGCGCCGTCCCGACCGATGTACAAGCTCCGTACGACCCGCGCGAGATCATCGCGCGGGTCGTCGACGGCAGCCGGTTCGCCGAGTTCAAGCGCGAGTACGGCGACACGCTCGTCACCGGGTTCGCGCGGATCCACGGGCATCCGGTGGGCATCCTCGCGAACCAGGGCGTGCTGTTCGGGGCGTCGGCGCTCAAGGGGGCGCACTTCATCGAGCTGTGCGACCAGCGGGGGATCCCGCTGCTGTTCCTCCAGAACATCTCCGGGTTCATGGTCGGCACCGACGCCGAGGCCGGCGGGATCGCGAAGGACGGCGCCAAGATGGTCACGGCCGTCGCGACGACGCGCGTCCCCAAGCTCACCGTGATCGTCGGCGGGTCGTTCGGCGCGGGCAACTACTCGATGTGCGGGCGCGCGTACTCGCCGCGGTTCCTGTGGTCGTGGCCCGCGAGCCGCATCTCCGTCATGGGCGGTCCGCAGGCCGCGTCCGTGCTCTCGACCGTCAAGCGCGACCAGCTCGCCGCGCGCGGCGAGAGGTGGGACCCCGACGAGGAGGCCGCGTTCTCCGCCGGCATCCGCGCCGACTACGACGAGCACGGCAGCCCCTACTACGCGACCGCGCGCCTGTGGGACGACGGCGTGATCGACCCCGCCGACACGCGCCGCGTGCTCGGCCTCGCCCTCGGCGTGTGCGCGCGCACGCCCCTCGCCGAGACCTGGACCGGTGACCGGTTCGGCCTCTTCCGGATGTGAGCCGATGACCTCCGACACCCCCCACGACGCGACCTGCTTCCGCACGGTCCTCGTCGCCAACCGCGGCGAGATCGCGTGCCGCGTGATCGGGACGCTGCGACGCCTCGGCGTGCGGTCCGTCGCCGTCTACTCCGACGCCGACGCCGGTGCACGCCACGTGCGCGAGGCCGACGTCGCGGTCCGGCTCGGTCCCGCGCCCGCCGCCCAGAGCTACCTGGACGTCGACGCCGTCGTGGCGGCGGCCGTCGCGACCGGCGCCGAGGCGGTCCACCCGGGCTACGGCTTCCTCTCCGAGAACCCGGCGCTCGCCCGCGCGTGCGAGCGCGCCGGGATCGCGTTCGTCGGGCCGGGGGTGGATGCGCTCGAGGCGATGGCTGACAAGCTCGCGGCCAAGCGCATCGTCGGAGCGCGGGGCGTGCCGGTCGTGCCGGGAGCGGGTGAGCCCGGGATGTCCGACGACGACCTGGTCGCCGCCGCGGGCGCCGTCGGTTACCCGCTGCTCGTCAAGCCGTCCGCCGGGGGCGGGGGCAAGGGCATGGTCGTCGTGCGCGCCGAGGCCGACCTGCCGGGCGCGCTCGCGTCCGCGCGCCGGGTCGCCGCGTCGTCGTTCGGCGACGACACGCTCCTGCTCGAGCGGCTCGTCGAGGCGCCGCGCCACATCGAGGTGCAGGTGCTGGCCGACACGCACGGGACCGTGGTCCACCTCGGCGAGCGCGAGTGCTCGCTCCAGCGCCGGCACCAGAAGGTCGTCGAGGAAGCGCCGTCACCGCTCCTCACTCCCGCCCAGCGCGCCCGGATGGGCGAGGCCGCGTGCGAGGTCGCGCGGTCGGTCGGCTACGTCGGCGCCGGGACGGTCGAGTTCCTCGTCCCCGCCGGGAGCCCCGACGAGTTCTTCTTCATCGAGATGAACACGCGCCTCCAGGTCGAGCACCCCGTCACCGAGATGATCACCGGCCTCGACCTGGTCGAGCTCCAGCTCCGCGTCGCGTCCGGCGCGCCGCTCGGGATCGCGCAGGACGACGTCGTGCTCCGCGGCCACGCCGTCGAGGCGCGTCTCTACGCCGAGTCGCCCGAGCGCGGGTTCCTTCCCGCGACCGGGAACGTCCTCGTTCACGACGACGGCGGGGTCCCCTCCGGGCCCGACGCCGCGCCGCTGCGCCTCGACTCCGGGATCTCCGCCGGCGCCGTGGTGGGTGGGCACTACGACCCCATGCTCGCGAAGGCCGTCGCGTGGGGATCGACGCGCGAGGTTGCCGTGGACCGGCTCGACGGGCTGCTCGCGCGGACGGTCGTGCTGGGGGTCGAGACGAACACGGCGTTCCTGCGGTCTCTGCTGGCGGACGGTGACGTGCGGGCGGGGCGGCTCGACACGGGGCTGATCGACCGGCTCGTGGCGTCGGGGTCTGGGTCTGGGTCAGGTTCGGGGTCTGTGGCCGGGTCCGGCGAGGGGCCGGGGGGTGCGCGCGCCGTCTACCATCCGCGCCCTCGTTCCTCGGGCGCTCCCGCCAGACCCAGCCACGACGGCGCGCACACCCCCCGCCCCCTCACCTCGGAGGTCGGCTCGACCGCCGAGCACGAGGGTGCGTATACCCCCCGCCCCCTCACCTCGGAGGTCGGTTCGCCTTCCGGCCACGACGGTGCGCATATCCCTCGTCCGGTCACCTCGGAGGTCGGCTCGCCTTCCGGCCACGACGGCGCGCATATCCCTCGTCCGGTCACCTCGGAGGTCGGCTCCTCGGCCGACGGCGTCGCGCGGGTCGATCTCGTGGCTGCGGCGTTGTTCGTCGCCATCTCGGGTGCTGCCGAACCTGGGGTCGTCGACAGGTTCGCTGACGGTTCGCGCGACGACACCGGGGTCGGCGGGGCGGGGGGAGCCGGTGACGACGACCCGTGGCGGGTGCGCGACGGGTGGCGGCTCAACGGTCCCGCTGCCGCGCGGCGGGTCGTGCTCGTCGGTGCCGCCGGGGGAGCGCACGAGGTGCGGGTCTCCGGGGTGGCGGGGGACGTCGTCGTGCATGTCCCTGCACGGCACGACGACGCGTGGGAGTCCGCGGGTGCACCATCGCACCTGGTGCGGGCGGCGCTCGAGCGCGACCACGGGGCCGACGGCGCGTGGTGGCTCACCGTGGACGGCGTCCGGGAGCGGGTGCGGCTCGCGCTCGACGTACCGTCCGCTGGCGGTGAGCCCGCGACGGTGTGGGTGTGGCGCGACGGGCGGACCGTCGCCCTGGCCGCCCCGGACCGGGAGCAGCGCGCCGCTCGGGCGCGGGACGAGCGGCGTCGGGCCAGGGGGGACGCGCCCGGAACGGCGGACCCCGAGGTGCGCGCCGCGATGCCCGGCACGGTCGTGACCGCGGTCGCGGACGGCGATCCCGTCACCGCCGGGGACGTCCTCGTCACGGTCGAGGCCATGAAGATGGAGCACCCGCTCCTCGCCCCGCATGACGGTGTCGCCGACGTGCGCGTGCGCCCCGGCGACCTCGTGCGCCGGGACCAGGTGGTCGCCGTCGTCCACCCCCACGACTCCGGCGCGGCACAACCCGCCGCCCCGGTCCCGCAACCCGACACCCAGGGAGCATCATGATCGAGGCCGACGTCCTGCTCGACGACGAGCAGCGCAAGCTCAGCCAGGTGGTGCGCGACTTCGCGGACAGCGTCGTCGCGCCCGCCGCCTACCGCTACGACACGGAACGCCGCCTGCCGATGGAGATCATCGCGCAGATGGGGGAGCTGGGGCTGTTCGGCCTGCCGTTCCCGCGCGAGATCGGTGGGCAGGGCAAGGACTACGTGTCGCTGTGCCTCGCCGTGGAGGCGCTCGCGCGCGTCGACCAGTCCATCGCGGTGACGCTCGAGGCCGGGGTCGGGCTGGGGATCGTGCCGATCTACCGGCACGGGTCGCGCGAGCAGCAGGAGCGCTGGCTGCCGGACCTGCTCGCCGGCAGGGTGCTCGCGGCGTTCGGGCTCACGGAGGCCGACGCCGGCTCCGACGCGGGCGGCACGCGCACCACCGCGCGGCTCGACGACGACGAGTGGGTGATCGACGGCTCCAAGCAGTTCATCACCAACTCGGGAACACCGATCACGAGCCTCGTGACGATCACCGCCGTCACGGGCGAGCACGTCAGCCCGGACGGCGAGGTGCGCAAGGAGCTGTCGAGCATCATCGTCCCTGCAGGGACACCCGGGCTCGAGGTGGGGCCGTCGTACGACAAGGTCGGGTGGCACACGTCCGACACGCACCCCCTCACGCTGACCGATGTCCGCGTGCCCGCCGGGAACCTGCTCGGCGAGCGCGGCCGCGGCTACGCGAACTTCCTGCGCGCGCTCGACGAGGGGCGCATCGCCTTCGCCGCGCTCGCGACCGGCGCCGCGCAGGGCTGCCTCGAGGAGGCGCTGCGGTACGCGAAGGAACGGGTCGTGTTCGGGCGGTCGATCGGAGAGAACCAGCACGTCGCGTTCACGCTCGCGCGCATGCAGGCCCGCGTCCACACGGCCCGGCTCGCATGGCTCGATGCCGCGCACAAGCTCGTCGCGGGCAAGCCGTTCAAGGCGGAGGCGTCGGTCGCGAAGCTCGTGGGCGGTGAGGCCGCGATGGCGAACGCGCGCGACGCGTCGCAGATCTTCGGCGGCTACGGCTTCCTCAACGAGAACCCCGTCGCACGGCACTACCGCGACGCCAAGGTCCTCGAGGTCGGCGAGGGCACGACCGAGGTGCAGCTGATGATCATCGCGAGGAGCCTGGGCTTGGAAGCGTGACAGGCCCCGCGCCGAACACGACATGAAGGACGTCATCGGGCGTTTTCCGTCCTTCATGTCGTGCTCGACTGCGGGTGGGGTCGTGGTCGGCGGGCGCCGCCGGTACGGGGCGTCCCCAGGACGAGGGAGGAGCAGCATGCGCGAGGTGGTCCAGCGGGGCCTGTACTACGACGAGCTCGAGACGGGTGTGGTGTACCGCCACCGGCCCGGCCGCACGCTCACGGAGGCGGACGACGTCGTCTTCTCCACGCTCACGATGAACCACCAGGCGCTGCACCTCGACGCCGCGTGGGCCGCGACCCAGCCGTTCGGGCAGCGGCTCGTCAACTCGATGATGACGCTGTCCACGCTGGTGGGGCTGTCGGTCGGGCAGGTGACGCAGGGCACGATCGTCGCGAACCTCGGGTTCCGCGAGGTCGAGTTCCCCGAACCGCTGTTCCACGGCGACACGCTCTACGCGGAGACGGAGGTCGTCGAGAAGCGCCTGTCGGCGTCGCGCCCGGGTCAGGGCGTCGTGACGCTCGAGCACCGCGGCGTCAACCAGGACGGCGTCCTCGTCGCGCGCGCCGTCCGCACCGCGCTCTTCTGGACCCGCGCCGCCCACGAGGCGGCGTCCGGGGCAGGGCCCGACGGCGACCCGTCGCCCCAGCCCGCGGTCGACCCCGGCGTGGTGGGTCACCCCGCACCTGCCGAACCCGGGGTTGCCGGGCAGGTCGAGTCCGACGTACCCACCAGGCCCGGGTTCGGCGCCGACGGGGAGGACCCGCACCACGAGCCCGTCCTCAAGCGTGGCGACGAGGAGAGCGCATGGTGAGCGACGTCGCCGGGTTCGGGTTCGGGCCGGCGCTGCTGTTCTGCCCCGGTGACCGGCCGGACCGGTTCGCCAAGGCCGCCGACCGCGCCGACGCCGTCATCCTCGACCTCGAGGACGCGGTCGCCGCGACGGCGAAGGACGCCGCCCGGCGCGCCGTCGTCGAGGCGTCCGCGACGCTCGACCCGGCGCGGACGGTGGTGCGGGTCAACGCCGTCGGGACGCCCGAGCACGCGCTCGACGTGGCGGCGCTCGCGGACACCCGCCTGCGGACGGTCATGGTCGCGAAGTCGGGCCCGGAGCTGCTCGGCTCGCTCGCGGCGCTCGCGACCACCCTGCCGGGCGTGCGCGTCCTCGCGCTCTGCGAGACGGCGGCCGGCGTGCTCGCGGCGCCGGAGCTCGCCCGGCGGCCCGAGGTCGTCGCGCTCATGTGGGGCGCGGAGGACCTCGTCGCGTCGCTCGGCGGCACGGCGAGCCGACGCCCGGACGGGTCGTACCGCGACGTCGCCCGGCACGCGCGGTCCGCGGTGCTGCTCGCCGCCGGGGCGGCGGGAAAGGCCGCGATCGACGCGGTGCACGTGGACGTCGGCGACCTCGAGGGGCTCCGGGCCGAGGCCGAGGACGCGGCCGCGTCGGGGTTCGCCGCGACCGCGTGCATCCACCCGAGTCACGTGCCCGTGATCCGCGCCGCGTACGCGCCCACGCCGGAGCAGGTGGCGGCCGCGCGCGCCCTGCTCGACGCGGCGGCCGCCAACCCCGGCGGACCGGACGCGGTCTTCGCGCACGACGGCCGCATGGTCGACGGCCCCGTGCTGCGGCACGCGGAGGCGGTCCTGCGCCGGGCGGGCACCTGACCGGTCGCACGATGGGGACCGGTCCCCATGCCAGGTCGGTGCGGCGCGTCGGGGATGCCGCATAGCCTCTCCCCGTGACCGACGCGAACGCCCAGGACCCGCAGCACCAGCACTGGACCGAGGGCTTCCCGCACCTCGCCGACCGGGCCGCGACCCTGCTCGGCGTCGACGTCGCGACGGTCGCGCGCCACAACAAGGTGGTCCCGGGCGGCTTCCACGTGTGGACCCCGGGTCGCGGCGGTGCGCAGGCGATCGTCGGGTTCGACGGGTCGGCGTACGTGCGGGAGTCGTGCTTCACGCAGGCCCAGATGGTCGAGGCGTTCCACGCCGGTCACCGCAACGACGCGAACGCCGCGACCCTCCCTGTCAACCACGCCGCGTCCGCGGTGGCCTCGATGGTCGCGATCCTGCGCGGCGGCCAGGCGCTGCCCGCGACGCCCACCGGCCCGAGCGAGGCGGAGCTCGCCGAGCTCGTCGGCAGCGGCTTCGAGCAGACCACGCCGGACGAGATCGCCGAGCGGCTGCGCGCCCGGGGCAAGGGCGCGTTCGTCGTCGTCGGCGTCGACCGCGCGCACGGCCCGGGCCACTGGTACGTCGCCTTCTTCGACGGCGAGGACGTGCTCGCGCTCGACCCGATCGCCAACGGGCGCACCGCCTGGCCGCCGCCCGCCGCGGACGCGGTGCGCTGGTGGGCGGACGGCAGGCCGACGACCGCGCCCGCACGGGTCGTGCTCGACGCCCGGTCGGCGACGGGTCGCCGCGTGTGGACGGAGACGACGCCGTTCCTCGCCCCGACCGCGCAGTCGTTCCTCGACTGGGTCGCGACCCTCCCCGCGGAGAAGGTCGTCACGGGCTACCAGGTCTGGCACGGGTTCTGGTGGGTCGTGCTGGCGGAGTCGGGCGACGACCTGCGCGTCGCCGTCACGGACCTCACGAAGGACGGCATCTCGACGCTCACGTGGGACGTGGACCCGATGCTCGACACCTACCGGCAGCAGCGCGAGATGGTCGCGTTCTGCAAGGTCGGCTCGAAGAGCACGCGCTTCACGGAGACCGTGCTCGTCTACAACGACGTGTACGACGCGCCGGAGATGTACGTCGAGCGCACCCGCCCGGCGGGCGACGGCGCGTCGGGGTGGGTCGTGAAGTCGATCGCCGCGCAGCCCCGCGGCGGGCTGCTCCCGGTGCCCGCGCACGAGCTGTACCGTCGGGCGCCGCACCTCGTGCGGTACCTCTCGCTCCCCGAGGGCTTCCGGGCGGTGTGGGCGAAGAACCGGACGAACCAGATCTGGAACCCGGACGGCGAGCTGGTCTGGGACGCCGACGCGCGGGACGCGGAGAAGGCGGCGGAGGCGGCGGAGGCGGGCGAGGCCTCGGCGAGCGCGCCCGGGGTGGGAGCTCCGACGTCAGGCACGCCCCGCCCGCGCGGCAGCATCGCCTACGAGGCGGCGCGCGACGCGCTCGACGACCGCGCCGTGAGCCGCGAGCGGGCGCTGGCCGCCGCGCACGGGCTGCGCGACGCGTTCGTCCGCAACGAGCACGTGATCGGCCTGCTGCCGGGCGACGCGGAGCAGGTGCTCGTCGACACGTACCGCCGGGCCGACGCGGGCGGGGCCGACGCGGTGTCGCGCGAGGCGGCGACGTCCTGGGTGCGCGAGGCGTACTTCCGCCGCCTGCCGCTCGCCGCGGAGGCTGCCGAGCGGGTCGACCGGCTCGCGGAGGACGACCCCGACGGCGAGGCGCACGTGCTGCGCGGGTGGATGCGCTACAACGGCTACGGGTTCGGCCAGGACGCCGTGGCGGCCGTCGCCGACCACGAGGAGGCGGCGCGGCGGGGGAACGCCGACGCGCTCTTCGAGCTGTCCGTCCTCACCGCGACCGGCCAGGGTGCGCCGGTGGACGAGGCGCGCTCGCGCGCGCTCCTCGAGCAGGCCGCCGACGCGGGCCACCCCCGCGCGCTCTACAACCTCGCGGCCGAGCACGCGACGGGTCGCGGTCGTCCGCGGGACTCCGCACGCGCCCTGGAGCTCTACCTCGCGGCGGGCGACCGGGGCAACGGCCGCGCGGCGTTCACCGCGGGCGTCATGATGCTCACCGGGGACGGGTCCCTGCCCGACCCGGCCCGCGCGGGCAGGGCGTTCGCGCTCGCCGAGGACCTGGGGTTCGACGTGCGCGACGCCGCTGCGCAGTTCCCCCCGCAGCTCGCCGAGCAGGTCGTCGGGGCGCTCTCCGCGGGCTGACCGGACAAAAGACGCGCACAGCCCGTTCCGCTTGCGGGCCCGGGCATCGTATGGTCACTCGCGTGAACGTCTACGTCGTCCTGTCCCGCAGCCGTACGGTCCTCTCCCGGACCATCGCGCTGGCGACCCGCGACGAGTTCACGCACTCCTCCCTGGCGCTCGACCCGGGGCTCGACCTCATGTTCAGCTTCGGGCGCCGCCGGGCCGGGAACCCGTTCGTCGGGTGCTTCCGGCGCGAGCGGTTCGACGACGGCCTGTACCGCGGCATGGACGTGGTGCCCGGGGTCGTGCTCGAGGTCCCCGTGACGCCCGAGCAGCACGAGGCGATCCGCGTGCGGATCACCGAGTTCCTGCTCGACTCGCACGCGTTCTCCTACAACGTGCGCGGTCTCGTCGGCGCCCGGTTCGGCCGCGGCCACGAGGCGGAGGACCGGTTCTTCTGCTCCGAGTTCGTCTACCACGTGCTGCACGGCGCCGGGGTCTGCGACCTCGGCGTCGAGCGCTGGCAGGTGCGCCCGCAGACGCTGCTCGACCTGCCGGGGCGCGTCGTCTTCCGAGGAGACCTCAAGGACTACGTCGCGGCGCACGGTGCGCTCGAGACGCTCCCGTCGCTCACGTTCGGCCACGCCCGCGAGCGTGTGCTCGGCTGAGTCCGCTCCTCAGGAGCCGTCGGCCCCGGCGGCGAGGTGCGCGTTGACGCGGCCGAGGAGGGCGAACAGCAGCGTGCGCTCGTCCGGCGAGAGCGGTGCCATGATCTGGTCGTTCGCCTCCGCGAGGATCGCGTCCAGCTCCTCGAGGCGGGCCTCGCCCGCGGGCGTGATCGACACGACGTTGCGGCGCTTGTCGGCCGGGTCGGGGGATCTGTCCACCCAGCCGCCGGCCGCCAGCTCGTTGAGGACCGCGACGAGGTCGCTGCGGTAGACGCGCGTGCGGTCGGACAGGGCCGACTGGCTCGCGGGGCCGCGCTCGGCGAGGGCGGCGAGCACGACGAAATGATCCTTGTGCGCGCCCACGGCCCGCAGGGCGTCACCGGCGACGCGGCGGGTCTGCGCCGCGGTCATGCCGACGAGGCGGGAGAGCTGTCCTGTGAGCCGCGTCGGCGTCCCGTCGCCGAGATCGAAGCGGAGGTCGTCCTCGGTGTCCACGGCCCGATCCTACCCTTGCGTTAGTCCGCCTAACGGTCTAGATTTCGTGAGAAGGGCGAACGTTAGTCGCTCTCACGAATAAGGAGGGTCCATGACCACGACCGAGACGCTCGTGCGCGAGCTCGCCGACCGGGCCGAGCTCGCCGACCTCGTCGCGCGCCACAGCCTGTGGATCGACGAGGGGCGCTACGAGGAGACGGACCGGCTCTTCACCGCGGACGTCACCGTGACGTCGCTGCGCGGCGAGGCCCACGGCGTCGCCGACCTGGTCGCGCTCGTGCGCGCCGGGCACGATCGCTATGCCCGCACCCTGCACCACAAGGCGAACCTCGTCGTCGAGATCGACGGCGACACCGCGACCGTGCGCGCGCACGACGTCGCGGTCTTCGTCGTCGACGACACGACCGAGGCCATCGCCGCGGCGGTCCACCGCTACGGTGCGCGCCGCACGGCCGCCGGATGGCGCTTCGACCGGCTCGAGATCACGCCCGTCGCGCTGACGGGCGCGCTCGAGCGCGCGCTGTAGGCGCGGCGGAGCGGCAGGGCGGCGCGTGAGCCGCGGGTCGAGCGCCGGGCGGGTCAGCCGACGCGCAGCGCCGCCACGATGTCCTCGACCCGCTGCTTCGCGTCCCCGAAGAGCATGCCCGTGTTCTCGCGGAAGAACAGCGGGTTCTGCACCCCGGCGTAGCCGGCCGCCATCGAGCGCTTGAAGACCACGACCTGCCCGGCCTCCCACACGTGCAGCACGGGCATGCCCGCGATGGGGGAGCCGGGGTCGTCGAGCGCGGCCGGGTTGACGGTGTCGTTCGCGCCGATGACGAGCACGACGTCCGTGCCCGCCAGGTCGTCGTTGATCTCGTCCATCTCCAGCACGATGTCGTACGGGACGCGCGCCTCGGCGAGCAGGACGTTCATGTGCCCGGGGAGGCGGCCCGCGACCGGGTGCACCCCGAAGCGGACCTCGGCGCCGCGGTCGCGCAGGAGCTCGACGAGCTCTGCGACGGGGTACTGCGCCTTGGCGACCGCCATGCCGTAGCCCGGCGTGATGACGACGCTGCGGGCGTCGCGCAGGAGGGCCGCGACCTCGTCGGCGCTCACCTCCCGGTGCTCGCCCTGCGGACCCTCGCCGCCCCCGGCGGGGGCCGCGCCCTCGTCGGCCCCGAACCCGCCGAGGATGACGGACACGAACGACCGGTTCATGGCCTGGCACATGATGTAGCTGAGGATCGCACCGGAGGACCCGACGAGCGCTCCCGTGACGATGAGCAGGTCGTTCCCGAGCATGAATCCCGCCGCGGCCGCCGCCCAGCCGGAGTACGAGTTGAGCATCGAGACGACGACGGGCATGTCGCCGCCGCCGATCGACGCGACGAGGTGCCAGCCCAGCGCGAGCGACACGACCGTGAGCAGGAGGAGGGGCCAGATCGACGGCGCGACGACGAACCACACCACGAGCCCGAGGCTCACGACGAGCGCCGCGAGGTTGAGCAGGTTGCGGCCCGGGAGCTGGAGCGGCGCCGAGCGCGTGCGGCCGGACAGCTTGAGGAACGCGACGACCGACCCCGTGAAGGTCACCGCGCCCACGAGCACGCCGAGGGAGACCTCGACGAGGTGCGCGACGTCGTCGGCCCCGGCGGCGTGGGCCGTGAGATACGAGTTGAAGCCCACGAGCACGGCCGCGGCCCCGACGAAGCTGTGCAGGATCGCGATGAGCTCGGGCATCTGCGTCATCTCGACGCGGCGGGCACGCCACGTCCCGACCGCCGCGCCCACGAGCAGCACGAGCGCGATGAGCAGCGCGGTGACGAGCACGGGCCGGGCGCTCGTGCCGAGCGCGAGGACGATCGTCGCGGCGAGCGCGAGGACCATGCCGACCATGCCGAGCAGGTTGCCGCGGCGCGCGGACTCCTGCTTCGAGAGCCCCGCGAGGCTGAGCACGAAGAGGACGGCGGCGAGGACGTAGACCGCCTGGGCGACGGACGTCGCGGTCATCGGGCCACCCCCTGCGCGCGCGCCGGGGCGTCCTTGCGGAACATGCGGATCATGCGGTTCGCCACGAGGAACCCACCGAAGATGTTGATGCTCGCGACCGTCGCGGCGAGCAGCGCGAGCGTCGTGACGACCCAGTCGTCGGAGCCGATCTGCAGGAGCGCGCCGACGAGGATGATGCCGGAGATCGCGTTGGTCTGGGCCATGAGCGGCGTGTGCAGCGAGTGGGTGACGTTCGAGATCACGTAGTACCCGACGATCACCGCGAGCGTGAACACCGTGACGTGCCCGACGAGCGACGGCGGCGCGAACGACAGCGCGAGCGTCACGAGCACCGCGGCGAGCGCGGCGCCCACGGTCCGGCGACGCCGGCGCAGGCTCGCGGCCGACGCCGCCTCCGCGGCGGCCCGCTCGCGTACCGCGGCCTCCAGCGCGGGGTCGGGTGGTGGCGCGGTCGACCCCGGGGCCGGGGCCGCGCTCACCGCGACGGGCGGCGGCGGCCACAGCACCTCGCCGTCGCGCGCGACGGTCATGCCGCGCTGCACGGGGTCGTCGAGGTCGAGCGCGAGCCCGCCGTCCTTGCCGGGCGTGAGCAGCTCCAGCAGGTGCACGACGTTCGTCCCGAGGAGCTGCGACGTGTGCTGGGGCAGGCGCCCGGCGAGGTCGGTCCAGCCGACGACCACGACGCCGTCCTCCGTCACGACGCGCTCGCCCGGCACCGTGAGAGCGCAGTTCCCGCCGCCCGAGGCGGCGAGGTCGACGACGACGCTCCCCGGGCGCATCCCCGCCACGGCCTCGGCCGTGAGCGTGCGCGGCGCGCGGCCGCGCACGAGCGCCGTCGTGACGACGACGTCGGCCTCGGCGGCCTCGCGCGCGTACACCGCGAGGGCCGCGGCCTCCTGCTCGGGCGTGAGCGGCTTCGCGTAGCCGTCGGCGGACATGCCCTGCTGCGCCGCGGGCTCGCGCACGGCCGTGCCGCCCATGGACTCGATCTGCTCGGCCGCCTCGGAACGCACGTCGAACGCGCGCACCTGCGCGCCCAGGCTCGCCGCCGCGCCGACCGCGGCGAGGCCCGCGACCCCGCCGCCGATGACGAAGACCTTCGCGGGCGGCGTCTTGCCCGCGGCCGTGACCTGCCCGGCGAACATGCCGCCGTACTCGGCTGCCGCCTCGACGACCGCGCGGTACCCCGCGACGTTGGACAGCGTGCTCAGCACGTCGAGGGCCTGCGCGCGAGAGATGCGGGGCACGGCGTCGAGCGCGAGCGCGGTGACGCCGTGGTCGGCGAGGCGCTGTACGAGGTCGGGGTCGTTCGCGGGACCGAGCATCGCGACGAGCGTCGCGCCCGGGCGCAGGAGCGCCACCTGGGCGTCCGTGGGCGCGTTCACCGCCGTGACGACGTCGGCGCCCCACGCGGTCGCGGCGTCCACCACGTCCGCCCCGGCCGCTTCGTACGCGGCGTCGGAGAACGTGGCCCCCGCCCCGGCGTCGTGCTCGACGACCACCTCGTACCCGAGCGCCCGCAGGCGCTCGACCGTGCGCGGGGTCGCGGCGACGAGCCGCTCCCCGTCCCTCACCTCGCGGGGGACACCGATCCTCACGTGCGGGCTCCTCACCTCGTCGAGCATCGTGGGCGCCCGCGCGACCGGAGACGACGGCGGGTGCGCGGTGAGCCTATCGGGGGCCGCCCGCGCCGTCCCGGGTCCAACGTCCCCGGGCGGGCGAGCCTCGGCTCGGTCGGCGCTCGCCGAGATCGGCGAGGCGGACGTCGACTGCGGCGAGGAGAACGTCGACCTCGTCAACGGCGAGGTCGTCGAGTGCGAGCTCACCGACCCGGCATCCGGGAACGTCTACGACACGACCGTCACGCTGTCCGACGTCGACGGGACCACGTACCACGTGGACGTCAAGGTCGCCGAGACCCCGCAGGGCTGACCCTGGGCGGTCCGACGGGCGGCTACAGGTCGCCCTTCTTCTGCAGGTACCGCATCGCGACCCACCCGATGGGGATGCGCGCCCAGTAGGTCGCGACGCGGAAGAGGAGCGTGGCGGACGTGGCGAGCGCGACCGGGACTCCGGCTGCCGTCAGGCCGGCGGTGAGGGCGAGCTCGATCGTCCCGAGGCCGCCCGGCGTCGGGACGGCCGCCCCGGCGGCGTTGCCCACCAGGTAGATCACGGCGACGTCGACCAGGTCGAGCTCCTGCCCGAACGCGGCGAGCGCCGCGTCGAACGCGAGCACGTAGCCGAGCGTCATGACGATGTTGCCGGCGAACCCGATGGCGAGGCGCCCGGGCTGGCCCAGCATCTCCGACAGGCGGGGCCACACCTGCTGGATCGTCGGCCGGATCTTGGCGAGCGCCCAGGCTCGCACGGCCGGCACGAGCAGCGTCGCGAGGACGGCCAGCGCGACGCCGCCGATCGCGAGGAGGACCGTCGTCGACGGGAGCTGGACGAGACCGCCCTCCCCGGTGAAGATCGACAGGACCACCAGGATGAGGATCGTCACGACGAACTGCGACACCTGGACGAGCGCGACGGTCGCGACGGCCATCGGCGTCGAGATGCCACGTCGGGTCAGGAGGCGCAGGTTGAGCGCCGCCGGGCCGATGCCGGCGGGCGCGGCGAGCGCGACGTAGGAGCCGGCCGCCTGGGTCAGATTGACCCGCCAGAACGGCAGCCGCTTCGGCGAGAACGCCGTGAGCGTGAGCGCGGCGCCGACCCACGTGAGGATGCCGAGCACGAACGACAGCACCGCCCACCACGGGTTCGCCTCGGTCACCGCCTCGGCGATCTGCTCGAAGTTGAACGAGGTGACCAGGGCCGTCACCGCGGCGATCACGAGCGCGATCGTGAGCACCGTGCGCGCGCCGAACCGCGTGATGCGCTGCGGCTCGACGTCCGCCTCCGGCAGCCGCTCCACGAGCGCCGCGCGCAGCTCCTTGAGCAGCTCCTTGTTCTGCCGGATCTCCTCGCGCGTGCTGGGGGGCAGCGCGACGGACTGGAGCAGCGGGCCGATGGCGGCGATGTCGTCGTCGGGCAGGATGCTCACCGCCGACTGGACGGCGCGTCGCGCCCCGACGCGCAGCGCGAGGAGCGCGACCATCTGGGCGAGGTCCATGCGACGAGCGAGCTCGGACGACGCGATGTCGCCCTGCTCCCACCCGGTGAGCCAGACCTGCGGTGCGCCCGTCGCAGGCTCGCGGGAGACCAGCATGACGTCGGACGTCAGGGCGCGGTGCGCGATCCCCGCCGAGTGGGCGAGCCGGAGCTGGCGCCACGCCTCGTTGAGCACCGAGTCGGTGAGGTCCTCGACGGTGAGGTCGCGCAGCGAGACGGCGCCGGTCGCGTGCTCCTGGACGAGCACCATCGAGTCGTCCGACTCGGCGACGCCGAGCAGGCGAGGTGTGCGGACGCCGGCCGCGCGCGCGGCGTAGGACAGCAGCGCCGTGCGCTCGGCCGCGGCGCGCAGCGAGATGGCCGCGCGGCCTTCGCTGCCGCGCAGGCGCAACGACCGCCAGAACCGGGTGAGGAAGCCGACGACCTGCCGGTCGCCGTCGAGCACGACGACGTCCCTGCGCACACCGTCCTCCGCGAGCATCGCGTAGACGCGGTTGTCGCCGGCGCGGGCCAGGGCGATGGCGGCGGGGTCGGACGGCGCGTCCTGCGCGTCCGCCGCGGGGGCGTGGTCGTTCGTCCCGCCCCGCGGCGCGCTCTCGTCGGCAGGGGGCGCCGCCCCGAGGTGCTGTGCGGCGAGTGCGGCGTCCGCGGTGAGGACGGTGCCGGCGGCCTCCGCGGCCCCAGGGGCGCGCAGGACGCCGACGTGCACCTCGGCGGTGATGCGGCCCTCGGCGTCCACCTCCGTGATGGGGTCCTCGGCGGCCTCGGCGAGCTCCTCGTCGTCGGTGACGTCCCGGACGCGGACCAGGGCCGTGGGGGAGAACCCGGCGCGCCGCACCCCGGACACGAGGTCGGGCCCGTAGGCCCGCTCGCTGCGGACGCCCGAGACGTAGCGCACGGTGAGCCCGGCGATGCGCCCGAGCAGCAGCGTGATGAGGATGCCGGGGAGCGAGACCTGGCCGGTGATGAGCACGACGCCGATCGCGATGAACAGCAGGTTCCACGACCACTTCACGGTCCGGCGCCGCGTTCGCGTGCCCGCCGCGGTGAGGAGGCCGCCGATCGCGGCGACGTAGCCCGGGACCGTGAGGCGCCACTCGCCCTGCGTGAAGACCGAGAGCCCGCGGATGAGCTCGTCCGAGCCCCACGTGCGCAGCGCGAGCACGACGAGCACGCCGAGGAGCAGGCCGAGCGCGGCAGCGACGATCGACTCGACGACCTGGCGCCCGAGCCGGCGGACGCCCAGCTCGGTGAGGACCGCGATCGGGACGAACAGCGTGATGAGGCCCTCGAGCACCTGCACGGGGACGAACAGGATGCGCGCGAGCAGGTCGGAGAAGTTGCGGACGTCCTCCGCGACCCCGGCCGTCGTGCCGTGCGCGTACACCGACATGAGCAGGACGACGACGACACCCACCGCGCACAGCACGAGGTTGACGAGGTCGATGGGGTGCCGGACGCGCTGCTCGGCCGTGTCGACGACGCGGACCGTCCCCGCGTCGTCGTGACCTCGACGTCCGAGAAGGGCCTCGAGCGCGCCGGTCTGGGGGCGGGGGTCCACCTGCCCGGGACGGGCGAGCGAGCCGACCTCGACGACCGCGCCGACGTGGGGAGCGTCGCGCTCGGTCGGCTCGGGGGCGGGGGAGGCCATGCGAGCGAGTCTAGGTCGGGGGTCCTGAGCAGGCGCGGTATTTGGCCGATTCTTCCGGGTGATTCGCCCCGTTCGCCCGCATGCTGGGCGGCTCGCGACGTCTGCTCGGCGGGCGGGTGTGAGCAAGGCCTCCCTAGCATGGGACGAGCGACGGACCCGGGAGGTCGGCATGGCACGTGGCACGACGACGGAGCGCGGCCCCGCGCACGGCCCCGACGATCCGGACGGCCCGGCGACGCCCGACGCGAACGGCCAGGAGCGCAACCCGTTCCGCAAGGTGTGGTGGCTGCCCGTGGTCCGGGGGACCCTCCTCGTCGTCCTCGGCCTCCTCCTCATGATCGAGCCGCTGGAGGAGCTCGGGACGCTGCGGGTCGTGCTCGGCGCGTTCCTCGTGGCGGACGGCGTGCTGGTCGCCGTGCAGGGATTCGTGCACCGCAAGCAGGTGGGGTCGGCGTGGTGGCTCGCGCAGGCGGGGGTCAACGTCGTGTTCGGCGTCGTCGTGGCGCTGTGGCCGGACCTCACCGCGACCGCGCTCTACTACGTGCTCGCCGTGTGGGTGCTCGTGCTCGGCATCACGACGATCGCCGGGGCGGCGGCGCTCGTCCGCAACCGCGACCTGGGGTGGGCGTGGATGCTCGCCGTCGGGATCGTCTCGGTGCTGTTCGGGGTCCTGCTCGTCACGCGGCCGCTCGACTCCTTCGACGTGCTGCGGCTCGTCGCCGTCGTGTTCGCGCTCTACGCGTTCGTGACCGGGGCGATCCACGTCGTGTCGGGCTTCGCCGTCCGCGCCGTCGCGCGCGAGCTCGCGGACCTGCGCGCGCAGGCCGTCGCGGCGGGCGTCGTCGTGACGGGCGGGTCCGTGCTCGGCGCGCCCGCCGCCCACCCGGGTGTCGCGCCGCCGTCGGCCGTCGGTGCTGCGTCCGCAGGTTCCCCGGCCGTGCCCGACCCGGCTGAGCCTGTCGAGCCCGCGCCCGGCCCGGCCTCGCCCGGTCCCTCCGCGGACGCGCCGTCCCCAGGCGGTCCGGGTGCGGACGAGGTGGAGGGTCGCGAGCGTCTCTGACCCCACCGCGACGCCGCGCTGACCACGGCAGTCGGTGCACCCCGGGAGCGCCGACCGCCAGGGCCGGTCGACCCGAAAAAGGGCGGACTCTACACCTGCTGCCCAGGCGCCGTGAGTGTGTCTCACGTCACGATCGTTGCCCGGGGCTCAGGGTTACGACCGGGTAACAACGCTGGCGTTCTGTCCGGGTTTCTGCCGATCCTGACACCTGTGCGACACGGCGCTGTGCTAGAAATCACGGCACTCCGCCGACAGGTCGGGGTCCTGGTGCGTGCAAGGTCGCGCCACCGGTGTCTCGCACCCCGAGAAACCCGAGAAAGAGGTAGACACATGACAGCGGTGTCCAAGAAGCGGCTCCTCGCCGCGGCCGCCGGCATCACGGCGGTGACGCTGACCCTGACCGCGTGCGGCGGGGGCTCGAACGGCAGCGAGGGCGACGGCGACGGCGGCGGTTCCTCGAGCGGTTCGCTCGTCATCGGCACCACCGACAAGGTCACGGTGCTCGACCCGGCCGGCTCGTACGACAACGGCTCGTTCGCCGTGATGAACCAGGTCTTCCCGTTCCTCCTGAACACCCCGTACGGCAGCCCCGACGTCGAGCCCGACATCGCGGAGTCGGCCGAGTTCACCTCGCCGACCGAGTACACGGTCAAGCTCAAGCCGGGCCTCAAGTGGGCCAACGGCAACGACCTCACGTCGTCCGACGTGAAGTTCACCTTCGACCGCCAGGTCGCGATCAACGACCCCAACGGCCCGGCGTCGCTGCTCTACAACCTCGACAGCGTCGAGACGCCCGACGACACCACGGTCGTCTTCCACCTCAAGAGCGAGAACGACCAGCTCTTCCCGCAGATCCTCTCCAGCCCGGCGGGCCCGATCGTCGACGAGGACGTCTTCGCGGCCGACGCGCTCACCTCGGACCAGGACATCGTCGACGGCAAGGCGTTCGCCGGCCAGTACACGATCACGGGCTACAAGTTCAACGAGCTCGTCTCCTACGAGGCGTACGACGGCTACCAGGGTCTGCTCGGCCCGGCGAAGACCGACAAGGTCGCGGTGAAGTACTTCGCCGAGGCGTCGAACATGAAGCTCGAGATCCAGCAGGGCAAGATCGACGTCGCGTGGCGCAGCCTGTCCGCGACGGACATCGAGGACCTGCGCGGCAACGACGACGTCAAGGTCGTCGACGGGCCCGGCGGCGAGATCCGGTACATCACGTTCAACTTCGACACCCAGCCGTTCGGGGCCAAGACGCCCGAGGCGGACCCGGCCAAGGCGCTGGCCGTGCGCCAGGCCGCCGCGTCGCTCATCGACCGGGACGAGCTCTCCGAGCAGGTCTACAAGGGCACCTACACCCCGCTGTACTCCTACGTCCCCGCGGGCCTGACCGGCGCCGTCGAGCCGCTCAAGGAGATGTACGGCGACGGCGCGGGCAAGCCCGACGCCGCGAAGGCCGAGCAGCTCCTCGCTGACGCCGGCGTCGAGACGCCCGTGACGCTCAACCTGCAGTACTCGAACGACCACTACGGTCCGTCGTCGGCCGACGAGTACGCGCTCATCAAGGACCAGCTCGAGAAGGACGGCCTCTTCACGGTCAACCTGCAGACCACCGAGTGGGTCACGTACGCCGAGGAGCGCACGTCCGACGTCTACCCGGCCTACCAGCTCGGCTGGTTCCCGGACTACTCCGACGCGGACAACTACCTCACGCCGTTCTTCCTCACGGAGAACTTCCTGGTGAACCACTACGCCAACCAGGAGGTCAACGACCTCATCCTCCAGCAGGCGGCGACGCCCGACGCCGACGAGCGCACCGCGCTCATCGAGGAGATCCAGAACAAGGTCGCGGCGGACCTGTCGACCCTCCCGTACCTCCAGGGTGCGCAGGTCGCGGTCGTCGGCACGGACGTGGAGGGGGCCGAGGACACGCTCGACCCGTCCTTCAAGTTCCGCTACGCGGCGCTGTCCAAGGGCTGACCCGCTCGCCCGGCCCTCCTCGCGCGACCCGCGGGGAGGGCCGGGCACCGCTCGTCCGGGACGGCGACCACGCCGCGGCCCCGGGCACCTGAGGAAGAGACGACATGACGACCACCACCACCGACGCCGCGGTCGGCGAGGACGCCGCCGGCGGCCCCGGCCGCGAGGGGCTGACGCGCACCTCGCGCACGACCCGTCGCCGCGGCGGCGGGCTCGGGAGCTACATCCTGGTCCGCGCGCTGCTCATCATCCCGACGGTCTTCATCCTCGTGACCACGGTCTTCGTGGTCATGCGGTCCACGGGTGACCCGATCACCGCCGCGCTCGGCGGTCGGCTCACGCCGGACCAGCTCGCCGAGCGCATCCACGAGGCCGGGTACGACCGTCCGGTGGTCGTGCAGTACCTCGAGTACCTCGGCGGCATCGTGCGCGGCGACTTCGGGACGACGATCAGCGACAACCGGCCGGTCACCGAAGTGCTCGTGACGTACGGCACCGCGACGCTCGAGCTCGCGGTCTATGCGCTGCTCGTCGCGTTCGTCGTCGGGATCCCGCTGGGCATGCTCGCGGGCTACCTGCGCGACCGCGTGCCCGACGCGATGCTGCGCGTCTCCGCGATCCTCGCCTACGCGACCCCCGTCTTCTTCGCCGGGCTCATGCTCAAGCTCGTCTTCTCGGTGTGGCTCGGGTGGCTGCCCGTGTCCGGGCGCGCGTCCACCGACGCGGAGATCGAGCTGCAGTTCCTCGACGACCCGACCGGCTTCTACCTGATCGACGCGATCCGGACGGGCGACCCCGCGATCGTGGGCGACGTGCTCCAGCACGCGGTCCTCCCGGCGCTCGCGCTCGGGCTGCTCACGGCGGGCGTGTTCCTGCGGCTCGTGCGCACCAACGTCATCGGGACGCTCTCCACCGACTACGTCGTCGCGGCGCGGTCGCGCGGCGTCCGGGAGTCCCGGCTCGTGCGGGCCCACGCGTGGCGCCCCGCGCTCATCCCGATCATCACCGTCATCGGGCTGCAGGTCGCCATGCTCCTCGCGGGTGCCGTGCTCACCGAGACGACGTTCGAGTGGAAGGGGCTCGGCTTCCAGCTCGCCGAGTACCTGCAGGCGCGCGACTTCGTCGCCGTGCAGGGGATCGTCGTGCTCATGGCCGTGATCGTCGCGGTGACGAACTTCCTCGTCGACATCATCGCGGCGCTCATCGACCCGAGGGTGAGGTACTGACATGGTCGCGGAGACCGTCGTCCCGGCCGGTCCGGGCACCGGGGGCCCCGTCCCCGCCGTCGTCCCCGAGCGCGGCCGCGTCGCGTGGTGGAAGCGGCTGCCCGTCGTGCACCAGCTCCGGCAGAGCGTGGGGCTGCAGCGCGGCATGCTCGTCGCCGGCCTCGTCATCTCGGGCCTCTTCCTGCTCACCGCGGCGCTCGCGCCCGTGCTGGCGCCCTACGGCTACAGCCAGCTCCGCTCCGCGGACGGGCCGTTCGGCGCGCAGCAGCCGCCGTCGGCCGAGCACCTGCTCGGCACGACCGTGGGCGGGTACGACGTGCTGTCGCGCGTCATCTGGGGGGCCCAGACGGCGCTCCTCGTCATCGTCGTCGCGATCCTCGCCTCGATCGTCGTCGGGGTGCTGCTCGGGCTCGTGTCCGGGTACTTCGGCGGCTGGGCCGACCGCCTGCTCGTCGTGGTCTGCGACGCGATCTACGCGTTCCCGTCCCTGCTCCTCGCGATCCTCATGGCGATCGTCATCTCGGGCGGCCAGTCGAGCATGTGGGGCGGCATCCTCGCCGCGGCGCTGTCCATCACCGTGGTGTTCGTGCCGCAGTACTTCCGCGTCACGCGCGCGGAGGTCGTGCGGATCAAGGGCGAGGCGTTCGTCGACTCGGCGCGCGTGCTCGGCACGCCGCACCGGCGGATCATGTTCCGCCACGTCCTGCGGAACTCGACCCGCACGCTCCCGCTCATCGTCACGCTCAACGCGTCCGAGGCGATCCTCACGCTCGCCGGGCTCGGGTTCCTCGGGTTCGGCATCGAGCCGACGGCGGCCGCCGAGTGGGGCTACGACCTCAACAAGGCCGTCTCGGACGTGACGAGCGGCATCTGGTGGACCGCGCTCTTCCCGGGCCTCGCGATCGTGCTCGTGGTGCTCGGCATCACGCTCGTCGGCGAGAGCCTCAACGACCTCGCCGACCCGCGGCTGCGCTCGCGCCGCGCGAGCGCCGAGGTGTCGGGCGACGTCGCGGAGACGTCGGTCGTGCCGGGCGGCACGCTTACCGCCGGCCCCGGCGGGCTCGACGCGATCGAGGGCGCGGGCTCGCGCTCCGACGAGCTCGCCGCCGTCCCCGGCCGCCCCGACCCCGACGCCGTCGGTCTCGACGGGCGGCCCGGCGGCACGCCGGACGACGGCTCCGCAGGCGGACCTGCGGGTGGCCCCGCGGACGCACCCCACGACGAGACGGAGGACCGGCGATGAGCGCCGTGACGGAGACGACCCGCCGCGAGGGCGGCGACGCCGCGCGCCCCATCGTGACGATCCGCGACCTCGCGGTGTCGTTCGCGACCGACGCCGGGGCGGTGCGCGCCGTCGACGGTGTCGACCTGGAGGTTGCGCCCGGAGAGGTGCTGGCCGTCGTCGGCGAGTCCGGCTCCGGCAAGACGGTCACCGCCAAGACGATCCTCGGCCTGCTGCCGTCGACCGCGACGGCGCGCGGCGCCGTCGTGCTGACGAACAAGGCCGGGACGGCCGACCACGACGTCGTCGCGCTGGGCGGGGAGCGCCTGCGCCAGGTTCGCGGGACCGACGTCGCGATGGTCTTCCAGGAGCCGTCCGCCGCGCTCAACCCCGTGTACACGGTCGGCTGGCAGATCATGGAGGGCATCCGCGCGCACGCCAAGCTGTCCCGGCGCGAGGCGCGCAAGCGCGCCGTCGACGTGCTGCGACGCGTCGGCATCCCGGACCCGGAGACGCGGGTCGACCACTACCCGCACCAGTTCTCGGGCGGGCAGAAGCAGCGCGTCGTCATCGCCATGGCGCTCGTGCTCGACCCGGGGCTCATCGTCGCGGACGAGCCCACGACCGCGCTCGACGTGACCGTCCAGGCCGAGATCCTCGACCTCCTGCGCCGGTGCCGCGACGAGTTCGGCACCGCGATCGTGCTCATCACCCACAACATGGGCGTCGTCGCCGACCTCGCCGACCGCGTCGCCGTCATGTACCAGGGGAAGGTCGTCGAGCAGGCGCCCGCGCGCGAGCTCTTCGCGGCGCCCCGGGCGGAGTACACGAAGGCGCTGCTCGACTCCGTGCCGCGCGTCGGCGAGGGGACCGCGCGGGCCGAGGCCCGCGCGTCGGCCCGCGCCGCGGACTGGGAGGACGCGGAGCCCGTGGTGGCGGCGCAGGGACTGACAGTCACCTACCCCGGCCGGCTGCGCCGCCCGGGCTTCACCGCCGTCGACGACGTCTCGCTCAGCATCCGGCCCGGGGAGGTCCTCGGCCTCGTGGGAGAGTCGGGCTCCGGCAAGACGACCTTCGCGCGCGCCGTGGCGGGTCTCACCGCGGTGACGGGCGGCTCGCTGCGTGTGCTCGGCGTCGAGATGAACGGCGTCAAGGAGCGCGACCTGCGTCCCGTGCGGCCACGCATCGGCTTCGTGTTCCAGGACCCGGCGACGAGCTTCAACCCGCTCCTCACGATCGCGGACTGCGTGGCGGAGCCGCTCGTCGTGCACGGGCGCGCGGAGTCGCCCCAGGCGGCGCGCGGGCGCGTCGACGAGCTCCTGGAGGCCGTGCAGCTCCCGCGCTCGTACGGCGACCGGTTCCCGCACGAGCTCTCCGGCGGGCAGCGCCAGCGCGCGTCGCTCGCGCGGGCGCTCGCGCTCGACCCGGAGCTGCTCGTGGCCGACGAGCCGACGTCGGCGCTCGACGTCTCCGTGCAGGCGCGCGTCCTCGAGCTGTTCGCCGAGCTCCAGCGCGAGCTGGGCTTCGCGAGCCTGTTCGTGTCGCACGACCTCGCGGTCGTCGACCTGCTCTCCGACCGCATCGCGGTGCTGTACCGCGGCCGGCTGGTCGAGGAGGGCACGGGCGCCGAGGTGCTGGGGAACCCGCGCGAGGAGTACACCCAGCGGCTCCTCGCGTCACTGCCCGTCCCCGACCCGGTGCTCCAGGCGGAGCGCCGCGAGCTGCTCCGCGCTCTGCGCGGCGCCTGACCCGGGCGCGACCCTGGCGCGGCTGGGCCGCGGTCGGGTCGCGGCCGGGTCGGGCACGGGGGTGGCTGCCCCTAGCATGTGACCGCCGTCCGTCGAGAACGAGGAGCACCGGTGGTCACTGCGTACGACATCCTGTTCGGCCTGACCCCGCAGGACGCGGTGGACGGGTCACCGGTCGGGACGGCGGACCTGCTGCCCCCGCCCGTCGCGCCCTGGGGCGAGGCGGCCTGGGGGTGGATCGGCGACGGCGGCCCGGGGATCGAGCCACGGACGTGGCCGCGGAGCCCGAGCACGGGGCTGCCGATGCGGCACGCGGTCACGCTGCGGCTGCCGGTCGAGTACCAGCGCCGGGGCCCGGGGTTCCCGGGCGTGGCGTACTTCCTCGGCGAGGGCCAGTTCGCCGCCGAGCACGACGCGACCGACCCGGACGACCCGTTCGTCGTGGACCTGCGCGCGGCCCGGGAGCACCCGCAGGCGCTCGTGCTCAGCGACATCATCGGCCAGAGCTTCGCCCTGGTGTGGCTGACCGAGCAGGAGCTCTCGGCCGGCCCCACCGCCGCCCCGCCCGACACCCGCCGTCCGGGCGAGCACGTCGCGACGGACGAGGGGCAGAACGCGTGGGACCCGCCGCTCGGCACGCGCCGCGGCGAGGACATGACGGTCACCCGGTGGGCCTACCTCGTCCCGCGGGTCGAGGACCCGAACGCGGGCCTCGCCCCGGGCCGGGAGGAGGACGGCTGGCTGTCGCCGTGGGACGAGGACTGGACCGGGCTCCCGGAGGGGGAGCGCCCCTGGGCGGACGACCACCTCGGCGGGACGTCGGAGGCGATGGTCGACTCGCTCCCGGGCGGCTTCACGCCGCACTACCTCGAGCTGTCCACACCCACTTGGGGCGTCGACTACGGCAACCGCGAGACCCACCTGGTCGACCTCGAGACGGGCGCGTTCGGGATCGCCTGACCGCGCTCGGCACGCCAGCGCGGCCGTCAGGCGAGGCCGAGCGAGTGCTTCCACTCCAGGGGGAGGAGCGCGTACCCGACGAACGCGACGACGTCGAGCAGAGTGTGCGCGATGACGAGCGGCATGACGCGGTGCCGGCCCCAGCGGGACGTGTAGAACCACGAGAACACGACGCCCATGACGACGTTCCCCACGAACGGGCCGAACCCCTGGTAAAGGTGGTACGAGCCGCGCAGCAGCGAGCTCCACACGACGAACTTCACGCGCCCCCACCCCAGGTCGCGCGTGCGCTCGAACAGGTAGCCGACGGCGATGACCTCCTCGAGCAGGCCGTTCTGGAGGGCGGCGAGGACCAGCACGGGCACGGTCCACCACGCGGCGTTGAGCGCCGACGCCTGCACCTCCACCGTGATGCCGAGCAGGCGGCCGAGCGCATAGAACCCGAGCCCGGGGATGCCGATCGCGGCGGCGAGCGCGAACCCCCACCCGACGTCCTTGAGCGGCCGCGAGCCGTCGAGCCCGATCGCCCGGACGGCCGAGCGCCCGCGCGCGCTGAGCAGGTACAGCGCGAGCGCGACGGGCAGCACCGCGAAGAAGATGCCGACGAGCTGGTAGGTGAGATCGAGGTACGGCCGGGCCGACTGGCTGACGTTGAGACTCGCGGACTGCTCCCCGAGCGGGGTCCCGGCGGTGAGCCGCGCGACGATGTTGATGATCGCGTAGACCGCCGACTTCCCGAGGCTCAGGCCGAGGACGATCCAGATCTCCGCGCCGATGCGGCGTCGCGTCGCAGGGTCGGGGCGCGCGGGCGCGGGCGCGGTCGCGGAGGCGGAGGTGGTCAGGTCGGGCACCGTCCGGTTATAGCACCGGTCGCGGGGAGCAGCCTCGACGCGACCTGGACGCCCGCTGTCCGCCGAGCACGACCTGGCGAGCGGTCGAGCACGACGTGAAGGTCGCTTTCCAGCCCTTGACGTCCTTCATGTCGTGCTCGGCGGGGGCCGGCGGCGGGTCAGGAGCCGCGCGGGCGGCCCGGGCCGCGGGGCGGGCGGACGTCGCGGGGGAGGCGGCCGGCGTCGTCGAGCGCGCGGCGCAGCAGCATCTCGATCTGCGCGTTGACGCTGCGGAGGTCGTCCCCGGCCCAGCGTGCGAGCGCGTCGTGGACGGCGGGGTCGAGGCGCAGCAGCACGGACTTGCGCTGCGGGCGCTGCGCCCGGCCCGTGCCGGACGTCGGCTGCTCGCCCGCCCTGGGCGCGTCACCCTCCGGCGCGAGGCGCGGGTCGTGGGTGGGTACGCCGGAGCCCGACGACGGCTGCTCGCCGTCGCCGGGCGTGTCCGGGCTACGGCGGGTCACTGGTAGAGCGACCCCGTGTTGACGACGGGCGTCACGCGGCTGTCGCCGCACAGCACGACGAGGAGGTTGGAGACCATGGTCGCGCGGCGCTCGTCGTCGAGCGTGACGATGTCCTCGGCCTCCAGGCGCGAGAGCGCGTCCTCGACCATGGACACCGCGCCCTCGACGATGCGCGACCGCGCCGCGATGATCGCGCCGGCCTGCTGACGCTGGAGCATCGCCTGGGCGATCTCGGGCGCGTAGGCGAGGTTGGAGATGCGGGCCTCGATGACCTCGACGCCCGCCACGACGACGCGCGCCGCGACCTCGGCCGCGATCTCCGCCGACACGACCTCGGTCGCGCCGCGCAGCGACTGCTCGCCGGCCTCGGCGTCGTCGTAGGGGTGCGACATCGCGACGTGGCGCAGCGCCGACTCCGCCTGGACGCGGACGAAGTCGGTGTAGTCCTCGACGGCAAAGCTCGCCTTGGCGGTGTCCGCGACCTGCCAGACGACGATCGCGGCGATGTTGATCGGGTTGCCGTCGGCGTCGTTGACCTTGAGCTCGCTGGTCTCGAAGTTGCGCACGCGGACCGACACGCGCTTGCGGCTGGAAAACGGCACGGTCGCGACGAGCCCGGTGCGCCGGATGGTCCCGAGGTACCGGCCGAAGAACTGCACGACGAGCGTCTGCCCGGGGTTGATGACCTTGACCATCGTGAGCAGGAGGAGGCCGAGCAGGATCGCGACCACGCCGAGCACGGCACCGGCCGGGGTGGCGGTCGCGAACAGCGGGATCGACCCGCCGAGGAGCACGAGGACGAGCAGGATCACCAGGCCGCCCCCGCCCGCGCCGAGCGACCAGGCGGGCTGCTCCGTGACGTCGACGCGCGTGCCGTCGTGGCCGACGGGACGGCCGGTCGGCTCGCCGCCGACGGACTCCTGCGGGGGTGCTGCGCTCTCGGTCACGGGGCCTGTCCTTTCCTGCGGCCGGCGGCCGCGCATGTCGTGTATAGCAAAGTGATATCACATTAATGCCCTGTCGAGCGACCCCTGGCCCGGCCCCCGTCGCCGAGCACGACCCTGCACGCTGTCGAACGGGACGCGAGGGCCGTCATGGGCCGGACGGCGACCCGCACGTCGTGCTCGACGGGTGGGGAGGGGCGAGGCAGGGGGTTGCGCGTCCGGCGCCAGGCGTGCGAGGCTACAAACAGGTTTGCAGCACAAAGTAGTCTCCCGATCCCCCGAGAGGACACCATGACGACGGACCACGGCGACGTCGCCCGCGACGGGACCGCCGAGCCGGACGAGCCGGCGCTCGACGTCGCCGAGACGCTCCGTCTCATCCGCGAGCAGCAGGACCGCGCGCGCCGCGCTACCGAACCGGACTCGCGGCTGCTGTTCCTCGCGTGGGGCGTCGCCTGGCTCGTCGGGTACCTGTGCCTGTGGGCGAGCGCGGTCCGCGTCGTCGACGGGACCGCGACCGTGCGCCTCACGACCCGTGCGGGTCAGGTCGTGGGTGCACAGCCCGAGCCGTGGGCGTTCTGGGTCTTCTTCAGCCTCATCGCGGCCGCCGTCGCGTTCACGATCGTCCACAGCGTCACGCGCACCGCGGGGACGCGTGGCGTCAGCGCCCGCACCGGGGCCATGTACGGCTGGTCGTGGATGCTCGGCTTCGTCTGCTACGGGTTCGTGCTCGGCGGGCTCGCCCGCGCGGGAGCGTCGGAGGAGGTCATGTCCCTCGCGAGCAACGCGTTCGCGTGCGTCGTCGTGGGCCTGCTGTACCTCGGTGGAGCGGCGGCGTTCGGCGACCGGGGTCTGTTCGTGCTCGGGGTGTGGATCCTGCTCACGGCCGCCGTCGCGACGTTCGCGGGGCTCCCGCTCACGTACCTCGTCATGGCGCTCGCGGGCGGCGGCGGGTTCCTCGTCATGGCCGCGATCGAGCACGTCCTGCGCGTCCGACGGCGGCGCCTCGGCACCCGAGCCGCGCCCGTCGAGGCGTCGACGGAGGGCGCGGCCGATGCCTGACACCGAGCTCGACCCCGTCATCCACGCCCCGGCGCGGCTGCGCGTCGTCGCGACGCTCGCCACCCTCCCGACCGGGGACGAGCTGTCCTTCCCCAAGCTCAAGAAGCTCCTCGACATGACCGCCGGGAACCTCTCCACCCACCTGCGCAAGCTCGAGGACGCCGGCTACGTGTCCGTCACCAAGACCCACGAGGGCCGCACCCCGGCCACCTACCTCGCTCTCACCGCCCGCGGTCGTGTCGCCTTCGAGGACTACACGACCGCCCTGAACACCCTCCTGAAGGGAGCCGCAGGATGAGCACCGAGCACGCCCCGCACGTCGGGCACGTCCCGACCGCCCGACCTGGCCCCGCGCCGTCGGGCACCGACCACGCCCGACCGGTCGTCGCCGTCGACCACGTGACGCGCCGCTTCGGTACGGTCGTCGCGCTCGACGACGTGTCCCTGACCGTGGGGCCGGGCGAGCTCGTCGGCCTGCTCGGCCCCAACGGCGCCGGGAAGTCGACGCTGCTGTCCCTGGTCAGCGGGCAGCGCCGGCCCGACGCCGGGACGGTCCGCCTGCTGGGCGGCGACCCGCGCGACGCGCGCAGCCGCGCCGGGCTCGGCCTCACGCCTCAGGAGACGGGCCTGCCCGCCACGCTCAAGGTGCGCGAGGTCGTCGACTTCGTCGCCGGCCACTACCCGGACCCGGTCCCGACGGCGGCGCTGCTGGACCAGTTCGGCCTCACCGAGCTCGCGGGCCGCCAGACGGGCGCGATGTCCGGCGGCCAGAAGCGCCGCCTCGCCGTGGCGCTGTCGCTCGTGGGCCGGCCCCGCGTCGTCCTGCTCGACGAGCCGACGACCGGGCTCGACGTGAGCGCCCGCCAGGCGTTGTGGGACGCGATCCGCGCCTACCACGCGGACGGCGGCACCGTGCTGCTGACGAGCCACTACCTGGAGGAGGTGCAGGCGCTCGCGCAGCGCGTCGTCGTCATCGACCAGGGCGTGGTCAAGGCCGACGACTCGCTCGACGCGATCCTGCGCCGCGTGTCGCTGCGGCGGGTCGTGGTCGGTTCGCCCTCGGACCTCGCCGACCGGCCAGGCGTCGTGCGGTCCGACCGCCTCGGCGACGGCCGCCAGGAACTCTACACGCCCGACGCCGACGCGCTCGTGCGCGAGCTCGTCACCTCGGGCGTCGACTTCCACGACCTCGAGATCCGGGGCGCGAGCCTCGAGGAGGCGTTCGAGCAGATGGTCGCGCGCGACGCGGTACCGACGACGGAGGCACGGGCCCGATGACCACCACGACGACCCCCGGCGGCCGCGCCACCGCCCTCCCCGGGCCGCTGCGCCTCACCTGGCTGCACCTCAAGTACCAGTTCCTCGAGACGGTGCGCGTGCCCGTCGCCGTGCTGGGCAACCTGCTGTTCCCCGCGCTCGCGATGTTCTTCTTCGTCGTGCCGCAGAAGGAGGTCGCGCAGAACCCCGTGGCCGCGACCACGGCCGTCGCCTCGCTCGGCCTGTTCGCGATCTGCTCGGCGAGCCTGTTCACCTACGGGCTCGGTGTCGCGGAGGACCGGCAGCTCCCGTTCGACCCGTTCGTGCGCTCGCTGCCCGCCGGCCCGGCGCCGCGCATGGCGGCGCGCGTGCTCAACGGCGGGATCTTCTCGCTGTTCGGCCTCGTGCCGCTCATCCTCATCGGCTGGTTGTTCACCGACGCGAGCGTCACGTGGGGCCAGCTCCTCGCGGGCGTCGGGACGGTGCTGCTCGTGTCCGTGCCGTTCGTGCTGCTGGGCATGGCGATCGGGTACTCGCTGTCCGCGAAGGCCGCGCTGCCGGTGGTGCAGGTGATCCTCTTCCCGCTCGCTTTCGCCGGCGGCCTGTTCCTCCCGCCGTTCCTCTTCCCGGACTGGCTGGACGCGATCTCGATGGCCACGCCGACCCGCGCCGGCCGCGACCTGCTCGTCCAGGCGCTCACGGGCGAGCCGGCGTACGGGGGCGCCTGGTTCGTCCTCCTGGGCTGGACGGTCGTCTTCGCCGCCCTGGCGGTCGGCGCCTACCGCCGCGACGAGGGCCGCCGCTTCCGCTGAGCCAACCCCCGCGAGGCGCCGCCCTCGCAAGGCGCCGAACACGACATGAAGGTCGTTATCCCCGGGATAGCGACCCTCATGTCGTGTTCGGCGGCGGGTGGGGTCGTGCGTGTGGGGCGGGTCGTGGCGTCAGGTGGCGCGGCGCAGGCGGAGCGAGTTGCCGACGACGAGGACCGAGCTCGCGGCCATCGCCGCACCGGCGATCATCGGGTTGAGCAGGCCCGCCGCCGCGAGCGGGATCGCCGCGACGTTGTACGCGAACGCCCAGAACAGGTTCTGCTGGATGACGCGCAGGGTCCGGCGCGAGAGCCGGATCGCCGTCGCGGCGCTGCGCAGGTCGCCGCGCACGAGCGTGAGGTCGCTCGCCTCGATCGCGACGTCCGTCCCGGTCCCCATCGCGAGCCCGAGGTCCGCCGTCGCGAGCGCGGCCGCGTCGTTCACGCCGTCCCCGACCATCGCGACGACGCGCCCGTCGCGCTGGAGCCGGGCGACGACGTCGACCTTCTGGTCGGGGAGCACGCGCGCGACCACGTGCGACTCCGCGATCCCGACGGCGCGCGCCGCCTCGCGGGCCGCGCCCTCGCCGTCGCCCGTGAGCAGGTAGGGCCGCAGGCCGAGGCCCTTCAGCTCGGCGACGGCCTCGGCCGACGTCGGCTTCACGGGGTCGCGCAGCACGAGCACCGCGCGCGCCCGGCCGTCCCACGCGACGACGACGGTGCTCGCCCCCGTCGCCTCGGCGGCGGCGAACGCGTCGTCGAGCGCGGGGACGCTCGCGACACCCTCGCGCGCGAGCCACGACGGCTGCCCGACGAGCACGCGCCGCGCGGTGAGGCCCCCGCCCTCGCCGAGCGAGAGGCCGGAGTGCGCGGTGCGGACGACCGCCTCGACCCCGCCGCCCGGGGCGCTGCGGAAGTCGAACGCCTGGAGCGAGCCGATCGCGACGCCGTCGGCCCCCACCGGGACGTCCCCGCCGCCGGGCGACGGGACTGCGGCCACGTCGCGGGCGGCCGTCGTGATCGCCCGGGCGATCGGGTGCTCGCTGAGCGCCTCGACCGCACCGGCGTGCCGCAGGGCGTCGCGCGCGTCGTCCTGGCGCGACGTGTCAGCGTCTCGTCGCGCCGGGGCGCGACCGTCCGCGGTCAGCGCGTCGAGCGGCACGCTGCCCGACGGCGTCACGACCGCCTCGAGCGCCATCGCGCCCCGGGTGACCGTGCCGGTCTTGTCGAGCACGACCGTGTCCACGCGCCGCGTCGACTCCAGGATCTCCGGGCCCTTGATGAGCACGCCGAGCTGCGCGCCGCGGCCCGTGCCGACGAGCAGGGCCGTCGGCGTCGCCAGACCCAGGGCGCACGGGCACGCGATGATGAGCACCGCGACGGCGGCCGTGAACGCGAGCTGCGTGCCCGCCCCGGCGAGGAGCCAGCCCACGAGCGTCGCGATCGCGAGCGCGAGCACGACCGGCACGAACACCGCCGAGATCCGGTCCGCGAGCCGCTGCACCGGCGCCTTGCCCGTCTGCGCCTGCGTGACGAGCCGCCCGATCTGCGCGAGCGTCGTCTCCTCGCCCACGCGCGTCGCACGCACCAGCAGCGCGCCCGCCGCGTTGACCGTCGCTCCCGTCACGTCGTCGCCCGGGCCGACGTCCACCGGCACCGGCTCGCCCGTGAGCAGCGACGTGTCGACCGCGCTCGACCCCTCCAGCACCACGCCGTCCGTCGCGACCTTCTGGCCCGGCCGCACGACGAAGACGTCGCCCACCGCGAGGTCCGCGACCGGGACGCGCTCGGTCACCCGCGCGCCGTCGGGGCCTGTGCGGGGCGAGCCGTCCGGCCCGAGCACGACCCGCTCCGCGTCCTTCGCGCCCAGCTCGAGCAGCGACCGCAGCGCGTCGCCCGCGCGCCGCTTCGACCGGTGCTCCGCGTACCGGCCGGCGAGCAGGAACGTCGTGACGACGGCCGCGACCTCGAAGTACAGCTCCGGCGGGCCCATCACGTCGCGGGACGGGATCAGCGTCGGCTGCATCCGCATCCCGAGCTCGCCCGCGCCGCCGAGCAGCAGCGCCCACAGCGACCACAGCGTCGCCGCGACCACGCCGAGCGAGACCAGCGTGTCCATCGTCGACGCCCCGTGCCGCGCCGCGCGGAACGCCGCCGTGTGGAACGGCCACGCGCCCCACGTGACGACCGGCAGCGCGAGCGCCGCGACGACCCACTGCCAGCCCGTGAACTGGAGCGCGGGGATCATCGAGACCGCGACCACCGGGACCGTCAGCACCGCCGCGACGCGCAGGCGCTGCATCAGCACGGCGCCTCGGTCGCGCGGACCCGGGTCGGGTCCGGCGACCGTCTCACCCTCGCGCGTGGCCTGCGGGGTCGACGGCTGCTCGGTCAGTCCTGCGGCCGTCTCGCCTCGGTCGGCCGAGGTAGAGCCGTGGTCCCGCGAGGTAGAGCCGTGGTCCTGCGAGGTAGAGCCGTGGTCCCGCGAGGTAGAGCCGTGGTCCCGCGAGGTAGAGCCGTGGTCCCGCGAGGGAGAACCCTGGTCGGTGGGGGCGTGGTCGTGGCGGGTGGTGACGCGGGCGGTGTAGCCGGCCTTCTCGACCGCGGCGACGAGGTCCGCGTCGGTGACGTCGGACGTGAGGACGACGTGCGCGCTCTCGAGCGGGAGGTTGACGGTGGCGGTGACGCCGTCGACGCGGTTCAGCCGCTTCTCGACGCGCGCGACGCACGACGCGCAGGTCATGCCCTCGATCGCGAGGTCGACCTCGGCGAACGGTCGGCCGTCGACGTCGCCCGGCGGGGTGGCGGTCGTCGGGGCGGGCGTGGGCTGGGCGGTCATGCGGGTGACTCCTCGACGGGTGCTCGGGGGGAGGTCACCACGGCGGTCCGGGGGAGCGGGCGCCGGGGGCGACCGGTCAGGCGCGGGGAGGTACCTGGAGGTCGTAGGTCTTCGTCGCCGGAGCGGCGGCGTCGCCCGTGGACGTGCTCGGCGCGGTGCCGCAGCCGCACGCGCACGAGTGCGCCTCCTGCTTCTCGGCGGCCTGCTCGGCGTACTGGGCGGCCAGCGCGTCCTCCTGGACCTCGAGCGAGGCGACCTCGTAGCCCGCCTCGTCCACGGCCTCGCGCAGCGCGGCCTCGTCGAGCGGGTCGTCGGAGAAGACCGTGACCTCGGACGCGCCGCCCACGCGCAGCTCGACGCTCACGTTCTCGACGCCGGCGACGGCCTCGAGGTCCTTGGTGACGTGCGCGACGCAGTTGCCGCAGGTCATGCCGGTGACGCCCAGGGTGGTGACGGTGCTCATGGTGCTCCTCGGTGGTGGGGTGGGTCAGCTGCGGACGAGGCGGGCGATGGCGTCGGCGGCCTCCTTGACCTTGGCCGCGCCCTCCTGCTCGGACTGGCGGGCCGCGTCGACGACGCAGTGGCCGAGGTGGTCCTCGACGAGGCCGATGCTCACGGCCTGGAGCGCCTTCGTGACGGCGGAGACCTGCGTGAGGATGTCGATGCAGTAGACGTCCTCGTCGATCATGCGGGCGATTCCGCGCACCTGGCCCTCGATGCGGCGCATGCGCTTGAGGTACGCCTCCTTGTCGGACGCGTAGCCGTGCGGACCGGTGTGGGCCGCGTGCTCGTGCTCGACGGCCGGGGCCTCGGTGGTGTCGGTCATGCTCTCCTCCTCGTCCAGGCGCGGTGCCGCGACGGCGGTTCGATCGTCGCCTCATACCCCACCAGGGTAACCGATGGATACCCCCCAAGGGTACGCCGCTCGTCCTCGCCCGACGACGGCGGTCGTGACACCTGTCACGGCCGCGTGGTGACGGGTCCATCTCCCGCGATGAGCGGACGCACTGTCGCCGGCCCCGCGGCGCCGAGAGGCTGGAGGCACCCACTACGAGAGGCGTGCCATGACCGACATCGTCACCGGGCTCCAGGAGCTCACCCAGGGCCTTCCGCCGCTGCTGCGCTGGGTCGGAGTCCTCCTCGCGGGCGCGATCCCGTACGTCGAGGCCGAGGGGGCGGCGATCCTGGGGGTCGTCGCCGGGGTGAACCCCGTCGTCGCGATCCTCGCCGCCGTGGTGGGCAACGCGATCGCCCTCGCTCTGGTCGTCTGGCTCATCGGGGCTGCACGCTCGGGCGTCACGCGCGGACGTGCCGCGCAGCAGTCGCCCAAGCGACAGCGGATGCGCCAGGTGTTCGACCGGTACGGCGTGCCGGGCGTGAGCCTCCTCGGGCCCCTGCTGCTGCCGAGCCACGTCACCGCAGCAGCGATGGTCGGGTTCGGCGCGCCCCGCGCCCGCGTCTTCGCGTGGGGGGTCGTCGCAGTGACGGCCTGGGCCGTCGTGCTCGGCGTCCTGGTGCACCTCGGCGTGAGCGCGGCGGTCGCCTGACGGGCTGCGCGGCGCCGCCCGACGGCGGCCCGCGGCCCGGTCGGAGCAGCCCCGGTCACGGTGCTGTCACGGCCCCATCACGATTCGGAACTCGGCGCGCGAGGCCGCTGGCGCGCCCCTAGCCTCCCAAGCATGGGCAGGGGAACCGGGGCAGGACGGGCGGTCCGCGCGACGGTCGTCGCGCTCGCGCTGGCGGGCGGGGCGGTGGTCGCGGCACCGCCCGCCGTCGCGTGCGCGTGCGGCGGGCTCGTCGACGGACCCGCGTACGACACGTCGGTCTCGCAGGAGACGGCGGTGCTCCAGTGGGACGGCACGACGGAGACGATGCTGCTGGAGCTCGACGCGCTGTCGAACGCGCCGGAGGTCGGGCTGCTGCTGCCGACCCCCGCGCCGGCCGAGGTCGCGCTCGCCGACCCGCAGGTGTTCCGCGAGCTCGACGACCTCACGCAGCCCCGCGCCGTCGTCTCCGACTACCGGTGGTGGCCCGAGCTGGGGTTCGGCGCCGCGGGCGCCGACGGGGCGGGCGCCGGGGGCGTCGCGGTGCTCGACGAGGTCCGGCTCGGCCCGCTCGACGTCACGACGCTCGCGGCGACGGACCCGGGCGAGCTCGGGGCGTGGCTCACGGAGCGAGGCTTCCAGCTTCCCGAGTCGATCCGGACCGCGCTCGCGCCCTACGTGAGCGAGGGCTGGTCGTTCGTCGCCGCCCGGCTCGCACCGGAGGAGGCGGCCGCGTTCGACGGGACGCTGCAGCCCCTGCGCGTCTCGTTCGCGAGCGGCTCGCTCGTCTACCCCATGCGCATGTCCGCCGTCGCCGACGACACCCAGAGCACGCGCACGTACGTGCTGGCCGACCACCGGGTCGACCGCACCGACGCGACCGCCGCCGCGCAGGAGCCCACGGTGCGGTTCGCGGGGCGCGTCGACCCGGCGTCGGTGAGCTCGGACGAGCTCGCCGCGCTCCTCGCCGCCGGCAGCTTCGTCACGTCGCACGAGCAGGTCTTCACCGACCCGGGGACGGAGATCGTCTCCGACTTCGCCTTCGAGCAGGCCGCGGCGGACGTCGCCTACGCGCCGACCTTCGCCGTCGTGGCCGACAAGCGGATCGGCCCGTTCTTCGCCGGACCCGTCCTCGCGTTCATGGCGGTGCTGGCGCTCGCCGCCCTCGTGGTCTGGTCGGGACGACGGCGGCGCGCACCCGCGCCGGCCCTCGCGCCCCGCCCCGCGCGGGCGTGACCGTTCGGCACGAGCGGGCGAAACGCGCGCTTCGCCGCGACACGCGGGATTTCCGGGTGTTCCATGGAGGCGAAGCGGGAGGCGACACAGGCCCCAGGCCGCCGGTGAGCCGGCCCGTCACCTAGCACGGGGAGTGACCATGACGACGCAGGACCCGATCCTCACCGCCTTCTCCAGCACCGCGAAGCAGGTCTGGTACTGGCCAGTGCTCCGCGGGGTGCTCGCCATCCTCTTCGGCATCATCGCGCTCGCGTGGCCGGACAAGACCGCAGCCGTGATCATCTGGGTGATCGGCATCTTCGCGGTCGTCGACGGCATCGTCGAGATCATCGAGGGCATCCGGCGCCGCGGCACGGGCAGCGGCACCGCGTTCCTCGTGACCATGGGCGTCCTCAGCCTCGCCGTCGGCATCGTGCTGCTGGTGTGGCCGGGCAAGACCGCGATCGTGCTCACGTGGATCGTCGGTTTCTGGGCCGTCGTCTACGGCCTGTTCCAGACCGTCGCGAGCCTCGACCTGCGCAAGGTCCCGGGCAGCGGCTGGGGCTGGGGCGTCTTCGCCGGCCTCCTGGGCCTCGTCTTCGGTCTGCTCGTGCTGTTCAACGTCAACGCCGGCCTCGTGTCGATCGTCTGGATCCTCGCGATCTTCGCGATCCTCTGGGGCGTCATGCTCATCGCGTTCGGCGTCCAGATCCGCTCGCTCGGCAGGCAGGCGGGCAAGGCCGCGACCTACTGACGCACGCGATTTCGTGCTGTCGAACACGACGTTGGTGTCGTTGTCCGGCGGATAACGACACCAACGTCGTGTTCGGCGCCCTCCGGGGCCGGGGCCGGGGGCGGGGCCGGGCCGCGGGTTAGGCCGGGGTGGCCTCCGCGGCGGCGCGGGCGGCGGCGGGGAGGGTGTCGAGGATGCGGGTCACCGCGGCGTCGTCGTGGGCCGCGGAGACGAACCACGCCTCGAACACCGAGGGCGGGAGGTTCACGCCCGCGTCGAGCATCGCGTGGAAGAACGCCCGGTACCGGAACGTCTCCTGCGCCTGGGCCTGCGCGTAGTCGCGCACCCCGGCGCTCGCGGCGAGGTCGCCGAAGAACACCGAGAAGAGCGAGCCCGCCCGCTGCACGCGGTGCGGGACGCCCGCCGCGTCGAGCGCGGAGCCGACGGCCGACGACAGCACGCCCGCGACCTCGTCCACGCGCGCGTACACCGCGTCGTCGGCGAGGCGCAGCGTCGCGAGGCCCGCCGCGACCGCGACCGGGTTCCCCGACAGCGTGCCCGCCTGGTAGACGGGCCCGAGCGGCGCGAGCTGGTCCATGACGGTCGCCGGGCCACCCACGGCGGCGACGGGCATCCCGCCGCCCACGACCTTGCCGAACGTGAACAGGTCGGGCGTGTAGCCGTCCGCGCCCTGGCCGCGCAGGACGGCGTTCTCGAGGCCCCACCAGCCGCTCGGCCCGACCCGGAAGCCCGTGAGCACCTCGTCGAGGACGAGCAGCGCGCCGTGCGCGGCCGTGATGCGGCGCAGGCCCTCGTTGAAGCCCTCCGCGGGCGGGACCACCCCCATGTTGGCGGGCGACGCCTCCGTGATGACGGCCGCGATCTCGGAGCCGCGCTCCGCGAACGCCGCCTCCACCGCGGCGAGGTCGTTGTACGGGAGCACGAGCGTCTCGGCCGCCGTCGCCTCGGTGACGCCCGCCGAGCCCGGCAGGGCGAGCGTCGCGACGCCGGAGCCCGCCTCCGCGAGCAGCGCGTCGACGTGCCCGTGGTAGCAGCCGGCGAACTTCACGACGACGTCGCGCCCGGTCACGCCGCGCGCGAGCCGGATCGCGGTCATGGTCGCCTCCGTGCCCGTCGACACGAGGCGTACGCGCTCCGCGGCGGGGACCCGACGGCGGATCTCCTCCGCGAGCTCGACCTCGCCGAGCGTCGGCGCTCCGAACGACAGCCCCCGGGCTGCGGCCTCCTGGACCGCCCCCACGACGTCCGGGTGCGCGTGACCGAGCAGCGCCGGGCCCCACGAGCACACGAGGTCCACGTACTCGCGCCCCGCGACGTCGGTGACGTACGGGCCCCGGGCCGAGGCCAGGAACCGCGGGTCGCCGCCGACGGACCCGTACGCGCGGACCGGCGAGCTCACGCCGCCCGGCAGCACGCCCTGCGCGCGCACGAACGCGGCGTGGTTGTCCGCCCCGCCCGCGCCCGTCGCGCCGAACAGCGCCGCATTCTCCGCCTGCACGGCCTCCGCCGTCCCGAAGCCTCCGGTGTCCGTCATGCCCGCGTCCTTCCGTCGTTCTCGTCCAGCCAGCCCGCGAGCTCCGTCGCCCAGTAGGTGAGGATCACGTCCGCGCCGGCGCGCTTGATGCCGAGCACCGACTCCGTGACGGCGGCGCGCCGGTCGATCCAGCCGTTCGCGGCGGCGGCCTCGATCATCGCGTACTCGCCCGACACCTGGTACGCCGCGACGGGCACCGGCGACATCTCCGCGACCGCGGCGAGCACGTCCAGGTACGACCCCGCGGGCTTGACCATCACCATGTCGGCGCCCTCGGCGAGGTCGAGGTCCGCCTCGCGCAGGCCCTCGCGCGCGTTGCCCGCGTCCATCTGGTACGTGCGGCGGTCGCCCTGGAGCGCCGAGTCCACGGCCTCGCGGAAGGGCCCGTAGAACGCGCTCGCGTACTTCGCGGAGTAGGCGAGGATGCCCACGTCGTCGAACCCCGCCGCGTCCAGCGCCTCCCGGATCACGCCGACCTGGCCGTCCATCATCCCGGACGGCGCGACGACGTCCGCGCCCGCGCGGGCCTGCGCGACGGCCATCGACGCGTAGCGGTCGAGCGTCGCGTCGTTGTCGACGACGACGGACCCGTCGCGCCCGGTCGTCAGCACGCCGCAGTGCCCGTGGTCGGTGAACTCGTCGAGGCACGTGTCGGCCATGACGACCGGCCCGCCACCGGCGTGCTCGCGCGCCGCCTCGACCGCGACCCGGATGCCGCGCTGCAGGATGCCGTCCTCGGCGTCCGCCTGCGTGCCGGTCGCGTCGCGCTCGGCGGGGATGCCGAACAGCATGACGCCGCCGACGCCCGCGCGCGCCGCGTCGCGCACGGCGTCCGCGAGCGTCGCCTCGGTGTGCTGCACGACGCCCGGCATCGACGAGATGGGGCGCGGCGCGTCGAGGCCCTCCTTGACGAACAGGGGGAGCACGAGGTCCGACGCGTGCACGCGCGTCTCGGTGACGAGCCTGCGCACGCGCGGGCTCGTGCGCAGGCGGCGCGGTCGGTGGTGCCCGACGGGGAGCTGGTGGGTCACGAGGGGTCTCCTTCAGAGGTCGGGTCGACGCCGGTCGTGCCGGCGGCCGGGGGAGCGGCCGGGTCGTCGGGCAGGGCGGCGGAGCCGGCGGTGGTGCGGGTGGTGGCGGCGAGCGCGCCGACGAGCGCGGCGGCCAGCGCGGCGTCGGTCGGGCGCTCCGCGACGGCATCGAGCCGCAGCCCGACGTCGCGCGCGGCCCGGGCGGTCGGGTCGCCGATCGCGACGCCCACGACGTCGTCGCGCGGGCCGAGCTGCCGTGCCACCTCGCGCGCGACGCTCCCCGAGGTCAGCACGACGGCGTCCACCTCGCCCGCGCGCCAGGCCGCGACGACCTCCGGCGCGAGGGCGTGCGTGACGGTGCGGTAGACGGTGACGACGTGCGGGACGTACCCGAGGTCGTGCAGGCCGTCGTGCATCGTCGACGCGGCGAGGTCCCCCTGCGGCAGGAGTACCAGCCCTCTACCTCGCGAGATAGAGGCCTGGTCCGGCGAGGTAGAGGTGTGGTCGGTCGAGGCGAGGGCCGCGAAGGCGGCGACGAGGCCGCGGGCCGAGTTCTCGGTCGGCTCGAGGTCGACCTGGATGCCGACGGCCTCCAGGGCGCGGCGGGTCGCGGGCCCGACGGCGGCCCAGCGGGCCTGGCGGGCGGCGTCGCCCAGGGCGACACCCTGGCGGGCGGCGCTCGCGACGAGCTCGTCGATCGCGTTGACGCTCGTCACGACGACCCAGGTGAAGTCGCCGTGCGCGAGGCGGGCGACGGCCCCGTCCACGGGGGCGGCGTCCTCGACCCGGGCGCGCTCGATCGCGGGACTGACGAGGACGTTCGCGCCGGCGCCGCGGAGCATCGCAGCGAGCCCGGCGGCGCGCTCGGGCGCGCGCGGGACGAGGACCGTACGGCCGGTGAGCGGCGCGCTCGCGGCATGCGGGACCGACGCCTGACTGGCGGTCTCGGTGTCGCCGCGCGGCGTCGGCCGCTCCGGCGGGGGCGGCACGACGGGCGCGGGGCCGCGCGACGGGTCGCGCAGGGGGCCCGGGGTCATTCCGCCTCGCCGCGGTAGCCGCCGTCGCGGAGCTGCTCGCGCGCGGTCTCGACGGCGCGGTCCGGCGACGGGGCGGCGTCGGCGTCCGGGGCGGTTCCCGTCGCCGACCCGACCGACCCGGCCGACCCTGCAGACCCGGTCCCGGTCTCCCGGAGCGGGGCGAGGCGGGCGGCGCCGTCGGCGAGGAGCGCCTCGGCGACGCGCACGCCGAGGGTGCGAGCGGCGTCGTCCCGCACGTCCTGGGAGGACGCGCCGACCGGGACCGTCGTGCGACCGGAGTGCGTGAGCTGCTCGACGCCGTCGACCCGGGCGACGACGGCCGTCAGGACGACCTCGCCGTCCTCGACCAGGGCGTGCGCGCCGACCGGCGCGGCGCAGCCGGCCTCGAGGCGGGCGAGCAGCGACCGCTCGGCGAGCACGGCGAGGCGCGTCGGCTCGTGGTCGAGGTCGTGCAGGGCGCGCGCGAGCACGGGGTCGTCGACCGACGACGTGCGCACCTCCACCGCGAGCGCGCCCTGCCCGGCGGCGGGCGCCATGATCGCGGTGTCGACGACCTCGGACACCGCGTCGAGCCGGCCGAGCCGCGCGAGCCCCGCGTAGGCGAGCACGACGGCGTCGAGGTCGGCGTCCGGGCCGAGCGCGCGGGCGAGGCGCGTGTCGACGTTGCCCCGGATGTCCACGACGTCGAGGTCGGGCCGCACGGAGCGGAGCTGCGCGGCCCGGCGCGGCGACCCGGTGCCGACGCGGGCCCCGCGCGGGAGCGTCGCGATCGTGAGACCGCCGCGCGCGCACAGCACGTCGCGCGGGTTCTCGCGCTCCGGCGTCACGACCGTAAGGCCGGGTGCGGGCTCGGTCGGCAGGTCCTTGAGCGAGTGGACCGCGACGTCGCAGCGGCCGTCGAGCAGCGCCTCGCGCAGCGCGGTGACGAACACGCCGGTGCCGCCCATCTGGGCGAGCGACCCGGTGAGGACGTCGCCGTCGGTGCGGATGCGCACGATCTCGACGTCCCGGCCGGTCAGCTCCTCGAGGCGTCGGGCGACGTGGCCGGTCTGGGTGGTCGCGAGGGCGCTGCCGCGCGTGCCCACGCGGAGGGGAGGGGTACCTGCAGGGCTCACGGTCCCAGTCTCTCCCCACTTCGGCGGTGCACGGAAATGCGCACGTCACGGCGCGGGAAATGCCCGCGGGAGTGACGTGGTCCTGACGCTCGGTCAGGAACGTCCCGACAATGTGTCAGGACAATTCCTGAGGAATTGCCGAACCCCTTTCTCGGGATTCCGGTAAGGATTACCTCACTCCACCACGGCGAGGCCGCGCGCGCATTCCTGCGCGTGCCCGACGATCGCCGCGAGCCCCGTGCCCGCGATCCAGCCCCCGGTCACGGCGAGCCCGGGGACGGCGTCCACGCGCGCGACGAACGCCGCGACCTCGCGCCGGAACGCGGGCGTCGGCGGGGGCAGCGCGCCGTTCCAGCGCGTCGCGACGTGCCCGAGCACGCGACCGTGCAGGTCCACGCCGAACAGCCGCGAGGCGTCGGTGACGACCCGGTCGAGGTCGGGCTCCGTCGTCGCGCCGATGCGTCCGTAGCTGAGCCGCACCACGTGGTGGCCCGGCCCGACGGCGCCGCGCACGCGGTCGCGCAGCCACGGCCACTTGGCGGTCGAGTGGGTCAGCGCCTTGGCCTCGACGTCCGACGGCGGTGCGGCGCGGCCCGCGTCCCGGTGCGGCGGGGCGACGAGCAGGCCGGTCCCGCGCGGCGCGTCGTCGAGCTCGGGCGCACGGAGCAGGAGCGTGACGAGGCGGACGTCCGCGCCGGGCTCCGGGTCGGGCAGCAGGTCCGCCGCGGTGCCGACGAGCGGGCCGAGCACGTCGACGAGCGCCGGGGTCGTCACGACGAGCCGCGGCGCGGCGAGCTCGAGCGGCCCGTCGGGCGTCTGCGCGCCGACGACCCAGGATCCGGAGGACGCGTCGCCGCCGGAAGGCCCACCGCCCGGTTCCCTGCGGGCGATCTCCGTAACCTCGTGGCGCAGCCGCACGTCGGCGCCCGCCGCGAGCTCTTCGACGAGCCGGTGCATGCCGCCGTCGATGCCGCGCACGGCGGACCCCGCGGGCGCGAGCGCGCGCAGCGACGCGACGGCACGCGCGAGCGACCCCTCGCGCTCGAACGCCTCGCGCAGCCCCGGCGCGACGGCGGCGACGTCCAGCCGGTCGAGCGGCGCCGAGTGGACGCCGGCCGCCACGGGCGCGACGAGGCGCTCCGTGACGCGTGCTCCCATGCGCGAGCGAGCGAAGGTCTCGAGCGTGCGCAGGTCCGTGAAGCGGCGGGGCAGGACGCGGTCGAGGCTCGCGCGCAGCGCCCCGCCGACGCCGACCGCGCGGCGCACGTCGGTCGACCACGGGTGGGCCGGGATCCCGAGCACGCCCGCGCGGGGCAGCGGGTAGGCGTGGCCGGCGGCGTAGCCCCAGGCGCCCGCGCCCGACGGCTCGACGACGTCGAGGCCGAGCGCGGCGACCAGGTCGCCGACGGCCGCGCCCCGGGCCGCGAAGGACTCGGCTCCCAGGTCGACGCGGACACCGTCGAGGCCGGGCAGGTCGCCGCCGCGGACGGGTCCGCCGGGGACGTCGGCGGCCTCGAGCACGGCGACGCGCAGCCCCTGCTCGCGCAGGGTCCGGGCCGCGGTGAGTCCCGCGACCCCCGCGCCGACGACGACCGCGTCCACCTCCTCGGGGACGGTCCCGGGGGAGGTGCGGGACGTCGTCGGCTCGGTGCTCACCGTCGGGTCGCCTCCTCGTGCGCCTCGTCCTGTCCCGTCCAGTCTGCGCCGAGCGCGTGGACCAGGCCGACGACGCGCGTGAGGACGTCCGGGTCGGTGTCCGGCGGGACGCCGTGGCCGAGGTTCACCACGTGCCCGGGCGCGGTGCGCCCGCGTCGCACGACGTCGCGCACGTGCGCCTCCAGCACGTCCCACGGCGCGGCGAGCAGCGCGGGGTCGATGTTGCCCTGGACCGGGACGGGGGCGTGCCCGTCGGCGAGGAACCGGGCGGCGTCGTCGAGCGGCGTGCGGTAGTCGACGCCCACGGCCACGTCCTGCACCCCGGCCGCGGCGACGGCGTCGCGCATCGCGGGCAGCAGGTGGCCCGTCCCGGTGCCGAAGTGCACGACCGGCACGCCGAGGTCGGCGACGTGGGTCAGCGCGCGAGTGCTCGCCGGCGCTGCGCCCGCCGCGTAGTCCGCGAGCGAGAGCGAGCCCGCCCAGGAGTCGAAGAGCTGGGCGGCGCTCGCGCCCGCCTGAACCTGCGTCCGCAGGAACGTGCCGGTGAGGTCGGCGGCCCAGTCGACGAGGCGCTGCCACGTCTCCGGGTCGCCGCGCAGCAGCGCCCGGGCCGCGAGGTGGTCGCGCGACGGCCGTCCCTCGACGAGGTAGGCCGCGAGCGTGAACGGCGCGCCCGCGAACCCGATCAGCGGCGTGGTGCCGAGCGCGTCGACGGTCAGCGCGACGGCCTCCCGGATCGGGGCGAGCGACTCCTCGGTGAGCTCGGTCTCCACCAGCCGCGCGACGTCGTCGGGCGTCCGGTACGCCTGGCCCATGACCGGCCCGACGCCCGGCGCGATGTCGACCTCGACGCCCGCGAGCCGCAGCGGCACGACGATGTCCGAGAAGAAGATGCCTGCGTCCACGCCGTGGCGACGCACCGGCTGGAGCGTGATCTCCGACGCGAGGTCCGGGCGCAGGCACGAGTCGAGCATGCTCACGCCCTCGCGCGCCGCGCGGTACTCGGGCAGCGAGCGGCCCGCCTGGCGCATGAACCACACCGGTGTGATTTCCGGGCGATTTCCCGTCGTGCCCGCGCGCAGCGCCTGCAGGAGCGGCGAACGGTCCGTGCGGCCGTCGGTCAGGGGATGGCCCGAGGAAAGGGCGACAGGAATCACAGCTACCGATTCTGCCTCCCTCCCGGTGGAATGATTAAATCGGAGGCACTGTGGCTCTTCTCTCCCTCACGGCCAGCCACCACGAGCTCGACCTCGACGCCCTGGAACGTCTCTCCACCGGGGCCCACTCGATCGGCGGCTCCGCGGTCGCGGCGTGCGACGTGATCACCGGTGCCGTCGTCCTCGCGACGTGCAACCGGTTCGAGCTGTACCTCGACGTGGACGCGCCCCTCGACGGGACGGGCGTGCAGCACGCGACCGAGCACGTCGCGCGCATGGTCGCCGACGCGTCGGGCGTCGCCCCGGCCGAGGCGCTCGCCTCGTTCCGCGCTCGCGCAGGGACCGAGGTCGCCGAGCACCTGTTCGCGGTCGCGTCGGGCCTCGACTCGATGGTCGTGGGCGAGCGCGAGATCGCCGGCCAGGTGAAGCGGGCGCTCGAGACCGCGCACGCCGACGGCGTGACCTCCTCGACGCTCGAGCTCCTGTTCCAGACGGCGTCGCGCACGTCCAAGAGGGTCAGCACGCAGACGACGCTCGGCGGCGCGGGTCGCTCCGTCGTCGCGCTGGGCCTCGACCTCGCGGCGGCCGAGCTGCCGCCGTGGCACCAGGTGCGGGCCGTCCTCATCGGGACGGGGTCGTACGCGGGCGCGAGCCTCGCGGCGCTGCGCGCGCTCGGGTGCGACGACGTGCGCGTCTACTCGCAGTCCGGCCGGGCCGAGGAGTTCGCCGCCGCGCGCGGCGTCGAGGCCGTGACCGACCTCGTCACCGCGCTCGAGGACGCCGACCTCGTGGTGTCGTGCTCGGGCGCGCGCGGGCGGGCGCTCGCGGCGGACGCCGCGCGTCCGGGAGGGGGCGCCGACCGCCGTGAGCAGGCCATCGAGCACGTGCTCGACGCCGCCGCCGTGGTCCGGGCGCGCGAGCGCGCCGCGGTCCGCGCCGGTGACGAGCCCGCGGCCCGCCCGACCGTCGTGCTCGACCTCGCGCTGCACCGCGACGTCGACCCGCGCGTCGCGGACGTCGAGGGCGTGCTGCTCTACGACCTCGCGACGCTCGCCGCGCACTCGCCGTCGATCGCGTCGGAGCTCGTCGTGCAGGCGCGCGCGATCGTGGACGACGCGACGCGCGCGTTCGAGGAGACGCGGCTCGGCCGCGCCGCCGACACCGCGGTCGTGGCACTGCTCGCCGACGCGGAGCGGCGCATCGCGCTCGAGGTGGCCGACGTCGTCGCGCTGCGCGAGGCGGACGGCGACCCGGTCGAGCCGGACGAGGCCGACGAGATCGCGCGTGACGTGCGACGTCGCGTCCACGCCGACCTGCACCGCGCGATCGTCGAGGCCCGCGCCGAGGCCGTCGCGGCTGCGCAGGCGGAGGAGCGCGCCGTCGTCGCGGACGCGCAGGCGCTCGCCGACGAAGCGGCGGGTACGGCACGGCCGGCGAGCCCGGGGCCGCTCCCCGCGCCCGCCGCGCGCTGAGGAGTCACTCCAGGTTCGGCGCTCTGCGCCTTCTTCGCTCGACCGAGCCGTTCGCCGGGGCACGCAATTGACAGCGCCGTCATAGCGCTACGACCCCGGCAACGAGCCGACGATCATGAACGCGTGGCTCTACGGCTACGTGGGCCAGCCGTGGAAGACGAACGACGTCCTCGCCGCGAACCTCAACCGCTTCCCGGACACCCCGGGCGGCGGCGTCGGGAACGACGACCTCGGCACGCTCGCCGCCTGGTACGTCATGGCGTCGCTCGGGTTCGAGCCGGTCATGCCCGGTTCCGGCATCCTCGCGCTCAACGCGCCCAAGGTGCAGGCCGCGACCCTCACGACCGACGCCGGGGCGACGTTGCGCATCGACGCGACGGGCGCGAACGAGAAGCTGCCGAGCTACGTCGCCGGTCTGGAGGTCGACGGCGTCGCGCACACCGCCGCGTGGTTGGACGTCGCGGCGCTCCAGGACGGCGGCACGCTCGACTTCGACCTGTCCGACACCAGCGCTGGCCTCACGTGGGGCACCGGGGCGGCCGACCGCATCCCGTCGGTCTCCGCCGTCGCCCCGCCCGCGCCGGTCGAGGTCGAGGCGAGCGCGCGCTGCCTCGGCGGCCGGGCGTTCGTCGCGGTCCGCGCGACCAGCACGGCCGACGAGCCCGTGGACGTCACGCTCACGACGCCGTTCGGCGAGCGGACGGTCCGGCACGTGCAGCCGGGCAAGAACGCCTACCAGTCGTTCACGACGCGCGCCACGTCCGTCGAGGCGGGCACGGCGACCGTCACGGTCGTCGCCGCAGACGGCACGACGTCGACGGTCGACGCGGCGTACGACGCGCTGGCCTGCGACTGAGCGCCGAGCCAGCGCGGGTGCGCGCCGCGCACCGGACGAGGGCCGTCGTCGGGCAACCCGCCCGGCGGCGGCCCTCGCCGCGCCGCTAGGCTCGCCGGGTGAGCACCACCACGCGACTGGGCGTCCTCGACATCGGCTCGAACACCGTGCACCTCGCGGTCGTGGACGCCGCGTACGCGGCGCGCCCCGTACAGGCCGCGGGGGCGCGCACGGTCGTGCGCATCATGCGCTACCTCCGGCCGGACGGGTCGCTCGCACCCGAGGGCGTCGCGGCGATGCTCGCCGCGGTCGACGACGCGATGGCGCTCGCGCGCGAGTCCGCGGTCGACGAGATGCTGCCCATGGCGACGTCGGCCCTGCGCGACGCGACCAACGGCCCCGAGGTGCTCGCGGCGATCGGCGAGCGCGTGGGCCAGCCGGTCCGCGTGCTGTCCGGGGAGGACGAGTCGCGCCTGACGTTCCTCGCCGCACGGCGGTGGCACGGCTGGGCCGCGGGCCGTCTGCTCGTCCTCGACATCGGCGGCGGCTCGCTCGAGATCGCGTCCGGCGTCGACGAGGAGCCCGACCTCGCCGCGTCCCTCCCGCTCGGTGCCGGGCGCATGACCATGGCGTTCCTGCCCGACGACCCGCCCGCGCCCGAGCACGTCGAGGCGCTGCGCGAGCACGTGCGCGCGACGCTCGCGCCCACCGTCGAGGCCTTCCGGGCGCTGCCCGCGCCCGACCACGTGGTCGCGACGTCCAAGACCTTCCGCTCGCTCGCGCGGCTCGCGGGCATGCAGACCGAGGCCGTCGGACCCGACGACCGGTGGCGCATGCGGCGCTCGCAGCTCGCCGACTGGGTGCCGCGGCTCGCGCGCATCACGGCCGAGGGGCGCACCGCGCTGCCCGGCATCACGCCCGAGCGCACGTTCCAGATCGTCGCGGGTGGCGTCGTCGCGGTCGAGACGATGCGCGCGCTCGGCGTCGACGAGGTCGAGATCTGCCCGTGGGCGCTGCGCGAGGGCGCGATCCTGCGTCGCCTCGACCACAGCTGACGCCGGCGCGGCACGCACGCTCAGGGGTCGCGTGCGGACCGCGACGTCGGGGCTCGACGCTCACGCCGTCCACCGCGGCTCGTCGGTGCCCCACGGCCGGGCAGACGTGGGGTAGTCGTCGACCCGGGCGTCGCCGAGGCGGTCGAGCGCGGGGCGGGTCGTCGTCGCCACGACCTCGCGGCCGTCGAGGCGCGCCGGGTGCTCGACGACGCAGCGTGGCCCCGGCGTGCGCGGTGCGTCGTGCGCGGGGTCGCGGCCGGGGGCCGCGAGCAGGGCGTGGCCGGTCCGGACGAGCGCGCCGTCGACGTCGCGGCCCCGGCCGTCGGTCGCGCGGTCCGCGAGGGCGTCGACGACGGCGGCCGCGAGGAGGTAGCCGGTCGCGTGGTCGAGCGCCTGGGCGGGCAGGGCTCCCGGGATCGCGTCCTCGGGAGCGGCCCCGTCCCGCGCCCCTTCCACGAGGGCGATCCCGCTCACCGCCTGGACGATCGAGTCGAAGCCGCGCCGCCCGGCCCACGGGCCGTCGTCGCCCCACGCCGTGACGCGCGCGTGCACCGCACCCGGTGGTAGCCGCAGCCCGAACGCCTCGACCGCGCCGGGGCGGTAGCCGGTCACCAGCACGTCGGCGTGGTCGAGCAGCTCCTGGGCGCGGGCGAGGCCGTCGTGCGTCGCGAGGTCGAGCAGCGTCGACCGTTTGCCCTGCCCGGTGTCGAGGTGCTGGACCTCGATCTCCGGGAGCCCCGGTGGGTCGACCCGCAGGACGTCCGCGCCGAGCAGGGCGAGCGTGCGCGTCGCGACAGGACCCGCGATGACGCGCGTCAGGTCGAGCACCCGGAGCCCGGCGAGCGGCTGCGGCCCGCGTGCGAGCGGGCGTGGGGGAGCGGCGTCGTCGCGCTCCGCGCGCCGCACGGGAGGGGCCGACGCCGCGGCGCGACCGGGCGCGGACGCGCGCCACGCCTCTTCCGGGCGCACGCGCACGGCGATCGCCCCGACGTCGGCCGCGCGGTCCTCGACGTCCTGGGCCGAGCGCGCGGCGAGGGCGGCGGCGACGTCGTCGCGAGTCGGGGTGCTGCCCACGTCGTCGGCGAGGTCGAGGAGCGCGAGGAGCCGCGCGCGGTGGTGCGGGTAGTTCGCGTGCGTGCGGACCCAGCCGTCCGCCGTCCGGAAGAAGCCCGAGAGCGGGGCGAAGCCGTCCACCGGGGCGCCGTCGACGCGGAGCAGCCGGTCGCTCGCGAAGGCAGCGGCGACCCGCTCGGGGTCAGGAGGCGGGCCGGCGTCGAACCCGCCCGCGCGGGCCGCGGCGTCGCGCACGGCGACGACCGACGCGACCGCGAGGCCCAGGACGGGCAGCGTCGCGGCGAGCAGGCCGCGCCCGGTACGTGCCGTCGTGCTTCCCACGGGACGACGCTACGCCTGACCCGCTCCGTGCGGGTGAGCGTTCACACCTGCGCGTGCGCGCCGACGAGTCTCGACGTACCGTGCTGGAGGCGTGTCAACCCGACACGCCGGGCATGTCACGAACTTTTGCAGGGGGCACACATGATGCGGTACCCGCGACTCCGGTCGGGAGCGGTGGGCGTGGTGATGGCGACGGCGCTCGCGACCGGGCTCGGTGCGGTGCTCGTCGCGCCGGGGGCGAGCGCGGCCGCCGGCGCGGTCGTCACTCCGCTGGGCGCTCGCACCTACGCGGTGTCCTCCTACTACGGCCCGCGCTGCATGCCGATCGCCAACGCCTCGACCTGGCACCTCGGCCAGGACCTCAGCGCCGCCTCCGGCACGCGCATCAACGCCATCGCCGACGGCGTCGTGCTCCGGGCGGGCAGCGTCAGCGGGTTCGGGCAGTGGGTCGTGCTGCGCCACGCCGTCGGCGGGAAGACGGTCTCGAGCGTCTACGGGCACGTCATCGACGGCGACAAGTACGTCAAGGTCGGGCAGAAGGTCAAGGCGGGGCAGCGCATCGCGGACGTCGGCTCGACGGGGACGTCGACCGCCCCGCACCTGCACCTCGAGGTCTGGAACGGCACCTACGGGTCGGGCGCGTCGCACACCGACCCCCTCGCCTACCTGAAGGGCAAGGGGGTCGACCTCGGCCGCAGCGCGACCAGGGTCGCTGCTCGGCCGACGGCGAAGTCGTGCACGTACTACGCGAACACGGCCGTCAACCTCCGCAAGGGCGCGGGGACGAACACCGCCGTGCTGGCTCTCGTGCCGCGCGGTGCCGCCGTGGTCGGCAAGCCCGGCGACGGCAGCGGCTCGTGGCGCAAGGTCACGTACGGCCGCTACACCGGGTGGGTCTCGGCCGCGTACGTCGGCCCGACCAAGCCCCCGCCCGTCAGCACGGCTCCCGTCTCCCGGCCCGTCGCGACGCGCTACGTCACTGCCGCCTCGCTCAACCTCCGGGCGTCGGCGACGACGTCGTCGTCGGTGCTCGCCCGGCTCCCGAAGGGGACGAAGCTCTCCGTCACGTCCACCTCGGGCGGCTGGCTCAAGGTCACCGCGAACGGTCGGACGGGGTGGGTCTCCGCCCAGTACACGTCGACGCGCGCGCCGTCGGCCCCGGCGAAGCCGGCTCCGGCCCCCGCGCCTCCGAAGGCCAAGACGTCGTACGTCACGGCGTCGGTGCTCAACCTCAGGGCGACGCCGTCGACGTCGGCCAAGGTGGTCACCAAGCTGTCCCGCGGCACCGCGGTCACGCATGCGGGCACCGCGTCGAAGGGCTGGCTCAAGGTGACCGTGGGCGGCCGTACGGGCTACGTGTCCACGTCCTACCTCTCGGCCACGAAGCCGCGCTGACGCCCCGGTGGCGTGACCGGGTCAGCGGCTGACCGTGACGGTGCCGGGGAACCGGGCCGCCGAGCGGTCGGTGGCGGACCCGTCGCCCGCGGCGTTGATCTCCGAGATCATCATGACGAGCTCGAGGTCGGAGTCCGCCGCGCGGGCGAGGCTGGTCGCGAGCTGGTACGGGTCGGTGAGCGGCTTCATGTCGTAGTCGGTGACGATCATGCGCGTCTGCATGCCCAGGCTGTCGTTCTCGACCGCCGTGCGCACGCTGTCCGCGAGGCGGTTCATCTGCGACTCCGTGAGCGTCATCGTCACCTGCTGGCCGGACGACACCTCGCTCGACGGGGAGAAGCCCGAGAACTCCTTCGTGTTGAAGTACTGCGACGACATGTCGTCGGCCGTGACGTCGAACGAGTACGTCCGTGCGGACACGTCCTCGGTCCCTGACGCGTCGAAGGCCTGGGACATGCGGAAGTCGCCGCGGTCGCCGTACGTCGCGGTGAGGAGCTGCTCCGTGCTGCCGTCGGGGTTGGTCGTCGCGACGAGCGAGCCCGTGTTCTTGCCGATCTCCCACTCGGCCCCGCCGACGGGAGTGTCGAAGCCGACGGTCGACGTCGAGTCGAACTCGACCCGTTCGATCTTCGTGGTGCCGGAGATCCCGGTCGACGCATCGGCGGGGATCTCGCCGGTGACGAGGTACGTGTCGTACGCGGCCTGGCCCTCCGGCGTCGACAGGTCGAACTCGGCGCTGCGCAGCGACGCGCCGTCGAGCGACGTCGTGTTGCCGAGCATGACCTTCACGGCGTCGAAGTCGAGACCGAGGCCCGCGTGGTTCGCGATGGCCTCGGTGGGGCCCGCGGTCACGCGCACCGTGTCGTCGCCCGTGCGCTCGATGAGGCTCGTCACGCCGCTCGCGTCCTTGACCGACGACTCGACGGCGATGTGGCGGAACGCCGCGTTGAGCTCGGTCTCGGAGTAGCTGCCGCCGTCCATCGTGACCGACGAGCCGACAGGCATGCTCCGGGGGTCGAACGGGTTGATGCTCCCGGGGTCGGTGACGCCCGCGTCGTCGGGCACCTTGACCGTGTACTCGGACGTGACGCCGGTCGTGTACCCGCCGCTGACGCCCGTGCCGCCCTTGTCGACGCCGCCCTCGACGCCGATCGAGACGTCGGACTTGGACGTGTACGTGGTGAAGCCGTCCTCCGACTTCTCCCCGACCGTGTACTCCGCACCGCCGTTCACGCCGAACGAGATCTTCGACCCGTTCGTCGTCTTCATCCAGTCGGAGAGCGAGCCGCTGCCCGAGTACGTGGTCTCGCCGCTCTCCGGGTCGTGGGACACGCCGAACCCGACCTTCGCGTCGGTGCCCTCCGTCGCGGGGTTGCCCAGGCTCGAGTTGTCCGTGCCGGACTCGTGGTCGCCCTTCACCGTGACCTTCGGGCCGCCCGGGCTGCCGTCGCCCGAGCCCGAGCCGCCGCCCCCGCCTGGGCCGCCACCGGAGCCCGGACCACCGCCGGGCCCACCGCTGCCGCCCCCGCCCGGGCCGCCCGTGCCGTCGGAGCTGGCGCTCTCCTGCTGGTCGGCGTTCTTGCGGACCTTGTCCGCCGCGTCGCGGAGCGTCGCGGTCGCGGCGGCCAGCGCGGGGCCGAGCTCGGCCGACCAGCGGCCACGCAGCTCGTCGCCGTCCGGGCCCGCCCAGCGGGCGCCGCTCACCGTCGAGTCGAGGGTGCTGCGCGTCGTGGTGAGCGCCTCGGACGCCGTCGTGAGGCTCTGCGCGAGCGCGCGCAGCTCGCCGATGTCGGCACCGTAGAACCCCATGGTCGTCCCTCTGTCGCTGCGGATCGTGCATCCGGAGCGTACGCGGGCGGCCGCCGCCGCGTCTCGCCCGGCTCATGGGGCGAGGTCCCCATGGGACGCCGAGCGCGGCACGCGCGCACCGCGCGGGGTCAGGCGGAGAGGACCCCCGCGAGCCGGTCGAGGACGATCCGGCCCGCCGGCGGGACGCGGTGCGCGTCGGCCGGCGTGAGCCACGCGAGCTCCGCGATCTCGGCGTTCGGCGCCGGCTCGGGGGAGCCGGGGACCGGCTCGGCGTACATGCAGTGCATGCGTACGACCCGCCCGCCGAGGCCGTGACCGGGGGCCTCGGCGACGAAGGCGGGGCGGACCGACGCCGGGTCGAGGCGGACGCCCAGCTCCTCGTGGATCTCGCGCACCAGGGCCTCGGCGTCCGACTCGCCGGGCTCGACCTTGCCGCCCGGCATGAAGAAGCGGTCCTTGCCGGTCGTGCGGACGGCGAGCAGGCGCCCGTCGCGGACGTTGACCCAGCCGACGGTGCGCAGCGGCGGCAGCGTCGCGGGCTCGGGGGAGGAGTCGGTGCGGGGAAGGCCGTGCGGAGTCACGCCCTCACTGTGCCATCTCCACCGTGCTGTCTCTGCGACGCCGTCCGGCATCGACGGCTCACGACCGGGACCCCCGACGGCGCGTGGCGCACCCAGCGAGCCACGCGCCGTCGGGCCTGCCCCTCGCGCGGCCCCAGTTCCGGCGAAGGGCGATCGTGCCGGGCCGAGGCCCGGCACGACGATCGTCACACCGACCAGCGGACCGCGCTCGGTGCGGACTCGTTCCAGACCCGGTCGAGCGCGGTCACGGCGTACGTGTAGCGGCGCCCCCGCACCGGGGTCGGGTCGAGGAAGTCCTGGACCACCCGTCCCTCGGCCCGCTGCGTCGCGACGAGGTTCGCCGGGTTCTCGGTGTCGACGTGCTTCACCCACCCGTCAGCACGGTAGATCGCGAACGACGTCGCCGCGAACCGACGGCCACCTGCGTCGGTCCAGTGGACGCGGATGCCGTCGTCGCGCCAGCCCGCCCACGCGAGCAAGGGCGTGCGGACCTTCGTCCCTGGCAGGTGCGGCATCGCGGGGACGATGGCCGGGTACCGGTAGTGGTCGTCGCGGACGCGCGTCATCGAGCCCTGCGGGTCGGCCGGGACGTGCTTGGCGGAGAAGTACACGTTGCCGTGCACGGGGTGCTCCTGCTCGCCGCAGAAGGTCAGGTGGTTCGACAACTCGGCCGGGTCGGTGAAGACGCCGGACGTCACCTTGTACAGCGCCTCGCCGATGTACAGGTGCGTGCCGGACTGCGCGGCGACGTCGGCCCACCACGGGACGAGCTTCGCGTAGTCCGCGACGGCGAGCCCGAACTGCCAGTAGATCTGCGGGTTGATGTAGTCGAGCCAGCCCTCGAGGACCCACTTGCGCGTGTCGGCGAACTGCATGTCGTACGACTGCGAGCCGCCCGTCTGCGAGCCGCGCGGGTCCGTGGAGGCGTTGCGCCAGATGCCGAACGGGCTGATGCCGAACTTGACCCACGGCTTCGCCTGCTTGATGCGCTGCGAGATGGACCGCACGAACGTGTCGACGTTGTGGCGCCGCCAGTCCTCGACCCGGTCGAAGCCCGCACCGTGGGCCGCGAACGTCGCGGCGTCCGGGATGGTCTCGCCCGCGACGGCGTAAGGGTAGAAGTAGTCGTCGAAGTGCACGCCGTCGATGTCGTAGTTCTCGACGCTGTGCAGGATCGCGTTCTTGATGTGCTCCTGCGCCGCGGGCAGGCCCGGGTCGAAGTAGAGCTTGCCCCCGTACGCCCACACCCACTCCGGGTGCTGCCGCGCGGGGTGCTCGGGGACGAGCCTGGCCGGGTCGGCCTGCATCGACACGCGGTAGGGGTTGTACCAGGCGTGGATCTCGAGGTTGCGCCGGTGGCACTCCTCGACGACGAACGCGAGGGGGTCGTAGCCCGGGTCCCGGCCCTGCACGCCCGTGAGGTACTGCGACCACGGCTCGTAAGGGCTGGGCCAGAACGCGTCAGCCGCCGGGCGGACCTGGACGAACACGGCGTTGAGCCGGAAGTCGCGGGCGACGTCGAGCCAGCGCAGGAGCTCGGCCTTCTGCTGGTCCGCCGTCAGGCCGGACGCGGACGGCCAATCGATGTTCACGACGCTGGAGATCCACATCGCGCGCAGCTCGCGCTTGCGCGGCGCCGGGGCGGCGGTCGCCGCGGCGTGGGCGATGCCGGGTGCGCTGAGCGCGGCGGCCGGGGTGAGCGCGCCGACCGTCACGGTGAGCGTGCTCGCCGCCACCCCGGCGGTCGCGAGCGTGAGGAACTGCCGTCGTCCGACGCCCGCGCGCGGCAGGTCGTGGGGCGAGGCGGGGGACGAGGGAGCGTCGAGCGTCATTGCTGAGATCCTCCGGATCGATCGAGGCGTGTGGAAGATACTTTCACAGATAGATCACTCTGTGAAGGTTTCCAACAGCATCTCTCAGGCCCCCCGGAGGCGCCGAGCACGACATCGCTGCCGTTATCCGGGCGATAGCGGCAGCGATGTCGTGTTCGAGGGCGAGCAGGGTCAGGCTCGACGGGCGTCCGATCACCAAGTCGCGTTGCGTGCGAGCTCGAGCGCGACCTCGTGCCACCACTGGCCGGCGGGCGGCCCGCCGTTGCACGACCCGTCGCTCTCGCCGGGCAGCTTGACCCACAGCAGAGCGTCGAGGTGCGTGCCGTCGTCGACAGCCCGCGGCGGGTCGCCGAGCGCGCGACCCCGCGGGTTGCACCACTCGCCGTTGCTCCCGTTGCCGTTGCGCGACGTGTCGACGACGAACGACACGTCCCCGCCGAGCAGCGCGGCGACCTGCTCGCCGTACGCTCGCGACTCGGCTGTCGTGCGGTAGTTCGACGTGTTGAGCGCGAACCCGACGGCGTCGTCGAGGCCCACCTGCTGGAGGCGGGCCGCGGCGGTCGCCGGGCTCAGCCACGCGGAGTGGCCCGCGTCGACGTAGACGCGCGCGCCGGCGTCGGTCAGGATGCGCGCCGCGTCGCGGAGCATGCCCACGCGGTCGCCCTGGCCGGAGCAGTCGCCGAGCTGGGCGAGGGCGTCGGGCTCGAGGACGACCCACGGCTCGCCGACGATGCCCGACGCGACCGTCTGGACCCAGCTCCGGTATGCCGCCTCGGCGGTGCCGCCGCCGGAGTGCGACCCGCAGTCGCGGCCGGGGATCGCGTAGACCGTCAGGAGCGGCGTCGTGCCCTCGGCCGCGGCCGCGCTGGTGAACGCGGCGACCTTGGCGCGCGACACCTGCGCGTCCGCGTCGGTGACCCACGACGACTGCGGCGTGAGCGCGATCTTCGCGAGCAGGTCCCGGTCGCTGCCCGACGCCGCCTGCCAGGCTTCCCACGCCTGGTTCGTCTCGTCCACGTGGAACGTCACGTCCCCCGGCGTCCCGGGCGGATCGGTGGGGTCGGGCGGGTCGGTGGGGTCGGGCGGGGCGTCGCCGCCGCACGCGACGCCGTCGAGCGTGAAGCTCGCGGGCGCGGCCGGAGCGGACGCGGCCGTGCCCACGAGGCCGAAGGAGGCGCTGCCGCCCGTGGCGAGCGACGCGTTCCAGCCGACGTCGCCCACGGTGACCCGGCCGCCGTCGCGCACGAGCGTGCCGTTCCAGAGCTGGCTGATGCTCTCGCCGGCCGGCAGGTCCCAGGCGAGCTCCCAGCCCGAGCGCGGAGCGCCGAGGTTCGTGACGGTGACGTCGGCCTGGAAGCCGCCGGACCAGGAGCTCGTGATGCGGTAGTCGACGGTGCAGGTCGCGGAGGGCGTGGCCGCGCCGGACGTCGCGAGCGCCGCGCCGGCGGTCGCCGTGGCGCCCAGCGTCGCGAGGGTCGCGACAGCGGCGACGAACGTCGCCGTACGTGGTCGTCGGGTGGAGGGGGTCGCTCTCATGCTCGGGGCTCCGTCGCCTCGGGGTCAGGACACCGCCACGGTAGGGACTGTCGGGGAGCGCCGGGCAGGGTGCGAAACGTTTCGCGCTGCGGAGTGTCGCGCTCTATAGGCTTGTCACGAGGGTATATTCGTCGCCATGTCATTCAAACCGCTCCAGGAACCCGCGTTCCTCGTCCTGTCGGCGCTCGCGGCCGGTCCGCTGCACGGCTACGGCATCGCGCAGGACGTCGAGTCCAGCTCCGACGGGCGCGTCACGCTGCGTGCCGGGACGCTCTACGGCGCGATCGACCGGCTCGTCGCCGCCGGCCTCGTCGAGGTGGACCACGAGGAGGTCGTCGACTCGCGCCTGCGCCGCTACTACCGGCTCACCACCGAGGGCGGGTCGCGCCTCGCCGCCGAGGCCGAGCGTGCGGAGGCACAGGCGCGCCGCGCGCTCGAGCGCCTCGGCGCCCGACGCCGTGCCTCCGCGGCGGCGCGAGGCGGCGCCCCCGCGCGCGACGTCGCCGGCGGCCTCGCCGACGGCGGGGCGGTGCCGGCATGAGCGGGGGCCGTGAGGCCGATCTCCGTGCGACGGGTGACGGGACGGCGTCCGCACAGGTCACGGGGGAGTCGACGGCGGAGCCCGGCGCGACGGTGCTCGTCGCGCCCGTCCTCGTCCGGGACTACCGCCGCCTCTTGCGGCTCTTCCCGTACACGTACCGGCGGGAGCACGAGGCCGAGATGCTCGGTCACCTGCTCGACGGCGCGCGGCCGGGACAGTCGCGCCCGACCCGTGCCGAGCGGTGGGACCTCCTGCGCGCCGCCGCCCGGGAGTGGCTGCTCGCGCCGTTGGGCTCGACGCCGCGGCAGCGGCGCGCGACGACCGGCCTCCTGTTCGTGCTGCTCCCGGCCGTGCTCGTGGTCATGGCGGCGCGCGTCCTCGCGTTCGCCGCCGCGATCGTCCGGGTGGTGCGGGGCCCGGACAGCATCGCGCCGCTCGTGGCGACCGTCCCGACGGCGCTGACGTGGGCACTGTGGCTCGCGGCGGTGGCCCTCACGCTGGCCGGTGCGCGGCGCGTCGGCCTCGCGACGGCGGTGCTCGCTGCCGTCGTCGGGGTGGTCGCGATCGTCCTGGCCCTCGCGTCGGGCAGCGCCTACGCCGCGTACCTCGACGCGCCGTGGGTCGTCGGGCTCGTCGCGTACGCGGGAGTCCTCGCCGCGCGACGGACGTGCCGGGTCGGTGCCGAGCCGGCGGCCCTCCGGGCGGCGACGGTCGGGGCCATGGCGCTGGTCCTCGGCGCCTTCGTCGCCGCCACCTACTCCGACGCGGCGCGCCTCGGGACGCCGTGGTGGTCGGGCGGCGCTCTGGTCTCGTGGACGCTCCAGGCGCTCGCCGCGCCGGTGGTCGTGCTCCTCGGCGCCGCCCTGCTGGGGCGCCGGACTCGGCAGGCGGTCCCGGTGCTCGGCGGGCTCGCGCTCGCGATGGTGCTGAGCCGCTCGACCTTCTTCTGGTCCGGCACCGTGAGCGTCCAGACGGCGGACCTCGGCAACGTCCTCGCCCTGCTCGGGCTCGCGACCGCCGTGACGCTCGTGCTGCGCTGGGCCGTCAACCGTCTCGACGAGCTCTCCGAGGCGCGCGCCACGCACCGCGCGCTGCTCGCCGCCGCGGGAGGGGCGCCGGAACCAGCCACGCCGCGCCCGGGCGAGCCGACCGCCGTCTGACAGCCGCGCCGCCGAGCACGACGCTGCGCGCTCACGAGAACGACATGAGGGCCGTTATCCATCGGATAACGGCCCTCATGTCGTGTTCGGCGCAGTGCCCGTCAGTCTAGGTAGGCCGTCACCAGGCGGGACGCGAGGCCCGTGTACGTGGCCGGGGTGAGGTTCGCGAGGCGCTGCGCGACGTCGTCGGGCAGGCCGAGGCCCGCGACGAACTCGCGGAGCCGCGCCGCGTCGACGCGCTGGCCGCGCGTGAGGTCCTTGAGGCGCTCGTACGGGTTCTCCATGCCGGGGACGCCCGCGACCGACGCCGCGCGCATGGCCGACTGGATGGGCTCGCCGAGCACCTCCCAGTTCTCGTCGAGGTCCGCCGCCATGAGGTCGGCGTTCGCGGCGAGAGCCTTGAGGCCGCGGCGCACGTTGTCGATCGCGAGGAGCGAGTGGCCGAACGCGGGGCCGACGTTGCGCTGCGTCGTCGAGTCCGTGAGGTCGCGCTGGAGGCGCGACGTCACGAGCGTCGCGCCGAGCGTGTCGAGCAGCGCGGACGAGATCTCGAGGTTCGCCTCGGCGTTCTCGAACCGGATCGGGTTGACCTTGTGCGGCATGGTCGACGACCCGGTAGCGCCCGGCACGGGGATCTGCGTGAAGAACCCGAGCGAGATGTACGTCCACACGTCGGTCGCGAGGTTGTGGAGGATCCGGTTGAACCGCGCGACGTCCGCGTACAGCTCGGCCTGCCAGTCGTGCGACTCGATCTGCGTCGTCAGCGGGTTCCACGTGAGGCCGAGGCCCTCGACGAAGTGCTTCGACACCGACGGCCAGTCCACACCGGGGACGGCGACGACGTGCGCGCCGTAGGTGCCCGTCGCGCCGTTGAGCTTGCCCAGGTACTCGGCCGTACCGACCCGGCGGAGCTGGCGGCGCAGGCGGTGCGCGAGGACGGCGAGCTCCTTGCCGAGCGTCGTCGGCGTCGCGGGCTGGCCGTGCGTGCGCGAGAGCATCGGCACGTCGGCGAGGTCGCGCGCCATGTCCGCGAGCTGGTCGGCGAGCGCCGTCGCGGCGGGGAGCCACACCTGCTCGACGGCGCCGCGCACCATGAGCGCGTACGACAGGTTGTTGACGTCCTCGCTGGTGCACGCGAAGTGGACGAGCTCGCCGACGCCGGGGAGAACGGTGTCCGAGCCCAGGGCGTCGGGCGCCGCGGCGAGGCGGCGCTTGACGAAGTACTCGACGGCCTTGACGTCGTGCACCGTCTCGCGCTCGATCGCGGCGAGCTCGGCGATCTCCTCTCCGCCGAACGTCGCGGGGATGCGGCGCAGGTAGGCGACCTCCGCGTCGGAGAGCTGAGGAGCACCGGGCACGACCGGGCGGACCGCGTTCTCGTCGACCGCCTGGACGCCGTTGCACAGCGTGATCAGCCACTCGACCTCGACGTGGACGCGCTCGCGGTTGAGCGCGGCCTCGCTGAGGTGGTCGACGAGCGGGGCGACCGCGGCACGGTAGCGGCCGTCGAGCGGGCCGAGCGCGATCGGCGGGGTCACCTCGGCGAGCGACACGCGGGCAGGGGCGTCTGCGGCAGGGTTCTCGGGCACGCCCCTGATTCTCCCACGCGCGCCCGACGGCGGCCCGCGCCTCCCGCAGTCCGGGCAGGCGTTCCTGGGGTCCGTAGGCGTCGCGCGGGCCGTGGCCGTCCCCAGGGCCGTCTTCCGAGAGGCCCGTCCACAACCACGGAGGAGGTCGCCGCGTCCGGGCGAGCGGCTGCGTACGGTCCCCGCCATGTCCTTCTCGTCGCCACCGACACCACCGCCGTGCATCGTCGCGCCGTACGGCGTCACCCTCGCCCGGACCCGGGTCCTCACCTCCCAGGACGACGTCGCACGAGCGGGTGCCGCGCTCGTCGCGCCCGACCTGCCGTGGGCCGGTCACGCCCGGGCGTCGTACGACGTCGCCGCAGCCGAGCGTCAAAGCGGTCTGCTCCGGCTGGGCATGCTGCTCGACAGCTGCCTCCTGCGTCTCGACGCGCTCACCGTCCTCGCCGACGTCGAGGTGGCGCGGATCCGGGCCGAGCTCGCTGCGGCGGGCGTGCCGTGAGCGTCCCCCGCCCGGCACCCGTGGTCGTGGTGCGCGGTGGCACGGAAGCGACCACGGTCGAGACGGTGGCGGTCGTCGCGCAGGCGGTGGCGCTGGGCGCGCGGGCGGACCTGGTCGCCAGGGCCGAGGCCGCGCTCCGGGACGCGCGGGACTCGCTGGACGTCGCGACCGCGACCCCCACCTCGTTCGGGGGCCGCTTCGCGGCGCCCGCGCCGTTCCCGGCCACGTCGGGCTGGGACGTCCACGCCACGCCGTACTGGTCGGCCGAGGTGCGTGCGGCCCGCACGGCCGCGCTCGAGGCCTTCGACCTCGCGATCCGCGTCGCGGAGCAGCAGGCGGGAGGCCTGCGGTTCCTCGCAGCGCGACTGCACCAGGCCGTCCGCGTGTACGACGACGGGGACGCCGCCACGGCTGCCCTGTGGCAGGACCTCGCGCTCCTGGCCGGGGGACGCATGAGCCCGACCGGGGCCGCCGCGGCCGGGCTCGGCCTCGTCCTGAGCGCGGGATCGGTCGGGTTCCTGCGCTCCGTCCTCCTGGGCCGGCCGTCGGCGGGCGCGATCGTCTCCACCGGAGGCGCGTTCCACGCGGCCACGATCCGTGCGCTGAGCCGCGTGATCGGTCTCGCCGACAAGGACCGTGCCTGGTACCAGATGCCCACCGTCGGTAACGCAGCGTCCGTGCTGCGCGGATTCATGCAGCCGTTGCGGGACCGATTCCTCCCCGATCCCGAGGTCCGCCTCGTCGACACGGGCCGCGCGCTGCCGACGCCCGTCGACATGCGTTCCGCCCTCGGTGCGGTGTCGGCGCTCGACGCGGACTCGACGCTGAGCATCCAGAAGATCGTCAAGGACGACGGGACGCCGACCTGGGTCGTCGCCATCCCCGGCACCCAGATCTGGCCGACCAACCTTCGCACCGTCTTCAACATGACGTCCAACTACGACCTCGCGGACGACGACCTCGCCGTGCGCGCCCAGGCCGACAGCGCCCGCGCCACGATCGCGGCGATGCGGCAGGCCGGGATCGACCCGGGCGACGACGTCGTGCTCGTGGGGCACAGCCAGGGCGGCATGGTCGCGACGACGGTCGCGGCGGCGAGCATCGGCACGTACAACGTGCGCCATGTCGTGACAGCGGGGTCCCCCGTGTCCCACCACGGGCTGCCTCCGGGGATCAAGGCCACGCACATCGAGACGCAGGGGGAGGGTGTCTCCGACACCGATGGCGACGAGAACCCCGCGACGCCCGACCAGGTCACGGTCACCGGCGTCCTGCTGGCACCGGACGGCGGCCCCTCGATCGAGCTCCCGCACAGCGTGCACTTCCACCAGGAGGTCCTGGACGCCGCGGTCGAGGTGGGCGACCGGGGGCTCGAGGAGCACCTGTCCGACGTCGAGCGACTCCTCGACGGCGAGGCGGAGGAGCCCCTCGTCTACGAGGCGCGCCTGGTGCCTGACCCGGACACCACGTTCTGCATCGGGGACCTGGCGGTCCCGCGGTCGCTCACGCTCCCGTGGGCCCCGGGCGCGCCGTTCCCGGGCGCGCCCGGCGTCCCGCTGCCCGGAGTGCCGTCGCCGGGTCCGCCGTCGCCCGGACTACCGGGGTTGCCGGGGTTCCCCGCGACCGGTGGTCCTGGTGCCGGCGACCTCACCGCGCCGGGCCCGGACGGCGCGGCCGACGAGGTGCGATGACGGCCGGTGGCCGTCGCGGTCGGACGTGCTCCCGGTCAGCGCTCCTGCGCCTTCGGCACGACGGCCGAGACGGCGAAGTTGATGAGCCCGATGATCAGCGCCGCGAGCAGGGCCCACCAGAACCCGCCGATGATGCGGATGCCCCAGTCCGTCTGCTCCGTGATCCACGCGGTGAGCATGAGCATCAGCGCGTTGACGACCAGGGAGAACAGCCCCAGCGTGAGGATGTAGAGCGGGATGGACAGGATCTGCACGATCGGCTTGATGACGGCGTTCACCAGCGAGTAGAGCAGCGCCACCACGAGGATGATGACGACCTGCCCGCCGACGGTGTCGGAGCCGACGATCTGGAAGTGCTCGTCGATGAACAGGCTCGTGAGCCAGATCGCGAGGCCGGTGACGAGGACGCGGACGACGAAGCTCATACCGGGCATCCTGCCACCCGGGCGGCGCGCGGGCACGGCGCCGGGCCGTGCGCCGTCGGGTCCGTGGCGGGCAGGTGGCATGATCGAGGACCGTGGCCCACGAACCCCGCGTCCCCCTGCGTCCCGCCGTTGCCGCGCTGCCGGCCTACGTCCCCGGGGCCCGCGTCGCCCCGGGCGCCGCGGCGTTCAAGCTCTCCTCCAACGAGAACCCGTACCCTCCGCTGCCGTCGGTCGTCGCCGCGATCGCCGACGCCGCGGCGGACGTGAACCGCTACCCCGACATGTACGCGACCGAGCTCACCGAGGCGCTCGCTGCCGACCTGGGCGTCGGTGCCGACGAGGTCGTCGTGGGCAACGGCTCGGTCGCGGTGCTCGCGCACGTGCTCCAGACGGTCGTCGAGCCGGGCGACGAGGTCGTGTACCCGTGGCGGTCGTTCGAGGCGTACCCGATCGCGGTCGCCGTCGCGGGCGGGACCTCGCTCCAGGTACCGCTGCGGACCGGGACCGACGTCGGCCGGCTCGACCTGCCCGCCATGGCCGCGGCGGTCACCGAGCGCACGCGCGTCGTGATGGTCTGCACGCCCAACAACCCGACCGGTCCGGTCGTGCACCGCGAGGAGCTCGACGCGTTCCTCGCGGCCGTGCCGTCCGACGTGCTCGTCGTGCTCGACGAGGCGTACCTCGAGTTCGTGCGCGACCCCGAGGCCCCCGACGGCCTCGCCGTGTACGCGCAGCACCCGAACGTCGTGCTGCTGCGTACGTTCTCCAAGGCGTACGGCCTGGCGGGCCTGCGGGTGGGCTACGCCGTCGCGCGCCCGCGGCTCGCGGCGGGGATCCGTGCGGTGTCGACGCCGTTCGGCGTCTCCCACGTCGCGCAGCGCGCGGCCATCGCGTCGCTCGCGGCGCGCGACGAGCTGCTCCAGCGGGTCGAGCACCTCGTCGCCGACCGTGCGCGCCTCGTCGGGGGCCTGCGCGACCAGGGCTGGGTGCTGCCGGAGTCGCAGGCGAACTTCGTGTGGTTCGACCTGGGCGAGCGCACCATGCAGCGGGCGGAGGAAGCCCGCGCGGCCGGGGCGATCGTGCGCCCGTTCGCGGGCGAGGGTCTGCGCGTGAGCGTCGGCGAGCCGGAGGCGACGGACCTCTTCCTCCGCGTGAGCGCCACCTGGCGGTAGGCCCCGCCCTTCGCCGATCCTCCTCCACGTCGCGTCCGCGATGCGGACACGTGGGACGCCTCATGAGAGCATTGCTACTTTTCAGTAGCAATCATGTTCCGAAGGGGGAAATATGACGTTCAGACGAGTGCTCACGACGGCGATGGTCGCCGGGATGATCGCGCTGACGCCCGCGGTGGCGTTCGCCGGTTCGCAGGTGGTGGGAGGCGGTGTCTGGAACTACGGGACCAGCGCCGGATCCGTCTACTCGCACTACCACCACAACACGGCGTGCCACGGCGCGTCGGTGGACAACGGCAAGCTCTACCGCGTCACCAACATCCGAGGTGGGCTCTGGGCGAAGGTGAGCGCGAAGGACTGGCCGCTGCGCGTCGACCACTCCTACTGGCACCAGTGCGGCTAGCACGGTGAGGAAGGGGCGGCGACCCGTCGCCGCCCCTCCTCCTTGCCTTGCGTGGAGCGAGCATGCTGAACCGCAGCCTCAGACTTGCCTACGGCCTCGCGGTCGCAGTCACCGTCTTCCTCACCTTCTTCACCCTCCAGGCCTACAGCGAGTTCGCGGTGCAGGGCGCGGTCTCGCAGCTGCGCGTCGGCTCCCTGGGCCCCACCGCGTCCAGCGCCGAGGTGTACGACGCGATGACGACGTTCGCGCACGAGCGTGACTGCACCGTCGCGCGCGTGTCGTTCGACCTGACGGATCCGTCGGTCCGGCACCTGCACGTCCTCGGAGACCGCCTGTCCGAGCCGGGCAGCCGGTGGGTCGCGCACGGGTACGCCGACTTCAGCCGCGGCGTGACGACCCGCGTGCACCCCGGGAGCGAGCTCGGGACGGCCAGCCCGGTCGGCTCGTTCGTGCTCACGTGCGGGCTGGACGCTGCCACGACGTTGGCGTCCGCGCTCCAGGAGCAGGGCGTGTCGGTGACCGCCGACTCCTACCCGACGCTCCGGGAGTGGAACCGCTACCTGGGCGGGACGCCGCTCCCCGCGAGCTACGCGATCGCGGTGGTCGCCACGTCGCTGCTCGCGGGCTGCGGTGCGCTGCTGGGCTCGCGCGCGTATGCGGTCCAACGCCTCCAGGGCGCACCCTTCACGCGGATCCTGCGCCGAGACCTCGTGTCCCTCGCGCGCCGGTTGGTCGTCCACCTCGTGGTCGCGGCCGCCGTCTGCACCGTCGTCCTCGGCGTCTACAACCGCTTCGCGCAGTGGACGACCTTCCTCGGCCTCGCCCTGAGCGTGCTCGTCGTCCTCCTGGCCGTGACCGTGCTCTCGCACGCCGTGTGCGTGGCGGCCACGCTCCGCATCCCGCTCGCCGCCGCGGTCAAGGGCGAGTCGGTGGGCGGCTGGGTCGTCCCGGTGGTGTTCTCGGTCCGGTTCGTGGCCGCCGCGGTCCTCGTGGCATCGATCTTCTCGGCGGTCAACGCCGGCCAGCTCATCGTCGCGCAGCAGGCGGCGCGCGACGCGTGGCAGAGTGCGGGCGGTGCCGTCTTCCTGGGCCTCGGCGGTGGGGACCGGGCGCGCGCGGAGGAGTACACGCAGGCTCTGGGCGGCCTCGTGGCGGCTGGGGAGGACGAGGGCGAGGTCGTCGTCGCGTTCAGCCAGCCGGTCGCGGCGTTCGGCGCGGTCACGGTGGTGGCGGACGAGCAGCCCGTCCTCGTCGTGAATCACACCTACCTGCGTGAGCAGCGCGTCGTCGGCGCGGACGGGGAGCGGCTGGTCGCGGACGACGACACGTGCCTCGAGCTCCACCTCCCGGGCTCGCTCGAGCCCGCGCAGCGGGCCGACGTCGCGGCCGCGGTCGACGAGTGGGCCGACTTCTTCGGAGCCCGGTGCCCGGTCGAGCGGGGCGTCGCGCTGCCCGACGGCACGGTCCTGTTCGACTACGGGAACGCGGCCGACCCGGGTGCGCCCCCGCTCGTCGAGGACCCCGTCCTGCTCGTCGTGGACCACCGCTCGGGAACGATCAGCGCCGATGCGTACGACGCGTACGCCTCGACGGGTGGAGTGGTCTTCCTCGACCCCGCCTACGCGCTCGAGAGAGCCTCGGAGGCGGGCGTGCGCGACTACATCCTCTCGACGACCCCGGTCGCCCAGGCGGCGGCCGACGAGTACCAGGACCTCGTCCGCGTCCTGCGCCTCGGGCTCACCAACATCGCCGCGTGCGCGTGCGTGGTGCTCCTGACCGGCGTCGTCGTCGCGAGCGCCTGGACGAGGAGGAATGCCCAGGCGATCTTCGCGAGGTACATCTCCGGGTGGTCGTTCTGGTCGAGGTTCCGCACGACGCTCGTCGTCGAGTTCCTCTCGGCGGTGGCCCTGGTGGTGTACGTGGCGTGGAACCCGCCCCGGACGCCGGCGACGGTCGGCGCCTTCGTTCCGGGCAGCGAGCCGCCGCTCCTGGGCGGCTGGGAGCCGGTCGCGGTGGCGGCGGTGTGCCTCCTGTCCGCGGCGTTCCTCGTGGCCGCCCTCGCCGTGGCGCAGCGGCGGTTGCTGCGCACGCGGTCCAGTGATTCGTGACCGAAGGAGCATGACGATGATCGAGGTGGTGGGCGCCGGCAAGTCCTACGGCGCGCGGACGATCTGGTCGGGGCTCACGCTGAGCGTGGAGTCCGGCTCGATGATGGCATTGGTGGGATCGAGTGGGTCGGGCAAGACGACCCTGCTCAACTGCCTGGGTCTCCTGGACCGGGTCGACGTCGGGACGATCACCGTCGAAGGGCGCGACGTCACCGCCCTCGGCGCTCGCGAACGGCGGCTCTTCCGCCGCGACCAGCTCGGGTACCTCTTCCAGAACTACGCGCTCATCGACAACGAGACCGTCGCGGCGAACCTCGACGTGGCGTTCCCGGGCAGGGGAGCCCGCCGGTCCGAGCGCGCCGCGCTGCGGGAGGAGGCTCTGGATCGGGTCGGGCTGGGCGGCTACGGGGCGTCGATGGTCTACGAGCTCTCGGGCGGCGAGCAGCAGCGGGTGGCGGTGGCTCGCCTGCTCATCAAGCGGCCCCGCATCGTGCTCGCGGACGAGCCGACCGGGGCGCTCGACGAGGTGAACGCCGACGCGATCGTCGCCCTGCTGCGCGGGTTCGCGGAGGACGGGTGCGCGGTGGTCGTCGCGACGCACAACCCACGGGTCGAGGGTGCGTGCGACGCCGTGCTGGAGCTCGGCGCCTCGACGCAGAACGTGGCGCGTGCGCTCCTGGGGTCGAAGGGCGACGTCGCTTCGTAGTGCGTCGCCTCGCGCGTCTCCGTGCGCATCCCTGTGCGCATCCCTGTGCGCGTCTCTTGGCGCATCGCCGTGCGCGCCGCCCGGTGCGGCGGCGCGGTTGCCGGGTCGGGTCGGCGCGAGAAGACTCGCGACCATGGACAACAGCGAGTACGACCAGTTCGTCGACGACTACGGCTGGCTCTTCGGGGGCGCGGCCGTCGTCGTCTACGTCGCGGTGGCGGTGATCTTCTTCATCGCCTACGTCCGGATCATCCAGAAGGCCGGCTACTCGGGCTGGTGGATCCTCGTCGGGCTCGTGCCGATCCTCAACGTCGTCATGTTCCTCGTCTTCGCGTTCTCGCGCTGGCCCGTCATCCGGGAGCGCGACGCGCTGCGCGCGGGCGGCGCGTACCCGCGGTAGGGCGGGCCCCCGCGGGCGCGGGGGTCGTCCGGTGGGGATTGGAGGTTCTCTACAGCCCGCCACGGCGGATGTTGGGCGACACGTCGGCAGCCGAACCTACGGTGTCGTAGCCTACGCTTGCGTAGGCTACGGAGACGTAGGTTCCGACGGCGCCCCGACCGGGCGCCTCCTGCCCCCGAGCGGCCGGCCGCAGGGCCCGGCCGCACCGAAGGAGAGTCGCGTGACCGAGAACGACGCGAGAACCGCCGCGCGGGACGGCGCGAGCACGCCCCCCGACCTCCCCGACGTCGCGGGCGGTCCCGACGACGCCCCCCTGCTCCAGCTCGTGACCCCGGCCGGCGCCCGCGTCACGACTCCTGAGACCGACGGCTACCGCGAGCGCGTCGCGCACCTCGACGCCGCCGCCTTGCGCGGCCTCTACCGCGACATGGTGCTCACGCGCCGCTTCGACGACGAGGCGACGTCGCTCCAGCGTCAGGGCGAGCTCGGCCTGTTCGCGCAGTCGAAGGGTCAGGAGGCGGCGCAGATCGGCTCCGGGCGCGCGCTCGCCCCGCAGGACTACGTCTTCCCGTCCTACCGCGAGCACGGCGTCTCGCACGTCCGCGGGATCGACCCGACGGCGCGTCTGCGGCTGTTCCGCGGCGTCGACCACGGCGGGTGGGACCCGACGGAGCACAACGTGCACCTGTACACGCTCGTCATCGGGTCGCACACGCTGCACGCGACCGGGTACGCGATGGGCGTCCAGCGCGACGGCCTCGTCGGCTCGGGCGACCCGGAGCGCGACGCGGCCGTCGTCACGTACTTCGGCGACGGCGCGACGTCGCAGGGCGACGTCAACGAGGCGCTCGTGTTCGCCGCGGTGAACAACGCGCCCGTCGTCTTCTTCTGCCAGAACAACCAGTGGGCGATCTCCGAGCCGACGACCAAGCAGTCGCGCGTGCCGCTGTACCGCCGCGGCGGGGGGTTCGGCGTTCCCAGCGTGCGGGTCGACGGGAACGACGTCCTCGCGTGCTACGCCGTGACGGCCGAGGCGCTCGAGCGCGCGCGCACGGGCGGTGGCCCGACGTTCGTCGAGGCGTTCACGTACCGCATGGGCGCGCACACGACGTCGGACGACCCGACCAAGTACCGCTCGCGCGCGCAGGAGGAGTACTGGCGTCGTCGCGACCCGATCGACCGGCTGGAGAACCTGCTCCGCGCCGAGGACGCGTGGGACGACGCGTTCGCCGCCGACGTCGCGGCCGAGGCCGACGCGCTCGGCGAGCGGCTGCGCGACGAGGTCCGCGCGCTCGCGGCGCCCGACCCGTCGAGCATGTTCGACCACGTCTACGCGACCCCGAACGCCGTGGTCGAGCGCGAGAAGGCGTGGTTCGCCGACTACCAGCAGTCCTTCGAGGAGCCGGCCGCGGAGGTGGCCCGATGAGCGAGAACAAGACCCTGACCCTCGCCCGCGCGATCAACGAGGGCCTGCGCCGGTCGCTCGAGACCGATCCGAAGGTCCTGCTCATGGGCGAGGACATCGGCGCGCTCGGCGGCGTGTTCCGCGTGACGGACGGGCTCCAGAAGGACTTCGGCGAGGACCGCGTCGTCGACACGCCGCTCGCGGAGTCCGGCATCCTCGGCACGGCGATCGGCCTCGCGCTGCGCGGCTACCGCCCGGTCTGCGAGATCCAGTTCGACGGGTTCATCTTCCCCGCGTACGACCAGATCACCACGCAGCTCGCGAAGATGGGCTACCGCTCGGGCGGGAAGCTCCAGGTGCCCGTCGTGATCCGCGTGCCGTACGGCGGCGGGATCGGCGCCGTCGAGCACCACAGCGAGAGCCCCGAGGCGCTGTTCGCGCACACGGCGGGCCTGCGCGTCGTGTCGCCGTCCACGCCGCAGGACGCGTACACGATGATCCAGGAGGCCATCGCGTCGCCCGACCCGGTGCTCTTCTTCGAGCCCAAGGGCCGCTACTGGGAGAAGGGGCCGGTCGAGACCGCCGGGCGTGGCGAGGGCGCGACCGTGCTCGACCGCGCGCGCGTCGTCCGCCCCGGGACCGACCTCACGCTCGTCGCCTACGGGCCGACCGTCGCGACCGCGCTGCGCGCCGCCGCGGCGGCCGAGCAGGAGGGCCGCAGCTTGGAGGTCGTGGACCTGCGCAGCATCTCCCCGCTCGACACGGCGACGGTCGTGGAGTCCGTCCGTCGGACGGGCCGCTGCGTCGTCGTGCACGAGGCCCCGACCTACCTGGGCTCGGGCGCCGAGGTCGCGGCGCGCGTGACCGAGGAGTGCTTCTACTCGCTCGAGGCGCCCGTGCTGCGCGTCGGCGGGTTCCACACCCCGTACCCCGTCGCCAAGATCGAGCACGACTACCTGCCGAGCCTCGACCGCGTGCTCGACGCCGTCGACCGCGCATTCGCGTTCTGACGCGACCGTAGCGACCTCGACAGCGCCGACCGGGACCACCAGGAGGACCACGCAGTGCCCACCTTCGAGAAGTTCAACCTCCCCGACGCGGGCGAGGGCCTCACCGAGGCCGAGATCGTGCACTGGCACGTCGCCGTCGGCGACGCGGTGACCGTCAACCAGACGATCGTCGAGATCGAGACGGCGAAGTCGCTCGTCGAGCTGCCGTCGCCGTACACGGGAGTCGTCGCGGAGATCCTCGCGCCCGAGGGGACGACGGTCGAGGTCGGCGTGCCGATCATCGTCGTGGACACCGACCCGTCCGGTGCCGTGCCGGCGCCGAGCGCGCCGGCCGGCGTCGTGCCCGACGGCGCGGACGCGGCCTCGGCGCCCGCCTCGCCCACGGGCACGGCGACGGACGGCGCGACGCCCGCCGCAGCCGGCGGCTCCGGCTCGGTGCTCGTGGGGTACGGCACGGTGGAGCCGGGCACGGCCCGTCGCCGCCGCCGCGCTCCGGACACGGACCCGGCCGTCGCGCCGGCCGCAGCCGTCGCGGCTCCTGCCCCGGCGCCCGCCGCCGTGCCCGCGGCGAGCACGCCGACCCCCGCGCCCGCCGCCGTCGGGCACGTGCACCTGCCGGTGCTCGCGAAGCCGCCGGTGCGCAAGCTCGCCAAGGACCTCGGGGTCGACCTCGCGAGCGTCGCGGGCACCGGGCCGGGCGGGATCGTCACGCGCGAGGACGTGCAGGCGTACCACGAGCAGGCGAAGGCGAAGCCGCTCGCGACGTACGCCGACGACGACCAGCCATGGCTCGCGTCCGGCGCGGTCACCCCGGACGGGCGCCAGACGCGCGTGCCCGTGAAGTCGGTGCGCAAGCGCACCGCCGAGGCGATGGTGACGAGCGCGTTCACCGCCCCGCACGTCACGGTGTTCCACACCGTCGACGTCACCAAGACCATGCGGCTCGTGCACACGCTGCGCGAGGACCGGGAGTTCGCCGACGTGCGCGTCACGCCGCTGCTCGTCACCGCCAAGGCGCTGCTCCTCGCCGTGCGGCGCCACCCGGAGATCAACGCGAGCTGGGACGACGCCGCGCAGGAGATCGTCTACAAGCACTACGTGAACCTGGGGATCGCGGCCGCGACGCCGCGCGGGCTCGTGGTGCCGAACATCAAGGACGCGCACCGCCTCGACCTGCACGGTCTCGCGGGCGAGATCGCGGACCTCACCGCGACCGCGCGGGCGGGCCGCACGTCGCCCACCGACATGTCCGACGGCACCATCACGATCACGAACGTCGGCGTGTTCGGCATCGACACCGGGACGCCGATCCTCAACCCGGGCGAGGCCGCGATCCTCGCGTTCGGCGCGATCCGCGAGCAGCCGTGGGTCCACAAGGGCAAGATCAAGAAGCGCTGGGTCACGCAGCTCGCGCTGAGCTTCGACCACCGACTCGTCGACGGCGAGCTCGGCGCGCGCGTGCTCGCCGACGTCGCGAAGGTGCTGGAGGACCCGGCCCGCGGCCTCGTCTGGGGCTGATCCCTTCGGGTGCTCCGCTTGCGGGCACCCGGCGAACGACGAGCATGGGCCTCGGAGGAGCCGGTGAACCTCACCGGTGTCGTTCGAGGGAGGTCACGTGCGCAGCGCTCGGGGCAGGGCGGCCCGGCCGACGGCGGTAGCCGGGCCGAGAGGCCGGCGCCGGGCTCGGGTCGCGATCCCCACGGGCGCGCTCGTCGGTCTCGCGGCGCTCGGCCTCGCCGCGTGCGCCGGGCCGGGCACGGCGGACGCCCGGGCGGTCGTCGAGGAGCTCGCCGCCGCCGTCGCCGGGGGTGACGGCACCGCCGCGTGCGCCCTGATCCTGCCCGACGCGGCGGACGCGCTCGCCGCGGACGAGGGCGAGCCGTGCGCGGACGTGGTCACCGCGCCCGACGGTCCGCTCGCCGCGCTCGCCGCGGCGGGGGACGACCTCGTCGTCGAGGACGTCCACGTGGCCGGACGGCAGGCGCAGGTCGTCACCGCGACCGACACGGTCTTCCTCGCCGTGTCGGGCGACGGCTGGGTCGTCACCGCGGCGGGCTGCACGCCGCGCGAGGACCGCCCCTACGACTGCGAGGTCGAGGCGTGAGGGTCCCTCGGCTGATGTTCTGGGCCACGCTCGTGCTCGTCTGCGCGGGCCTCGCCGTCACGTTCGTGCTCGCGGCGGTGCACCGATGAGCGCCAGCTCCGGCAAGGGCGGCGTCCTCGGCGGGCTGCGCGCGAGCTCGCTGAGCCTCTTCTTCGGTGCCGCGTTCCTCGCGTCGCTCGTCGCCCAGGCGGTGAGCGGGGTCGCGGTCTTCAACACGGACCAGCGCGCGGCGGGGCTGGACCCGGTGACGTTCGGCCAGTACGTGGCGTCGTCGGCGTTCTGGGTCGACGTCACCGAGAACTGGCAGTCCGAGTACCTCCAGTTCCTCCTGTTCATCACCGCGACGGTCTGGTTCGTGCAGCGCGGCTCGCCCGAGTCCAAGAAGCTCGAGGAGGCCGGCCGCGAGTCCGACGAGGACCAGAAGGTGGGCGAGCACGCGACGCCTGACTCCCCGGCCTGGGCGCGCGCCGGAGGCTGGCGGCTCGCGGTCTACTCGCGCTCGCTCTCGCTCGTCATGGGCGCGATCTTCCTCGGCTCGTGGGCGGCGCAGTCGGCGGCGGGCGCCGTCGCGTTCAGCGAGGAGCAGCTGCGCGAGCTCGAGGACCCGGTGCCCTGGACCGAGTACCTCTCGATGCCCGACTTCTGGAGCCGGACGTTCCAGAACTGGCAGTCCGAGATGCTGGCGGTGCTGAGCATGGTCGTGCTCGCGATCTACCTGCGCGAGCGGGGGTCGCCCGAGTCGAAGCCCGTCGGCTCGTCGCACGAGGCGACAGGCGTCGAGGGCTGACCCGGGCTGCTCTCGCCGTACCACCTCGTCCGCACGACCGCGCGTCACCCCGGTCGCGGGGCGCTCACAGCGGCGCCGCACCGGGTGTGCGGAAGACCTCACACGGGCTTAACGGTGGTCGCGCGCCGGGGAAACACGGCGTTCCTAGCGTCCTGGGTACTGACCGGGACCTGCTGAAGGAGCCGCCATGTCCGCGCCCACGAGCCCCACGACCCACGAGGGTGAGCAGTCCGCAGAGCACCCCTCCGGCACCACGACCACCACGACCGTCGCGCCCTCCGCGCCCGGGGCCGCGACCGGCGTCGGGCCGACGACCGCCACGACGGCCGGCCGCACGGCGACCGTCCCCACCCACCGCTCGGGTCGGTGGATCGACCGCTGGGACCCGGAGGACCCGACGTTCTGGCGCGACGGCGGCCGGAGGGTCGCGACGCGCAACCTGTGGATCTCGGTGTTCGCGGAGTTCCTCGGCTTCGCGGTCTGGGCGCTGTGGTCGATCGTCGTGCCGCAGCTCCCCGCCGCCGGGTTCACGTTCACGGTCGACCAGCAGTTCTGGCTCATCGCCGTGCCGAGCCTCGTCGGTGCGACGCTGCGCATCCCGTACACCTTCGCGGTGCCGCTGTTCGGCGGCCGCAACTGGACGGTCGTGTCGGCGCTGCTGCTCCTCGCGCCCACGATCGCGCTCGCCGTCGTCGTGCAGGACCCCGCGACTCCGTTCGGCCTCATGCTCGCGGTCGCGGCGCTCGCCGGCTTCGGCGGCGGCAACTTCGCCTCGTCGATGGCGAACATCTCGTTCTTCTACCCGGAGCGGGAGAAGGGCAAGGCGCTGGGCCTCAACGCCGCGGGTGGCAACCTGGGGACGGCGGTCGTGCAGCTCGCGGTGCCGCTCGTCATCGTCGCCGGGGCGGGCGTCGCGCTCGAGCGTGCGGGTCTCATGATGATCCCGTTCATCCTGCTCGCGGCGTTCCTCGCGTGGCGGTTCATGGACAACCTGTCCACCGCGAAGGCCGACCCGAGGTCGTTCGCCGCCGCGACGCGGAACAAGCACACGTGGATCATCTCGTTCCTCTACATCGGCACGTTCGGGTCGTTCATCGGGTACGCCGGGGCGTTCCCCATGCTGCTCAAGGGCCAGTTCCCCGAGGTGACCCTCTCGATCGCGTTCCTCGGCGCGCTCGTCGGCTCGGTCTCCCGCCCGCTCGGGGGGATCGTCGCGGACCGCCTGGGCGGCACCCGCGTCACCATCGCGTCGTACGGGGTCATGGCGCTCGGGGCGTTCGGCGCGATCCAGGCGCTCCAGTCGCACAGCTTCGTCCTCTTCTTCGCGTCCTTCCTGGTCCTGTTCGTCGCGACGGGCATCGGCAACGGCTCGACGTACCGCATGATCCCGGCCGTCTTCCAGGCGAGCGCGGTCCCCGGAGGAGCCCTCGACGGCGCCCTCGCGACGGACCCGGCCGCGCTGGACGAGGCCCGGGCACGCGCCCGCAAGGCCGCGGCCGGGTGCATCGGGATCGCCGGCGCGATCGGCGCCTTCGGCGGCTTCCTCATCCCGCGCGGCTTCGCGGCGTCGACGAGCCTCGCCGGCTCGCTCGTCCCGGCCCTGTGGGTGTTCATCGGGATGTACGCGGTCATGGCGGCCGTCGCCTGGACCGTGTACCTGCGCAAGGGGTCGGCGCTCGCGTCGGCCGGGATCTGAGCGGAGGCCACGGGTGCCGTCCGCTCCCACGACCGCCGACACGCACTGCCCGTACTGCGCGCTCCAGTGCGGCATGCGGTTGTCCCCGCCGGACGACCGGGCGGCCTCGGCCCCGCTCCCGGTGACGGTCGCGCCGCGCGACTTCCCGACCAACCGCGGCGGACTGTGCCAGAAGGGCTGGACGAGCGCGACGGTCCTCCGCGCGACGGACCGGATCACGACCCCGCTGCTGCGCGGGAGCGACGGCGCGCTGCACCCCGCGTCGTGGGACGAGGCGCTGGACGTCGTGGTGGCCGGGATCGCGCGCGTCCAGGCCGAGCACGGCCGGGACGCGGTCGCGGTCTTCGGCGGCGGCGGCCTGACGAACGAGAAGGCGTACGCGCTCGGCAAGTTCGCGCGCACGGTGCTGCGCACCGCGAACATCGACTACAACGGGCGCTTCTGCATGGCGTCGGCGGCGGCGGGCGCCAACCGGGCCTTCGGCGCGGACCGTGGCCTGCCGTTCCCGCTCGCCGACCTCGGCGGCGCGGACGCGGTGGTCCTGCTCGGGTCCAACCTCGCCGAGACCATGCCGCCGTCGGTCCAGCACCTCGCGGGCGTGCGCTCGCGCGGCGGGCTCGTCGTCGTGGACCCGCGCCGCAGCGCGACGGCGGCGCTCACGGGCGAGCCCGGGGGCGTCGTCGGGCACCGTGCCGGCGGGCCTGACGACGGCCGCTCGCCCGGGCGCATGGTCCCGCCTCCGGGCGCGGGGCCGGTGGGCGACCAGGGCGTGCACCTCCAGCCCGTGCCCGGCACCGACCTCGTCGTGCTGCTCGCGCTGCTGCACGTCGTGGTCACGGAGGGGCTCGCCGACGCGGAGTACCTCGCCACGCGTACGTCGGGGTCCGACGACGTCCGGCGCTCCGTCCTGGCGTGGTGGCCCGAGCGGGCCGAGACGGTCTGCGGGGTCCCGGCCGAGCGGCTGCGGTACGTGGCCCGGCTGCTCGCCGCGGCGTCGCCCGCTCGCGGCGGCGCGGGCGCGTACGTGCTCACGGGGCGCGGCGTCGAGCAGTCGTCGCAGGGCACCGCGACGGTGACGGCCGCGATCAACCTCGCGCTCGCGCTCGGGCTGCCGGGCCGTGTCGGCTCCGGCTACGGCGCGATCACCGGCCAGGGGAACGGGCAGGGTGGGCGCGAGCACGGCCAGAAGGCCGACCAGCTCCCCGGGTACCGCAAGATCGACGACCCGGCGGCCCGCGCCCACGTCGCGGCCGTCTGGGGCGTCGACCCGGCGACGATCCCCGGCCCGGGCATGCCGGCCGTGACGTTGCTGCGCTCGCTCGGCGAGCGGCGGGGACCGGACGGCACGGGCTCGACGTACGCCGAGGACGGGCGTCCGCGCGCGCTGCTCGTGCACGGGTCGAACGTCGTGGTCAGCGCGCCGGACGCGGACCAGGTCGCCGCCAACCTGCGCGCCCTCGACCTGCTGGTGGTGTGCGACCTGGTGCCGTCGGAGACGGCGCTCCTCGCGGACGTCGTGCTGCCCGTGACGCAGTGGGCGGAGGAGGAGGGCACCATGACGTCGCTCGAGGGGCGCGTGATCCGCCGCCGGCGCGCCGTCGACGCGCCCGGCGAGGCGCGCTCGGAGCTGTGGATCCTCGCGGAGCTCGCGCGGCGCCTGGGCTCGGACGTCTCCTTCCCGACCGACCCCGCCGTCGTCTTCGACGAGCTCGCGCGGGCCTCCGCGGGCGGGGCCGCCGACTACTCGGGTCTCAGCCACGCGCGCCTCGACGCGAACGAGCGCGACGGCGGCCCGGGGCTGTACTGGCCGGTCCCGGCCACGGACCACCGTGGGACGCCCCGGATGTTCCTCGACCGCTTCGCGACGCCCGACGGGCGCGCGCGGATGGTCGTCGTCGACCACGTCGGGCCGAGCGACGACGTACGCCCCGACGCCCCGCTCTACCTCGTCACCGGGCGCGTGCTCCAGCACTACCAGTCGGGTGCGCAGACGCGCCGCGTGCCCGAGCTCGACCGCCTCGTGCCGGAGCCGTTCGTCGAGCTGCACCCGGTCCTCGGCCTGCGGCTCGGGGTCGGCGACGGCGACCGCGCCCGCCTCACGACGCGCCGCGGCGAGATCGAGGCCGTGGCGCGGTGGACCGACCGGATCCGGCCGGACACCGTCTTCATGCCCTTCCACTGGAGCGGGGAGGGCAGCGTCAACCGCGTCACGACCGACGCGACCGACCCGATCTCGGGCATGCCCGAGTTCAAGGTGTGCGCCGTGGACGTGCGGCGCGCACCCGGTACCCAGGAGGTGGGCGCATGACGCGCGTCGTCGTCGTCGGCAACGGCATGGTCGGGTCGCGGTTCGCGAGCGACCTCGTGGCACGGTGCGGGACCTCCGCGGGGACGGCGGCCGTCGACGTCACCGTGCTGGGGGCCGAGGAGTACGACCCGTACAACCGGGTGCTGCTCAGCGAGGTCGTCGCGGGCAAGGTCGACGTCGCGGCGATCGGGCTGCCCGGCACGGACGACGCCCGTGTGACCGTCCGGCGCGGCACCGAGGCCATCGCGATCGACCGCGCCGCGCGCCGCGTCGTCACGGGGGAGGGGGCGTACCCGTACGACGTCGTCGTGCTCGCCACGGGCGCGGCCGCCCGGATCCCCGACCTGCCGGGTCTGACGGACCGCCCGGGCGGCCTGCCCCGCGGCGCGCACGCGCTGCGCACGCTCGACGACGCGCGCGAGATCGTCGCGGCGTCGGTCAACGCCCGGCACGCGGTGGTCGTCGGGGCGGGCGTCCTCGGGCTCGAGGTCGCGTGCGGGCTCGCGCGCCGCGGCGTCGCCGTGAGCCTCGTGCACGGGGGCGGGAGCGTCATGGACCGCCAGCTCGACCGCGCCGCGGGCGGCGTCGTCGCGCGCAGCCTCGCGGGGCTCGGCGTGCGGACCTGGACCCGTGCCCGCACCGAGCGGGTCCGCGTGACGGAAGGCTCCGTCCGGGGCGTGACGCTCCGGGTACCCGACGGCGGGGCTCCCGCCGGGTCGTCGGCCCGCCCGGGTGCCGGCGCCGGGGGAGAGGACGACCCGACGCGGCTCGTCGATTGTGAGGCCGACCTGCTCGTGCTCGCGTGCGGCACCGCGCCCGAGGCCGGGCTCGCGCGCGCGGCGGGCGTCGCGGTCGACCGGGGCGTCGTCGTCGGGCACGACCTCGCGAGCCCCGACGACCCGCGCGTGTTCGCGATCGGCGACTGCGCGCAGCCGCCCGAGGGCGGGACCGGGCTGATCGCGCAGGGATGGGACCAGTCGCGCCGGCTCGCGGAGCACCTCGCGGAGCGGTTCGCCGCAGCGGGCGCCGGGGGACCGGGCGCCGCGCAGGGGGCGGCGTCGGGCCGTCCGCGCGTCCGCCTGGGGGTCGACGCCGACCGGCCGAGCATGGCGCTGCGCCTCGCCATGAACGTCGTCGCGCGCCCGCTCCCGGCGAGCTCCGGGGTCGGCGGGCGCGCGACGGCCGGGACCGACGTCGTGCGCGTCAAGGCCGCAGGGCTCGAGATCGTGACGATGGGCGTGTGCGGCGAGCGCCGCGCGCCCGACCCTGCGCACCGCTCCGTGACGCTGAGCGACCCCGCGTCGGGACGGCACGTCGAGGTCGTGGTCGCGGACGGCCTGCTCGTCGGGGCGACGTGCGTCGGCGCGCCGGAGGTGGGCGCCGACCTCACGGCCACGTACACGCGCCGGGTCCCCGTGCCGGTCGACCCGGCCCACCTGCTGCTGCGGCCCGTCGCGCAGGCTCCCGCGCCGGCGTCGTCCCCGACCCACATGCCCGACCGCACGACCGTGTGCACGTGCAACGGCGTGACCAAGGGCGACGTCGTCGGGTGCTGGCACGACGGCGCCCGCAGCGTCGACGACGTCGCCCGTGCCACGCGCGCGACCACCGGTTGTGGGGGGTGCAAGGACGTCGTGTGCGGGCTGGTCGACTGGCTCGCGACGGCGGACCCGGACCAGCCGCAGGACGAGGCAGCCCCGGCGCGCGCCGGCCTCAGCGCGTGAGGTCGGCGGGCCCTGCCGTCATCGGCAGTCACGACCGCCGAACTCGGCACGACCTGCCGATCTCGTTCCGCTCCGCCGACCTCACACGGCGGTGCGCGGCCGGGTGAGAACACCGTTACGGACGGGCAACGGACGGGGCACGGTCGCGAAACCGCCCGTCCGTAGCGTCGTCAGCACCGTCCCGGGGCCTCTCCTCGCTCTCGTCGGACCCCGCGGACGGTGACCGATCCGCCCCGACGCCCCCAGGAGCCCGCCGTGACCGGACCTCAGACCGATCCCGCCCCCGCCCCGGCCCCCGGCGCGCCCCGGCACCTCGTCGTCGTCGGCGGCGGCATGGTGGCGCAGCGGCTCGTCGAGGCGCTGCGCGCGCGCGACGTCGACGGCGCGTGGCGCGTCTCGCTCTTCGCCGAGGAGCCGCGCAAGCCGTACGACCGCGTCGCGCTGACGAGCTACTTCTCGGCGCGCGACGCCGAGGAGCTCACGCTCGGCGACCCGGCCCTGTGGGACGACCCGCTGGTCACGCTGCACCGCGACTGCGCGGTGACGTCGATCGACCGCGAGGCCCGGACCGTCACCGACCGGCTCGGGCGCGTGCACGCCTACGACGAGCTCGTCCTCGCGACCGGTTCGAACGCCGCGCGCCCCCCGATCCCCGGCAACGAGCTGCCCGGTGTGTTCGTCTACCGCACGATCGACGACGTCGCGGCCCTGCGCGGCTGGGTCGAGGAGAAGCGGCGCCACGCCACGACCGAGGGTGGCTGGGAGCGCCCGGTGCGCGGCGCCGTCATCGGCGGCGGCCTCCTGGGCCTCGAGGCCGCGGGAGCGCTCAAGGCCCTCGGCGCGCAGGCCACGGTCGTCCAGTTCGGCACGCACCTGATGGACGCGCAGATCGACCTGGGCGGCGGCGAGGCCCTCAAGCGCCTCATCAACGACATGGGCATCGCGGTCCGGTGCAGCACCGGGACCAAGGAGATGAAGGTCTCCCGCAAGACCGGGCACGTGGGCCGGCTCGACTTCGCCGACGGCGGGCGGCTCGACGTGGACGTCGTCGTCATGGCGACGGGTGTGCGGCCGCGCGACGAGCTCGCGCGCGCAGCGGGGCTGGCGGTCGGCGAGCGCGGCGGGGCGGTCGTGGACCTCGCGTGCCGCACCGAGGACCCGCACGTGTGGGCGATCGGCGAGGTCGCGTGCATCGAGGGCCGCTGCATCGGCCTCGTCGCGCCGGGCTACGCCATGGCGGAGGTCGTCGCGGACCGCCTGCTGGGCGGCGGGGCCACGTTCCCCGGTGCGGACACCGCCACCAAGCTCAAGCTCCAGGGCGTCGACGTCGCGAGCTTCGGCGACGCGTTCGGCCGGACCGAGGGTGCGATGGAGCTCGTCTGGGCCGACCCGGTCGCGGGCGTCTACAAGAAGCTCGTCCTCTCCGACGACGCGCGCACGCTCCTGGGCGGCGTGTTCGTGGGCGACGCCGCGCCGTACGCGTCGCTGCGGCCGATGCTCGGCACGGAGCTCCCCGGCGACCCGGGGCTGTTCCTGCTCCCCGAGGGGTCCGGGGGCGGGGCGCCGAGCCTGGAGCTGCCCGACGACGCCACGGTCTGCTCGTGCAACAACGTCAGCGCGGGCACGATCCGCGGCGCGGTCACCGAGCACGGGTGCACCGACCTCGCGGGCGTCAAAGCGTGCACGCGCGCGGGGACCAGCTGCGGGTCGTGCCTGCCGCTCGTCAAGAAGATCACCACGACCGAGCTCGCCCGGGCCGGTGTCGAGGTCTCGAACGCGCTGTGCGAGCACTTCGACCTCTCTCGCGCGCAGCTCTTCGACGCCGTGCGCGTCGCGGACCTCCACACGTTCAGCGAGATCGTCGGGCGGTTCGGCCGGGTGCCCGAGCCGGTCACCGACACGCAGGGCGCGGTGCTGGTGCGCGACGCCGGGCGCGGCTGCGACATCTGCAAGCCCACGATCGCGTCGATCCTCGCCTCGCTCGGCAACGGGCACATCCTCGACGGCGAGCAGGCGACGCTCCAGGACACCAACGACCACGTCATGGCGAACATGCAGAAGGACGGCACGTACTCCGTCGTCCCGCGCATCCCCGGCGGCGAGATCACGCCCGACGGTCTGCTCGTCATCGGCCAGGTCGCCAAGGACTTCGGGCTCTACACGAAGATCACGGGCGGCCAGCGCATCGACATGTTCGGCGCGCGCATCGAGCAGCTCCCGCACATCTGGCGCCGGCTCGTCGAGCACGGGTTCGAGTCCGGGCACGCGTACGGCAAGTCGCTGCGGACCGTGAAGTCGTGCGTCGGGTCCACGTGGTGCCGGTTCGGCGTGCAGGACTCGGTGGGCATGGCGGTCGAGCTCGAGCTCCGGTACCGCGGCCTGCGCTCCCCGCACAAGCTCAAGCTCGGCGTCTCCGGGTGCGCGCGCGAGTGCGCCGAGGCACGCGGCAAGGACGTCGGCGTCATCGCGACGGACAAGGGCTGGAACGTGTACGTCGGCGGCAACGGCGGGTTCACGCCCCGGCACGCGCAGCTCCTCGCCGAGGACCTGGACGACGAGGCGCTCGTCCGCACCATCGACCGCTTCCTCATGTACTACGTCCGCACGGCCGACCGCCTGCAGCGCACGGCGGCGTGGGTCGAGGACTACGAGGGCGGCCTCGACGCGATCCGCGAGGTGGTCGTCGAGGACTCGCTCGGCCTCGGCGCCGACCTCGACGCCGCGATGGCCCGCCACGTCGGCGACTACGAGGACGAGTGGCGCGCGGTCCTCGAGGACCCGGAGAAGCTGCGCCGCTTCGGCTCGTTCGTCAACGCGCCCGCCGAGCCCGACCCCGACCTCGCGTACGTCACCGAGCGCGGCCAGATCCGGCCCGCGACGGCGGACGAGCGCGCCGCCCTCGACGAGGCCCGCGCCGCGGGTCTCGCCACCGTCCCCGCCGGCCCCGTGGTGATCGCCGGCACGACCCTGGAGGTCCGTCGATGAGCGTCGTGTCAGCAGAGCAGGCCGTGCACCCCGGGGAGACGGCGACGTCGGACGCGGCGGGGTGGGAGCGCGTGTGCCTCCTGCGCGACCTCCTCGTCGAGCGCGGCGCCGCCGCCCTCGTGGGCGGGGTGCAGGTCGCGCTGTTCCGCCTCCCCGACGACACAGTGCGCGTCGTGCAGCAGCGCGACCCGTACTCGGGCGCGAACGTCATGTCACGCGGCATCGTCGGAACGCGCGGGGGCGTGCCCACGGTCGCCGGGCCCATGTACAAGCAGGTCTTCGACCTCGCGACCGGCCGGTGCCTCGAGGCCGCCGGGTACGTGCCCGTCCAGGGCCTCGCCCCGGACCTGGTGACGTGGCCCGTCGAGGTGCGCGACGGCGTCGTGCACGTGGGTGCGCGGCCGCGCGTCCTGGCCGAGGCCGGTGCCGGCACAGAGGCCGCGGACGGTGCGCCGTGACCACGCTCCTGGGCCTCGACCTCGCCGGGCGCACGGTCCTCGTCGCGGGTGGCGGCCCCGTCGCCGCCCGCCGCGCCCGGGCGATGGCCGACGACGGCGCGCACGTCCGTGTCGTCGCGCCGCAGGTCTGCGAGGACCTGCGCGACCTCGTCGCCGCACTCGGCGGAGGGGGAGTCACCTGGGTGCCGCGCGAGGTCCGTGAGTCGGACGTCGAGGACGCGTGGCTCGTGCTCGCGGCGACGGACGACTCGGGGACCAACCGCGACGTCGCGGCGTGGGCCGCCGCGCGCCGCACCTGGTGCGTCAACGCCGGGGCCGCCCACGAGGGCACCGCGCGCACGCCTGCGACGACCCACAGCGGCGACGTGCTCGTCGGGGTCGTCACGGACGTCCCCCCGACCCGTCCGTCGGCGGACGGCCGCGCTCGGGCGCGACGAGCGGCCGACGGCTCGGTCGAGCGGAGCGGCGCGGACCCGCGGCGGGCGCGTGCGGTGCGCGACGCGATCGCCGAGCACCTGCGCTCCGGCGGGGCCGACCAGCGGCGCCGCCGTCCGGCGTCCGGCGGGCTCGGGAGCGTGACGCTCGTCGGCGGGGGACCGGGCGCCGTCGACCTGCTCACCGTCCGGGGCCGTCGGGCGCTCGCGGAGGCGGACGTCGTCGTCGCGGACCGGCTCGGACCCGTCGACGTGCTCGACGAGCTCGCGCCCGGCGTCGAGGTGGTCGACGTCGGCAAGACGCCCGGGAGCCACCCCGTGCCGCAGCACGAGATCAACGCGATCCTCGTGGAGCAGGCGCGGCGCGGCCGGCGCGTCGTGCGGCTCAAGGGCGGGGACCCGTTCGTCTACGGGCGCGGCGGCGAGGAGGTCGTCGCGTGCCGGGAGGCGGGCGTGCCGGTGGACGTCGTGCCGGGCGTGTCCAGCGCGCTGAGCGTGCCGGCGCTCGCGGGCATCCCGCTCACGCACCGGGGGACGGTCGCGGCGTTCCACGTGACCAGCGGGCACGACGGGCTCGACGCGGCCGCGCTCGCCGGGGTGCGCGACCGCACGGCTACGCTGGTGGTCCTCATGGGTGTCTCGCAGCTCGCACGCATCACGGCCCAGGCCCTCGGCGCCGGGGCCGACCCCGCGCTGCCCGTCGCGATCGTGGAGAGCGGCTCGACGCCGCGCCAGCGCGTCACGCGGGCGCCGCTCGGCGAGGTCGTCGAGCGCGCCGCCCAGGTCGGGGTCCGGGCCCCGGCGATCATCGTGGTGGGCGACGTCGCCGCCGAGGGACGGCTCGACCCGGCGACGGTCGCGTGACCGGCACCGGCAGCACCGAGATCGACCCGCCCGTCGCGACGTCGACCCACGGAGGGCCGATCTCGGACGCTCGGGTCGGTCTCGCGTCCGTCCCCGACGTCGATCGCCCCGCCCTCGGCCAGGTCATGGCCGGGTGCACCGTGCTCGTCACGGCCGACCGCCGCAAGAGCGAGCTCGCCGCCGCCCTGCAGCGCAGAGGTGCCGAGGTCCGCCACGCGCCCGCGCTGAGCATGATCCCGCACGCCGACGACGAGCACCTCCTCGCGGGGACGCGCGACCTCGTCGAGCACCCGCCTGACGTCGTCGTCGTCACCACGGGCATCGGCTTCCGCTCCTGGGTCGAGGCCGCGGACGCGCACGGCCTCGCCGACCGCCTGCTCGAGGTGCTCGCCGACGCGCGGATCGTCGCGCGCGGGCCCAAGGCGCGCGGCGCGATCCAGGCCGCCGGTCTCACCGCCGACTGGGTCGCCGAGTCCGAGACGTCCGCGGAGATCGCCGACGTGCTGCTCGGCGAGGGCGTCGCCGGGCTGCGCATCGCCGTCCAGCACCACGGCGCCGGTGCCGACGGCCTCGACGTCGTGTTCGCGGAGGCGGGCGCCGAGGTCGCGAGCCTCGTCGTCTATCGTTGGGGGCCGCCGCCCGACCCCGAGGCGCTGCGTGCGTCCGTCGAGGCCGCGGCCGTCGGGGAGATCGACGCCGTCGTGTTCACCTCTGCCCCCGGCGCCGAGGCGTGGCTGAGCGCCGCGGAGGAGCACGGCGTGGGCCGCCTCGTCGTGTCGCGGTTCCAGGACGGGTCCATGGTCGCGGCAGCCGTCGGGCCGATCACCGCGAAGCCGCTCGAGCACCGCGGCGTCACGCCGCTCCAACCCGAGCGCGGACGCCTCGGCGCGCTCGTGCGGACGCTCGTCGCACACTACGAGCAGGCCGAGACCGTCGCGCTCGCGACCGTCGCCGGCGCGCTCCAGATCCGCTCGCGCGTCGCCGTGCTCGACGGCGACGTGCTGCCCCTCTCGCCCAGCAGCCTCGAGGTGCTGCGCCTCCTCGCCGCGCGCCGTGGCGAGGTCGTCACGCGCGACGACGTCCTCGACGTCCTTCCCGGCGACTCGCGCGACCCGCACGCCGCCGAGGTCGCCGTCGCCCGCCTGCGCGAGGCGACCGGTCGGCGCGACCTCGTCAAGACCGTCGTCAAGCGCGGATACCGATTGGAGCTCGCATGAGCGCGGAGATCTTGGCCTTCCCCTCGGGAGCGTCGTCCGACCCCTCGGGGGCGGCGTCGTCCGACCCCGGGCCGGAGGCTGCCGACGGCGGGAGGTCCGGAGCCGCGCCCGTGCTGGTCGGCTGCTCGCACGGCACGAACGACCTCACGGGTCGCGACGTGATCCGCGCGCTGCTCGACGACGTCCGCGCGGCGCGGCCCGACCTCGACGTGCGGGAGGCGTTCGTCGACGTGCAGCAGCCCGAGGTCGCGGACGTCGTGACGTCGGTCGTCGCCCCGGCCGCAGCGACGGACGACCCGGACGGCTCCGCGCACCCCGGGGACGCCGTCGTCGTGCCGCTGCTGCTCTCCGGCGGGTTCCACGTGAGCGTCGACGTCGCGGCGGCGGTCAAGGACCGCGGCCCCGGCGCCGGTCGCGCCGCCGCGTCGACCCCGCTCGGTCCGGACCCCCGCCTCGTGGACCTGCTCGCCGACCGGCTGGCCGACGTCGGCCTGCGTGCGGACGACGCCGTCGTGATCGCCGCCGCCGGGTCGAGCCGCCCGGGTGCCGCGCGCGACGTCGAGGAGCTCGCCGCGGGCCTGCGCGAGCGCGTGCCCGGCCCGGTGACGGTCGGCTACGGCGCGATGGCCAAGCCCTCCGTGCCCGACGCCGTCGCCGCCGCCCGCGCCGATCTCGCCCCGGGCGGACGCGTCGTCGTCGCGGCCTACCTCCTCGCGCCGGGCTTCTTCTACGACCGCGTCCTCGAGGCGGGCGGCGACGTCGTCACCGCCCCGCTCGCCCCCGACCCGCGCCTCACCGCGATCGTCCTCGACCGCTACGCCACTGCCGCGGCCACCCTCGCCCCGCCGAGGTGACCCCGGGCCCGCCCGCGGGAGAAGCGGGGTCCTACCTCGCCGGTGTCGGTCGGGTGCGCGGCGCGACGAGGAACGCCGTGAGCGCGACCGCCGCGGTGATCCCGAAGCACACGACGTACGCGCCGAGGCCGAGCGCGTCGCGCAGGGACCACAGCAGGGAGCCGGTGATCGCGAGCGCGACGGCGGCGGCCAGGGCGTTCGCGACCTGGAGGGCGGAGCTGTTGGCACCCTCTTCGTGCATCGCGGACAGCTCCAGGGTGAGGACCGAGACCGTGGGGCTGACGAAGCCCATGCCCGTGCCGGCGACGGTCCAGGCGAGCATGCCGACGATCGTCGGTACGCCGGGCAGGGCCAGCAGCGTGACGGCACCGACGCCGAGGGTGATGAGCGCCGTCCCGAGCCGGACGTACGCGACGTGCGGCCAGGCCCAGCGCGCGTGCCCGCGCACCCACGCGGCGGCGGACCACCCGACCGCCCCGAACGTCAGCACCGCGCCTGCCGCGGCGGGGGACAGGCCGCGCTCGTGCGAGAGGAGGAGCGGCAGGAGGACCTCGGTCCCCGTGAAGGCCGCACCGATGAGGGCGCCGATCGCGATCACCGCGGGCAGGCCCGACGCCGCACGGGGGGTCCCGCGCGGGAGCAGGCGGGGGACGGCAGCGGCGATCACCCCGAGCGCGACGACGAGGAGGACGGGGAGCAACGGCCCCTCGTGCTGGCCCGCGACGTGCAGCAGCCCGACCCCTGCCGCCGCGCAGATCGCCCACCACAGGGGCGCGCGACCGGTCGCCCGGGCGGAGGGCGCGGCGTCGGTCGCCTCCCGGGGTGCGCGCGCCGCGGACACGGCCCGCAACCCGGGCCACATGAGGGCGAGGGCGGGGAGGGCGAGGACCGGCACGGCGAGGAAGACCCAGCGCCAGCCTGCGTGCTGCACGACGAGCCCCGCGATCGCGGGGCCGACGATCGACGGGACCATCCACGCCGCGGCGAACGCGGCGAAGACGCGGGGCCGTCGGTCCTCGGGGTAGACGCGCGCGACGAGGACGTACAGCGCCACGAGGTAGGTCCCGGAGCCGAGACCCTGGAGCACGCGCCCGGCGACGAACACCTCCATGCTGGGCGCGAGCCCCGCGACGAGCAGGCCGACGAGGAACAGGCCGACGCCGGTGAGCAGGGGCGCCGTCGGCCCCGACCGGTCGCCCCAGCGACCGCCGACGACCATCCCGACCACGCTCGCCGCGATCGTGCCGGCGAAGGCGACGGCGTACAGGGACAGGCCGTCGAGCGCGGACGCGACCGTGGGCATGGCGGTCGCGACGGCGAGCGCCTCGAACGCCCCGAGGAGCACGAGCGCGAACATCCCGGACATGACGACGCGCTGGGTCGCGGCCGGCAGCGTGGCGGGACGTTCGCCGGCGCCGGGGAGTCCGTCGGCGCGCGGCGTCGCGGGCTCCGGTCCGGGCGCGGGCGCGTCCGCGTCGTACGTGGCGGCGGGCACCGAGGCGGGGGTGCGCGTCATACGAGCACGACCTTCCCGGTCGTCGCGCGCTCCTCGAGCTCGCGGTGCGCCCGGGCGGCCTCCGCGAGGGGCACCTGGTGCGTGACGACGTGCCAGGTCCCGTCCGCGGCGAGGGCGAGCGCGCGCTCCTGGAGGGTGAAGAGGTCGCCCCACGGGCGGGCCTGAGGCCCGACGGCCCACCGCACCTCGGGGCCGCCGTCGCCGGGGTCGTCCGCCGCGCGGTTGCGCTCGCCCGACGACCACCCGAAGAGCACGAGCCGTCCGCCCGGCGCGACGAGACTCGCCGCGGCCGTCCCCGGGTCACCGCCCACGCCGTCGAGCAGGACGGTCGCACCGCCGGGGGCGTGCTGCCGGACGGCGGCCCGCGCGTCGTCGAGCCAGCCCTCGGCCCGGTAGTCGATCACCACGAGCCGATCGGCGTGCGCCTCCCCGGCGAGCGAGCGCACGAGCGCGACCTTCTCCGGGCCGCCCGCGAGCGCGACGACCCGCGCCCCGGCCGCGAGCGCGCTCTGCACGAGGAGCGTGCCGAGCCCGCCGGCCGCGGCGGTGACGAGCACGGTGTCGGTCGCGTCGAGCTCGGCGAGGTCGAGGATGCCGACGGCGGTGCGGCCGGTCCCGATCATCGCGATCGCGTCGGGCGCGGTGACGTGGTCGGGGACGCGGTGCAGCGCCTCGACCGGCACGACGGCCAGGCGCGCGTACCCGCCGCCGTCGGGGGTGGCGCCGAGGTGGGCCGCGACGCGGCGGCCGCGCCACGCGGCGTCGACCCCCGGCCCGACGGCGGCCACGACCCCGGCGACCTCGCGCCCGGGGATGGTCGGGAGCACGGGGAGCGGCAGGGGGCCGCCCGCGGCCTCGCCCCGGCGCAGGGTCGTGTCGAGCAGGTGCACACCGTGCGCGCGCACGGCGACGAGCACCTGGCCCGGCCCGGGGACGGGGTCGGGGACCTGGTCGAGGACGAGGTTCTCGGGCGGTCCGAACGCGTGCAGGCGGATGGCGTCCACGGGTGCTCCTCAGGGGCTGGGGGCCGCGCCGGGGCGGCGGCACGCGACCCGGTCGGGCGCGCCCTGCTAGTCTCGAACCTCAACATTTGTTGAGGTCAAGCACCCCGCCGCGCGTCCTCGTCGCGGCCGTCCGGCGAGGAGCCCGCGTGCCCGACGTCGTCCCGTCCCCGAGCGACGAGCTCACCGTCGGCCAGCTCGCCGCGCGCAGCGGCGTCGCCGTGTCCGCGCTGCACTTCTACGAGCGCGAGGGGCTCATCGCGAGCCGCCGGACCCCAGGGAACCAGCGGCGCTTCGCGCGCGAGACGCTGCGCCGGGTCGCGTTCGTGCGCGCGTCCCAGCGCGTCGGCATCCCGCTCGCGCGCATCCGCGCCGCGCTCGCGACGCTGCCCGGCGACCGGACGCCCACCGCCAAGGACTGGCACCGCCTCTCGGCCGGGTGGCACGCCGACCTCGACGCGCGCATCGAACAGCTCACGCGCCTGCGTGACCACCTCACCGACTGCATCGGTTGCGGGTGCCTGTCGCTGCGCCGGTGCGTGCTCGTCAACCCGCACGACGCGCTCGCCGACGAGGGGCCCGGCCCGCGGACCCTGCTCGTGGAGGGGATCGAGGACTGAGCGGGAGTCAGTTCGGCGCGAGCAACGACCCGAAGCTCGTGCGGCGGCGCAGCCCGAACCCCAGCCGCTCGTACACGCCGATCGCGCCGACGTTCTCGGCCGCGGCGTGCAGGAACGCGCGGTCGCCCCGCTCCTGCACGTGGAACGCGACGTCGCGCACGAGGCGCGAGGCGAGGCCACGTCCCCGGTGCGCGGGGTCGGTCGTGACGGCGCTGATCTCCGTCCAGCCCGTGGGGTGCAGGCGCTCGCCCGCCATCGCGACGAGCCGGCCGGCGTCGTCCCGGAACCCGACGTAGCGCCCGAGCAGGTAGGTGCGGGCCTCGAACGGCCCGGGGCGGCCGCGCTCCACGAGCGTGAGCATGTCCGGCACGTCGGCCGCGCCGAGCACGACCGCCTCCGGGTCGGGCCGGGTGACCAGGCGCTCGGTCTCGACGAGCTGGACCCCTTCGACACGGGCCTCGAGCGTCCAGCCCTCCGGCAGCTCGACGCCCTCGGGCGGCGCGGAGAAGCGGCCGCCCGGCCCGACGAGCGCGGCGATCGCGTCCCACACCCCGGGCTCGTCCCACGAGCGCACGCCCGTGATGGGCGAGACGTCGGCCGGGTAGCGGCGCGCGAGGTCGTCGCCCTCGGCGAGGTGCGCGTGGGCGCCGGTGAGGGCGCTCCACGACGGGTTGTCCAGGGCGGCGTCGTCGACGCCGGTGGCGTCGGTCTGCGTGCTCGTCGCGGTCATCGTGCTCCTCCTCGCCCGGTCGCCCGGGTGCGTGCCGTCGTCACGGTCGTGCGGCCGTGCGTGCCCTTGGGCGCGAACGCTCGCGGGCGCGTGCCTCTTCCACGTGCGCTCAGCCCTCCCACCGGTCCCGGTGGACGACCTCCGCGAGGGGCCGTCGACGCGGCTCGGACCAGCGCCCGCGCGCCGGGTAGCCGAGCGGGACCAGGCCCATCGTCAACGCGTCGTCGGGCAGGCCGAGCAGCGTGGCGACGTCGGTCTCGCGGACCGTGTGGAAGGTCGTGAGCGTCGTCCCGATCCCGTAGGCGCGCGCGGCGAGCACGAGGTTCTGCACCGCGCCGTAGATCGAGGCGCCGAGCCGGGGGTCCGACGAGCCCGCCGCGTTCCGCAGCACCGGCACGACCCACACCGGCGCCTCCTCCAGATGCAGGGCCAGGTGCTCGACGGCGCGGAAGCCCGCGTCGCTCACGCCCGCGTCGTCGGTCGCGGCCCCGAGGACGGCGTCGCGGCGGTCCCCGTACGCGGCGCGCCAGCCCTCGCGGTACCACTCGGCGATCTGCGCCTTGGTCGCGGGGTCCCGCACGACGACCCACGCCCACTGCTGGCGGTTGCCCCCGCTGGGGCCGCGGACCGCGGCGTCGAGGATCGCGTCGAGCACGTCGTCCGGCACCGGCTCCGGCGAGAGGTACCGACGCGACGGCGTGGAGTGGAGCGCTCGAAGGATGGACAGATCCTCAGGTGTGGTCACGGTCGCCGAGGGTACGGGCTACCATCCGGCGCGTTCGCGGGTCCCGGCCGCCGTCTCGCAGGGTGGTCACACCCGTGGCGCGTCCTGACCCACAGACCGCACGCGCTGACCTTCGCACCCGGCCCCGAGGGCGGGCTCACCGCGGTCGAGGCCGGGTGCCTTCGCGGCGGAGTGGACCGAGCGCGTCGGCCTCGTGGCCGTCGTCGACCCCGTGCACGCCGAGCCGTTCCACCTGTCCAACCAGCTCTCCAGCCTCGACCGCGTCTCCCGCGGGCGGGCAGGATGGTGGCTCGACGTGGTCGACGACGCCGCGCACGCGCGAGCGCACGGCAGCGCTCACCAGTTCTTGGTGCCGCTCCCGCTGCCGTCGCCCGGGTCGGTGCCGGTGCCGGGCTGGTCGCCGTAGAGGTCGCGGTACTCCTGCTCGAGGCGCTCCTGCTCGTCGCGCGCCTCGGAGCCCTGCTCCTCGAGCTCCTCCTGGCGCTGCTGCTCCTCGCGCTCGGCCTGGCTCTGCTGGTCCTCGCCCTCGGAGCCCTCTCCGCCCGAGGCCTCGGACTGCTCGTCGCCCTCCGAGCCCTCACCCTCCGGGGTGTCGCCGCCGCCCTGGTTCTCCGGCTGGGACTCCTGCGCCTGCTGCTGCTTGTCCTGGAGGCGCTGCTGCGCGGCCTCGTCCTGCTGCTCCTGCTCGGGGGTCTGCTCGGACTCCCCGCAGTCGGGCCAGCCCCGGATCTGCTCGGCGGTCGCGTACTCCTGCTCCGCGTACTCGTACCAGTCCTGGACGTCCTGGCGCAGCTCCTCCGGGTCGGGCTCCTCGCTCCCGTCGCCGTACGGGTCGAGGACCTCCTCGTCGTACGGCAACCCCGCGTCGCGGGCGGCGATCGCCTCCTCGACGAGCGCGAGCTCCGCCGCCTTGCCGTCCGCGTACGCCATGTCGCCGTCGCCCTGGATCTCGTACGCGAGCGACAGGTTCGTCTGGATCATGCAGCGTTCCTCGGGGCTCTCGTGCTCCGCGAGGTCGTACGCGCGGTCCAGGGACGTGATCGCGTCGTACAGCGCCCACGAGTCCTCGGACCGGGCGAGGGCCGTCCCGTGGTTGTAGTGCGCCTTCCACGGCTCGACGATGTTGAGGACCCGCTGGATCCCGTAGTAGTCGGCCGCGGTCGTCGCGTCCCCGCCGTCGTAGCGGTCCTTGCCCGTCGCCGCGATCGGGGCGAGGAGCGCCAGCTTGACCCCGAGGACGAGGAGCGCGAGCACCACGGGCAGCGTGCCGAGGAGCCACCACGTGCGCCGGCGCAGACGTGCGGCACGCAGCGCGGCGACCCCCGTGGGGCGGGGCTTGCGCGTGCTGGTCGGCGGTGTCGGGGGCGGGGTCCAGGTCATCGGCGCGCCTCCGCCCGGCCCGCCGTGGGCGTGCCCGGCGCCGGCCGGTCGCCGTCGCCCTTCCCGTCCGGTTCCCCGGCACCCAGGCCGGGCGCCGGTCCGCCGCTCGCCGACGGCCGGGCGGTCGCCGGGAGCACGAGCGAGCGGCTGGCCGAGCGCGACCAGAACCACGCCTCGAGGCCGAGCAGCGCGACGAGCGCCAGCGCGAACGGCCAGACGACGGGTCGGTACGCCGTGACGTCGCGTCGTCCGTCGGCCGCGACCTGCTGCGGGTCGACGCCCGCGACGAGCGACGCCGTCTCCGACGGCTCCTGCCGGTGCACGTACGGCACGCCGAGCTGGTCCGCGAGCGCGGTGAGCGACTCCTCGTCGAGCACGGAGAGCGCCTCGACCGGCTCGCCGTCCTGGCTCGGCTGCGACCAGTCGATGATGTACTCCGCGTCCTCGGGGTCCACGTCGGGGTCGTACTCCTTCATGCGCCCGCCCTCGGCGGTGCCGTAGCCGAGCACCGCGCCGCCGTCGACGAGCGGGGCCAGCTCGGCGAGGGAGCGCGGCTCGCCCTCCGCCGTCTGCTCCCCGTCGGTGAGGAAGAAGACGAGGCGCACGTTCGCCGGATGCTGCTCCGCGGACCCCTGGAGCGCGGACCGCAGCTCGTCGAGGGGCCGGTCCGTGAGCGATCCCTGCGAGTACCGCGTGATCTCGCGGTGGAACGTGTCGGCCCACGACGTGATCGCGCGCGCGTCCGTCGTCAGGGGGAGCTGGCGCGAGGCCTGCGAGTCGAACGAGATGATCGAGTAGCGGGCGCCCGGGATCGCCTCGGTGAGGCTCGCGATGTCATGTCGCACGCCGTCGAGCCGCTCCTGGCCGCCCTCGGGCCCGTAGTCCTCGGCCGCCATCGAGCCCGTGCGGTCGACGACGAAGAACATGTCGACGTTCGCGACCGACGTGTCGCGGTCCGTCGACGCGACCGACGGCGCGAGCCCGATGATCCCGAGCAGCACGACCGCACCGGCGCGGCGCAGCCAGGCCGCGCGCGGGGCGCCCGGTCGCGCGGCGCCGTCGGGCCCGGGGCGTCCGGCCACGACGGCCTGCCACACGGCGAGGCCGAGCAGCGGCAGGACGAGCAGCGCGAGCGCCCAGAGGGGCACGAGCGGCTGGAGCGTCAGTCCGGCGAGGTTCATCGGCCCGTCACTCCTTCACCCGCCACGCGACGACGAGCAGCAGCGCGACGCCGAGGACCGCGACGAGGAACCAGCCCGCGGGCCGGTCCGTGACGATCACCTCGGGCGACGCGTCGAGCTCGACGGCCTGCTGCGCGACGACGTCGTCGACCATGCCCTGCACCGCGGCCGGGTCGTCGGCGAGGAAGTAGAGCCCGCCGCCGTCCTCGACCGTGCTGCGGTACTCGCTCTCCTCGGGAGTGCCCTCGTAGCGCTGCGACCCGCCGAAGATCCCGTGCAGCGTGATGTCGCGCGACGCGACGAGGTCGGCCGCCTGGGGGAGCGTGTAGATCGGCTCGCCGGAGACGTAGTTGTCGGTCGCGAGGATGATCGAGCGCGAGCGCTCGGTGCCCTCCGCGTCGAACTGGAGCGCGCAGCTCGCGAGCCCGTCGCCGATGAGGCTCGCCCCGGAGAGGTTCGCCGTCGTCCCGGCGGTGAACTGCGCGTACTCGAGGATCTCCGCGTCGTCCGACCCGCCCGTGTAGTCGAACGTGGCCGGGTCCTTGTCGAGCGCGTCGATCCCCGCCTGGAGCTCCTCCCGCACGAGCGTGTAGTCGTCCGTGAGGGGAAAGACCGTGCGCGACGAGGAGTTGAAGATCGACAGCGCGATCCGCTCGCCCTCGAAGTTGTCCACGAGCTCCTGGAACACCTTGAGCACCGCGCCGTCGTACTCGATCATCGAGCCCGACACGTCCAGGCACAGCACGATGTCGCGCGTGCCGAGCCGGTCGACGACGACGTCCGTCTCGACCGGCCGCGCCGCGACCGCGCCCGCGCCGACGACCGCGACGAGCAGCCCCGCGGCCGTGAGCCCCTGGAGCACGCGGTAGCGCCGCACCCACGCGGCGAACGCCGGCACGCGCGCGAGGTAGTCGGAGTTCGCGACCCAGAGCAGGTCGGCGTCGGCGTCGCGCGCCCGGCGGCGCCGGGCGAGCCACCAGGCGACCGCGCCCGCGGCGAGGACGGCGACGACGAGCGCGCCCCACAGCCACGGCCACAGGATGGAAGCGCCCTGCGGCCCGGGGACGACGGCGGTGCTCGTCGCGAGCGCGTGCCTCACCATCCGCGCACCACCGATCGCGCGCGGTCGATCGAGTCCTCGGCGTCGGTCGCCCGGGCCGCGGGGTCGTTGTCGTGGTCCGCGAACGACGGCCGGTAGTACCGCGCGATGAGCTGGGTGAGGCGGCCGGCCTCGCCGATCTGCTGGATCTCCGAGAGCGTCATGGACGACGCGTCCTGACCCAGCCTGCCGGTCGCGAAGCCGCGCATCTCGGCCGAGAGCGCGAGGTGCAGCCCGCGCTCGTCGAGCTCGCCCGCGCGGAACCGCTCGGCGACGGCATCGAGCCGCTGCTCGTACTCGGCGCGCAGCGACGCGTACGGGTCGTACGGGCCCGTGGGGAGCAGGGGCGCGGGCGGCGGCGCGGCCTTTTCCGCCGCGCTCGCGCGCGTCAGCCAGACGACCAGGAACACGACGGCGGCCGCCGCGAGGATCAGCACGATCCCCAGGACGGTCCACCACCCCGAGTAGCCCACGGGGTCGACGAGCTCATCGACGGGCACGCTTCTGCCTCCCCAGGAGCTCGACGAACCGCTGCACCACGTCGTCCGACCCCTCGACGAGCACGCCCTCGACCTGGAGGGTGCGCAGCCGCTCCGCGACCTCGGCCCGCCGCGCGGCGAGGGCCTGGGCCGCGGGCTCGGCGAGCGCGGCCCGCCCGCGCAGGAACGCCGGCAGGCGCAGCGTCCCGTCGACGTCCGCGACCTCCCCGGTGGCGTGCGGCCCCGCGCCCGCACCGACGGGGGACAGGTCTGCCACCTGGACGACCATGACCTCGTGGCGCACGCGCAACGACCGCAGGAGCTGCTCGTGCTCGGCCCCGGGCCGCGCCTCGTCGGTCACGACCACGACCAGCGAGCGGCGCCGGAACGCGGACCTCGCGCGGTCGAGCGGGCGTGAGAGGTCGCTCGCGGGGGCGTCAGGCCGCCACAGGTCCTCCACCGTGCGCAGCAGCACCTCGAGGTCCTGCGTGCTCGCGCGGGGCGGGAGCTGGACCAGCCGCCGGGCGTCTCCCGCGACGAGCGCGACCCGGTCGCCGCGGTCGCGCGCGAGGTACGCGACGAGCGCGCAGCAGAAGCTCGCGACCTCAGCCTTGGTCTCGCCGCTCGGGGCGGTCGCGCCCATCGTGCGGCCGGTGTCGACGACGAGCACGAGGTTGAGGTTCGACTCGCGCACGAACCGGCGGATGATCGGGAGGCCCGCGCGCGCCGACGACTTCCAGTCGATGTCGCCGACGTCCTCGCCGGGCGCGTACAGGTGCAGGTCGTCGAAGTCCTGGCCGTGCCCCTTGAACACCGACCGGTGCCGTCCCTCGAGCAGGCCGGACGCCCGGCGCGCGACCGGGAGGTCGAGCCGGGCCCGGACCTGGGCGAGACGGGAGACGTCGGGCACGTGGTGCTCTCTCGAGAAGGTGAGGGGGTCGCTCAGGGCGTCGGGACGGCGTCGAACACCGCGTCCACGAGCTGCTCCGGCGGCACGTTGTTCGCGAGCGCGTCGAACGTGCGCACCAGGCGGTGGCGCAGCACCGAGTAGCGCACGGCCTTGATGTCGTCCGGGATGACGTACGCGCGGCCCGCGAGGATCGCGAGCGCCTGGCCCACGCGCATGAGCGCGATGCCGCCGCGCGGGGACGCGCCCACGCGCACGTGGCGGTCGAGGCCGGGGATCGGGCGCGGGCCGGAGAGGCGCGTCGTGTTGATGAGGTCGACGACGTACCGCTTGATCGAGTCGTCCACGTACACGTCGTCGACCAGGCCGCGCAGGAAGCGGACGTCGTCGAGCGAGATCGGCTGGGCGGTGAGGGGCTGCGTCATCTGCCCGGTCGCGATGCGCTGGAGGATCTCGAGCTCCTGCGGCGGCGTCGGGTAGGTGAGCACCTCCTTCATGAGGAAGCGGTCCATCTGGGCCTCGGGCAGCACGTACGTGCCCTCCTCCTCGATGGGGTTCTGCGTCGCGAGCACCATGAACGGGTCCGGGAGCGCGAAGTTCTCCCCACCGATCGACGTCTGCTTCTCCTGCATCGCCTCGAGCATCGCCGACTGCGTCTTGGCGGACGAGCGGTTGATCTCGTCGAGCAGCACGACGTTGGCGTGCACCGGGCCGAGCTGGGTCGTGAACTCGCCGGTCGCGTAGTTGAAGATCTGCGTGCCGACGATGTCGTTCGGCATGAGGTCGGGCGTGCACTGGATGCGGTGGAACGACCCGTCGACCGCCGCGGCGAGCGTCTGGGCCGCCGTCGTCTTGGCGAGCCCCGGCACGGACTCGAGCAGGATGTGGCCGCCCGCGAGGAGCGAGCTGACGAGCGCGGTGCGCAGCGCGTCCTGGCCGACGACGCGCTGGTCGAAGACCTGGCCGACGCGCTTGAGCAGGTGGCTCGCGCGGTCGAGGTCCTGCGTCGAGATGCTGCCGTGCCCTGCGGCCATCGATCGTCCTCCGGGTCGTGCGTGGGTCGTGCGGGTGTGGTCCCGTGCGCGGCCGGAAGGGTGGACGGAGCGTCGCGAGCCCCCGGCGAACCCGGCCCAGTATGCCAGCGCGACCCCCACCGGACCGGGCGTCGTCCACAGGTCCGGGTGGGGAGAGGTCCCCACCCGGCGGGTGCGTCGCGGACGGCACGGGCATGTCGGGAATGTCGTGCGGGCGCCGCGGGGTTGGGCTGTCATGAGCACCGACGCCGTCGGCACGACCGACGCCAGAGCCGCCGCCACCTCTCCCGACGTCGCCGCCGGGCTCGGGGAGCCCGCGCTCCTCGACCTCGTCGCCGCTCGTCACCAGGGCGTCCTGGCGACCGTCAAGAAGGACGGCCGACCACAGCTCTCCAACGTGCTGTACGCGTGGGACGCGGAAGCGGGCGTCGCACGCGTCTCCGTCACGGCGGACCGCGCCAAGACCCGCAACGCCGCGCGCGACCCGCGCGTCTCGCTCCAGGTGAGCGCCGAGGACTTCTGGAGCTACGCCGTCGTCGAGGGCGACGCCGAGCTGGGCGCGGTCGCGCTGGACCCGCACGACGCCGCCGCCGACGAGCTCGTCGAGACGTTCCGCGCCGCGTCCGGGAGCGAGCACCCCGACTGGGAGGAGTTCCGGCGCGCGATGGTCGCCGACCGTCGGCAGGTGCTGCGCGTGCGCGCGACGCGGGTCTACGGGATGGCCCGGCTCCCGCAGCCGTGACCCGGTGAGGCCGTCGACGCGGTCGTGACGCCGTGGCCGTGAGGTCGATCGGACGCGTCTCCGGCTGCCGGTCCACCCCTGTGACCGGGTCGTCCACAGGCGATGACCGGAGGGGTCCGCGCGCTCGATACCCTGGTGCGGTGACCACGACTGCCCTGCGCCGCGCGCCGTCGGACGCCCGACCCGCGAACCCGTGGTGGCTCGTCCTCGCCGGTCCGTTCGCCGTCGTCGTCGCCGTCGTGGCGGTGCTCGCCGCCGGCGCGTTCTCGGCCGCGTTCACCGTGCCCGCCGGCTTCCCCGACCCGGGCGCGCTCGCGCGTCTCGGCACCCCCGTCGTGACGGTCCTCACCGAGCTCGCCGTCGCGCTGACGCTCGGCTCGCTCGTCCTCGCGGCGTGCGTGCTGCCCGCCGGGACGCCGGTCCGCAAGGCGCTCGGTGTCGCGGGCGCGTCGGCGGCGACGTGGGCCGTCCTGTCGGTCGTGCAGGTCGTGCTGCGCTACTCCTCGATCTCGAGCACGCCCATCACGGGCCCGACCTTCGGCGACCAGCTCGGCCTGTTCGTCTCGCAGGTCAGCCTCGGGCGCAACTACCTCGCGATCATCGTCGTCGCGGCGCTGACGTCCGCCGCCGCGCTCGCGGTGCGCGGCGCGACGGGCGCGATGTGGACGGCCGCGCTCGCGCTCGTCGCGATCGCGATGCAGGCCAACACGGGGCACGCCGCGGGCGCGGTGAGCCACGAGCTCGCCGTCTCCTCGATGTTCCTCCACCTCGCCGGTGCAGCCCTGTGGGTCGGCGGCCTGGGGACGCTCGCCGTCGTGCGCGTGCGCGGCGGGCTGGGACGCGCGGACTTCGCGGCGTCCGTCGCGCGGTACTCCGCGATCGCGCTGTGGTGCTACGTCGCCGTCGCCGTCTCGGGGATCGCGAACGCGAGCATCCGCGTCGACACGCTCGCGGGCCTCACCACCGACTACGGCATCCTCCTCCTCACCAAGCTCGCGCTCCTGCTCGTCCTGGGGGCCGTCGGGTTCGCGCACCGCGAGCTCGTCGTGCGGCGGCTCGCCGGCCCGACGGCGGTCGCTCGGCCGGGCGCCGACCGTGCCTCGTCGACGGGCTCCTCGAAGCCCGCGGCGAAGGTCTCGTCGAACGGCTCGTCGAGCAAGGCGGCGACGTCGTCGTCCACCGGCGCGAAGGGCGCCGCCGCGGAGGGCACGCGCTGGCTGTTCTGGCGCCTCGTCGCGGTCGAGCTCGCGATCATGGGCGCGGTGTCCGGCGTCGCCGTCGCGCTCGGGTCGACCGCGCCGCCCGTGCCGCAGGAGGAGCCGCTCGACACCTCCGCCGCGTACCAGGTGACGGGGCACGCGCTGCCGCCGGAGCCGACGCTCGCGCGCTGGTTCACCGAGTGGCGCTGGGACCTGCTGCCCGCGTTCGCGTGCGTCGCGGCGCTCGTCGTCTACCTGCGCTGGGTGCGTCGCCTCGCGAAGCGCGGCGACTCCTGGTCGGTGGGCCGCACGGTCTCGTGGTGCATCGGCATCCTCATCCTCTTCTGGGTGACCTCGGGCGGGCCGGCCATGTACGGGCACGTGCTGTTCAGCGCGCACATGGTGCAGCACATGATCCTGGCCATGGTCGTGCCGATCTTCCTCGTGCTCGCGGCGCCCGTGACGCTGCTCCTGCGTGCGGTCCCGCCGCGCAAGGACGGGTCGCGCGGGCCGCGCGAGTGGGTGCTCGCGATCGTGACGTCGCGCGTGGGCCAGTTCTTCGCCAACCCGATCGTCGCCGCGGTGAACTTCGCCGGCTCGATGATCGTCTTCTACTACACGCCTGCGTTCGAGTACGCCCTGACGACGTACGCCGGGCACCTCGCGATGCTCGCGCACTTCACGCTCGCGGGGTACCTGTTCGCCAACGCGCTCGTCGGGATCGACCCCGGCCCGCACCGGCCGCCCTACCCGCAGCGCCTGCTCCTGCTCTTCGCGACCATGGCGTTCCACGCGTTCTTCGGTGTCGCGCTGACGTCGGGCGAGGTGCTGCTCGTGCCCGAGTGGTTCGGCCTGCTCGGCCGCGAGTGGGGCCCGAGCGCCATCGCCGACCAGCAGCGCGGCGGCGGCGTCGCCTGGGGCGTCGGCGAGCTCCCGACGCTGATCCTCGCGATCGTCGTCGCGGTCATGTGGACGCGCTCCGACGAGCGCGAGGCCAAACGTCGTGACCGCCAGGCCGACCGCGACGGCGACGCCGAGCTCCAGGAGTACAACGCCATGCTCGCGGAGATGTCGAAGCGCGACGACTGACCCACCACCCCCTCCCCGCCGAACACGACATGAGGGTCGTTATGAAGCCCATAACGACCCTCATGTCGTGTTCGGGGGCGGGTCGTGTCGTGTTCGGCGGCGTACGCCCGGCGCGGCAGGAGCCGCTCCGCCTCCCGCCGCGGGTTCAGACCGTCCACAGACCGCGGTTCCCACGGTCTCGTCCACAGGTGTCGCAGCGACCGCTGCGGCCGACCCGCCTGACCTGCTCCGATCGATGCATGCGCACCGTGACCGCAGTCCCGCCCGAGCTCCTCACCCTCGCCAGCGCGCAGGAGGGACTGCTCTCCGCGCAGCAGTGCGACGAGCACGGCGTCGGCTCGCACCGCCGCTCTCGTCTCGTGCGCCAAGGCCGCTGGCAGAAGGTCACCCACGCGGTCCTCGACACGATCGTCGCCCCGCTTCGTGATCGAGACGGTCCACGCCGGCATGAGCACCTGCGGCGCCGGGCCGCTTGGCTCGGGCTGCTCGCCTACGGCCCGGAGGCGATCGCAGTCGGGCCGTGTGCACTGGTGCTCCTCGGGGTGGAGGGCGTACGCATGGACGTGAGGCCTGAGGTGGCGCTCCCCGGGGCGTGCGCCGGGCGGTCCCGCGACGGCATCCTGCTGCGGCAGTTCGACGACGGCATGACCGTCACGCAGATCGAGGGCAGGTGGGTCGCGACGCCCGACTGGGCGCTGGCGCAGGCCGTGCCGGAGATGGGCAGGATGCGAGCCATCGCCGCGATGGACAGCGCACGGCACCGCGAGATCGTGAGCGCTGAAGGGCTCGCGCACGCGCACGACCTGGCGCGCGGTCGGCGCGGCGTCGCACGGACGCACGCCTGGTGGGCGCAGTCCGACGGCCGCGCCGAGTCTCCGCTCGAGACGTTCGCACGGCTCGACTGCACGGATGCCGGCATCGCGCCCGACGACCTCCAGGTAGAGGTGGTCGACGACGGTCGGTTCCTCGGGCGCGGCGACCTCGGCTGGCGGTTGCCCGGCGGCCGGTGGCTGATCGCCGAGCTCGACGGCGTCGACGTTCATAGCGAGCCGGCTGCGCTCCTGCGGGACCGAGCCCGTCAGAACGACCTCGTCGCGTGCGGGGCAGTGGACCTGCTGCGCTTCACCGGACGTGACGTCACGCCCCCAGGGTCGCCGCGCCCCGGCCGTCTGGTCACCGACGTGCGTCGGCACCTGGCCCGAGCACGACATCACCCGCCGTCGAGCACGACATGAGGGCTGTTATGGGCCCGATAACGACCCTCATGTCGTGCTCGGCGGGTTGGGGTGGGGCGAGCGCGGGCGGCTGCCGTGATAGGACGTACGGGTGAGTAACGACGCCGCCACGCCCGGTACCTCCGACCAGCCCGAGAGCCCGTTCCACGATCTCGACCAGTACCTCGCGATCCCGCGCGTCGGGGGGCTCGCGCTCTCGCCCGACGGGGCCCGCCTGGTCACGACCGTGCAGACGCTCGACCCGCAGCGCACCGGGTACCGGACCGCGCTGTGGGAGGTCGACCCGGCGGGGGAGGCCCCGGCGCGCCGGCTGACGCGGAGCACCGAGGGGGAGTCGAGCGCGACGTTCACGGGGGCCGGTGACGTCCTGTTCACCTCGGCCCGGCCCGACCCGGACGGCGGGTCCGACGACGACCCGAAGGCGGCGCTGTGGCTGCTCCCGGCGACCGGCGGCGAGGCCCGCGTCGTCGCGACGGCGCCCGCGGGCGTCAGCGGCCCGCTCGCCGCGGCGGACGCCCCCGTGGTCTCGGTCGCGGCGAAGGTGCTGCCGAGCGCGCGCGACCTCGCGCACGACGCCGAGCTCCGGTCCGCGCGCAAGGTCGCCAAGGTCGCGGCGATCCTGCACAGCGCGTACCCGGTGCGCCAGTGGGACCACGACCGGGGCCCGGACGAGGCGCACCGGTTCGTCGGCGACCTCACGACCCTCGTCGACGAGCCCGCGCGGCCGCTGCCGACGGCCGAGACGTCGGGCGCCGCCGACGGTTCCGCGCCGGCAACGGGCACCGCTGCCGGCCACCACGACCTGACGAACGACCCGCGGCTCCTCGAGCTGCGCGACGTGAGCCGCGGCGTCGGGCACGAGACTGCGCCCGGGCGCGCGCTGCACGACCACTCCGCGGACCTGTCCGCCGACGGCACGACCCTCGTCACGACGTGGCAGGTGGCTGGCCCCGGGCCGCAGGTGCGCAACACGCTCGTCGCGATCGACACCGCGACGGGAGCGCGGCGCACCCTCGTCGACGAGCCGAGCGCGGAGGCGCACTGGCCCCGCATCTCGCCCGACGGCGCCTGGGTCGCGTTCGTGCGCGAGACCATCTCGACCCCGCACCAGGCGCCGGAGGAGAGCCTCGCCGTCGTGCCGCTGCACGCGCCGGACGGGCCGGCGGGCAGCGTGGAGGGCCACGACGACTCCGCGACGACGCGCGCGGAGAACCACGCGACCCCACGCACGCTGGTGCCGCACTGGGACCGCTGGCCGACGTCGCTGCGCTGGCTCCCCGACGGCTCGGGGCTGCTCGTCACGGCCGACGACGACGGCCGCGGGCCGGTCTTCCTCGTCGCCTTCTCCCCGGACGGCGCGACGGAGAACGGCACGGCCGAGCGCGTGACGAGCGACGACGCCGTCTTCACGGACGTGCAGGTCGCACCCGACGGGCGCACGGCCTACGCGCTGCGCACGAGCTACCTCGAGCCGTCGCACCCGGTCCGCATCGACCTCGGGGCGTTCCTCGGCTCCGGCGCTGCGGGCAGCCGCACGCCGGTGCCCGCCACGCCGCTGCGCGGCCCGGTCGCGACACCCGACCTCCCGGGCACGCTCGTCGACGTCGAGACCGCCGCGTCGGACGACGTGCGTGTGCGCGGCTGGCTCGCGCTCCCGCACGGCGCGTCCGCGGACGACCCCGCGCCGCTGCTGCTGTGGATCCACGGCGGCCCGCTCGGCTCGTGGAACGCGTGGAGCTGGCGCTGGAACCCGTGGCTGATGGTCGCGCGCGGCTACGCGGTGCTGCTGCCGGACCCGGCGCTGTCGACGGGGTACGGCCAGGACTTCGTGCAGCGCGGCTGGGGTTCGTGGGGCAAGGCCCCCTACACGGACCTGCTCGCGATCACCGACGCGGTGGAGGCACGACCCGAGGTCGACGCGACCCGCACGGCCGCGATGGGCGGGTCGTTCGGCGGGTACATGGCGAACTGGGTCGCGGGCCACACGGACCGCTTCCGCGCGATCGTCACGCACGCGAGCCTGTGGGCGCTCGACCAGTTCGGCCCGACGACGGACCACGCGTACTACTGGGCGCGCGAGATGACGCCGGAGATGGCGATGGAGAACAGCCCGCACCGGTTCGTGGGCGACATCGTCACGCCGATGCTCGTCATCCACGGCGACCAGGACTACCGGGTCCCCATCGGCGAAGGGCTGCGGCTCTGGTACGAGCTGCTCGAGTCGTCGGGCCTGCCGGCCGGGGCCGACGGCGAGACGGTGCACCGGTTCCTGTTCTACCCGGACGAGAACCACTGGATCCTGCAGCCCCAGCACGCGAAGGTCTGGTACCAGGTGGTGCTCGCGTTCCTCGCGGAGCACGTGCTCGGCGCCACGCCGGGCGAGGGCGACGCGGCGCTGCCGACGACGCTCGGCTGAGCACGAGGTAGCCCGCAACCTCGTGCTCGACGCCGGGGGTGATCCGCGGGGCGGTCAGGGGGAGGCGCGCAGGCGCGCCGCGCGGAGCGTGAGGTAGTCGCGCTCCGCGGGGCTCGGCGTCGCCGCCGCGGCGGCCACGTACTGCCCGACGGCGGCCCGCGTCTCTCCCGCCCGCTCCAGCAGGTGCGCACGCACGGCGGGCAGCCGGTGGCTCGTCGCCAGGGCGTCGTCGAGGCCGTCGAGGACGGCGAGGCCCGCGCGGGGGCCGTCGACCATGGCGACCGCGACCGCACGGTTGAGCGTGACGTGCGGGCTCGGGTCGAGGCGCTCCAGCACCGAGTAGAGCGCGAGGACTCGCTCCCAGTCGGTCGCGTCCGTGCTCGGCGCCTGCGCGTGCAGCGCCGCGACCGCCGCCTGCACCTGGTACGACCCGACGAGCCCGTGGGGGAGCGTCGCGGTGACGATCCGGACGCCCTCGACGATCTGGGCGTGGTCCCAGCGGGACCGGTCCTGCTCGGCGAGCGGCACGAGCTCGCCGCGCGGGCCGGTCCGGGCGCCGCGCCGGGCGTCCGTGAGGAGCATGAGCGCGAGCAGCCCTGCGACCTCCGGGTCGTCCGGCAGCAGCGCGTGCACCGTTCGGGCCAGCCGGATCGCCTCGCCGGACAGGTCCGCGCGCCGCAGGTGCGGCCCCGAGGTGGCCGTGTGGCCCTCGGTGAACACGACGTAGAGGACGCGCAGGACCGCGGCGAGCCGCGCGTCCCACTCGCCCGGCCCCGGGGTCGCGAACGGGCGGTCGAGCGCGGCGAGGCGCCGCTTCGCACGCGTGATGCGCTGGGTCAGGGTCGCCTCGGGGACGACGAACGCACGGGCGATCTCCGCCGTCGTGAGCCCGCCGACGGCCCGGAGCGTCAGCGCGACGGCGCTCGCGGGCGGCAGGTCGGGGTGGCAGCAGAGGAAGAAGAGGGTGAGCGAGTCGTCGACGTCGCCCGGTCCGGATCCGTCGGCGCTCTCTCCCGGCACCCCGTCGGGCGGTTCCGGCGCCGGCGAGGCCCCGGCCGCGCCCGTGAGCCCGGCCGGGGCGAGCCGCGCCGACGCCGGGTCCCGCCGCGCCGTCGTCTCCTCCCGACGGCGCCGCGCGACGTCGGCCCGGACCGTGTCCACGAGCCGGCGCTCGGCGACGCGCACGAGCCAGGCCCGCGGGTCGTCGGGGAGCCCGTCCGCCGGCCAGCGGGTCGCGGCGGCGAGCAGCGCCTCCTGGAGCGCGTCCTCGGCGTCAGCGAGGTCGCCGCAGCGCCTGACGAGGAGGCCGAGCACGCGCGGGCGGAGGTCCCGCAGCAGGTCCTCGACCGGCTCGGGGGCCGTGGCGGTCACGTGGCGCTCACTGCTCGGACGCGGGAGCGCTCATGACCTGGCGGACCTCGATGTACTCGCCGATCGGGGAACCTCCCGGGCCGGGCGCGGCCGACGCCTGCGCCGCGATCTCGACCGCGCGGTCCTGGCTGTCGACGTCGACGATCCAGTAGCCCGCCAGGAACTCCTTCGACTCGGGGAACGGGCCGTCGGTGACGACGGGCGCCGTGCGGCCGTCGGACATGACGACGACGGCCTGGTCCGGCCCGGCCAGGCCCTGTGCGTCGACGAGCTCGCCCGACGCCGCGAGCTGCTCGCCGAGCGCCCGCTGGAACGCGATGTGCGCCTCGACGTCCTCCGGCGCCCACTCGTGGATCGGGAGGTCGCAGTGCGCCGCCTGGGTGTAGGTCTTCACCAGCATGTACCGCATGGTCCGTTCCTTCCGTCGGTCGACGCCCCCTCGGCGCCGTCACGGGGAGGTCGGAGCCGACCGCCCGCTCCCGACACGTCTCGGCCGTCGGTTCGTGTGAACTGGATCACAGTACAGTCGACCGGCGGGTCAGGGGTGGGCGCGGAGCTGGGCCAGGCCACGGCGCGCGTGACTCTTCACCGTGCCGAGCGGGAGGCCGGTCTCGGCCGCGACCTGGGCGTGCGTGCGTCCCTGCGCGTACACGAGACGCACCACCCGGCGTCGCTCGGGGGCCAGACGACGCAGCGCGTCCTCGAGGTCGACCCGGGCGGCGACGTCGTCGGCCGGGTCGGGGACGGTCGTCGCGAGCCGTGGTCGGGACGCTGCCTCGCGTCGCCGGGCGTCGCGCGCCCGCGCCCGGAGGAGGTCGGCGGCCACGTGGCGCGCGATGCCCAGCAGCCAGACGGGCAGGTCGCCGCGCGCAGGGTCGAACCGGTCGCGCGAGCGCCACGCGGCGAGGAAGACGAGCTGCGTCGCGTCGTCGGCGTCGGCCGGGTCGCCCAGGCGCCGCGCGACGACGGCCCGGACGAGCGGGGCCCAGCGGGAGTACGCGGCGGGAAGGTCGAGCACGGCGCCGTGGTCACCCGTGCCCTCGGGGCCGCCGGGCGCGTGCTCGTCCCGCCTCGCGCCCTGCTCGGCGCGGGGGACACGTGCCACGGTCCCGACCATCGCGTCACCGGCCCTCGTCGTCCTCCTCCCAGTGTCGGACGCCGCGGCGCGGGACGCGAGGTCGCGCGCGCTGCGGGGGCTGGGGACGGTGACGGTGGGCGGGCGGCCGTGGTCAGGCGGGCGTCAGCGGTGCACCGGGCGGCGCTGGTGGACGTGCCGGTCGTGCACGGCCTTGCCGAGCTCGTAGATCGAGCCGACGAGGATCGCGGCGATGATGAGCGCACCGACGATCAGGAACCACTGCGACATGCCGTTCCCGATCCCCGTGACGCCGATCGTCCCGCCGGATCCGGCAGCGAGCGACGCGAACATGGCGACCTCCTCCCGAGGGGGCGGACGTGCCCTCTCGTCCGGGGTTCGCCCGCAGGTCGGCGCACGGATGCGGCCCGGGGTCCCGGGCCCGGGGGCTCGCGTCAGGCGACCGTCGACGGGAGCGGGGCGAACGCCGCGCGCCAGCGGCGCACGAGGCGCCGGTCGGCCGCGCCCCGGGCAGCGGCCCACGCGCAGTGCTGGGTCGTCTCGCGGTGCTCCAGCAGGGCGTCGCGGTCGTGCTCGAGGGCCCAGAGGAGGGCGGTGCGCACCTCGGTGCGCGAGGGGGCGGAGGGCAGGGTGTCGTGCATGGTCCGTCTCGTCGTCGGTCGGTCTTCGGGCGGCCTGGTGACCGCTTCCACCCGACAAGACGGCACAAGTCGCCGTCTGTGACGCGAGTTCGGTGACTCTCTTCCGGAGAACGTGTGATGCCGGTCGCACAGGCGCCTCCCGTGCGACCCGGCATGACGACCCGCCGCCGTGCTGCGCGGGGCGTCGGTCAGGAGACCGCGTCGACGAGCGCGGCCGCGAGGTCGCGCGGGCGCGAGAGCATCGGCCAGTGCCCGGTGGGGAGGTCGACGTACGTGAGGTCCGTGAGCTCGCCCAGCTCGGTGTGCAGGGGAGGGCCGGGGTGCGCGAGCTCGGCGAGCACGGACGACGGGATCGACGAGCAGATCACGGTCGCGGGGACGTCCAGGCGGGCCGGGTTCGCCAGGTGCACCGTGCCGCGTGCGACCGGGCCGGGGGTCGGCACCGCGCGCTCGCGGAACCGCGCGAGCGCCGCGTCGTCCAGGCCGTCGAGGCTCGACCCGTCCTCGGCCAGCCTCTCCCAGCCGGGCAGCGGGACCTCGGCGTCGTCGGCCGGGAGGTCGGGGGAGAGGGCGGCGCCGTCGACGAGGGGGCCGGTGTCGACGTAGACGATCCGCTCGATCCGGGCCGGGTCGCGGTCGGCGACCTGCTGCACGACCGGTCCGCCGCCGCTGTGGCCGACGAGCGCGACCCGACCGTCGAGCCCGTCGACGAGCCGGGCGACGGCGTCCACGTGGTCCTCGCGCGTGATCCGGGCGCGGTCCTGCGCGGTCGCACCGGCGTCCAGGCCGGGGAGGGTCACGGCGTGCGGGACGAGGCCGGCGGCCTCGAGGTGGGGGACGACGTCGTCCCACGCCCAGGCGCCCAGCCAGAAGCCGGGGACGAGGACGACGTGGAGGGGCTGCTCGGTCGTGTCGTGGTTGCTCATGCACCCACCTTCGCAGCGCATCGGTGACACCTGTCTGTCACCATCGTCCGGTGAACAGGACGGAACGTCTCTACGCGATCGCGGAGGAGCTCCGGCGGGCAGGGCGGACCGGGACGACGGGTCCACGCCTCGCGGCGGCGCTCGAGGTGAGCGAGCGGACGATCAAGCGCGACGTGGCCGCGCTGCAACAGGCCGGTCTGACGATCTGGGCCCAGGCCGGCCCCGGCGGCGGCTACGTGCTCGACCCGAGCGCGTCGCTGCCGCCGGTCAACTTCACGCCCGGCCAGGCGGTCGCCGTCGCGGTCGCGCTCGCGACGCTCCCGCCCGGCAGCCCGTTCGCGGTCGACGCGCTCGCGGCGCGCGGGAAGGTCTGGGACGCGCTCGCGGCCGGCGACCGCGAGCGGGCCGAGGCGCTGGCCGTGCGGGTGTGGGTCCGCCACGACGCTCCGGACGCGTCGCCGGACGCCCCCGCCGCAGCGGGCGGGGACGTCGTGGGGCGCGCCCGCTCGCACCTCGGGGTGCTGCGCGCCGTCGAGCAGGCGCTCGCCGGGTCGCGCGTGCTCGCGATCCGCTACCGGGACGGCCGGGGCGCGACGTCGTCGCGCCGGGTCGAGCCCGTGCTGCTCGCGCACACCGGCGGGCGCTGGTACCTCGTCGCGTGGTGCCGGTCGCGCGAGGCGATGCGCTGGTTCCGGCTGGAACGCGTCGAGCGCGCCGACCTCACCGCCGAGACGTACGCGCCCCGACCGGTCGCGGACGTCGGCGAGCCGCCGGTCGGTGCGACGCCGGTCTACGACCCTGACGCGGGCTGACGGCCCGAGCCCGCGGCCGGGCGCCGCACCAGGTCGAGGACGGCCCCTGCGAACGCCTCGGGGGCCTCGGCGGGCAGGTCGTGACCCGCGTGCGGCACCTGGCGGTGCTCGCGCGGTCCGGCGAAGAACCGTGCCGTCGCCGACCCGTCGGTCGCGGGGAAGTTGCCGTCGGCGAGCCCGTCGAGGGTGATCGTCGGGACGCCGATCCGGGGCAGCGCCGCGAGGCGTCGCTCGAGGTCCTCGTACGCGGGGTCACCCGGCGCGAGCCCGAGCCGGTGGCGGTAGGAGTGGATGACGACGTCGACGTAGCCCGGGTTGTCGAAGGCCTCGGCGGCCCGTGCGAGCTCGGCCTCGGTGAACGACCTCTCGGGTGAGTTGCGCGTCCACAGCACGCGCGCGATCTCCGCGCGGTTCTGCGTGAGCCCCCGCCGGCCGCGCTCGGTCGCGAAGTACCAGAAGTACCAGAACCCGGCCTCCAGGTCGGGCCGGATCGGCGTCTGGGCGGCGGCGACGTCCTGCACGAGGTAGCCGTTGACCGAGACCAGCCCGCGGACGCGCTCGGGCCAGAGCGCCGCGACGACGCACGCGGCGCGCCCGCCCCAGTCGTAGCCGGCGAGCACCGCCGAGCCGATGCCGAGCGCGTCGAGGAGCGCGACGAGGTCGGCGCCCAGCGCGGCCTGCTGGCCCGAGCGCACGGCGCCGGGCTCACGGAACGTCGTGGGGCCGTGACCGCGCAGGTACGGGACGACCACGCGCAGCCCCTCGGCGGCGAGCAACGGGACCACGTCGACGTAGCTGTGCACGTCGTACGGGTAGCCGTGCAGGAGCACCACAGGCGGTCCGGCGGGGTCGCCCGCCTCCACGTACCCGACGGTGAGCGGCCCGGCGTCGACCGTCGAGACGGGTCCGAGCGCGGTGGTGGCGATCATCGTCGTCTCCTCGCGGTTCCGCGGCGCCGTCAGGCCGCGGCCCTGCGCGACGCGGCGAGGGCGGCGAGCACGGTGCGCGCGACCCGGTCCGGCGCGGAGACCGCGACGGCGTGCGACGCACCCTCCACCTCGTCCACGCCGCGCGCGGCGGCGCGCTGCGCCATCCAGCGGTGCGCGGCGACGGGGATGTTGCGGTCCTCGGAGCCGAACACGAACCAGGACGGGACGGCCTTCCAGGCCGGCGTGCCGGCGAGCAGGCCTTGGTTCAGCGCGACGTCCGTGACGGGGCGCTGCGTCCGGGCGGCGACGTACGCGGTCTCCTCCGGGACGTCCGCGGCGAACTGCGCGTGGTACTCGTCGGGCCGGATCCACAGGTCGTCGACGTCGTCCACGAGCGACGTGCTCTCCAGCGCGTCGGCGAGCGTGCTGCCGGGGAACCGGCCGGCGAGGTCGACCGCGCTCTCGCCCGTGTCGGGGGCGAACGCGGCGACGTAGACGAGACCGACGACGTCGCCCAGCCCCTCGGCCGCAGCCTCCGTGACGACCATGCCGCCGTAGGAGTGGCCGACGAGCACGAGCGGGCGCCCGGCGTCGCCGACGGCGTCACGCAGGTACTGCGCGTCGGTCACGACGCTGCGCAGGGGGTTCGCGAGGGCGAGGCTGTCGACGTCGTGCGCGTGGAGCCGGTCGATCACGCCCGACCAGCTCGCGGACTCGGCGAACGCGCCGTGCAGGAGCACGACGAGCGGGTTCTCGGGCATGGCTCTCTCCTCCGTCGGTCGGCGGACGGACCGGGCGAGTCGCCACGGGGCGTCCTGATGACCGTTCGACCGAGGAGGGACGGCGGGCGTGACACCGCCGCCGGGGTCAGTCCCCGCGCAGCACGCAGAACTCGTTGCCCTCGACGTCGGCCATGACGACGAACGTGTCCGCCTCGCCCTGCCCGACGTCGACGCGGCGTGCGCCGAGCCCCTCGAGCCGCGCGACGTCGGCGGCCTGCGTGGACGAGGCGAAGTCGAGGTGCATGCGGTTCTTGACCGCCTTGCCCTCGGGGACCCGCTGGAAGACGAGGCTCGGCGGGCCGAGCACCGTCTCGCCGTCGCGCGGGTAGAGCACGGCCTCGCCGTGCGGTCCGGTCTCGCGCCCCGTCCAGCCGAGCGCGGCCTGCCAGAAGTCCGCCACGACGGCGGGGTCGGCGCAGTCGATCACCGCGCCGCTGAAGGTGAGTGCCATGCGGCCAGTGTGACCTGCGCCACCCACAGGGGTCGCGGGGCGGGTGCGCGGTCAGGCCGCGTCGGGGTCCGGTTCGACGAGGCGCCCGACGAGGGCGGGGAGCCAGTCGGCCGACTGCGCCCGGCGGACCGCCTCGTCGTCCGCCGGGCCGAGGAACGCGTCGCGCGCCGCGCACGAGTAGGCGCTGATGAGCACGCGCGTCGCGGCGGTGGCGTCGATCGCGAACCGCATGCCCACCTCCGTGAGCACGCGCGTGAGGATGCCCGCCAGCTCGGCGCGGAACGACTCCTCCTGCTCTGCGAACCGCGCGGCGACCTGGGGGTCGCGCAGCGCGAGCAGCTCGAGCTCGGCGTTCATGAGGCACCAGCGCCGCTCGTCCCGCGGGTCGTCCATGACGGCCGCGACGATCGTCGCGATCGTCGCGGGCGCGATGACGCCGTCCTGCACGGGGTGCTCGGGCAGGTGCTCGACAGCGTGCTCGAGGCTGCGCATGCGCACGCGGATCTCCCGCTCGCTGAGCGCGAGGAAGAGCTCCTCCTTGGACGCGAAGTTCGAGTAGAACGCGCCGCGCGTGAAGCCCGCGGCCTCGCAGACCGCCTCGATCGAGGTGCCGTTGATGCCGTGCTCGGCGAACAGCCCGTAGGCGGCGTCGAGCAGGCGCTCGCGCGTGCGCTCCCGCCGCGGCGAGATCCGGGCGTCGCCGTCCCCCGCGGGGTCGCGGCCGACGCGGGTCGGGTCGAGGTCCGTCGTCACGCCGGACATGCTCCCACTGTCGGAGGGCGCCGCCTGAACGGACGGCCTTGCGATGCACAAGTGTATCGGATACGTTCCCGTATCGGATACAGCGGCGTATCCTGAAATCCGTCTGCACTCTCCCCGGGAGGCCGCTCGTGTCCTCAGCGCTGTACTCGCTCGGCCGCTGGGCGGTCGGGGCGCGCCGGCTCGTCCTCGCCGCGTGGATCGGGATCCTCGTCCTCGCGGGTGCGCTCGCCGGCCTCGTCGGCCAGGGTCTCGACGACGAGGTGACCATCCCCGGCACCGAGTCCCAGGCGGCGCTCGACCGCCTCGCCGCGACCTTCCCGCAGGTCAGCGGGGCGTCTGCCCAGGTCATCGTGGTGGCGCCCGACGGCTCCACCATCGAGGACGACGCCGTCCGCGGACCCGTCGAGGACGCCGTCACCGCGCTCGGCGACGTGGACGGCGTCGCCGCCGTCACCTCGCCCTACGACGACACCATGACCGCGTCGATCAGCGACGACGAGGTCGCGACGCTCATGACCATCCAGCTCGACGAGGGCCAGAGCGAGGTCACGGACGCGACGAAGGACGCGCTCGGCGACGTCGTCGACGACCTGGCGGCGGCCCTGCCCGACGGTGCGCAGGCCGCCCTCGGCGGGCAGCTCTTCAGCACGGAGTTCCCCACGCTCACCGTCACCGAGGCACTCGGCCTCCTCGTCGCGCTCGTCGTGCTCGTCCTCACTTTCGGCTCGTTCGTCGCGGCCGGGCTGCCGCTCCTCAACGCCGTCGTCGGGGTCGGCGTGAGCATGGGCCTGCTGTTCGCCGCGACCGCCGTCGCCCAGATCAACTCCACGACCCCGATGCTCGCCGTGATGCTCGGCCTCGCCGTCGGCATCGACTACGCGCTCTTCATCGTGTCCCGGCACCGCGACGAGCTCGCGAGCGGTCTGAGCGTCGAGGAGGCCGCCGCCCGCTCCGTCGCGACGGCTGGATCCGCCGTCATCTTCGCCGGCCTCACCGTGATGATCGCGCTCGTCGGCCTCGGCGTCGCCGGCATCCCGTTCCTCACCGTCATGGGCGTCGCCGCCGCCGTCGGCGTCGGCCTCGCGGTCCTCGTCTCGATCACGCTGCTGCCCGCGATGCTGGGCTTCGCCGGCGAGCGCCTCCGCCCGAAGGCCCCGCGCCGTCGTGGGCGTGTGCGGGGGCGACGGCGTGCGGGTGCGGCGTCGTCGGACCTCGACGGGACGACGAGGCGACGGACCGGACGAGCGGCGGGGGCGGGCTCGGATGCGACAGGGCGTCAGGCCGCGCTCGTGAACCCCCGCCCGGACGACCAGGGCGACGGCGCGGCAGCCCCGAGCACCGAGAGCGCCCCCGCCGCGGACCCGACCCGGGACGTCTCCGACCCGACCACGACCGAGCACCGCAACCGGTTCTTCGCGGGGTGGGTGCGCGCCGTCACGCGGATCCCGCTGCTGACGATCGGGCTCGTCGTCGCGGCGATCGTGCTGCTCACGCTGCCGGCGCGGGACCTGCAGCTCGCGCTGCCCGACGCGGGGACCCTGCCCGAGGACAACCAGGCACGCGTCACGTACGACCTGGTGTCGGAGCACTTCGGGCCCGGCTTCAACGGGCCGCTGATCGTCACGGGGACGATCGTCACGTCGACGGACCCGGTCGGGCTCATGGACGACCTGGGCGACGAGCTCGCGGACCTCCCGGGCGTGGCGGACGTCCCGCTCGCGACGCCGAACCTCACCGCGGACACGGGCATCGTGCAGGTCGTGCCGACGGGCGCGCCGGACTCAGAGGAGACCAAGGACCTCGTCACGGAGATCCGCGCGCAGCACGACCACTTCCTCGACGAGTACGGCGTCGACCTCGCGGTCACGGGGTTCACGGCCGTCGGGATCGACGTGTCCGCGAAGCTCGGGGCGGCCCTGCTGCCGTTCGCGTTCGTCGTCGTGGGCCTGTCGCTCGTGCTGCTGACCATGGTGTTCCGGTCGATCGCGGTCCCGATCAAGGCGACGCTCGGCTACCTGTTCTCGGTGGGCGCGGCGTTCGGCGTGGTGACGCTCGTGTTCGAGCACGGGTTCCTCGCGGACGCGCTCCACGTCACGCGGCTCGGCCCGGTCATCTCCTTCATGCCGATCGTGCTCATGGGCGTGCTGTTCGGCCTCGCGATGGACTACGAGGTCTTCCTCGTGGCGCGCATCCGCGAGGACTACGTCCACTCGGGCCAGGCGCGGCGGTCGATCTTCACGGGGTTCCAAGCGTCCGCGAAGGTCGTCACCGCGGCGGCCATCATCATGTTCGCCGTGTTCGTGGCGTTCGTGCCCGAGGGTGACATGAGCCTCAAACCCATCGCGCTCGGGCTCGCGGTCGGCGTCCTCGTCGACGCGTTCGTCGTGCGCATGACCCTGGTGCCCGCCGTGCTCGCGATGCTCGGCGACAAGGCGTGGTGGATGCCGCGCTGGCTCGACCGGGTGCTGCCGTCGTTCGATGTCGAGGGCGAGGGGCTGTCCAAGGAGCTCGCGCTCGCGGACTGGCCGGAGCCGGGCAGTACGGACGCCGTCGTCGCCCACGACCTCGTGGTCGCCGGGGCGCACGGGCCCCTCGCGGAGCCGGTCACGGTCCGCGTGCCCGACGGCGGGTCGCTCGTCGTGCACGGGACGTCGCCCGCGGCGGTGTCAGGGGTCGTGCTGGCGCTCGCGGGACGGCTCAGGCCGGCCGCCGGAGCCCTCAAGGTGACGGGCCTCGTCCTGCCCGAGCGCGCGCTGAGCGTGCGCCGCCGGGTCGCCCTCGTCGACCTCGCGGCCGACGTCGCGGCCCTGCCCGGCGACGCGCCCGCGCCCGCCGCGCACCGCGTGCCTGCGGCGGCGAGCGTCGCCGCGCTGCTGCGCGAGGACCCGCGGCTGCTCGCCGTCGTCGGGACGGACGCCGTCACGTCGCCCGCCGAGCGCGCCGCCCTCTCCGAGGTGCTCGCCCGGGCGGCCGAGCGCGGCACGGCGGTCGTCCTCGGCGCCGTCGGGCCCGCGCCGACCGACCTCGCCCCACCGGGGACGCAGGTGCTCGACCTGCACGCCCCCGACCCCGCCCACTCGGTGCCCGCCCCCACCCACCCGGCGTCCGCCGTCGGCCCGCGCACCGAGGAGGTGCCCGCATGAGCGTCTTCCCGCCCGACACGGCGCAGCCCGACCTGACCACCCCGGACGCGCCGTCGCCCGCCGGCGCCCGGACCCGGGTCGACGCGCGACGCCTCTGGACCGTGGCCGCGGCCGTCGCGCTGCCGCTCGCGGTGCTCGGCCTCCTGCTGTGGGCGCTGTGGGACCCGCAGGAGCGGCTCGACACGGTGAAGGCGGCGATCGTCAACCTCGACGAGCCCGTCGAGGTCGACGGCCAGACCGTCCCGCTGGGACGTCAGCTCACGGCCGGGCTGGTGAGCGGGGGCGCGGCCTCCGCGGACACCGGGCCGGTCGCCGTCCAGCCCGACCCCGGCACGACGAACTACGACTGGGTCATCACCGACGCCGACGACGCCGCGTCCGGGCTCGCCGACGGCACGTACTCCGCCGTCGTGACGATCCCCGAGGACTTCTCCGCCGCGGCCACGTCGTTCAGCGGCGACGCGTCCGACGCGACCCAGGCCACGCTGACCGTCGAGACGGCGCCCGGCGGGCGCGTCGTGGACGAGGCGCTCGCGCGCATCGTCACGACCACGGCGACGTCCGTGCTCGGCACGACGCTCACCGAGAACTACGTGGACGGCGTGCTCGTCGGCTTCACGACCCTGAACGAGCAGCTCGGCGAGGCCGCGGACGGTGCCGACCAGCTCGCGGACGGCGCGTCCCAGGCGAGCGAGGGGGCGACGCAGCTGGCGTCCGGCGCGGGCGAGCTCGCGACCGGCGCCGGGGCGCTCGCGTCCGGGGTCGGCGAGCTCGGCTCGGGCGCAGATCGGCTCGCGTCCGGCGCGGGCGACCTCGCGACCGGGGCGCAGGGCGTCGCCACCGGGTCGCGGCAGGTCGCGGACGGAGTCGCGCAGTCCGCGTCCGGCGCGGGCTCGCTCGCGTCCGGCGCCCAGGGTCTGGCCGACGGCGTCGCGGGGGTCTCGGGCGGTGCGTCCGACCTCGCGGACGGGCTCGGCACGCTCGACGACTCGATCTCGGCCGTCCCCCTCCCCGGCGGAGGGTCCACGTCGCTCCCGGCGCTCGGGACCCGGCTCGCGACGGGTTCGCGCGACGTCGCGGGCGGGCTCGCGCAGGTCGTCGCCGGGATCGAGCAGCAGAAGGTCCAGGCGGGGTGCGCGGCCGACCCGGCGTCACCCGCGTGCGTCGCGCTCGACCAGCAGCTCGCCGCGCTGCGGCCGCTCGCGGTCGGTGCGGCCGAGGTCGCCGCGGGGAACGCCGCGCTCGCCGGGACGCCGTCGGGCGCGAACGGGCCCACCGGGCTCTACGCCCTCGCGGCGGGGGTCGACCAGGCCGCGCAGGGCGCGGACCGGCTCGCGACCGGGGCGGCGCAGACCGCCACGGGTGCGACGGGCGTGGCCGGGGGAGCGCGCGACCTCTCGACCGGGCTCGGGCAGCTCGCGACCGGCGCCGACCAGGTGGCCGACGGCGCCGCGCAGCTCGCCGGCGGGGCGGGCGAGCTGTCGACGGGGGCGGACGGGCTCGCGACGGGTGTGGGGGAGCTCGGGACGGGAGCCGACCAGCTCGCGACCGGGACCCAGGACCTGGCGACGGGCGCGGGCGACCTCGCGGGCGGCGTCGGGCAGCTCGCGGACGGGACGACCGAGCTGGCCCAGGGCCTCGGCGACGCGACGGAGCAGATCCCCTCGTACACGGACGCCGAGCGGGAGAACCTCTCCACGGTCGTCGCGGACCCCGTGGCTGCTCCCGGCGTCGAGGACCTCGGCACCGGGTCGACCGGCCCGCTGTTCGCGGTCCTCGCCCTGTGGCTCGGCGCGCTCGCGATCTTCGTCGCGTTCCCACCCGTGCCCGCCAAGCTGCTCGGGTCGACCCGGACCGCCGGTCGTCTCGCGCTCGCCGCGCTCGCGCTGCCGGCCGGGATCGCGGCAGCGACGGGCCTCGTGGTCGGCGGCGTCCTCGCCGCGGTCGAGGGGGCGAGCGTGGGCGGCTGGATCGGCCTGCTCGCGACCGGGGCGCTCGCGTCGGTGGTCTTCGTGGCGCTCAACCAGGCGCTCGCCGCGCTCCTCGGGAACGTGGGACGGGCCATCAGCCTGCTCGTGGCGGTGCTCCTCGTCGCGACCGGCATCGTCGCGACCGTCCCGGCCGCGCTCACGGGCCTGCGCGACCTGCTGCCGGTCGGCTCCGCACTCCGCCTGCTCACGTCGATCATCGATCCCGGGGCGGCCGGGGGAGCGGGCGACGCCGTCGCGTTGCTGCTCTGGGGTCTCGCGTCGGTGGCGGTGACGACGCTCGTCGTCGCCCGCCGCCGGTCGGTCCGCGTGGAGCAGCTGCTCCGCGCCTGACGGGTCCTCGGCGTGGCGCGGTGCGGGTGTGGGCGGCTGCCGTCAGACTCGCTCGGCAGGACGCGGACGGCGGGAGCCGTCCGTCGGGCGAGGGGACGGTGCACCGATGGACCAGCAGAAGGCACGAGAGATCAAGTCGCAGCTCGCGGACTACGCGCGCGAGCTCGCGGAGCGGTCGGGCCTGCCGGGCCGGACGGACACGGCGATCGAGGCGCGCGACGTGCCCGACGCCGCGGAGGTCGTGCGCGCGCCCACCCTCGCGATCGGCCTCGCCCCGCACGACGACGGCGGGTACGCCATCGCGGTCCGGTACCGGCTGGGCGTGCCGGCGGCGCGCAGCATCGCGCGCAAGGTCGCGTCGGAGGCGGGGGACACGGTCGACGTGCGGCGCACGGGCCGCATCCGCCCGCTGACCGGTGCAGGTCGGGGTGGTGGTGGCGAGAGCGGGCCCGGCCTGCGGCCTCCGGTCGTCACGGCCTACGCGACCGGCGAGACCGGCCGGGTGCGACCGCTGCGTCCGGGCGTCTCGATCGCGAACGTGGACGTCACCGCCGGGACGCTCGGCGCGTTCGTGCGCCTCGGCGAGCCGCCCGTGGAGGGCGCGGACGCCGCATCGGTCTACGCGCTCTCGAACTGGCACGTGCTCGCGGGGTCGCCGTCCGCCCGGGTCGGGGACGTCGTCGTGCAGCCCGGTCCCGCCGACGGCGGCAGCGCGCCCGACGACCGCGTCGGGACCCTCGCCGCGCTCGTCCCGCTGGAGGCGGGCGTCACGCAGACCGTCGACGCCGCCGTCGCGCTCCTCGACGACCCGGCCGTGGACGCGGAGTACCCCGTCGGCCGGGTCACGGAGACGGCGGTCGCGCTGGGCGGCGAGGCGGTCGGCAAGTCCGGCCGGACCACCGGCGTCACGACGGGCCGCATCACGGCCATCGAGCTCGACGACGTCGTGGTGGGCTACGGCGACGGACTCGGCGCGCTGCGGTTCGACGACCAGATCGAGGTCGAGTCGACGGGCGACGGGCCGTTCTCGCGCGGCGGCGACTCGGGGTCGCTCGTGTACCGGGAGGACGGCGTGGCGCTCGGCCTCCTGTTCGCCGGGTCGGAGACGGGTGGCGCGAACGGCACCGGGCTCACGTACTGCAACCCCATCGGGACGGTGCTGGAGCGGCTCGGCGCGACGCTGCTCGACTGACGGCTCCCGGCGAGGACTCCTGGCCCTGCCGCGAACGGCCCGACGGGCGCACAATGGGTCCGGGAGGTGGTTCGCCGTGGCGACCCTCGAACGAGCCCGCGAGGCCAAGGCCGCGCTCCGCGACGAGCTGGCAGGCCTCGACGGAGTGACCGGCGTCGGGATCGCCCGCGCCGACGCGTCGGGCGCGCCCGTGCGCGGTCCGCGGGCGCAGGACGTCGTCGACGACTGGTTGCTGCGCGTCAACGTGACCTCCGACGAGGTCGACGTCCCCGAGACCGTCGACGGTGTCGAGGTCGAGGTGCGCGTCGTCGGCTCGGTGAGCGCCTCGCGCGCCTGAGCCTCACGCACGGGGCGTGCCCGGCACCGCACCAGGAGGTGCAGCACCGGGCACGGGAGGTCCCGATCTCGCGGTCCTACGATCAGACGCCGGCGAGCTGCACGGTCGGCGTGGTCGGGGTGGTGGCCGTCGGGTCCGGGTTCGTGGCCCGGCTGCGGAACGACCGCAGCCGCAGGCTGTTGCCCACGACGAAGACGCTGGAGAACGCCATCGCGGCTCCTGCGAGCATGGGGTTGAGCAGGCCGAGCGCGGCGAGCGGGATCGCGGCGACGTTGTAGGCGAAGGCCCAGAACAGGTTCACCTTGATCGTGCCGAGCGTCCGCCGCGCGAGCCGGATCGCGTCGGCCGCGGAGCGCAGGTCGCCCCGCACGAGCGTGATGTCCGCGGCCTCGATCGCGACGTCCGTGCCCGTCCCCATGGCGAGGCCCAGGTCTGCCTGGGCGAGGGCCGCGGCGTCGTTCACGCCGTCGCCGACCATCGCGACGACCTTGCCCTCCCCCTGGAGCCGACTGACGACGTCGACCTTGTCGCGCGGCATGACCTCTGCGATCACCTCGTCGATGCCGACCTCGGCCGCGATCCGGCGCGCGACGGTCCTGTTGTCCCCGGTGAGGAGCACCGGGGTGAGGCCGAGCGCGCGGAGCTGGCGGATCGCCTCGGCGCTCGTGGGCTTGACCGCGTCGGCCACCACGAGGATCCCGCGGGCGAACCCGTCCCAGCCCACGACGACGGCGGTTCCGCCCTGCTCCTCGGCGCGGGCCCTGGCCTCGGCGAGCTCGCGCGGGAGGTGCTGCGCCCACTCGGCGAGCAGCGACTCGCGGCCGACGAGGACGGCGTGCCCGTCCACGACGCCCTGCACGCCCCTGCCCTCGACGTTGGTGAACTCCTCGGGCACGGGCAGCGTCCCGACCTCCTGGACGGCGCCCCGGGCGATCGCCCGGGCGACCGGGTGCTCGGACGCGTCCTCGACCGCCCCGGCGAGGCGCAGGAGCTCGGCGCGGTCGACCCCGCTCCCGGTGACGACGTCGGTCAGCGTCATGACGCCCGTCGTCACGGTCCCCGTCTTGTCGAGCACGACGGTGTCCACGGTCCGCGTGGACTCCAGGACCTCCGGGCCCTTGATGAGGACGCCCATCTGCGCGCCGCGCCCCGTCCCGACGAGCAGCGCCGTCGGGGTGGCGAGGCCGAGGGCGCACGGGCACGCGATGATGAGCACCGCGACGGCGGCCGTGAACGCCGCCGAGGCGGGCGCGCCCGCGCCGAGCCACGCGCCGAGGGTGCCGACGGCGATCGCGATGGCGATCGGGACGAAGACCCCGGAGACGCGGTCGGCCAGCCGCTGGACCTGGGCCTTGCCGGACTGGGCGTCCTCGACGAGCCGGGCCATCTGGGCGAGCTGCGTGTCGCCGCCGACGCGCGTCGCGCGGACGACGAGGCGCCCGCCCGCGTTGACGGTCGCGCCGGTGACGGTGTCGCCCTCGCCGACCTCGACGGGCACGGACTCGCCCGTGAGCATCGAGGCGTCGACGGCGGAGGTGCCGGCGACGACGGTGCCGTCCGTCGCGATCTTCTCGCCGGGGCGCACGACGAACTCGTCGCCCACGGCGAGCTCGGAGATCGGGATGCGGGTCTCGGCGCCGTCGCGCAGCACCGCCACGTCCTTGGCCCCGAGCTCGAGCAGGGCGCGCAGCGCGGCGCCCGCCTGCCGCTTGGACCGCTTCTCGAAGTAGCGGCCCGCGAGGATGAAGGTCGTGACGCCGGCCGCGACCTCCAGGTAGATGTTCCCGGCGCCGTCGGTGGGCTCGACGGACAGCGTGAACGGGTGGGTCATGCCCGGCTCGCCCGCGGTGCCGAGGAACAGCGCGTAGAGGGACCACAGGAACGCGGCGCCGGTCCCCACGGAGATGAGGGTGTCCATCGTCGCCGCGCCGTGGCGCAGGTTGGTCCACGCGGCGCGGTGGAACGGCCAGGCCGCCCACACGACGACCGGCGCGGCGAGCGCGAGGCTGGCCCACTGCCAGTACGTGAACTGCAGCGCGGGGACCATCGCCATCGCGATGACCGGGGCGGAGAGCACCACGGCACCGACCAGGCGCTGCCGCAGCGCGGTGAGCTCGGGGTCGGCGTCCTCCGCCTCGGCGGGCGCCGGGACCTCAGGGTCCTCGACGCGCGGGAGCTGCGCGGTGTACCCCGTCTTCTCGACCTCGGCGATGAGCGTGGCGGCGTCGACACCGTCCGGGACGGTGACCTTCGCCTTCTCCGTCGCGTAGTTCACGGTCGCGGTGACGCCCTCGAGCCGGTTGAGCTTCTTCTCGATCCGCATCGCGCACGAGGCGCACGTCATCCCGCCGATCTCGAGCTCGACGAACGTCCCCGGTGGCGGGGCGGCCGGTGCCGTCATGAGGTCCTCCTTCCGGCCCGGCGGGGTGCTGCCGGGCATGGGGGTGCAGGTCAGTGGTCGTGCGTCGCCGGGTCGTGACCGGCAGGGGGCGCGTCGTCCGGCGCCGGGGCGGGGGCGCCGTCGGCCGTCGCCTCGACGACGAACGCCGCGGTGCGCACCTGGCCCTCCACCTGGAAGTCGAGGTACAGCAGGTAGCGGCCGGGGGTCGGCGCCTCGACGCCGAACGACACGGTCGGGCCTGAGACCTGGCCGTCCTCCGGCTCGGCGCCCTCGGGGTGCGCGTGCAGGTAGGCGAGGTCGCCGTCGCGCAGCGCGACGAGGTGCCCGTAGGCGCCGAGGTACGGCTCGAGCGTCGTGACCGGTTCCCCGTCGCGGGTGACCTCGGCGGTCAGGGTGGAGACCGTCCCGGCCTCGAGCTGCCCGTCGAGCGCGACGTCGTACCCGTCGACCGACGTGGTGGTGGAGACCTCGGTGTCGCGGACGGGGGCGAGGTCGCCCGCGACGTCGACCGTGCGCGTCAGCGTGACGGCGCCGCCCGCGCTGGGCACGGCGTCCGCGTAGACGCGGTAGGTCCCGGCGGCGTCCCAGGCCCAGGGGATCGACCAGCGCCCGTCCGCGTCCATCACAGGGTGGACGTGCCGGAAGTGCGCGCCGTCGGAGCGTACGACGATCAGGTGGAGCCGCTGCTCGTGCGAGACGTCGAACGTCGTGACGGGCTCGCCCGCGGGGTCGGTGACGGTGAACGTCAGCTCTCCGGCCTCGCCCACGGTCGCAGGAGCCGTGACCTCGCCCAGCGTGTACCCGTCCTGCTCCAGGGAAAGCCCGCGGGCCATGTCCGCTCCTCTCGTGGTCCCCTGCTCGGGGGCGTCGCCCGTGGTGACGTGCTGCTCGGGGGCGTGCGAGGCGGCCGGTGCCGGGGCTGCTCCCTCGGGGACGACGGCCGCGGCGACCGCGGCCGAGGCGGCGAACACGACGCCGAGCCCCGCGGCGTACAGCCCGATCCGGGCGGGGGCTCTCATGGGACCCGCACCGCCTGGTACCCGGCCTCGTCGACGGCGGCCACGACCGCGGCGTCGTCGAGGGGCTGGTCGGCCGCGACGACGAGCCGACCGGTGGTCGCGCTGACGTCGATCGCGGTGACGCCGGGCACCTGCTCGACCTCCTCGCGCACCGACATCTCGCAGTGACCGCAGGTCATGCCGGTCACCTGGTACTCGATCTCGACGATGCTCATCGTGCTCCTCCTCGTCCCGGATACCCCGGCGGGGTATCGAACGATGGTGAATATACCCACCAGGGGTATGCGGGTCAAGGGTGGGAGGTCGCGCGACAATGGGGAGCGTGACCACCGAGCGACTTCCCCGCGTCCGCGCGTCCGAGCTCGTCGGGCGCGGCTGGCTCAACACCGGCGGCCGGGACGTGACCCTCGCCGACCTGCGCGGGAAGGTCGTGGTGCTCGACTTCTGGACCTTCTGCTGCGTCAACTGCCTGCACGTCCTCGACGAGCTGCGCGAGATCGAGGAGGCCCACCGCGACGTGCTGGTCATCGTGGGTGTGCACTCGCCCAAGTTCGAGCACGAGGCGGCTCCGGCGGCGCTCGCGGCCGCGGTCGAGCGGTACGAGGTGCACCACCCCGTCCTCGACGACCCCGAGCTCGTCACGTGGTCCGCCTACGCGGCGCGCGCCTGGCCGACGCTCGTCGTCGTCGACCCCGAGGGCTACGTCGTCGCGCAGATGGCGGGGGAGGGCCACGCGTCCGCGATCGCCGCCCTCGTCGAGGAGCTCGTCGCGGAGCACGACGCCAAGGGCACGCTCCACCGGGGCGACGGCCCGTACGTGCCGCCCGCGCCGTCGTCGGGCACGCTGCGCTTCCCCGCGAAGGCCATCGAGCTGCCCGGCGGCAACCTCCTCGTCGCCGACGCCGGGCACCACGCGCTCGCCGAGCTCCTGCCCGACGGCGAGACCTTCGTCCGGCGCATCGGGTCCGGCGAGCGCGGGCTCGTCGACGGCGGCCCCGACGACGCGCGGTTCGCCGAGCCCAACGGGCTGTGCCTCGTCCCGGTCGAGCTGCGGTCGTGGCTCGAGTACGACGTCGTCGTCGCGGACACGGCGAACCACGTCCTGCGCGGCGTGCGCCTCGCCGACGGCCACGTGACGACCGTCGCGGGCACCGGCGAGCAGTTCATGGTCGGCGGGCTCGAGAACGTCGTGCTGCGGGAGGGCCGACGGGGCGCCGACGTCACCGGCCACGGTCCTGCCGAGGCGGGCGGGCAGTACGCGCCGCTCGACGTGCGTCTCTCGTCGCCCTGGGACGTGGCCTGGTCGCAGGACCTCGCGGCGTTCGTCGTGGCGATGGCCGGGAACCACACGCTCTGGGCGTTCGACGGCGAGCAGGGCTCGATGACGCACCTCGCCGGGACCATGAACGAGGGCCTGGAGGACGGGCCGGGAGAGTCAGCGTGGTTCGCCCAGCCGTCCGGGCTGGCCGTCGGCGCGGACCGGGCGATCTGGGTCGCGGACTCCGAGACGTCGGCGCTGCGTCGCGTGACCCGGGCGCCGGGTGGGGGCGTCGAGGTGCGGACCGCCGTGGGGCTGGGACTGTTCGACTTCGGGCACCGCGACGGCCCGGCCGAGCAGGCGCTGATGCAGCACCCGCTCGGGGTCGCGACGCTGCCCGACGGGAGCGTCGTCGTCGCCGACACCTACGACGGCGCGCTGCGCCGGTTCGCGCCGGCGGCCGGTGACGCCGGGAGCGTCGGTGACGACGCGCAGGGGACGCGGCTCGCGGGCGAGGTCACGACCCTGGCGACTGGCCTCGCGGAGCCGAGCGGCGTCGTCGTGCAGGTGGGCGAGGGCCCGGACGGCGAGCCGCAGGTCCACCTGCTCGTGGTGGAGTCCGCGGCGCACCGGCTCACGCGCGTCGCGCTGCCCGCCTCGCTCGCGGGCGAGGTGCTCGACGGCGGCGCGCACCGTACCCAACGGCCCGTCACCGACATCGAGGCCGGGCCGCTGTGGCTCGACGTCCCGTTCGTCCCGGCGCCGGGGCAGAAGCTCGACGACCGGTTCGGCCCGTCGACCGAGCTGCGCGTGAGCGCGACGCCGCCCGAGCTGCTGCTGTCCGGGGAGGGCACGGGCGTCGAGCTCGGCCGCGACCTCGTCATCAACCCCGAGGTCCGCGAGGGCGTGCTGCACGTGACCGCGCGGGCGGCGTCGTGCGACGTCGTCCCGCTCGGCCCGGACGGCGAGCCCGACCCGGACGTGTTCCCCGCGTGCCACCTCGCCCAGCAGGACTGGGGCGTCCCGGTCCGCGTGGTCGACCGCGGCGAGCCGGGCGACGTCCCGCAGCTCACGCTCCCGCTGCGCGGCTAGCCGGTCGACCCAGGACGCGGAACCCGGGGATCGTCGCTCCGGACTCGGCCGAACCCGGGGATATCGTCGGGTTCGGCTTCGGGCTGGCCCACAACCCCGGGTTCGGTGCCGGGCGTCAGCCCCAGGTGAGGAGCTCCTCGCCGTGCGCGGCCCACGCGCCGACCTCGGCGAGCGAGGTCACGTCGTCCGGGGTGGCCTCCAGCGCCACCACCGGGCACACGGCCGAGCGGCCGCCGGCGCGGACGGCCTTCGGGTCCCACGACACGAGGACGGTGCCGCGCTCGACGTGGTCGCCCTGCGCGACGTGCGTGGTGAAGCCGTCGCCGCCGAGCTGGACGGTGTTGATGCCGAGGTGGACCAGGACGGCGCGGCCGTCGTCGTGCTGGACGACGAACGCGTGCGGGTGCAGCTTGACGACCGTTCCCGTGATGGGCGCGACGGCCTCGCCGCCCTGCGCGTCGTCGGGCTCGACCGCGAGCCCGGGGCCGACGAGCCCGGCGGAGAAGACGGGGTCGTCGACGTCGGCGACGTCGATGACCGTGCCCGTGACGGGCACGAGCACCGTGAGCGGCGCGGCCATCAGCGCAGGTCCTCGATGTCGGAGGCGATGTTGTCGGCGTCGGGCCCGACGATGACCTGGATCGCCGCGCCCGACCGCACGACGGCGATCGCTCCGGCGGCGGTCAGCGTGGCGTCGTCGACGAGCGCCGGGTCCTCGACCTCGACGCGCAGGCGCGTGATGCACGCCTCCAGGTCGACGACGTTCGCGTCGCCGCCGAGGCCTCGGAGGATCTGCTCTGCCTTGCTCACGGGTGCTCCTCGTGGTGGTCGTGCTCCGGCCGGGGCCGGGTCAGGTGTCCCGGCCGGCTGCCGTGCCGGTCGGGGTGCGCGGGCGCGCGGGGTCGGGGCGTCGTCGTCGGGGTGGTGCGACGGCGGTGGTGCTGCGGTGGTGCGGGGTCCTCACATGAGGTCGGCGAGGTCGGACGCGATCGTGTCGACCTGCGGGCCGACGACGACCTGGACGACCCGGCCGTTCACCATGACGCCGAAAGCACCGGCGCGCCGCAGGAGCGCGGCGTCGACGAGCGCGGGGTCCTTGACGAGCGATCTCAGCCGGGTGGTGCACGGGTCGATCTCGTCGATGTTGGCCACCCCGCCGAGCCCGGCGAGGATCGTCGCGGCGCGCTCTGCGTCGGACTGTGTCATCGGTCGTTCCCTTCGGTCGCCCGGGCCGGCACTGGCACGGGGTCGAGGTGGTCGGTGGGCGTCGGGTCGGTGGTGGCCGCCGTGGCGGCCGGGTCCGCAGGGGCGGTGGTCGACGCCGGGGAGCCGCCGGTGCGCGGCACGAGCGTCGGGCGCGCCTCGCGCAGCGGGACGAACACGCTGTACCGGTCGCCGCGGTAGCTGGACCGCGAGTACATGAGCGGTGCGTCGCCCGCGAACGTGCGGCGCACGGTGCGCATGACGGCCCGCGACGCGCGCAGCCCGAGGAGCTTCTGCTCCTGGACCGTGGCGTCGGAGGCGGTGATCGTGTCCTCGCCCCACGTCGGGGCCAGGCCGCGCTCGCGCAGGGCGCCGTACAGGCTCTCGGGGACGCCGTCGTCGAGCAGGTCGGGTGCGAGGTCGACGGGGATCCACGCCTCCTCGACGCTCATGGGCGAGCCGTCGGCGGAGCGCAGGCGCACCACGTGGTGCATGGGGTCGCCCGTCGCGCGCCCGAGCGACTCGGCGACCGACGCCGGCGCGGGCGCCGTGCCGACCTCGAGCACCTCGCTGCCCGGCTCCATGCCGCGACGGCGCGCCTCCTCGCCGAACGTCGTGAGGCGCATCTCGAAGTCCGCGCGCGGCGGGGCGACGAACGTCCCTCGGCCCTGCGAGCGCTCGAGCACGCCCTCGGTCACGAGCGCGTCGATCGCCTGGCGCACGGTCATGCGCGAGACGCCGAACTTCTCCGTGAGGCTGCGCTCGGACGGCACCGCGTCGCCGACGGAGAGCTCGCTCGCCACGAGGTCGGCGAGGTACGCGCGCACCGTGAGGTACTTGTGCTCGCTCGCCTGCGATCGTGACCTGCTCATCGTCGTGCCGCGTCCTCGTCCTCGTCCTGGTCCTTCGTCCGCGTCCGCGCCCTGTCCGGGCGGACGGCCCTGCGTCGGTGCCTCGATCTCCACGGGTGCATTGTCCGTCGTCCGCCCGTGCCGCGACCTGCGGCGACGCGCGTCGCGGACCTGCCCGTGTGTCCCGGGTCACCTCCGGGGGTTGACACATCATGAGGTCTAGACCACTCTTCCTGCAAGTGGTCCAGACAACCTGGACCGGATGTCCGGCACGACGACGCAGGAACGACCCCAGCCGTCCTCGGCGTGCCCGGAGACCGGCAACGACGCCCGTACGACGTCGCGCCACAGCCGCCGCACGACGCACCTCGGCCTGCGCCCAGGCCCACCCAGGAGGAGAACGACACATGACCACCGTCGCCGAACCGACGAGGACGAAGAAGGGGGTGCCCGGCTTCGCGCAGCTCCAGCGCGTCGGGCGCTCGCTCATGCTGCCCATCGCGTCCCTGCCAGCGGCGGCGCTGCTGCTGCGCCTGGGGCAGCCCGACATGCCGTGGGGCGACGTCTCGTGGATGCAGCCGGTCAACGACGTCCTGGCGTCCGCCGGCAACGCGCTGTTCAGCAACCTGCCGATCATCTTCGCCCTCGGCGTCGCGGTCGGGTACGCGAAGAAGGCCGACGGGTCGACCGGTCTGGCCGCGCTCATCGGCTACCTCGTCTTCAAGGGCGTCAGCGACTCCCTCTCGCCCTACGTGCTCGGTGAGGCAGCGGAGGGAGAGACGCAGGAGCTCATCAACTACGGCGTGCTCGGCGGCATCGTCATCGGTCTGACGGCCGCGCTGCTCTTCCAGAGGTTCTATCGGATCAAGCTGCCGCAGTACCTCGCGTTCTTCGGGGGTCGACGGTTCGTGCCGATCGTCACGGCTGGTGCCTCGGTGCTCATCGCCGTGGTCGGTGCCCTGATCTACCCGGCGTTCGACTGGCTGATCAACGACCAGATCGGCGGGTTCGTCACGGGCTCGACCATCCTGGGTGCGTTCATCTTCGGCACGCTCAACCGCCTGCTCGTCCCGATCGGCCTGCACCACCTGCTCAACTCGCTGCCGTGGTTCCAGTTCGGCGAGTACACGTCCGCGGACGGGACCGTCGCGAACGGTGACATCTTCCGCTTCCTCGCGGGCGACCCCACCGCGGGCACGTTCCTCACGGGCTTCTTCCCCATCATGATGTTCGCCCTCCCGGCCGCCGCGCTCGCGATCATCCACACCTAGAAGGCGAAGAACCGCAAGGTCGTTGCCGGCATCATGGGTTCCGCCGCGCTCGTCTCGTTCGTCACGGGCGTCACCGAGCCGCTCGAGTTCGCCTTCGTGTTCGTCGCCTACCCGCTGTACGTCATCCACGCGGTGCTCACCGGGACGTCGCTCGCCCTGGTGAACGCGCTCGGCATCCACGACGGGTTCGGGTTCTCGGCCGGAGCCATCGACTACCTGCTCAACCTCGGCATCGCGACCAAGCCGCTCCTGCTCATCCCCATCGGGCTCGGGTATGCGGTGATCTACTACGTCCTCTTCCGCTTCGTCATCACCCGCTGGAACCTGCGGACACCGGGGCGCGAGGACGACGAGCCGGGCACCGAGGACGCGTCCGACGGCGCCTCGCCGGCGCCGACGGAAACGGGGAGCTCAGGCGCTGCTGCTGACGCGTCCGATGTGACCAGGGGTGTCAGGGAGCCCGCCGAGGCCACAGAGCGGGGTACCGCGTGATCGTCGCCCACGACGCGACGCACGCACCGGCGCGGGTCTCCGACCCGGGGCTGACCGGCGTGCCGGTCAGCCCCGGGCGGGGGGCGGGGACGGTCGTGCGCATGCCCGACCCGGTCCCCGAGCCCGACCCGGCCCCGCTCGCCGCGGACAGCACGGACGCCGACGTGGACCTCGCGGTGACGCAGGTCCTCGCGGCGGTGACGACCGTCCAGGAGGACCTCACGGCCCGCGCCGCGCGGGCCGAGGGCACCGCGGCGGAGGTGCTGGGCGTGACCGCCGCGATGGCGGCGGACCCCGCCCTGGCGCGCGACGCCGTCGGGCGCGTGCGCGAGCAGCGCTCCGCCCCGGCGCGCGCCGTGTGGGACGCGGCGGGCGTCGTCGTCGGGCAGCTCGAGGCGCTCGGCGGGCTCATGGCGGAGCGGGCCCGCGACGTGCGCGACGTGCGCGACCGGATCGTCGCGACGCTGCTCGGCCTGCCCGCACCGGGCGTGCCCGACCCGGGGTTCGCGTTCGTGCTCGTCGCGGACGACCTCGCCCCCGCGGACACCGCGCAGCTCGACCCCGAGCGCGTCCTCGCGGTCGTGACGCGCGGCGGCGGGCCGACGTCGCACACCGCGATCCTCGCGCGCGCCCTCGGCATCCCGGCCGTCGTGGCGGTCGAGGACGCGCTGACCCTGCACGACGGCGACACGGTGCTCGTGGACGGCGGGCTCGGCACGGTCGAGCGCGACCCGTCCGCGGACGACGTGACCGCCGTCGTCGCCGCGCGGGGCGCCCGGGGCGAGCGCCGCCGCTTCGACGGGGAGGGGCGGACGGCGGACGGCCGTCGCGTCGAGCTCCTCGCCAACGTCGCGAACGGGGAGGACGCGCGGGCCGCCGCGGAGGCGGGCGCCGAGGGCGTGGGGCTCTTCCGCACCGAGGTGTGCTTCCTGGGCCGCACGGTCGAGCCGACGATCGACGAGCAGGTCGCGGCCTACCGCGAGGTGCTCTCGGCGTTCCCCGGCCGCAAGGTCGTGGTCCGCACGCTCGACGCGGGCGCGGACAAGCCGCTCCCGTTCGTCACGCCCGAGGCCGAGCCCAACCCGGCGCTCGGGGTGCGTGGCCTGCGCACCGCACGGCGCCACCCCGAGGTGCTCGACCGCCAGCTCACGGCGATCGCGCGCGCCGCGGCGGCGGAGTCGACCGACGTGTGGGTCATGGCGCCGATGATCGCGACGCCCGACGAGGCGGAGTCGTTCGTCGCGCTGTGCGCGGAGCACGGCCTCGGCACCGCGGGCGTGATGATCGAGGTGCCCGCCGCGGCCCTCGGGGCGCGCTGGGTGCTCGCCAAGGCGTCGTTCGCGAGCATCGGGACGAACGACCTCACGCAGTACACGATGGCCGCCGACCGCGAGGTCTCCGACCTCGCGCGCCTCTCGACGGCGTGGCAGCCGACGGTCCTCGCGCTCGTCGGGGCGACCGGCTCGGGCGCGGCGCTCAACGGGCGCCCGCTCGGCGTGTGCGGCGAGGCCGCGGCGGACCCGGTGCTCGCGCCGGTGCTCGTGGGGCTCGGCGTGACGTCGCTGTCCATGACACCGCGCGCACTGGCCGACGTCGCGGCCGTGCTGGCCGCCACGACGTCCGAGCAGTGCGAGGAGCTCGCGTTCCTCGCGCTCCAGCAGCCCACTCCCGACGCCGCCCGCGCGGCCGTCCGGTCCCGCCTCCCGATCCTGGCCGAGCTGGGCCTCTAGCCCGCGCCCGACCTCGCTGCCGAACCCGGGGTTGTTCGTCACCGACTCGTCACGGTGACGCACAACCCCGGGTTCGGCGTACCCGTGGGGAGTGGGCCGGCGCACCCGCGCCGCGCGACGTGCAGATCAGCGACTGGCACTGAGCGGCGCTCAGGCGACCTCGGTCTGCTCCAGGAAGGTCGCGAGCGCGTCGATCGACGCGCTCGCGTCGTCGCCGTCGGCGTCGGTCGAGAGCACGACCTCGTCCCCGGCCGCCACGCCGAGCGTCATGACGCTGAGGATGCTCGCCGCCTCGACGGGGTCGCCGCCCGGCTTGGCGATCCGCACGGGCGCGGGCTGGGCGGCGGCCGCCTTGACGAACAGGGCGGCGGGGCGGGCGTGAAGGCCCTCGGTGATCGCGACGACGACGGCACGGTCCATGGTTGCTCCTCCGGCAGACAAGTGGTCTGGACCAGTGCATCCTAGGGGAAAGCCCGACACAAGGCGAGGGGCGGAGGACCCTCCGTGCGGCAGCCTCGTCCGCGTCCTCACGGCTCGGGTCGTCAGGGAAGAGACGGCTGCCGGGCACTCACGCGTCACGCGTCGTGCGTGCGCCGTCCCGCCGGTCGAGCGTCGAGCGCGCCGCCGCGAGCCGAGCGATCGGGACGCGGTACGGCGAGCACGAGACGTAGTCCAGGCCGATCTCGTCGAACAGCGCGACGGACGCCGGGTCGCCCCCGTGCTCGCCGCACACCCCGGCGTGCAGCCCCGGCCGGGCGCGGCGCCCGCGCTCGAGCCCGACGTGCACCAGCTCGCCGACGCCGTCGCGGTCGATCGTCGCGAACGGGTTCGTGCCCACGATCCCCGCCTCCAGGTACGCGGTGAGGAACGACCCCTCGGCGTCGTCGCGCGAGATGCCGAGCGTCGTCTGCGTGAGGTCGTTCGTGCCGAACGAGAAGAACTCCGCGTGCTCCGCGATGCGGTCGGCGACGAGCGCCGCGCGCGGCAGCTCGATCATCGTCCCGACGGCGTACGGCAGCGGGGCGTCCGCGCCCTCGAGCTCCTCGGTCATCGTCGCGTCGACGACCTCGCGCATCCGCCGCAGCTCCTCGGAGAACCCGACGAGCGGCACCATGATCTCCACGCGCGGGTCGTGCCCGGCCGCGCGCACCGCGAGCGCGGCGCGCGCGATCGCCCGCACCTGCATCGCGGCGATCTGCGGGTGCAGCAGCGCGAGCCGCACGCCACGCGTGCCGAGCATGGGGTTCATCTCGCTCAGCCGCCGCACCTGCGCGAGGAGGCGGCGCGCCCGGGCGAGCCGCGCCGTCGTCTCCCCGCCGCCGCCCGCGGCGGCCCAGCCCTCGAAGACCGCGTCCGTCCCGTGCAGCGGTGCGCCCGGGTCGCCGACCTCGTCCTCGAGACGTTGCACGAGGAGCGACTGCTCGACGAGGTCGGGCAGGAACTCGTGCAGCGGCGGGTCGAGGAGCCGGATCGTCACGGGCAGCCCGGACATCGCGGCGAAGATCTCCTCGAAGTCGGCCTGCTGCATGGGCAGCAGGCGGTCGAGCGCGGCGGCGCGCGCGGCGTCGGTCTCGGCGAGGATCATCTCGCGCACGACGGGGAGCCGGTCGGGCGCCATGAACATGTGCTCGGTGCGGCACAGCCCGATCCCCTCGGCCCCGAGCTCGCGCGCCTTGGCCGCGTCCTCGCCCGTGTCGGCGTTGGCCCGGACCCCGAGGCGTCGCACGTCGTCGGCCCAGCCGAGCACGGCCTGGAAGTCGTCGGTGACCTGGGGCGGCACGAGCGGCAGCGCGCCCGCGTAGACGTCGCCGGTCGTGCCGTCGAGCGTGATCGTGTCGTCCTCGGTGAGCACGTGGTCCCCGACGTGGACGCGCCGCCCCTCGACGTCGATCCGCAGCGCGCCGGCCCCCGCGACGCACGGCTTGCCCATGCCGCGCGCGACGACCGCGGCGTGCGACGTCATGCCGCCGTGCGCGGTGAGCACGCCCTGCGCGGCGATGACGCCCGCGATGTCGTCCGGGTTCGTCTCCCACCGCACGAGCACGACGGCCTCGCCGGCCTTGCCGCGCTCGGCCGCGGTCTCGGCGTCGAGCACCACGCGCCCGACGGCGGCCCCCGGCGACGCGTTGAGCCCGCGCGTGAGCGGCGTCGCGCCGTGGTCGGGGTCGAGCGCCGGGTGCAGGAGCTGGTCGAGCTGCGCCGGGTCCAGGCGCCGCAGCGCGGTGTCCCGGTCGATCACGTCCTCGTCGACGAGCTCGCGCGCGACGCGCAGCGCGGCCTGCGCGGTGCGCTTCCCGGTGCGGGTCTGGAGGAGGTAGAGCGCGCCGTCGTCCACCGTGAACTCGATGTCCTGCAGGTCGCCGTAGTGCTGCTCGAGACGGTCCATCGTCGCGCGCAGCTCGCGGAACGCGTCGGGCAGCACGGTCTCCATCTCGGCGAGGGGCCGCGGCGTGCGGATGCCCGCGACGACGTCCTCGCCCTGCGCGTCCACGAGGAACTCGCCGTAGAGCTCCTTGGCGCCCGTGGCGGGGTTGCGCGTGAAGCACACGCCGGTCGCCGACGTCGCGCCCTTGTTGCCGAACACCATCTGCATGACGTTCACGGCCGTGCCGAGGTCGTCGGGGATGCCGTTCGCCTTCCGGTAGACGGCCGCGCGGGGGTTGCCCCACGACGCGAAGACCGCGTCGACCGACCGCCGGAGCTGCTCGCGCGGGTCCGTCGGCAGGTCCTCGCCCGTGTGCTGGCGCGCGACCGCGCGGAACGTCGCGACGAGCCCGCGCAGGTCGTCCGCGTCGAGGTCCGTGTCCTGCGCGACGCCGCGGCGCGCCTTGAGCGCGTCGAGCTCGTCCGCGAACGCGTGGGCGGGCACGCCCTCGACCACCTCGCCGTACATCTGCACGAACCGCCGGTAGGAGTCCCAGGCGAAGCGCGCGTTCCCGGACTCGGCCGCGAGCCCCTCGACCGAGTCGTCCGAGATACCGAGGTTGAGGATCGTGTCCATCATCCCGGGCATGGAGAACACGGCGCCCGAGCGCACCGACACGAGCAGCGGGCGCTCGCGCGCGCCGAGCCGGCGTCCCGTGCGCTCCTCGAGCGCGTCGAGGTGCGCGACGACCTCGTCCCACAGGCCGTCCGGCCACGACCCGCCACGCTCCATGGCCGCGACGCACGCCGCCGTCGTCACGGTGAAGCCGTCCGGCACGGGCACGCCGATGCGGCGCATCTCCGCGACCCCCGCACCCTTGCCGCCCAGCAGGGCGCGCATGTCCGCGCGGCCCTCCGCGAGGTCGTAGACGTACCGGTCGCTCATGGCTGCTCCTCGTGGTCGGCGGCGGTGGCCGCGCGGGTTCCTGCCCGACGGCGGTCCGCCGGCCGGGTCTGCGGGGTCGCCCGGGCGAGGTCGTCGCCCGGGGGCTGCGGCGCGTCGTCGGGCGCGAGGGCGCGACGGCGCGCGGTGACGAGCTCGACGACACGCCCCGCGGCCTCCTCGAGCGCGAGGGTCGTCGTGTCGAGGACCGGACAGCCGAGGCGCCGCTGGAGCCGCGCGACCTCGTCGAGCTCGTCGTGGATGCGCGCGAGGTCGGCGTACCCGCCGAGGGCAGTGTCGCCCGCGCCACCGTGGCCCGCGACGCCCATCGCGTGCACGCGACGCTGCCGGATCTCGAGCAGGCGCTCGGGGTCGATCGTCAGGCCCACGACCTTCCAGCGCTCCGCCTCGAACAGCTCGTGCGGGGGCGCGACGCCCGGGACGAGCGGGATGTTGGCGGTGGGATAGCCGAGGTACCCGAGGTACATCGAGAGGGGTGTCTTGCCCGTCCGCGACGCCCCGACGAGCACGACCTGCGCCTCGTCGAGCCCGTCGGTCAGGTGGCCGTCGTCGTTGGCGACCGCGAACTCCATGGCGTGGATGCGGTCGAAGTAGTCGGCGGCGAGCCCGACCGGCTGCACGACGCGCGCCGGCTGCGCGCCCGTGCGCGCGGTGAACGCGTCGAGCGCGGGGGCCAGCAGGTCGGCGCACGGGACGTCGAGCTCGGCGCACGCGTCGAGCACGCGCGTGCGCAGCGCGTCGTCCACGACGGTGCAGAACACCACGGCCGCGGCGGGGTCGGCACGGAGCTGCGCGACGACGTCGTCGACGCCCTGCGCGCTGTGCAGCCGCGGGTGCCGCACGACCCGGACCGGCTGCCCCGGGAACTGCGCCTGCGTGGCGCGCGCGACGCGGGTCCCGGTGTCTCCCGTCGAGTCCGCGACCACGTGGATGTCGATGACGCGCGCCGTCGCCGCCATGGCCCCAGGCTAGGGCGCGCCGCCGGTTCTCCCCAGCCGAGCGCCCGCTGGGTGTGGGGCACAGCCGACGGGTCTAGGGTGACCGGCATGTCCGACGCGACGACGCCGAGCGCGGCGTCCCCCGAGGCGTCCCCGGTCCCCGGGGAGGCGCAGCGCATCCACGTCACGCTCTCGACCGCCAGCGTCTACCCGCGCAAGGCCCCGTACGCCTTCGAGGCGGCGGCCGACCTCGGGTACGACGGCGTCGAGGTCATGGTGTGGTCCGACGAGACGACCCAGGACGCCGCGACGCTCCGACGGCTCGCCGCCGAGCACGACGTGCCGATCCGCAGCATCCACGCGCCCACCCTCCTGGTGAGCCAGCGCGTGTGGGGCCGTGCGCCCGGGCCCAAGCTCCGGCGCACCGTCGAGCTCGCGCAGGAGGTCGGGGCGAGCACCGTCGTCGTGCACCCGCCGTTCCGCTGGCAGTACCGGTACGCGCGCGAGTTCGAGGACCTCGTCGGCGAGCTGGACGAGACCGAGGGCGTGACCATCGCGGTCGAGAACATGTACCCCTGGCGCAGCCGCAAGCGCGAGATGCAGGCGTACCTCCCGGGCTGGGACCCGTCCGAGCACGGCTACGAGCACGTGACGCTCGACCTGTCGCACGCCGCCGTCGCGCAGCAGGACGCGCTCGCGCTGCTCGACGTGTTCGACGGGCGCCTCGCGCACGTGCACCTCGCCGACGGGTCGTCGTCGATCACGGACGAGCACCTCGTCCCGGGGCGCGGCGACCAGCCGTGCGACAAGGTGCTCACCGAGCTCGTGCAGCGGGGGTGGTCCGGCGACGTGGTCGTCGAGATCTCGACCCGCCGTGCCCGGACCGCGGCCGAGCGCCGCGAGGACCTCGCGGCGTCCCTGTTCTTCGCGCGCACCTACCTCACGCCCGGTCCGCACCCGGGCTACGCGCCGCCGCCGGGGCACCCGCACCGCCACGCCGACGCCTGGGGCGAGGCGGACGCACGGGACGGCGCAGCGGACACGGTAGCGGACGGCTCCCCGGAGGAGGCAGGGACGGCCTGACTCCCTCGCTGACGTAGGCTCGGCGATCGTGGCTCGCGTCAACGGTCTCCTCGCCGACACGACGCCGCTGCGTACCTCCCCGCCGTTCCGCCGGCTGTGGTGGGGCCTGGGGATCTCCAACCTCGGCTCGCAGCTCACCGTCGTCGCCGTCGGCCTCCAGGTGTACGCGCTCACGGGCTCGTCGCTCGCGGTCGGGGTGCTCGGCATCTGCGCCCTGGTCCCGCTCGTGGTGCTCGGTCTCTACGGCGGCGCGCTCGTCGACGCGTACGACCGCCGCAAGGTCGCCCTCGCGGCGTCGACCGCGCTCTGGGTCGTCACCGCGCTCATCGCGGTCCAGGCGTGGCTGCACCTGGACTCGGTGGGCGTGCTCTACGCGCTCGTCGCCGCGCAGTCCGCGGCGTTCGCCATCAACAACCCGGCGCGCTCCGCTATCATCCCGCGGCTCGTCGAGCCCCGGCTCCTGCCCGCGGCCAACGCGCTCCAGACGATCGCGTGGAACGTCGCGCTCACCGTCGGCCCGCTGGGCGGCGCGTTCCTCGTCGCGCTGTGGGGCTACCAGGTCGCGTACACGATCGACGCCGTGCTCTTCACCGCGGCCCTGTGGGCGGTGTGGCGGCTCCCGGACATCCCGCCCCTCACCGGCGACGACACCCCGCAGACCGCGCCCGCCGGGCGGCGCCGCCGGGTCGCCGGGTGGCGGTCCGTCGTCGACGGTCTGCGGTACTTGGCGACGCAGCCCAACGTCCGCACGACCTTCCTCGTCGACCTCGCCGCGATGGTGCTCGCGTCGCCGCGCGTGCTGCTGCCCGCCGCGGGCGTCGTGTTCCTCGGGGGCGGGGAGGCGACCACGGGCGTCCTCACCGCGGCGTTCGCGATCGGCGCCGTGCTCGCGGGCGTGTTCTCCGGCGGGCTGTCCCGCGTGCGCTGGCAGGGCCGCGTCATCGTCTGGGCGGTCACCGCGTACGGGCTGTCGATCGTGCTGTTCGGCCTCGTGCTCGTCGGGGTCGGGGCGACCTCGCCGACGACCGTCCTCGTGGGCGGAGTCGTCGCGGCGAGCGTCGCGCTGGCGCTCGCGGGCGCGTCCGACGCGGTGAGCGCGGTGTTCCGCCAGACCATCCTCCAGACCGCGACGCCCGACGACATGCGCGGCCGCCTCCAGGGCGTGTTCATCGTCGTCGTCGCGGGCGGGCCGCGCCTGGGCGAGCTCGTGCTCGGGGCGCAGGCGACGTGGGTCGGCGAGGCGTGGGCCGCCGTCGCCGGGGGCGTGGCGTGCGTCGTGGTGCTGTGGCTCGTCGTGCGGTCGCAGCGGAAGTTCTGGCGCTACGACGCCCTCCACCCCGAGCCCTGAGCGAGGCGCTCAGCCGACCCGCGCGGCGCCGATCCGCTCGATGCGGTCACGACCCCAGTCCCCGAGGGACTCGAGCGCCGCGTTGAGCGCGCTGCCGTGCTCGGTGAGGGAGTACTCGACGCGCGGCGGCACCTCGGGGAACACCTCGCGCACGAGCAGGCCGTCGGCCTCCATCTCGCGGAGCTGCTGCGCGAGCACCTTGTCGCTCACCCCGGGCAGACCACGCTTGAGCTCGGCGTACCGACGCACGCCGTGGTCCTCGAGCTCCCAGAGGATGAGCGACTTCCACTTGCCGCTCACGACGTCCATCGCGGCGTCGAGCCCGCACACGTAGGGGCCACGTCGCGCAGTGCTCGTGGAGGCGCCCGTGGAGGCGCCCGTGGAGCCGCCCGTGGAGGCGCTCCTGGAGGTGCCGCCGGGCGTCGCCGCGCCGGGGGAGGTGCGGACCGCCGTCGTCGTCATCGTTCGCTCCTTCGTCGCAGACCGGTCTCGGTGCCGGGAGACGCCCTGACCTGCACGCTCACCCTGAGGTGAGAACCGCACCTCGAAGTGCGTTCTTCCCGGGCGACCGTACGCCGGGGAGGGTGGACGGCGAGGGCACGCCGCGCCGTCGGCCGCCCGAGCACCACCACCCGACCCGGAGGAACGATGTCTGACCAGCCTGCACGACCCTCGGAACGCGCCGTCACCGTCCTCGGCCTCGGCGCGATGGGCCGCGCCCTCGCTGCCGCGGCCGTCGCCGCCGGGCACCCGACCACCGTGTGGAACCGCACGCCGGGACGAGCGGGCGCGCTCGTCGGGGCCGGCGCCCGCGAGGCGACGTCGGTGCGCGACGCCGTCACCGCCTCGCCGCTCGTCGTCGCGGTCCTGCTCGACCACGCATCGGTGCACCAGACGCTGGACCCCGTCGCGGAGGCGCTCGCGGGCCGGACGCTCGTCAACCTCGTGACGACGACGCCCGAGGAGTCGCGCGAGCTCGCCGCCTGGGCGGGCTCCCACGGGGTGACCTACCTGGACGGCGGCATCATGGCCGTCCCGGGGATGATCGGCGGGCCGGGGGCCGAGGTCCTGTACAGCGGGTCGCGCGCGGCGTTCGACGACGCGCGCCTCGTGCTCGACACGTGGGGCGGGAGCACGTGGTTCGGCGAGGACCCGGGCCTCGCGCCGCTCTACGACCTCGCGCTGCTCGCGGGCATGTACGCGATGTTCGCGGGCTTCTTCCACGGGGTCGCGATGGTAGGGACCGCGGGCGTGAGCGCGAGCGACTTCGCGCGTCGGGCGGCACCCTGGATCGCGGCGATGACGGCGGAGCTCGCCGGCTACGCCGACGTCATCGACCGCCGCGACTACGGCGGACCCGGCCAGCAGAGCCTCGAGTTCTCGGACCTGTCCGACATGGTCCGGGCGAGCGCGGAGGCCGGGCTCGCGACCGACGTCGTCGCGGCCGTCCAGGCGCTGGTCCGCCGTCAGGTCGACGCCGGCCACGGCGCCGACGGGTTCGCACGCGCCGTCGAGAGCATCCGCGAGCCTGCCGGCACCGCTGACCGAACCCCCGACCTCACCGCCACGGCAGGAGGAGCACGATGAGCGCGCCCGCCCCCGTCACCCTGATCGGCCTGGGCCCGATGGGCCAGGCCATGGTCCGCACGCTGCTCGCCGCGGGCCACCCCGTCACCGTGTGGAACCGCACGCCGTCGCGCGCCGACGCGTTCGTGGCCGAGGGCGCCGTCCTCGCCGCGACCCCGGCCGAGGCCGTGGCGGCGAGCGACGTCGTCCTGCTGAGCCTCACGGACTACGCGGCGATGTACGACGTCCTGGGCGCCGCGCCGGACGTCCTGCGTGGGCGGACGATCGTCAACCTCAGCTCGGACACCCCGGGCACGACCCGCGCCGCGGCCGGGTGGGCGGCCGAGCACGGCGCGGCCCTCGTCACCGGTGGCGTCATGACGCCACCGCCGGGTGTCGGGACCGCCGGCGCGTACGTGTACTACAGCGGTCCGGAGGCGGCGTTCCGGGCGCACCAGAGCATGCTCGCGCTGCTGGGCGCCCCCCGCTACCTCGGCGAGGACCCCGGACTCGCGCAGCTCCTGTACCAGGCGCAGCTCGACGTGTTCCTCACGGCCCTGTCGGGCGTCGCGCACGCGGCCGCGCTCGCGCAGGCGGCGGGTGTCCCGCCCACGCAGTTCGTCCCGGAGGCGCTGCGGACCCTCGTCGAGACGCCCGCGATGATCGAGGGCGACGGCGCGCCGGGCGCGGAGTTCGAGACCGGCGTGCACCCGGGCCACCTCAGCACGGCGACCATGATGGGCGCCACCGCGGCGCACGTCCTCGGAGCGAGCGAGGAGCTCGGGGTCGACACGGTGCTGCCGCGCGCGGTCCTGTCCCACTACGAGGCGGCGCTCGCAGCCGGCCACGGGAGGGACAGCTGGACGGCGATCTTCGAGGTCATCAGGGCGCCGCGGGCCGCCGTCCCCGAGACAGCGCCCGTCGAGTGATGCGCTCCCGTCCGAGGGATGCGTCCCGGAGCGCATCACTCGGACGGGAACGCATCGTCCGCCGTCGGTGCCGCGCTCTAGGCTCGGGGGCGTGCCTTCCACGAAGCCGACGACCGAGCCGCCCGTGATCGACCCGGTCGTGCTGGACGACCTCCGGCGCGGCGACGCGTACGACCTCGAGGCGGAGGCCGACCTCGAGGGGTTCGAGCTCGTCGACCTCCGCCTCGACCGGCTCGACCTGCACGGCGCGAGCGTGTTCTCGACGCGGCTCGACCAGGTGCGCGCCGACGAGGCGGACCTCGGGGCCGTGACGCTCACGGAGGTGGTGCTCGATCGACTCGACGTGCCCGTGCTGCGCGGGACGCGCGGCCGGTGGCGCGAGGTCGAGGTGCGCGGCGCGCGCCTCGGGTCGGCCGAGCTCTACGAGTCGTCGTGGGCGGGGGTCCGGTTCGTCGGCTGCAAGCTCGGGTTCGTCAACCTGCGGGGCACGACCCTGCGCGACGTGATGTTCACCGACTGCACGATCGACGAGCTGGACCTCGTCGCGGCGGACGCGCTGCGCGTCGCGTTCGAGGGCACGCGCGTGCGCCGGCTCGACGTCCAGGCGTCCACGCTCGCGCACGTCGACCTGCGCGGCGCGGAGATCGACGAGCTGCGCGGCATCGAGTCGCTGCGGGGGTCGACGATCGACTCGACCCAGCTCGCGCGCCTCGCGGCGACGTTCGCGCACAGCCTCGGGATCACGGTCACGGACTGACCGGGGGATAGGGTGCGCGACGTGACCGACGCGACGCACCCGTCCACCGCGCTGACCGACCTCGCCGGGACCGAGGTCCTCGTCGCCGGACCGGCGTCGTGGAACCTCCTCGTCCAGCTCGACGAGCTGCCCGCGCCCACGCCGCACACCGTCTTCGCCCGGTCGCACCGCGCCACCGTGGGCGGGACGTCGGCGGGCAAGGCGCTCAACCTCGCGCGGCTCGGCCGGTCGGTGCTGCTGCGCACCGTCCTCGGGGCGGACGACGACGGCGCGCGCGTCCGGTCCGTGCTCGAGGGCGCGGGAGTCCGGGTGCTCGCGGAGCCCTCGCCCGACGGGCGCACCGAGAGCCACCTCAACCTCATGGACGACGACGGCGGGCGCGTCTCGGTCTACCTGCGCGCCCCCGGCGAGGTCCCGGCCCAGGGCCCGTCGTGGGACGCCGCCGTCGCGACGCTCGACGCGGCACGTGCCGTCGTGGTCGATCTCGCGGTCCCGGCGCTCCCCGTGCTCGACCTCGCGGTCTCCCGCGGGTGCGACGTCTGGGTCGACCTGCACGACTACGACGGAGAGTCCGCGTTCCACCGGCCCTGGGTCGACGCGGGGACGCACGTGTTCCTCAGCGGGGACCGCCTGGAGGACTGGCGTGGCTTCATGTCGGCGCGGGTCGACGCGGGCGCGCGGCTCGTGGTGTGCACGCACGGGTCGCGCGGCGCCGTCGCGCTCACGCCCGACGGCGGCTTCGTCGAGGTGCCCGCGCAGCACGTGCCGCACGTCGTCGACACGAACGGTGCGGGCGACGGCTTCTTCGCGGGCTTCCTCGACGCGCACCTGCGGGGCGCGGGCGTCGAGGAGGCGATGGCGGCGGGTGCCCGGCACGCCGCGCTCGTGGTGCAGAGCCCGGACCTCGTCCCGGCCTGACGGCTGGCCCGGCGTCGGCGCGAGGCGCTGGGTCAGCGTGCGGCGCCGACGGGCTCGGCCGCGGGTGCGACGTCGTCCGCCTCGCGCAGGGCGGCGGCGGTCGCCGCGCCGCGGTCGCGGAAGTGGCCGACGAGGGAGAGCAGCAGCCCGAGCACGGCCCACCCCGAGAGCACGAGCCAGGGGAAGGTCGTGTCCGCGCCGGGGAAGTACGACAGGTCGCGCAGCAGCGTCGCGGACGCGCCCGGCGGGAACCACTGCCCGACGGCACCCCACGGGCTGAGCAGGAACTCGACCGGCATCGCGGCCGCGGAGAGCGGGTTCGCGACGAGCAGGAACAGCACCGGTCCGACGGCGATCCCGGGACGCCCGAGCACCGCGACGGCGCCGACGATCGTCCCGCCGATGCCGAGCAGCGTGAGCCCGACCGCGAGCGAGTCGGCGAGGTACGCGCCGTGCAGGCCGCCGAGCCCGTGCAGGATCCCCGCGATCGCGAGCCCGCCGACCACCGAGTACACCCCGAGCGCCGCGACGCGCCGCCACACCCCGACGACGGCGAGCGAGATCGCGATCCCGCCGACCATGCCGCCGAGCACGAGCGGGAACGACGCCGCGGCGAGCGTGGAGCCGCGCGGGTCGTCGACCGAGAGCGGGACGACGTCGGTCACCGCCACGGTCGGGACCGCCTCGGCGGGCACTCCCTGCGCGGTCGCGGCGGCGGAGACCTGTGCCTGGAGCGCGGGCTGGATCCCGGCGAGGAGCTGAGCGACGGCGGGGCTCGCCGCCGAGGCGGTGAGGACCTCCGGCTGCTGGCCGAGGACGACCGCGCCGTACGCGTCGCGGGACTCGACGAGGTCGACGGCCGCGTCACGGTCGGCGACGGCGACGAGCTCGATCGCGCCCTCGGCGTTCTGGTCGAGCTCCGCCTGCACCTGGGCGACGACGGCGGGGTCGCCCGCGGCCGCGACCGGGAGGTTCTTCGGCTCGGCGGTGACGGAGGGCCAGAGGAACGCGAGGACGACGACCGCGACGACGGCGACGAGCCCGACGGCGGTCGTCACCACGCGCGGCCAGTGCGTGTGCGGGGCGGCGGCGGAGCTCATGGGGAGACCTCTCGTAAAACGAATGTTCGTTCTCTATAGAGTCGACCTGCCTGTCGCCTCCTGTCAAGAACGATCGTTCGGTTTAGGGTGGGCGGATGCCCCGGGTGAGTGAGGAGTACCGAGCGCAGCGGCGCGACGACATCGCCGCCGCAGCCCTGCGCGTGTTCCGCCGCAAGGGCTTCGCCGCGACCTCGATGGCGGAGATCATCGCCGAGTCCGGGCTGTCCGCCGGGGCGATCTACGGCTACTACGACTCCAAGATGGCGATCGTGCACGACGTCGCGGGCCGGATCGTCGGCGGCCGCATCGCCGACGTCGAGCGGCTCGCCGAGCGGGACCCGCTCCCTCCGCCGTCGGACCTGGTCGCCGTCCTCATGCACGGGGTGGTGCGCGAGATCGGCAGCACCGCGATCCTGCTCCAGGTCTGGGGCGAGGCCGTGACCGACCCTCGCATCCTCGAGTTCGCCTCGGCCGTCCTCGCGCGCCTGCGCTCGGTCTTCGCCGACTACGTCGCCGCCTGGCACGAGCGCACCCACGGCCTCGACCCCGCACGCGCGGCCGAGCTCGGCGCCGAGCAGGCGCCGCTGTTCGTCGCCGCGTGCCAGGGCTTCATCGTCCAGAGCGCGCTCATGGACGACTTCGACGCCGACGCCTACCTCGACCGCACGACCCGCCACCTCCCGCGCTGACTCCTCCCCGCCGAGGTAGAGCCCTGGTCGCGCGAGGTAGAGCCCTGGTCGCGCGAGGTAGAGCCCTGGTCGCGCAACCAGGGTTCCACCTCGCGTGACCGGGGGAGTCAGGCGAGGCCGGTGTCGCGGGCGACGATGGCCGCCTGCATGCGGGTCGCGACGCCGAGCTTGGCGAGGACGCGCGAGACGTGGGTCTTGGCGGTGGCCTCGGTGATGTAGAGGTCCGTCGCGATGCCCTGGTTGGAGAGGCCGCGGCCGAGCGCCGCGAGCACGTCCACCTCGCGGGGCGTGAGATCGCCGAGCCGTGGGTCCTGGGCCGGTCCGCCCGCGGCGTCCGGCCGGTCGGTGGGCGCCGGAGAGCCGTCGGTCGTGCCGGACGGCGGTCCCGCGGCCGGGTCGGCCGTCCCGCCCGGGCGGGTGGTCGGCGCGGGGCGCGGGGCGCCGTCGGGGGCCGGGCCGCGGGCGAACGCGGCGAGGAGGCGTCGGGTGACCTCGGGCGCGAGCACGCCGTCGCCGTCGGCGACGCGGCGGACGGCGTCGAGCAGCGCGGCGGGCTCCGCGGACTTGAGGAGGAAGCCCGCGGCGCCCGCGCGGAGCGCGCCGTCGACGTACTCGTCGAGGTCGAACGTCGTGAGCACGAGGACGTCGGCGAGGCCTTCGCCCGTGATGACGCGCGTGGCCTCGATGCCGTCCACGCCGGGCATGCGCAGGTCCATGAGCACGACGTCGGGCCGCAGCGCACGGGCGTTCGTGATCGCCGCGGTCCCGTCGGACGCCTCGCCGACCACCTCGACGTCGTCGGCGGCGTCGAGCAGGAGGCGCAGGCCCGCGCGGATCGCGGCGTGGTCGTCGGCCAGCAGCACCCGGACCGGTCGTGGCGTCACGCGCTCTCCCTCTCGATCGGACGCTCGGAGACCGGGACGGACGCGCGCACGACCCACCCGCCGGCTGCCGTCGGCCCGGCATCGAAGGTCCCGCCGAGGCCGTCCGCCCGCTCGCGCATGGTCAGCAGCCCGGTGCCGGCGCTCAGGGGTGCCTCGACCGGCGACGCCGGGCCGGGCACACCGGCGTCGCGCACCTCGAGCACGACGGCCGACCCGTCGCGGACGAGCCGCACCGTCACGGGCGACCCCGGCGCGTGCTTGAGCGCGTTGGTCACGGCCTCCTGCGCGATCCGGAACAGCGCCTGGTCGGCGGCGGCGGGCAGGTCCGACGTCGCGACGTCGTCGGGGTCGTCGAGCGTGACCGTGGTGGTCGCGCGCGCGGCGTCGAGCAGCGCGTCGAGGCCCACGAGCCGACCCGGCGCGGCGACGGCGTCGGGGACGTCCACGCGTCGGCCCTCCGTGCGCAGCAGCAGGATCATCGAGCGCATCTCGTCCAGGGACGCGACGGCGCTCGCGCGCACCTGCTGGAGCGCGGCCCGGTCCTTCGCCGCGTCGGGCGGGAGCGCGAGCGCGGCGCCGGAGTGGATCGCGATGGTGGACAGGTGCGACGCGATGACGTCGTGCAGGTCGCGCGCCATCGCGGCGCGCTCCGCCTGCACCGCCTCGTGCCGGTCGAGCTCGGCGATGCGCTCGAGGTCGCTCGCCCGCTGCCGCTCCAGGTCGGCCGTGCGCGCCGCGGCCTCGGCCTCGCGCGCCGCGAGGGCGGCGCGCTCGCCCGCGAGCTCGGCGAGCTCGGTCTTGGTCCGCACGTTGGTCGCCCACCACATCGGCACGAGGAGGACGGCCCCGAGCTGGAGACCCATGTACACGAAAGCCCGCACGTCGCGTGCGGCCTCCCCGGCCGCTACCGACCCGACGACCGCGACGGTCGCCGCACAGCCCCAGAGCCAGGCCCGCGCCCGCGGGCCGGACCACAGCGCGGCGGCGTAGAGCAGGTCCCACAGGACGAGCATGACGGCGAGGCTCCCGCCCCACCGCAGGTCGACGGTGGTGACCGCCACCCCGCCCAGGAGCGCGAGCATCGGGTGCGCGCGCTTGACGAGGATGAGGAGACACCCGGCCCCGAGCAGGGCGACGCGCCACCACGGCTCCGCCGGCTCGACGACGAACGGTGCCCGGACGATCCCGACGAGGCCCACCTCGAGGAGGACCCACCCGAGGAGGAACGTGGTGACGGCGGAGAACGCGTCGTTCCGGCGGTCCTCGATGCGCCAGACCTGGGGGAGGGACCGGACCGCCGCCTGCCAGGTGCCGGGGCGCCCGGGCGCGACGGGGCGCACCTCGTCCGTGCCGCCGTCCTCCGTGCTCACGGACCCATCCCAGCACAGCGCGCCGTCCCTCGGATCGGTCGAACGGTGTACGACGGCGGCGGTCACCGCCCCCGGGTGGCTCGCCGAGGGCGCCGGGTCGGTCGTTCGCCCGACGACGGCGCGGCTCCACGGGGGCGAGGCTCGACGGCATGGACATCCCTCTCGACCTCGACGCCGTCGGCGGGCCCGGCCTGGGGCTCGCCGCGATGGCGGGCGTGCTCGTCGTGCTGGCCCTCATCGACTCCACGAGCTTCGGCACGCTGCTGATCCCCGTCTGGCTGCTCCTCGCCCCGGGCCGCCTGCGCGCCGGTCGCGTGCTCGTCTACCTCGGCACGGTCGCCGCGTTCTACCTGGCCGTCGGGATCGTCGTCCTGCTGGGCGCGGGGGCCTTCCTCGACCGGTTCGGCGACGCCCTCGACACCCGCGCCGCGGCGATCGTGCAGCTGCTGCTCGGCATCGGCCTGTTCGCGCTGAGCTTCCGGTTCGACAGCAAGCGTGCGGCCCGGCGGGACGCGAGGGTGGCCACCGCGGCACCGGTGACGGTCGTCGCGCGGCCGTCCGTCCCGGGGGAGGGCACGGGCGACGCTCCCGACGCCACGACGGGGACGACGTCGGCCCCGCGTCCGGGACGGCTGTCCCGCTGGCGCGAGCGCGCGCTGGGGATCGAGGTGGACGCCGCGGGTGCTGGTGCCGTCCGTGCTCGACCCTCGGTGCTGCCGCTGATGGGGCTCGCGCTCGGAGCCGTCGCGATCGAGGTCGGGACGATGCTGCCGTACCTCGCCGCCATCGGGCTGCTCACGACGTCGGACGTCGGCTGGCCCGCGACCGGCGGCATCCTCGCGGCGTACTGCGTCGTGATGGTCGCGCCCGCGCTCCTGCTGCTGCTCGGGCGTCTCGTCGCGGCGCGCGCCGTGGACCCGCTGCTGCGCCGGCTCGACGCGTGGCTGACGAGGAACGCGACCGACATGACCGGCTGGGTGCTGGGGATCCTCGGCGTCCTGCTCGCGCTCGACGCGTTCGGCCGCCTCGGCTGGACCTGAGCAGGCCGCGCCTGCACCGCGCTGCGCGCGCCTGCACGGCGACGGCCCGCCCGGAGGTCCCGGGCGGGCCGTCGTCGTGCCACCGGCGTGAGCCGGCAGGTGGTCAGTGCGAGGTGCCGTTCGACGCCTTCTCGCCCGAGCCCGCGAGCTGCGTGCCCGCGAGGTTGGCGATGAGCTGGTTGATGTCGACGCCGGTCAGCTGCTTGATGACGCCCTGGCCCTCGCCGAGGACCGACGCGACGTTCTTCGTCACCGCCGACGCGCCGTCGGTCGAGACGACGGTCATGCCCTGGATGTTGCCGATCGGCTCGGCCGCGGCGCGCACGATCTCCGGCAGGCGCTCGATGAGCTCCTGCACCAGGGCCGCCTCGCCGTACTTCTGGAGCGCGTCGGCCTTGGCGTCGGTCGCCACGGCCTCGGCGCGACCCTCGGCCTCGATCGCGGCGGCGCGGGCCTCACCCTCGGCCTTGATACCGGCGGCGAGGGCGACCTGGCGGTCGCGCTCGGCCTCACCGGCGCGGCGCACGGCCTGCGCGGACGCCTCGGCGTCCTGGATCGCGGCCGTCTTGTTCGCCTCGGCGATGACGGTGCGCTTGTACGCGTCGGCCTCGGTCGCGGCGTTCGCGGCGTCACGACGTGCGTTCGCCTCCTGGACCTCGGCGTACGCCTTGGCCTCGGCAGGCTTGCGGATCTCGATGTCGAGGCGCTCCTGCGTCACCCGGGCCTGCTCGGCGAGCGCCTCGCGCTCCTGCTGGGCGACGAGGCGGTCCTGCTCGGCGCGGGCGAGCTGGCCCGCAGCCTCGGCCTCGGCGTTCGCGCGGTCGGTGTCGGCCTTGATCGCGGCGCGCTTGAGGTCGAGCGCCTTCTGCCGCTCGGCGATCTGCTCGGCGGCGTCGATGACGGCGAACTCCGAGGCGCGCTGCGCCTCGGCCTCGGAGACCTCGGCGACCTGGCGTGCGCGGGCCGACTCGGCGCGACCGAGGTTGGCGAGGTAGTCCGAGCCCGGCGTCGAGATGTCGGAGATGTTGAGCAGGTCGACCTGGAGGCCCTGCTCCGAGAGGTCGGCCTTGGTGGACTCGACGACGCGGTCGGACAGGCCCTTGCGGTCGGAGATGATCTGCTCGATCGTCATGTCGCCGACGATGGAGCGCAGCGAGCCCTCGAGCGACTCCTTGATGATCTCGGTCAGCGTGCCCTGCTGCGAGAGGAAGCGCTGGGCCGCGCGGCGCACGCCCTCCTCGTCACCACGGACCTTGAAGTTGATCGACGCCTTGATCGCGATCTTGATGCGGTTCTTGTCCACGCCCTCGACCGTGATGCCGATCTGGCGCTGCTCGAGCGAGATGGAGAAGCCCTGCTGGAGGATCGGCCAGACGAACGTGCGGCCGCCGACGACGACCTTCTGCCCGCTGCCCGCGGCCTCCTTGCGGCCCGCGCCGCGGCCGACGATGACCAGGGCCTCGTTCGGCGGGACGCGGCGGATGCGCTTGCTGATGAAGATGACCACCGCGAAGAACGCGATGACCAGGGCGACGATCGCCAGGGTCGTGATGAGGTTCGTGTCGTCGAACATGGTCCGCGCCGGGGCGCGTCTCCTTCCGTGGGTGCGGGCAGGTCAGGGCGTGCGGCGGTGCGCGGTGGACGGTCCGGGTGGTACCCGGCCGGCCCCCGGTGGTGCGTGCGGGTGCGCGGCACCCACGGACGACGCGCGGGGCGTCGCGGTCGGTCCTCGGAGGACCTCAGTCGTTGGGGTAGTGGCGCTGGACGCGCACGCGGCTCCCGGACTGCTCGAGCACGACGACGCGCGCGCCCTCCGGGATGGGCTCGTCCGCCCACGCGAGGCGGCGCTCGAGCTCGTGCGCCGCGTCGAGCGAGACCTCGCCGCGCGCAGGGTCGATCGCGGTCGTCGCGGTCCCCTGCACACCGACGAGCGACGTCGCCACGCCGTCCTCCGACTCCCGCAGATGCTTGACCAGGGCCTGGACGAGCACCATCACGATCAGCGCCACGACGAGCGACCCCACGTACGCGAGCCACGTCGGCAGGTCGTTGGACGCCACGATCACGCCGACGGCGCCGAAGACCACACCGCCCACGCCGAGCGACGTCCCGGACACGGCGCCGTCACCCAGGTCGACGATCTCGCCGACGAGCAGCGAGAGGAGCAGGAGGGCGAGTCCGGCGATGCCGATGACGATGAACGCGATCATGCGAGGTCCCCTTGCTGCGGCGGGCGGCCGTGCGGTGTCGTGTGGACTTGTCGTCCCGACGTGGCGTGTGGAGTTGTCGTGAACGTACGCACACCTTACCGTGACCCGACCATGCCGTGGGGCGATCCGGGCGTTCGTCACATGGGGAGGACTCCCCGTGCTCCGGCGCCTCTCGCGGCGCCCGTCAGGCCGGGGTGAACCGGGCACGCACCACGAGCCCGCCCCCGTCGCGCGGCACGGCCTGCACGGTGCCGTCGTGGGCCGAGGCGACCGACCGGACGATGGAGAGCCCGAGCCCGACACCTCTCCGGACGAAGCCCGCGCTGCGGTCCGCCGCGGCGCCGTCGCGACCGAGCCGCCGGAAGGGCTCGAAGAGCGACTCGACCGCCGAGGACGGGACCACCGGCCCGGAGTTCTCGACCCGCACCTCGACCGCCCCGTCGACGTGGCGTGCGGACACCTCGACGAACCCGCCGGGATCGTTGTGGCGGACGGCGTTGTCGACCAGGTTCTGCACGAGCCGCTCGAGCAGGACGGGGTCGCCGTACGTCGTGGCGCCGCCGTCCTCGGGCGCGGTCCGGGTGCCGGGACCGGCACCGCCGTCCGGGGCGACCCGCAGCTCGACGCCGGCTTCCCGCGCCGTCGCGGCCGAGGTGCGCCGGACCTGGTCCACGACCTCGGCGAGGTCGACGGGAGAACGCTCGCCCGGCGCCTGGTCCGCGGCGGCGAGCGTGAGGAGTCCCTCGATGAGCCGTTCGTGCCGCGCGTTGACGGCGAGCAGGGTGTTCCCCAGGTGGCGCGTCGGGGGAGGGGCGTCCGGGTCCTGGAGCGCGACCTCCAGCACGGTCCGGTTGATGGTCAGAGGCGTGCGGAGCTCGTGCGACGCGTTCGCGACGAAGCGCCGCTGCCCGTCGAACGAGCGGTCGAGGCGATCGAGCATCTCGTCGAAGGTGTCCGCGAGGTCCTTCATCTCGTCGTCCGGACCGTCGAGCGCGATGCGCTCGTGGAGGTTGTTCTCGGCCACCCGGCGCGCTGTCGCCGTGACCCGGTGCAGCGGAGCCAGGACCCGCGTGGCCATGACCCAGCCGAACCCCACCGCGAGCACGCCGATCACCGCGAGCGCGACGACGGACCACAGGAGCACCGAGCCGAGCGTCGCGTCGCGGGCCTCACGGTTCTGGGCGACGACGAGATCGCGGACGTCCTGGAGGGTCTCGGCGTCGGTCGCCCGCACGGCGGCCCACGAGTCGATCGGCGAGTCGAGGATCGCCTCGGCCGGTGCGGTCGTCCCGGTCGTCACGTGTGCCGGGGCGCTGCTCAGCGGTGCGGCCGTGGCGAGAGGCGCCGTGGTCCCGTACGTGACCTCGTAGGCGGCGATCCCCACGGTGTCGAGCGGCTGGCGGTCGATCGCCGCGGCGACGAGCACGTACATGACCGTCACCAGCACGGCCCCGGCCAGTGCGAACGCGCCGCCGTAGACGAGGGTGAGTCGCGCGCGGAGCGTGAGGCGCCCCCTCACGGGACCCGGTACCCGACGCCGGTCACCGTCTCGACGAGCCCGGGGTCGCCCAGCTTCTTGCGCAGCTGCATCATCGTGAACCGCACGACGCCCGTGAACGGGTCGATGTTCTCGTCCCACACCTTCTCGAGGAGCTGCTCGGCGGACACGACCCCGCCGTCGGCGCGCAGGAGCTCCTCGAGGACGCCGAACTCCTTGCGGGCGAGCGGCACGTACCGCCCGTCCCGGTAGACCTCGCGCCGCGACGGGTCGAGCCGCAGCCCGGCCCGCTCCAGGACGGGAGGCACGGCGGGGCGCGCGCGCCGCCCGAGCGCGCGGACCCGCGCGAGCAGCTCGACGAACGCGAAGGGCTTCGCGAGGTAGTCGTCAGCGCCCAGGTCGAGCCCGTCGACGCGGTCGCGGACGTCGGCGGCCGCGGTGAGCATGAGGACCCGCGCGTCGAGGCCCGACGTGACGATCGCACGGCAGACGTCGTCTCCGTGGACGCCGGGCAGGTCCCGGTCGAGCACGACGACGTCGTAGTCGTGCACGCCCACCCGGTCCATCGCGGCCCGCCCGTCGAGCGCGACGTCGACGGCGATCGCCTCACGGCGCAGGCCCGTCGCGACGGCGTCCGCGATGAGCTCCTCGTCCTCCACCACCAGTACCCGCATGGCGACGATGGTGGGCCGCACCCCTGTGAGGTCTCTGTGAGGTTCTGCGCTCACGGCCGCCTCACGGCTGCTCGCGTGTCCTGGGACGCGTTCCCCGACCGTCTCCAGGACAGGAGCCACCATGACTGCACGCACCCGACGACCAGCCGGCGCGGCACGCGCCCTCCTCGCTCTCGTCCCGTTGCTCGCCCTGGCGGCGTGCGGACCCGTCGACGACGGTCCCGGCGTCGCGAGCGCCGACGGCGGGGGCACGGCCCAGGACGAGGACACGACCGGCGCCCCGGGTGGCGGTGACGACGCGGCAGCGGACCTCGACGACGACGAGCTCGCGCTCGAGTTCGCCGCCTGCATGCGGGACAACGGCGTCGACATGCCCGACCCGGACGCCGACGGGGGCGGGATGGCCGTCACGCTCGGCGGCGACGGCACCGACCCCGCCGACGTCGATGCCGCGTTCGAGGCGTGCAAGGAGTTCCTGCCGAACGGCGGCGAGCCGGTGGAGATGAGCCCCGAGGATCTCGAGGCCATGCGCGCGTACGCGCAGTGCATGCGCGAGCACGGCGTCGACATGCCCGACCCCGACCCGGACGGTGGCGCCGTCGCGATGCCGGCGATGCCCGCGGGCGACGAGGAGTTCCAGGCCGCGATCGAGGCGTGCGACGAGGCGGCGCCGATGCTCGGGACCGACGAGTGAGGCGGCCGGGCGGACGGGCGCGGCGCACCGTCGTCGCGGGGAGCGCGACCGCCGTGGCGCTGCTCGCGGCGTCGGCGTTCGCGCTCTGGGGCCCAGGCCGTGGCACGGAGCCGGACGACCCGGGCGCGACGGCCGCGCGCGAGACCGCGACCGTCACGCGCGAGACCCTCGTCGAGCGGACGAGCGAGAAGGGCACGCTCGGTTACGGCGAGAGCGCGGTGCACGGCACCCAGCGCAGCGGGACGGTCACGTGGCTCCCGGACGTCGGCAGCGTCGTCGGGCGCGGCGAGCCGCTCTTCCGCGTCGACGAGCGGCCCGTCGTCCTGCTGGTGGGCGACCTGCCGATGTACCGCGAGCTCGGGCCGGGGTCGCGGGGCGAGGACGTGCGCCAGCTCGAGGCGAACCTCGCCGCCCTCGGCTACGGCGGGTTCACCGCGGACGACCGCTTCACGGACCGGACGAGCGCGGCGGTACGGCAGTGGCAGAAGGACCTGGGGGTCGAGCGGACGGGCCGGGTCGGCCCGGACCTGGTCCTCGTCCAGCCCGGCCCGCTCCGGGTCGCGGAGCACGAGGTGCCGCTCGGCGCGCCCGCCGGGCCCGAGCTCGTGGCCACGACCGGGACGGAGCGGTCCGTCGTCGTCGACCTGGACCTCGACCGGCGGCAGCTCGCGGTCGTTGGCGCGACGGTCTCGGTCCGGCTCCCCGACGGGACCACGGTGGACGGCTCGGTCACCGCGGTGGGTCCGCCCGAGACGAGCGAGGACCCGAGCGGGGTCCCGGGCTCGGAGTCGACGACGGTCCCGGTCACCGTGGTGCTCGCCGACGGCGCGGACGCCGCCGAGGACGGTCCGGTGAAGGTCGAGCTCGTGTCCGCGGAGCGCACCGACGTGCTGACCGTCCCGGTGGCGGCGCTGCTCGCGCTCGCCGAGGGCGGCTACGGCGTCGAGGTCGTGGACGAGGGCGCGTCGGGGCCGGGCGAGATCGTCGCGGTCACGACGGGCATGTTCGCGGACGGCCGGGTCGAGGTCACGGGCGAGCTGGCCGAGGGCGACACCGTCGTGGTGCCGTCATGAGGGACGACTCGCCCGTCGTCACGCTCCACGACGTGTCCCGGACCTACCCCGGTGGGGTGACCGCTCTCCACGACGTCCACCTCGACGTCGCGCGCGGCGAGCTCGCGGCCATCGTGGGCCCGTCCGGTTCGGGCAAGTCGACGATGCTCAACGTCATCGGCACCCTCGACCGCCCGACGTCGGGCCGCGTCCTCGTCGACGGCTTCCTCGTCGCGGACCTCACCGACCGCGAGCTCTCGGCGCTGCGCGCGAGCCGGATCGGCTTCGTGTTCCAGCAGTTCCACCTCGCGGCGGGCGTCCCGGCGCTCGACAACGTCGCCGACGGGCTCCTGTACCGCGGGGTCGGGCGGCGCGAGCGCCGTCGCCGCGCGGGCGAGGCGCTGGAGCGGGTCGGCCTCGCGCACCGGCTCGACCACCGCCCCCACGAGCTCTCGGGCGGGGAGAAGCAGCGCGTCGCCATCGCGCGGGCGGTCGTCGGGGAGCCCCCGCTGCTGCTCGCGGACGAGCCGACCGGCGCGCTCGACACGGCGTCGGGGCGGGGCGTGATGGACGTGCTGCGTGGCCTGCACCGCGACGGCACGACGGTCCTCGTCATCACGCACGACCGGGAGCTCGCCGCGTCGCTGCCCCGGCAGGTGGTCATGCGCGACGGTGGGGTGGTGGACGACGCCGGACCCGGCCGCCCCGTGCCGCTCGCCACCGCCTCGGCGGGCGCGGAGGAGGCGTGCTGAGGCCGGCGCGGCTGCGGCCCACGGACCTGCTGCGCGTCGGCGCGACGGGCCTGCGCACGAGGCCCCTGCGCGCGGTGCTGTCGGCGCTGGGCATCGCGATCGGGATCGCCGCGATGGTCGCGGTCGTCGGGATCTCCACGTCGTCGCGCGCCGAGCTGGACCGGACCCTGGAGGCGCTGGGCACGAACCTGCTCACCGTCGCCCCGGGCCAGACCCTGTTCGGCGAGGACGCGACGCTGCCCGAGGAGTCGGTCGACATGGTGCGCCGCATCGGGCCGGTGCTCTCCGCGACCTCGGTGGGGCGGCTCGACGCGCACGCGTACCGGAGCGACCTCGTGCCGGAGGGAGAGTCCGGGGGCATCGGCGTGTACGCCGCGGACCTCGACCTCCTCGGCACCGTCGGGGGCCGGGTGCGCGACGGCTCCTGGCTGACGGAGGCCACGGGACGGTTCCCGGCCGCCGTCCTCGGCCACAAGGCGGCGGAGCGGCTGGGCATCACCGAGCCGCACCCCGACGTCCCGGTGTGGGTCGGAGACCGCTGGTTCACGGTCGTCGGGATCCTCGACCCCGTGCCGCTGGCCCCCGAGATGGACCTCGCGGTCCTCGTGGGGCGTGAGGCGGCCGCCACGTACCTCGACTGGGACGGGAGACCGACGCGCATCTACACCCGGACCCACGAGGCCGCGGTCGAGCAGGTGCGGGCCGTGCTCGGGCAGACCGCCAACCCGGCGGCACCGAACGAGGTGGACGTCTCGCGCCCGTCGGACGCGCTCGCCGCCCAGGAGGCGACGGACCGGACGTTCACGGGGCTGCTGCTCGGGCTCGGGGCCGTCGCGCTGCTGGTCGGGGGGATCGGCGTCGCGAACACGATGGTGATCTCCGTGCTGGAGCGCCGGGCGGAGATCGGTCTGCGGCGCGCCCTGGGGGCCACGCGAGGGCAGGTCCGGGGCCAGTTCCTCGTCGAGTCGCTCGTGCTCTCGGCGCTCGGCGGTGCGGCGGGCGTCGCGATCGGGTACGCCATCACGGCCGGCTACGCGGGCTCGCAAGGCTGGCCCGTCGCGGTGCCGCTCGCCGTCGCGCTCGGCGGCGTGGGCGCGACGGTCGCGATCGGCGCCGCGGCGGGCCTCTACCCGGCCGTCCGTGCGGCACGGCTCGCCCCGACGGAGGCGCTCGCGACGCCGTGACCGGCATGCCCGGGGTGCCCGCCGCCGTCGTCCGACGCGGCGGGCACCCCGGCGTGCGGCTCAGGCCCCCAGCGCGTCGAGCATCCGGCCGAGGTTCGCGCGCGCGGTGGCGGCGTAGCCCTCGACCCAGTCGCCCTCGTAGGCCCGCGGCACGACCTCCACGGTGAGGACGCACGCGAGGTACGCCCGGTACAGGCTCAGCCGCGTCCAGGCCTCGGGATCGCCCGACCCCGGCGTGCCGTCGCCCAGGCCGAGGTCTCCGCCTGCGGTGGCGTAGCCCGCGAGCAGGTCGGCGTCGACCGCACCGGCGCCGAGCTGGTCAGCCCCGGCCAGCTCGAACAGCGGGTCTCCCCACAGCGACCGCTCCGCGTCGAGCACGCCGACGATCCCGAGTCCCTCCGCGGCGTGCGGTCGGCCCGGGTCGGCCGTCGGGCCGCCGAGCAGCACGTTCCCGGGCCAGAGGTCCGCATGCACGAGCCGGGGGACCGTCACGCGGGCGAGCAGGTCGCGGTGGCGCGCGACGGCGTCGCGCACCCGGGCCTCGGGGAGCTCCACGTCCCAGCGGCGCGCGTCGTCGAGCACGGCCTCGACCATGCGGGAGAACACGTCGGGCCAGGTCGACCCGGCGAGGTCCGACGCCGGGGCCGGGTACCCGAACCGGTCGCCCGTGATCCGGTGCAGCCGGGCCATGTACGTCCCGAGCCCGCGGCGCACGACCGCGGTGGCCGTGTCGTCGAGCTCGCGACCGCTCCACAGGGCGCCGTCGAGGAACGTGACGACGAGCGCGTCACCGTCCACGTGCTCGCGCGTGACGTCGGCGTGCAGCACGCGCGGGACGGGGAGCCCGGCGGCGTGGGCCGCCCGGTAGGCGGCGTCCTCGGTGCCGAGGATGCCGTGCTCGTAGCGCAGCAGGCGCGACGTGTCCGCCCCGGTGACCTTGACGACGACGCGCGCGGGGACGCCGTCGGGCAGCGCGCTCCCGGGCGGCGCGGCGAGGTCCACGGCGAAGACGCTCGCGAACATCCCGCCGCTCAGCGGCTCGACGCGGACGGCCTCGCCGAGCGGCGCCACGAGAGCCGCGACCTGGTCCTGGGTGACCGACGTCTTGGTGAGCACGCGGCGATGCTACCGGCCCGCGCGCGCCGTCCCGCGCCGGGTCAGGACGGCGTGAGGAGGTCCTGCTCGGCCACGGCGTCGAGGCTCAGCGTCCGGTACCCGTGGGTCTCGAAGAGGACGGTCACCCGGTCGTCGCCCTCGTACCCCATGACCGTCCCCGCGCCGAACTCCGGGTGCTGCACCGTGGAACCGGTCGACCAGGGTGCGGAGCGGTCGTCGGCCGACCGCTCGGCGGCCGTGCCGGCCCAGCACGTGTCGCAGCGGCCGCACGGCTCGGGCAGGTCCTCCCCGAGGTAGGCGAGCAGGAACTGGCGGCGGCACTGCGTCGTCTCGGCGTACGCGCGCATCATCTGCAGACGCGAGTCGTCGACCCGGCGTCGGGCCTCGGCGAGCTCGTGCGCGACGTCGGCCACCGCGGCCGGGTGCGCGTCCTCGCCGGCGAGAGCCCGCGCGTCCTCCACGAGCGCGCGCAGGCGTGCGAGACGCCGGGGCAGCCGCGCCCGCCCTCCTGACGACGACGAGCCCGACGCCGGGGCGCCCCGGCCCAGGGCGCGCGCGACCTCGCGGAGATCGTCGCGGTCGGGCACGCCGACCGCGAAGTAGCGCTGGAGGCCCAGGTCCTCGGGCCGGTGGAACAGCACCGCGACGGCGGGCTCGCCGTCGCGTCCGGCCCGGCCGACCTCTTGGTAGTAGGAGTCCGGGGAGCCGGGGACGTCCGCGTGCACGACGAACCGCACGTCCGGCTTGTCGATGCCCATGCCGAAGGCGGACGTCGCGACGACGACGTCGAGCTCGTCCTCGGTGAAGCGCCGCTGGGCCTCGTCGCGCTCGGCCCGCCGCAGCCCGCCGTGGTAGGCGGCGGTGCGCAGGCCCGCCTGCGCGAGCGCGTCCGCGACCTCGGTCGTACGCCGCCGCGTGGCGACGTACACGATCCCGACGCCGTGCTCCGCCTCGGCGCGCACGCGCTCGACGACCGCGCGGTCCTTGTCCGCCGCCTCCACGGCGCGCACGACCTCCAGCGCGATCCCCGGGCGGGCGAACCCGCGGACGATCACCGCGGCGTCGCGCAGGCGCAGGCGCTCCGCGACGTCCTCGCGCACGGGCGGGGACGCCGTCGCGGTGAGCGCGAGCACGGGCGGTCGCGGGTCGAGCGTGTCGAGGCGCTCGCCGAGGCGCAGGTACTCGGGCCGGAAGTCGTGCCCCCAGGTGGAGACGCAGTGCGCCTCGTCGACGGCGACGAGGCTGGGCCGGGCCGCACGGACGGCGTCGAGGACCTCGTCGTTGGCGAGCTGCTCGGGCGAGAGGAAGAGGAACTCGAGCTCGCCCGCCGCGGCGGCCTCGAGCGCGGCGCGGCGCTCGGCCGCGGGCACGGCCGAGCTCACCGCGGCGGCCCGCGCGTCGTCGTCGCCGAGCTCGAGCAGCGACCGCACCTGGTCCTGCTGGAGCGCGATGAGCGGCGAGACGACGAGCGTCGGCCCGGGCAGCTCGAGGCCCGGGACCTGGTAGACCGCCGACTTGCCGGCCCCGGTGGGCAGCACGAGCAGGACGTCGCGCCCGTCGAGGAGCGCGGAGATCGCCTCGCGCTGCCCGGGGCGCAGGTCGCGGTAGCCGAAGACCTCCCGGGCGGTGACGCGGACGTCGGCGAGGGTGGGCTCGTCCGTCACGGGCGAGGCACGTTGCGCAGGTTGGCGCGCGCCATCGAGACGACCTCGCCCATGCCGCCGCCGAGGACCTCCTTGCTCATCGCGACCGCGAACCCGCGGACCTGGCCCGCGGTGATGTTCGGCGGGATCGAGAGCGCGCGGGGGTCGGTCACGACGTCGACGAGCGCCGGCCCGGGTCGGTTCAGGGCCTCCTGGAGCGCGCGGCGCAGGTCCTTCGGCTTCTCCACCCGCACCGCCGGGATGCCGATCGCGTTCGCGACGGCGGCGTAGTCGACCTGCGGCGACTCGGTGCCGAACATCGGCAGCCCGTCGACGAGCATCTCGAGGCGCACCATGCCGAGGCTCGCGTTGTCGAAGAGGACCACCTTGACCGGCAGGTCGTAGTGCTTGAGCGTGACCAGCTCGCCGAGCAGCATCGAGAGCCCGCCGTCGCCGGACATCGCGACGACCTGGCGGCCGGGCTGCGCGGCCGCGACGCCGATCGCGTGGGGGAGCGCGTTGGCCATCGAGCCGTGGATGAACGACCCGATGACGCGGCGCTTCCCGTTGGGCGTGATGTACCGCGCGGCCCACACGTTGCACATGCCGGTGTCGACGGTGAACACCGCGTCGTCGGAGGCGACCTGGTCGAGCGTGTCGGCCACGAACTCGGGGTGGATCGGCGTCGTGCGCTCCACCTTCTTGGTGTACGCCCCGACGACGCCGGTCATCGCCTTCTCGTGCTTGGCGACCATGGAGTCGAGGAACTTGCGCGACCGCGCCTTCTTCACGAGCGGCAGGAGCGCGCGCACCGTCTCGCCGACGTCGCCCACGACGGCGAGGTCGAGGCGCGTGCGCCGCCCGAGGTGGGTCGGGTCGACGTCGACCTGCGCCGTGCGGACCGACTCCGGGAGGAACTGGTCGTACGGGAAGTCGGTGCCGAGCAGCACGAGGAGGTCGCAGTCGTGCATGGCGTCGAACGCGGCGCCGTAGCCGAGGAGGCCGGACATGCCGACGTCGAACGGGTTGTCGTACTGGATGAACTCCTTGCCGCGCAGCGAGTGGCCCACGGGCGCGGCGATCTTGTCGGCGAGCGCGATCACGTCGTCGTGCGCGCCGCGCACGCCCGCGCCGGCGAAGATCGTGACCTTCTTCGCGGCGTCGATCGCGTCCGCGAGCTGCTGGACGGCGGCCGCGTCGGGGACGACGCGCGGGGGAGCGGGGCGGCACGCGACGTCGGGCACGGCGGCCGGGGCGTCGAGGTCGGCGACGTCGCCCGGGAGCGTGAGGACGGAGACGCCGCGGGCGCCGTACGCGTGGTGGATCGCGGAGTTGATGACGCGCGGCGCCTGGTCGGCGCTGGAGATCATCTCGGAGTAGACGGAGCACTCCGTGAAGAGGCGGTCGGGGTGCGTCTCCTGGAAGAACCCGGTGCCGATCTGCTTGCTCGGGATGTGGCTCGCGATGGCGAGCACGGGCACGCGCGACCGGTTGGCGTCGTAGAGACCGTTGATGAGGTGCAGGTTGCCCGGCCCGCACGACCCCGCGCACACCGCGAGGCTGCCCGTGACCTCGGCCTCGGCGGCCGCCGCGAACGCCGCCGCCTCCTCGTGGCGCACGTGGATCCACTCGATGCCCTTGCCCGCGTTCTCGCCCGTGTTGGACCGGTGCACCGCGTCGACCACGGGGTTGAGACTGTCGCCGACGATGCCGTAGATCCGGCGCACCCCCGCCTCGATGAGCTGCGCGACGAGCAGGTCCGCGACCGTGCGGTTGCGCTTGTCCTGCGGGGAGCGACCGATTCCGAACGGCATGACGTACCTCCAGCGGGTGGGCTCGGGTTCGCCTCCATCGTGCGCCGGGCTCGCACGCGCCGCAGCGCGAGCCGACGTCTCGTGCGTCACGGTCGCCGCGCCCCCGGCCCGCCCCGCCCGGCGCCGAACCTGGGGCTGTCGCACCCTGCGGTGCCGAACCCGGGGTTGTCCCTCGGTTCGGCACGATCCTGGGTAACGACCCCGGGTTCGACGACGGCGCCGGGGGGCGCGGACGGCGGCGGCTCGGCGTCAGGCTCGGGCTGCCGCCGACGGGGTGCGGCGGCGCGCGACGGCCAGCGCCGCGTCGGCCTGGGCGAGCTCGCCGTGGATCCCCGCGCCGGCCATCACCCCCGCCGCGGCGGACGCGCCGACCTGGGCCATGAGGTCGCTCGAGTTCCCGGCCGCCCACACGCCGGGGACGGCCGTCGCGCCGCGCGGGTCCGCGGGCACGAACCGGCCGGCGGGGTGGTCCTCGAGCGTCCCGCCGAGCTGCTCGAACAGCTCCCCGCGCGCGACGAACCGCGGCCCGACGACGACCGCGTCCACCGCGAACGACGTCCCGTCCGCGAGGACGACCGACCGCACCGAACGGCCGTCGACGTCGAGGCGCTCGACCTCGCCCTCGACCACGCGCACGCCGAGCGCCGAGAGCTGCTCCCACGTGGCGTCGTCGAGCTCGGGGGCGGTGTGCTGGAAGAGCGTGACGTGCGGCGTGAGCTGGCGGAACAGCAGCACCTGGTGCGCCGCGGCCGGCCCCGTCGCGAGCACCGCGATCCGCCGCCCCCGCACCTCCCAGCCGTGGCAGAACGGGCAGTGCAGCACGCTCGACCCCCAGCCCTCGCGGACCCCGGGGACGTCGGGGAGCTCGTCCACGAGCCCCGTCGCGAGCAGCACGCGGCGCGCGCGGACGGTTGCGCCGTCGTCGAGCGTGAGCGTGAAGCCCGACTCGGCGTCGCCCGCCGCACGGGCAACGCGTGCGTCGCGGACCTCAGCGCCGTAGCCCTCGGCCTCGGCACGGCCTGCGGCCAGCAGCTCGCGCGGCGGGACGCCCTCGCGCCCGAGCAGGTTGTGCGCGCCCTCCGCGGGCGCGTTGCGCGGCTCGCCGGCGTCGAGCACGACGACGGAGCGCAGCGACCGCGCGAGCGTCACCGCGGCGCTCAGCCCGGCGGGCCCGCCGCCGACGATCGCGACGTCGTGGACGGTGCTCTGGGTGGTGGTGTCCATGTCTCTCCTCAGCAGGGGCGGTTCGGTGCTCAGCGGGGGCGGCGGGCGGCCCAGACGATGCGGCCGCCGCGGGCTCCTACGGTGTGCGCGGGTGGGTCGTCGGTCGCCGTGAGCACCGCGTCGAGCGCGGCGAGGTCGTCGGCGTCGAGGTGCTCGGCGAGGTGCTCGCGCTGGCGCGCGGCGGTGGCGTGCGCCCAGCGGGACGCGTCCGGTCCCGGCGGCACGACGGCGCTCGGCTCGCGCCGCTCGACGAGGTCCAGCCCCGCGTCGGTCACGTACGGCGACCAGTCCGGGTAGCGGTTCCAGCCCGCCTGGCTCAGCGCACGCTCGAGGTGGGCGGCGAGGTCGGGGTGCGCGACGTCGTCGGGCAGGACGGGCGTGGTGGCGGTCATCTCGACGACGACGAGCAGTCCGCCGGGTACGAGCGCGTCGTGGGCGTCGCGCAGGACTCGCGCGGGGTCGGCGACGTGGTGCAGGGATGCCGATGCCCACACGACGTCCGCCGCGCCGACGTCCGGCCAGCCGGCGTCGAGGTCGGCCTCGACCGTCCGCACCCGGCTCTCGAGGCCGGTCCCGGCGATCCCGGCGCGCAGCCGCTCCAGCATCCCCGCGTCCGCGTCCACCGCGACGACCTCGGCGTCGGGGAACGCGGGCGCGAGCGCCCGGGTCCCCGTGCCGGTGCCCGCGCCGAGGTCGACGACGGTGCGCGTCGGGCGTGGCGCGTGCGCGACGGCGACCCCGACGGCTTCGTCGAGCAGCGTCCCGAACACCGACGCGTCGAGCTCGAGCAGCTCGGCCAGCCCGTCCGCGTCGTGGCCGTGCGCGTGGCCGTGCCCCTGATCGGGGGCGTGGCCATGGCGAGGGCCATGACTGTGGCCGTGCGGGTGATCGTGCTCGGCGGAGTTCATGTGTCCACCGTAGGACGGTTCTGCGCCTGCGACATAAGGTCTTGCTCATGACGCAAGAATTCGACCTCGACGCCGTCGTCCGGCAGCGCATCCGCGGCCTGCGCCTCGCGCGCGGCTGGACCCTGGACGCGCTCGCGGCGCGGTGCTTCCTCAGCCCGTCGACGCTCAGCCGCCTCGAGACCGGGCACCGCCGCATCGCGCTCGACCAGCTCGTGCCCATCGCCCGCGCGCTGGGCACGACGCTCGACCAGCTCGTCGAGCCGGTCGACGACGAGGACGTCGTCATCCGGCCCGAGCCGCAGCGCCGTCCGGGGGAGACCACGTGGCTGCTCTCGCGCGACCGCCCGGGGACGATGGTCGCGAAGATGCGCCTCACGCCCGAGCGCGCCGTGGGCCTCGAGCACCAGCGCGTCCACCCGGGGCACGAGTGGTTCACGGTCCTGTCCGGGACGGCCGTCGTCTACCTCGCGGACCGCCGGATCCTCGTGCACGAGGGGCAGGCGGCCGAGTTCTCGACGATGGTGCCGCACTCGTTCGGCGCGCACGACGGCCCGGTCGAGATCCTCACGATCTTCGACCAGGAGGGTGAGCGCGCCCACCTCTCGGGCACCGACCCGGCCTGACGGATGGCGCGACCAGCGGCGTCGTGGACCCCGCCGATCCGCGGAGTGCTCGTCGACCCGAGAGGGCGACGCTGAGAGGACGTGCGGGCGTCAGTCGAGCCGGCCCGTGTCTGACAAATGTGGGACCGAAGGCGTAGTGTCGTGACCATGGCGATAGGAACCCGCAGCACTGCGCACGAGAGAACGACCCCCCGAGGCTCGACCCCGCGGGGCGGGAAGAGCGTGTCTGCCGGGGGGACCCCGCGGGCCGGGAAGGGCGAGGGCGCCTCGGCGAAGCGCGACTCCGTCACGTTCCGACCCACCCCCGAGGAGCGCCGGATCCTCGACCGCCTCCGCGACGAAGGCGTCACCGCCAGCGATGCCGTCCGCCGTGGCCTGCACCTGGTCGCGCACGAGAAGTGGGTCGACCAGGCCCGCGTCGATGCGGAGAGTCTCGCCCACGAGAACCTCGACGACGAGCCGGACGCCTGGTGATCCGCGGCGCCGTCTACCGCGTCGACCTCGGTGACCCCCGGGGCCACGAGCAGGGCGGTCGGCGGTACGGGGTAGTCCTGTCCCCGACGAACATGCCGTGGTCCGTCGCGACGATCGTGCCGACCTCGACGAGCGCGCAGCGTGCGATCTTCCGGCCTGTCCTCGAGATCGCCGGCCAGGAGACCGTGCTCCTCGTCGACCAGCTCCGTGCGATCGACAGCGACTACGTCGTCGGGGAGCCGGTCGACTTCCTTCTTCGCGACGACCTGGACGCGCTCGAGCGGGCCGTGCAGAGCTACCTCGGCATCATCTGAGGCCGAGCCGTCCCGTCCGTCGTCCTCGGGGGCCTCGACGTCGACCGTCCCGCGGTAACCCGCGTCAGTGGGCGGGCGTGCCGTCCGTGACGTCCTCGCGGTCCGCGCTGCGGCGCAGCGACCGGAGGGCGACGAGCACGAGCACGACGGCGAGCGCCGCCGCCGCGACGACGACCTCGAACCCGGCGTGCGCGCCGCCCGCGTCGATGCGCGACCCCGCGACGGACGACCCGATCGACACCCCGACGCCGAGCGACGTGCCGACCCACGCGAGCCCCTCGGTGAGCTGGTTCGGCGCGACGAGGTTCTGCACGAGGTTGTTGCCGTTGATGAGCGTGGGCGCGATGGCGAACCCGGTCACGAACATCACCGCGGCGAGGACGGGGATCGACGTGACGAAGAAGAACAGCGAGACCCCGGCGGCGAGCGCGACGATCCCGATGACGAACCGGCGCCACAGCGGCGACACCCAGTGCCGCGCGCCGTAGACGAGGCCGGAGATGAGCGAGCCCATCGCGAAGACGGCGAGGATCAGCCCGGCCGCACCCTTCTGCCCCTGCTCCTCGGCGAACGCGATGGTCGAGACGTCGGTCGCGCCGAACACGATGCCCATCGCCACGAAGATCACGGCGAGCACGATCATGCCGGTCGACCGCATGGCCGAGCGCTGCTTCACGCCGGCCTCGGGCACGACGACGGGCGGCTCGGTCGCGCGCTGCGACAGGAACCACAGCCCGCCGACGACCGCCGCGACGAGCGGCACGACCAGCCCGGCCGAGGGGGAGACGCTCGTGGCGAGCACCGTCGCGAGCACCGGCCCGACGACGAACACGAGCTCGTCGAGCGCGGACTCGAGCGAGTAGGCGGTGTGCAGGCGCCGCGCGTCGGGCACGGTGTGCGTCCAGCGCGCGCGGACCATCGACCCGTACGACCCCTGCGTCGCGCCGGAGATCGCGGCGAACACGTAGAGCGTCCACTCGGGGGCGCGCAGCACGGCGCAGAGGATGAGGCCGCCGAGCCCGAACGTCGTCGCGGCGAGCATCGGCAGCATGACGACGCGCTGCCCGGTGCGGTCGACGAGCCGCGCGATCTGCGGAGACACGATCGCCTGCGCCACGACCAGCGCCGCCGCGACGCGCCCGGCGAGCGCGTACTCGCCGTAGATGCCCTGGATCATGAGGATCGTGCCGATGCCGACCATCGACATCGGCAGGCGCGCCACGAGCGCCGCGGCGGAGAACCGCCACGCGCCCGGCAGCGTGAGCACGGCGCGGTAGGGGTTCCGGGAGGTCGTCCCCGCCTCGGCGGGGGTGCCCGACGTCGTCTCGTCGGTCGTCAGGTCGTCCCGCCGGTGCTCGGGGTGCTCGGGGTCGTCAGCGCGCGACGGGGAATCCTGGACCACCGTCCCAGTGTCGCACCCGGATGCCGTCCGCCCGGTAGCGAGTTCGCGGCTCCGGGCGGGACGTGACGACCGTCTCGCCACGGCGACCGGCCCGTGCGCGCCGGTTGTCCGACGGCCGTGCGGCGGCGACGATGGGCGCCATGACCGACAGCCCCGCACCCCGCACCACGACCGTCACCGTCACGGATGAGGGCGACCGCTTCGAGGCCCGCACCGACGACGGCCTCGTCGCCGGGTTCGCCGCGTACGTCCGCGAGCCCGGGAAGGTGATCTTCACGCACACCGAGGTGGACCCGGCGTTCGAGGGCCAGGGCATCGGCTCCGCGCTCGCCGCGGGCGCGCTCGACCAGGTCCGCGCGTCGGGGGAGCGCGTGGTGCCGCTGTGCCCGTTCATCCGCGCCTACATCGAGCGCCACCCGGACTACGAGGACCTCACGCGGCGGTGAGCTAGCCGCCACCCGGCGACGCACGAGGTCGGTGAGACGGTGAGACGACGGAGCGCCCCGGTCCCACGGGACCAGGGCGCTCGCGTGCGGCAGCGAACCGGCGAGGGTGCGCCAGGGGTCAGGAGATGGTGCCCGTGCCCTCGCCCTCCATGCGCTCGTCGTGCAGCAGCTCGCCCTCGGCGTCGACCGGGACGATCGTGCCGTCGAACGTGATGGGCGAGCCCGACTGGTAGCGGAAGTTCACGCCGTACGAGTACGACTGGCCGGTTCCGAACGTGTAGACCGTCGGCTCGCGGTACGCGCCCGGCGCCATGCCGTCGTCGTTCACGCCCTGCGCCTCGTACAGCGCGTCGTCGACGATCGTGTCCATGCCCTGCATGTAGGGCCAGTCGTCGTAGCGCTCGTCGATGCTCACGAGGCTCGAGCCGAGGTCGATCGGGGCGCCCTCGTTCGTGATGACGTAGTTGATGAACACGATGTCGTCGCCCTCGGCGATGATCGGCTGGTTGTTCTCCGGGTCGACGAACAGGCCGTCCTTCGTCGCCTGCGTGACGCCCACCTGGTAGACGTCGACGCGCACGTCGCCGATGGTGAAGGTCGAGATCTGCTCGCCCGGGTTCGTGACGGGGTTCGCCCAGTCGGGCAGCTCGCCGCTCGAGCCGGTCTCCTCGGCCGCAGCGTCGTCGACCTCCTCGGCGTCCTCGACCGGCGCGGTCTCCTCGGAGGTGGTCTCCTCCGGCGTCGGCGTCTCGGGCGTGTCACCGCCGACGTTGATGGTGCACGCGGTGAGGCCGAGCGCGAGCGCGGCGGCGACGGTCAGGCGGGCGGCGGAACGGACGGGACGCATGAGGAGCTCCGGTGTTTCGGGGAGTGGTGCCGGACGGACCTTACCCACAGACAAGCTCTCGCCTCGATGGGGAGCGGTGCCCATGAGACGGCGCGGGAGTCCGGGACCTTCGCCTGTTGCGCCTCCGCCGGAGCGCGAGGACCCTTCCCCTATGCCTCGGCACCACCTCTCCCCGATCCCTGCCGTGTCCGCGGACCTGCGCGTTCGTCCCGCGGCGGCCGCACCGTGGGGGCGCGCGTGACCGCCCTGCGCGTCGAGCGCGCCGACGTCGTCGTCGTCGGCGGCGGTGGCGCGGGTCTCAGCGCGGCGCTCGCGGTCGCGGAGGCCGCGACGCGGGACGACCGCCGCGCGCCCGTCGTCGCGCTCGTCTCGAAGGTCTACCCCATGCGCTCGCACACCGTCGCCGCGGAGGGCGGGGCTGCGGGCGTGGTGGGCGACGACGACTCGCTGGAGCAGCACGTCGCCGACACCCTCGCCGGGGGTGCCGGGCTCTGCGAGGAGGACGCCGTCCGGTTCGTGGTCGAGCGTGCGGCGGGCGAGCTCTACCGCCTGGAGCGCTGGGGCCTGCCGTGGTCGCGCACGGACGACGGTGCCGTGGCCGTGCGCCGGTTCGGCGGCATGAGCCGGGCGCGCACGTGGTTCGCCGCCGACAAGACCGGCTTCCACCTGCTCCACACCCTGTTCCAGACCTCGCTGCGGTACTCGGGCGCCGACGGACCCGTCCGCCGGTACGACGAGCACCACGTGCTCGACCTCGTGGTCGACGACCCGGGCGGGCCGGAGGCGCGGGTGCGCGGCGTCGTCGTGCACGACCAGCACCGCGGCGAGCCGCTGCTGCTCGAGGCGCCCGCGGTGGTCCTCGCGACCGGCGGCTCGGCGCGCGCGTGGGGGACGAGCACCAACGCGGGCATCTGCACGGGCGACGGCACCGCGATGGCGCTGCGCGCGGGCGTGCCGCTGCGCGACCTGGAGTTCCTCCAGTTCCACCCGACCGGCCTGCCGGGCAGCGGCATCCTGCTCACCGAGGCGGCGCGCGGCGAGGGCGGGGTGCTGCTCGACGCCGACGGGCGCCGCTACCTCGCCGACTACGGCCTCGGCCCGGAGACGCCCGTCGGGGCGCCCGTGCCGCGCACCATGGAGCTCGGGCCGCGCGACCGCCTGTCGCAGGCGTTCTGGCAGGCCGACCGCGACGGTCGCACGATCCCCACGCCCGACGGCGGCGTCGTCCTGCTCGACCTGCGGCACCTCGGCAAGGACCGTCTCGCCGAGCGGCTGCCGCTCGTGACCGGCCTCGCCAAGCAGTTCGCGGGCGTCGACCCGGCGGCCGAGCCCGTGCCCGTCCGCCCGACGGCGCACTACACGATGGGCGGCATCCGCACCGACGCGCGCGGCGCGACGGGCGTCGCGGGGTTGTTCGCCGCGGGGGAGTGCGCGTCCACGGGCCTGCACGGCGCCAACCGGCTCGGGTCCAACTCGCTCGTCGAGACGCTCGTCGTCGGGCGCGCGGCGGGGGAGGCCGCGCTCGCGTGGTCACGCGCGGCCGGGCACCTCGGGGCCGACGGCGGCGCGGCCGGCGCGGGGGCCGGCGTCGGCCCGGCGTCCGCGGACGGCCAGGTCGTCGACCGCGCCGCCGAGATCGCCGACGGCTACCTCGCGATGCGTGGGCGCGGCACCGAGCCGCCGGCCGCGATCCGGGCCGAGCTCGGCCGCGTGCTCGACGCCGACGCCGGGATCTACCGCGACGCCGACGGGCTGCGGCGGGCGCTCGCGACCGTCGAGGACCTGCGCGCGCGGTACGCCGCCGTGCGCGTCGCCGACACGAGCGCCGTGCTCAACACCGACTGGGCCACGACCGTCGAGCTCGGCGCGACCCTGCTCGTCGCGCACGCGACCGTCGCCGCCGCGCTCGCGCGCGAGGAGTCCCGCGGCGCGCACCAGCGCCTCGACTTCCCGGACGTCGACGACGTGCCGCGCCACTCGGAGGTCCGGCTGGACGCGGGCGGAACGATCGAGGTGGCGCACGTCCCCGTGGGCGCCGAGCACGACATGAGCGCCGGAAAGAGACCGATAACGACCCCCATGTCGTTCTCGGCGGAGAGGGGAGCGGGTTCGTGAGCGAGGCAGACCTGCCGGTGGAGGCGCGGACGGTGCGGCTGGAGGTCGCGCGGACGTCGGTCGATGGCGCCGACACGGGGCGGCGCGACGTGTTCGACGTGCCCTACGACGACCGCACGTCCGTGCTCGACGCGCTGCAGTGGGTCAAGGACCACGCGGACCCCACGCTGACGTTCCGGTGGTCGTGCAAGATGGCGGTCTGCGGGAGCTGCGGCGTCATGGTGAACGGCCGCCCGGTGCTCGGGTGCGAGACGTTCGTGCGCGGCTACCGCACGTCCGGCCTCGTCGTCGAGCCGCTCGCGCACGCCGAGGTGCTCCGCGACCTCGTCGTCGACACCGACGCCTTCCTCGGCAAGCTCGCCACCGTCCAGCCCTGGCTCGTGCCCGACGGCGCCACGCGCCTCCCACTCGTCGACGCGCCCGCGCCCGTAGCCGGGTCGGGCGCCGGCGACGACGCCGCGGACCCAGCGACGGCGGACGACAGCGACGCGCTGCGGGCGCACGGACCGGCGTCGGGCCACCGGCAGACGCCGGGCGAGCTCGCCGCGTTCAAGGGCTTCGCCGAGTGCATCGACTGCATGCTCTGCTACGCCGCGTGCCCGCAGCTCGACGTGGCGCCGGACTTCCTCGGCCCGGCCGTCGTCGCGACGGCGCGCCGCTGGGACGAGGACTCGCGCGACGCGGGCGAGCTCGACCGCGCCGACGTCCTCGACACCGAGTTCGGCGCCTGGCCCTGCATCCAGGTCGGCGCGTGCACCCAGGTCTGCCCCAAGGGCGTCGACCCGGCCCGCGCGCTCCGCGACGCCCAGCGCGTCGCGACCGAGACGTGGGACGCTCGCAGTCGGCGCGGGTGAGTCGCCCGGCGCGACCGTCGGCCGCACCGCTCGACCGGTGCGGCGCATGGTTCAGGGCCGTGGACCCGGTGCTCCCGGACGCTCAGATGCGCCGGGGCCCCGGACCGTCCGAGCCGAGTGCGTCCTCGGGGTTGAGCAGGCGGCACGCCTTGAGCGAGAGGCAGCCGCAACCGATGCAGCCGGTCAGCTCGCGCTGCAGGTGGTCGATCTGGGTGCGCCGCAGCTCGAGCTGGTCGTTCCAGAGCTTGGCCACGCGCCGCCAGTCGCGCTGCGACGGCGGGTGGTCCAGCGGGAGGCTGGTGAAGACCTCCTGGACGTCGGCGAGGGGTATGCCGAGCCGTTTCGCGACGACGACGAGCGAGATGCGCCGGAGCATGTGCCGGGGGTAGCGGCGCTGGTTGCCGGCCGTGCGGGTCGAGGCGATGAGGCCGAGCTGCTCGTAGTAGTGCAGCGCTGACACGGCGACGCCCGTGCGGCGCGCGACCTCGCCGACAGCGAGGAGATCGTCGGGTTCGAGCGACACGGATACCTCCCTTGACCTCAAGTTTACTCGAGGTATTAGCGTCGCGGCGGGTCGTCCACCGGGGCGCCCGCAGGGGGGCGTACGCCCCGACCGGACGTGGCGAGAGGACGGCCCGAGATGACCCAGACCGAGCAGGACCGGCAGGACACGGGGACGGCAGGCACGTGGCGCGAGCTGCTGGGCGGGCGGTACGCCCCCGTCGCGGCGGTGCTCGCGGGCGGCGTCCTGCTGGAGGCGAGCAACGTCTACCTCACGACGAGCCTGCTCCCGACGATCGTCGCCGAGATCGGCGGTGCCGAGTTCTACGCCTGGACGATGACGACCTTCCTGCTGGCCTCCGTCGTCACCTCCATGCTCGTCAGCAGGGTCCTCACGCAGCAGGGCGCCGTCCGGGCGTACCTGCTCGCGCTCGGGCTGTTCGCGCTGGGGTCGCTGCTGTGCGCGGCCAGCCCGTCGATGCTCGTCCTGCTGCTCGGCCGCACGGTGCAAGGGCTCGGCGGAGGGCTGCTGGCCGGCCTGGGGTACGCCCTGATCCAACGAGCCTTGCCCGCGCGGCTCTGGGCCCGCGCCGCGGCGCTCGTCTCGGCCATGTGGGGCGTCGGGAACATCGTCGGGCCGGTCGTGGGAGGCGGGTTCGGGCAGGTCGGCGCCTGGCGCGCCGCGTTCGTCAGCCTCGCGGTCGTCGCGGCGCTCGTGTGCGTGCTCGTCGTCCGCTCGATGCCGCGGACGGCGCGGAGCCGCTCCAGCGAGTCGGTGCCGTGGGCGTCGCTCGTGCTGCTCGCGAGCGCCGTCGCAGCGGTGGGCGTCGCGAGCGTCGTGCCCTCCGGAGTCGCGACCGCGGCGGCGCTCGTCGTCGGGGTCGTGCTCGGCGTGTGGTTCGTCCGTCACGAGCGGAGCGGGCGCAGCGGGATCCTGCCCCAGGTCACGTTCGCGCACGGGTCCTCGCTGCGCTGGGTCTACCTCACCGTCGCAGTCCTCGCGTTCGGCATCGGCACCGAGGCGTTCATCCCGCTCTTCGGGCAGGAGATCGGAGGACTCGGTCCGCTCGTCGCGGGACTGCTCGGGGCGGCCCTCTCGCTCGGCTGGTCCGTGACCCAGATGGTCACCGCGAACGCCACGACGGTCCGGGCGCGGCGGGGCCTGATCACGGTGGGCCCGCTGGTGGTCGCGCTCGGTCTCACCGCGTACGGGTTGCTCCATCACGACGGGCCGTCGGGCACGGTGATCGCCCTCTGGTTCGTGACGCTCTTCCTCGCGGGAGCCGGGATCGGGCTCGGGTTCCCGCACCTGACGGTCGCCGCGCTGGGGAGCACGGTCGGCGAGGAGGAGGGTGCCAAGGCCGCGGCCGCGGTCAACACCGTCTTCCTCATCGCGACGGCGCTGAGCGCCGCCCTCGCCGGCGTCCTCGTGAACCTCGGGACACCCGACCTCGTCCGGTCCGCCCAGCTGCTCATGCTCACGTTCGCCGGTGTCTCCCTCGTCGGGACGATCGTCGCGCGCCGCGCCGCGGCGGGAGTCAGGGCGGTCGCGTGAGGCGGTGGGCCAGCCGGCCCACCGCGCCGAGGGAGAACCCTGGTCCTGCCGAGAGAGAACCGCGGTTCGCCGAGGGAGAACCAGGGTTCTCCCTCGGCAGGGAGGTCAGCCTCCGAGGGCGGCGGAGACGACGTCCTTCGCCTCGGCCTGGACCTGGGTGAGGTGCTCTGCGGAGACGAACGACTCGGCGTAGATCTTGTAGACGTTCTCCGTGCCCGACGGCCGGGCCGCGAACCACGCGTTCTCGGTCGTCACCTTGAGCCCGCCGATCGGGGCGTCGTTGCCGGGCGCGTTCGTGAGCTTCGCGGTGATCGGCTCGCCCGCCAGCTCGGTCGCGGTGACCTGCTCGGGCGAGAGCTTGCCGAGCGTCGTCTTCTCCTCGAGCGTCGCGGGCGCGTCGACGCGCGCGTACCAGGACTCGCCGTAGCGCTCGACGAGGTCGCGGTGGTGCTCGGACGGTGTGCGGCCCGTCGTCGCGATGATCTCCGACGCGAGGAGCGCGAGCAGCAGGCCGTCCTTGTCCGTCGACCAGACGCGGCCGTCCTTGCGCAGGAACGACGCCCCGGCGGACTCCTCGCCGCCGAACCCGACGGTGCCGTCGAGCAGGCCGGGCACGAACCACTTGAACCCGACGGGGACCTCGACGAGCCGCCGCCCGAGCCCGCCCGCGACCCGGTCGACGAGCGCGGACGACACGAGCGTCTTGCCGATCGCGGCGTCGTCGCGCCAGCCCTCGCGCGCGCCGCCGTAGAGGTACTGGATCGCGACGGCGAGGTAGTGGTTCGGGTTCATGAGCCCGGCGTCGGGCGTGACGATCCCGTGGCGGTCGGAGTCGGCGTCGTTCCCGGTCGCGATGTCGAACGGCGCGCCGCCCTCGGCGTCGCCGGAGTCGCCGGTCATCCCCGCGACGAGCGACGCCATGGAGTACGGCGACGAGCAGTCCATGCGGATCTTGCCGTCCCAGTCGAGGGTCATGAAGGCCCAGCGCGGGTCGACCTGCGGGTTCACGACCGTGAGGTCGAGCCCGTACCGCTCGCCGATCTCGCCCCAGTACTCGACCGACGCGCCGCCCAGCGGGTCGGCGCCGATGCGCACGCCGGAGTCGCGGATGGCGTCGAGGTCGAGGACGTTCGCGAGGTCGTCGACGTACGTGGTGAGGAAGTCGTGCTTGTGCACGTGCTCCGACGTGAGTGCCTGGGTGAGCGGCACGCGGCGCACGCTCGCGACGCCGTCGCGCAGGATCTCGTTCGCGCGGTCCGCGATCCAGCCGGTCGCCTCGGACCCGGCGGGGCCGCCGTGCGGCGGGTTGTACTTGAAGCCACCGTCGCGCGGAGGGTTGTGCGACGGCGTGACGACGATCCCGTCCGCGAGGCCGGGGCCCGTGGTGCGGACGCCGTCGACGGTCGTCGCCTCGTTGTGCAGGAGGATCGACTGCGAGACGGCGGGCGTCGGGGTGAACGAGTCGCGCGCGTCGACGTACGTCTGCACGCCCGCGGCGACGAGGACCTCGAGCGCGGTCTGCCACGCCGGGAGCGACAGCGCGTGGGTGTCGCGCCCGATGAACAAGGGGCCGTCGGTGCCCTGCGAGCGCCGGTACTCGACGATCGCGGCCGTGATCGCGACGATGTGCGCCTCGTTGAACGCGTGGTCGAGGCTCGACCCCCGGTGTCCCGACGTGCCGAACACGACCTTCTGCGCCGGGTCGTCCACGTCGGGGGCGAGGTCGTAGTAGGCGCCGACCACGGCGTCGACGTCGATGAGGTCGCTGGGCTGGGCGGGCGTGCCGGCGCGGGGATCCATGGGTCGATCCTGCCAGGGGTGACGTCCGCGCGTCAGCCGGGACCGCCGTCTGGTCGGGTTCTACGCGGCAGGCCCGGCGCTCGCGCGGTCGATCGCCATCTCGACGGCGTCGAGGAGGCGGTCGAGGCTCGCGTCGAAGGGGCCCTGCGGCGCGTCGAAGCCGCCCGCGACGTAGACGCGGGTCATGACGGGGTAGCGCTCGACGTCGAACCAGTCCTCCCAGAAGCTGCCGAGCGTCGTCCAGTACTCGTCGTTGCCGACACCGGTCGCGTCGCGCTCGGTCCGCTCGGCGACCGTGGCGCGCGCGAGGCCCTGGACGTAGTTGTCCACGAGGCCGAGCGTGTCGACGACCTGGAGCTCGGAGAGCCCGGTGTCGACGATCGTGCGCAGGCCCGCCTCCTGGGCGTCGAGCACGTGGGGCGCGAGCGGGGCGCGCCACATGTTGGTCTGGAGGATCCACGGGTGACGCAGGTAGAGGTTCCACAGCTCGTGCGCGTACTGCGCGAGCGCGGGCCGCCACGGCGCCCCCGCAGCGGGCAGGTCGAGCTCGGCGTAGGCACGGTCGATCATGAGGTCGACGAGCTCCGTGCGGCCCGGGACGTAGGTGTACAGCGACATCGCGCCGACGCCGAGCTCGGTCGCGACGCGCCGCATCGAGAGCGCGTCGAGGCCGCCCTCCTGCGCGACGACGATCCCGGCCTTCACGACGTCGTCGAGCGTGAGCCGCGGCTTGCGACCGCGTGTCGCGGGGGCCGGCGGGTCCCACAGGAGCGCGAGGCGGCGCGTGATCTCGGGCGTCCGGACGACCTCGGTGAACTGGGCCCGTGCGTGCTCCGCGGCCTGCACGGCGGAGGCGACACCGGCGTCCGCGGCCGCGACGACGCCGCGCGGTCGCTCCGGCTCCTCCGGCTCCGGGCTCGCGGGCGGGGTCTGCGGGGTGCCCGACGGCGCGAGGTCGCCGTCGCGCTCGTCGGTGCGGTCGGTCGTCACGTGCGTATCCTCCCCGACTTCGGCCGCGTCCCGCCCGGAGGAGTCCGGCGGGGCCAAGGCTTGCCTGTTCCCGTACACCGTATGCTAACGTGGATCGTCAATTTCGGTACGGCGTACGAAAGGGTGGCTCCGGTGATCCGAGCCCGTGGCCTGACCAAGACCTTCCACCGCAAGAAAGAGACCGTCGAGGCCGTCAAGGGCATCGACGTCGACGTCCGCGAGGGCGAGCTCGTCGCCTTCCTCGGCCCCAACGGGGCCGGCAAGTCCACGACCCTGAGGATGCTGACGAGCCTCCTCGAACCGACCGCCGGGACCGCGGAGGTCGCCGGCTACGACGTCGCGCGCGACCCGGCCCGGGTCCGCTCCCGCATCGGCTTCATCGGGCAGGGCAACGGCGGCGGGTACTCCTACCGCGTGCTCGACGAGCTGCACAACCAGGGCCGGTTCTACGGCCTGCCGCCCGGCGAGTACACGCAGCGGGCCGCCGACCTGCTCGCCGCGCTCGACCTCGGCGGGCTCGAGAAGCGCACCGTGCAGTCGCTCTCGGGTGGACAGCGCCGGCGGCTCGACGTGGCGCTCGGGCTCATGAACCACCCGCCGCTGCTGTTCCTCGACGAGCCGACGACGGGACTCGACCCGCACGCGCGCGCCAACCTGTGGGAGCACATCGCCGCGATGCGCGAGCGGTACGGCATGACGATCGTGCTCACCACGCACTACCTCGACGAGGCCGACAGCATGGCCGAGCGCGTCGTCGTCATCGACCACGGCGAGATCATCGCGGACGCCACGCCGGACGCCCTCAAGCACAGCCACGCCGACGACGTCATCACGCTCGCGGTGGTCCCCACGTCGGGCGGGAGCGGCGTCCCCGGCGAGGGGCCGGGCGCGGCGCCCGACGTCGTCGGCCGCGTCCGCGCGTCGCTCGCCGACGACGTGGGCCAGGTCGAGACCGCGAGCGGCGCCGACGGCGTCGTGACCGTCCGCATCTCCACGACCCACGGCGCCGACCGGCTGCCCGAGGCCATCGAGTCGCTGCGCGTCGGCGGCCTGGCGGTGCGCTCGGCCGAGCTCAAGCAGGCGAGCCTCGACGACGTGTTCCTCAACCTCACCGGGCGCAGCCTGCGAGAGGAGGCCGCATGAGCACGCGCACCGACCTCTCGTCCCCGGCGAGCCGGACGACGCCCGGCACCGACGCGTTCCTGCGGACCGGGGTCGCGAAGTTCCTCGCCGACACGTGGGCCGTCTTCACGCGCGAGATCCTGCTCGTGCTGCGCGATCCGTTCACGCTGATCTTCTCGCTGCTCCAGCCGCTGATCTTCCTCGGCCTGTTCGGCCCGCTGCTCACGGGCGCGGTCGGCGGGTTCGGGGGTGGGGCGCCCGGCGGCGGCGGGTCGACGGCGGAGACGCTCCAGTGGTTCGTGCCCGGCGTGATCGTCATGATCTCGCTGTTCGGCACGTCCATGAGCGGGTCCAACCTGCTCTACGAGATGATGACCGGCTCCTACGAGCGCGTCCTCGCGACCCCGCTCGACCGTTCCGCGATCCTCGTCGGTCGCTCGCTCAAGGAGTTCGCCCCGCTCGTCGTGCAGGGCCTGCTCATCGCGCTGGTCTGCGTCCCGTTCGGGTTCACGCTCTACCCGCTGCACCTGCTCGTGGGCCTGCTGCTGCTCGGGCTGTTCGGCATCGGCGTCGGCGCGCTGTCCATCGCGCTGGCGCTCGCCGCGAAGAACCGCGAGTGGCTGTTCTGGGGCGTGCAGCAGTCGCTGCTGTTCCCGCTCCTCATCCTGTCCGGGATGATGCTGCCGCTCGAGGCCGGCCCGGCCTGGATGCGCACGGCGGCGCTGTTCAACCCGTTGACCTACATCGTGGACGCGGAGCGCGCGCTGCTCGCCGGGACGTTCGCGGACCCCGACGTGCTGTGGGGCTTCGTCGCCGCGGCCGTCACGTGCGTCGTCGGCCTCTGGGTCGGCATCCGCCGCACCCGCAAGACCGTCTGACACACCCCACCGCCGAGGTAGGGCTCTGGTACGCCGAGGTAGAGGCCTGGTCCATGACCACGCCTCTACCTCGGCGTACCAGGCCTCTACCTCGGGCTACCAGGCCTCTACCTCGGCTTGCCGGGGGCTGCTGGGGACCAGGACTGCCGCTCCGGGTCGCTGCCACGGGACGGCGCGGCCGGTCGTGAGGGACGCCCGCGCGTCGAGGACGCGCTGGTTGGTGCTGCCGCGGAACGCGAGCGTGAGGTCGCGGCGCGCGAGCTCGAACCGGCCGTCGACCAGCACGTCGACCTCGGCGAGCAGCGCGCGCTGGTCCGCGGTCCCTGCGCGCAGCTCCTCCAGGGTGTAGCCCGTCCAGCACCACACGTCCTTGCCGTCGCCGTGCTCGGCGCGCAGCCGGCGCACGAGGCGCAGGCACACGCCCGTGTTGAGGAACGGCTCCCCGCCGAGCAGGGACAGGCCGTGCACGGCGGGGTGCGCGAGGTCGGCGAGGACGCGGTCCTCCAGGGCGTCGTCGTACGGGCGCCCGTAGCGGAAGCTCCACGCGGCCTCGTTGAAGCAGCCCTCGCACGCGAAGAGGCACCCGCTCACGTACAGGGAGCAGCGCACGCCCTCGCCGTCGACCATGACGAACGGCTTGTAGTCCGCGACGTACCCCTGGCTGACGCGGTCCGAGCGCCAGCCAGGGTCGGGGGTGCGTGCCATCGCCCCTCCTACGCGGTGCCCGACGGCGCAGCCAGGCCCGGGGCGGTCGGCGCGCCGTCGTCCGTGGTGCACGACGCCGGTCCTGCCAGGTGCTTGACCCGCGCGGAGATCTCCGCGTGGCGGCCGTGCACCATGGGGCGCTGCTGCGGGTTGCCGAGGTACCCGCACGTGCGCTTCACGACGTCGCACGTGCGCGGGTCGGCGTTGCCGCACGACGGGCACGCGAACCCGCGCGCCGTCGGGTCGAAGTCGCCCGTGAAGCCGCACGCGTAGCAGCGGTCGATGGGCGTGTTGGTCCCGAGGTAGCCCACGCGGTCGTACGCGTAGTCCCAGACGGCCTCCAGCGCCCTCGGGTTCTGCTGGAGCACCGGGTACTCGCAGTAGTGGATGAACCCGCCCGAGGTGTAGCGCGCGTACTCGGCCTCGAAGTCGAGCTTCTCGAACGGCGTCGGGTTCTTGCGCACGTCGTAGTGGAAGCTGTTCGTGTAGTAGTCCTTGTCGGTGATGTCGGGCACCGCGCCGAACCGCTCCCGGTCGAGACGGCAGAACCGGTCGGTGAGGCTCTCGCTCGGCGTCGCGTAGACGCTGATCCGGTAGCCGAGCCGCGCCGTCCACCCGGCGGCGTGCGCGTGCAGGGACCGCAGCACGTCGAGCGTCAGCTCCTTGGCCCGCGGGTCGTGCTCCCAGGCGCCGCCGAAGAACGCGGCGGCGACCTCGTACAGCCCGATGTACCCGAGCGACACCGTGGCGCGGCCGTCGCGGAAGAGCCGGTCGACGTCGTCGCCGGGAGCGAGGCGCTCCCCGAACGCCCCGTGGACGTAGAGGATCGGCGCGTTGCCCGGCGTCGCCTCCTTGCAGCGCTCGATGCGGAAGGCGAGCGCGTCGTGCACGGTCTCCAGGCGCTCGTCGAGCAGGCGCCAGAACGTGTCGAGGTCGCCGTCCGCCTCGAGCGCGATGCGCGGGAGGTTGAGCGTCACGACGCCCAGGTTCATGCGCCCCTCCGAGACGTCCCGGCCGTGCTCGTCCTGCCAGCCCTGGAGGAACGACCGGCAGCCCATGGGCACCTTGAACGACCCGGTGAGCTCGACGATCTTGTCGTACGACAGCACGTCCGGGTACATGCGCTTCGTCGCGCACTCGACCGCGAGCTGCTTGAGGTCGTGGTTGGGGTCGCCGGGGTCGAGGTTCACCCCGCGGCGCAGCGTGAAGATGAGCTTGGGGAAGATCGCGGTGCGACCCTCGCTGCCGAGCCCGCGGAGGCGGATCTGGAGGATCGCGCGCTGGATCTCGCGCTCCAGCCACCCCGTGCCGAGCCCGAACCCGACCGACGTGAACGGCGTCTGCCCGTTCGACGTGAACAGGGTGTTGATCTCGTACTCCAACGACTGCATCGCGTCGTAGATGTCCTTGCGCGTCTTCTCGCGCGCGTACTCCTCGTGCGTGGACTCGTCGGCGATCCACCGGCGCGCGTCCGCGAGGTGCTTCTCGAGGTTGCGCTCGGCGTAGGGAGCGAGGAGCTCGTCGATGCGGTTGACCGAGCACCCGCCGTACTGGCTGGAGGACACGTTCGCGATGATCTGGCTGATCTGCGCCGTCGCGGTCTGGATCGAGCGGGGCGGCTCCACCTGAGCGTTCCCGATCCGGAAGCCGCTCGACAGCATCGACCGGAAGTCGATGAGGCAGCAGTTCGTCATGGGTGCGTAGGGGTGGTAGTCGAGGTCGTGGTAGTGCAGGTCGCCCTTCTGGTGGGCGTTCGCGACGTGCGGCGGCAGCATCCGCAGCCCGATCGCCTTGCCCACGGTCCCGGCCGTGAGGTCGCGCTGGGTGTTGAAGACCTCGCTGTCCTTGTTCGCGTTCTCGTTGACGACCGTGGAGTCCTTGTCGAGCAGCCGCACGATCGAGTGGTTGAGGTCCGTCGCGCGGCTGCGCGCGAAGTCGCGCTGCACGCGGTAGTCGATGTAGGCGCGCGCGACGTCGTACTCGTGCGACTCCAGGAGCACGTGCTCGACGACGCCCTGGATCTCGTAGATCTTCACGGTCGCGTCGAACCGCGCGGCGATCTCCGCGTCGACCTGGTCGACGACCTCCGCCACGCGGTGCCGGTGCGCCGCGCTCAGGTCGCCGTGCACCTCCGCGAACGCCTTCGTCACGGCGGCGCGGATGCGGGCGTCGTCGAACGGCCGCCGCCGGCCGTCGCGCTTGAGGACCTCCAGCGTGGCGGTCGTGCTGCGCGGTGCTGCCTGGTCGAGCTCGATGGTGGTCATCGCTCGTCCCCTCTGCCCACCGAGTTCTCGTCTCCGTCCCGCAGGGGTTGCGAGACGGACCGCACCCCAACATGTGGGGTCTGGATCACGGCTGCGCCACCATATCTAGCCCGACCCTCCTGTGCGACGCGGATCCCCGGCGTGGCGGCGACCGCGGGACAGGTCGGGACGTTGGTCCCGTCGGGCAGGGTCGCGCGACCCGGCGGGGCGGGGATTTCTCGCGGTCGGGACCGCGCGTCACGGCGCTAGCGTCGGGGCGTGTCCCGACGTCCCCCCGGCTGGGTGCCGAACCAGCACGGCGCGTGGCCGATGCTGCTCCTGCCGTTCGTCGTCGGGACGGTCCGGGGGATGCAGGACGCCGGCTTCCGGCCGGTGACCCTCGCGCTCGGCGCGCTGTGGCTCGTCGGGTACCTCGCCTACTCCGCTGCCGGGCTCTGGCTGAAGTCCCACCGCCGACCGCGATACCGGCGCCCGATGCTCACGTACGGCGCGGCTGCGGCGGTGCTCGGGGCGCTCGTGCTCGTGCTCGACCCGGCGCTCGCGGCCTGGGCGCCCGCGTTCGTGCCGTTCCTCGCGCTCGGCCTGTGGGCGTCGGCGCACCGCACCGAGCGGTCCGTCGCCGCGGGCGGCGCGATGACCGTCGCGGCCTCGCTCATGACGGTCGTCGCCTACGCCGCGTGCCGGCCCACGGGCGCTCCGGTGCTGGCCGTCCCGGCCGTGGTCTGGCTGGTCGCCGCCCTGCTGCTCGCCTACCTGTTCGGGACGGTGCTCTACGTCAAGACGATGATCCGCGAGCGCGGCGTGCGGTCGTACGTCGTCGCCTCGGTCGCGTACCACGCGGCGGTCACCGTCGCGGCGGGGGTGCTCGCCGTCGTGCACGACCCCTCGTGGTGGTGGGCGACGGCGTTCCTCGCCGCCGTGACGGTGCGCGCGGCCGTGCTGCCGGGCCGGCCGCTGAGCCCCAAGGCGGTCGGGGTGGGGGAGATCGTCGCGACGGCGCTGCTGCTCGCCGTCGCGCTCGTCGTGCGGTAGCCCCGGGCGTTCGCTGGTTCACTGGCCCGATGGACGACGACGCGCCCCTGACCCTCTCCGGCCTCGGCGAGCGCGTCGAGGCGGTCTCGGCGCTCTACGCCCGCAAGTTCGCCGTCGAGCGCGACCCGGACTGGTTCATGCTCAAGCTCGCCGAGGAGGTCGGGGAGCTCACCCAGGCGTTCCTCGTCGCGACGGGACGCACCCGACCGCGCGGCGAGGCGTCGCCGTCCGGGGCGGTGGTACCCGGCACGTCGCTGGCCGACGGCGGAGCCTCACCCCTCGCGGACGAGGTCGCCGACGTCCTGGCGCACCTGCTGCTGCTCGCGCGTTCCCAGGGCGTCGACGTCGACGCCGCGGTGCGGCGCAAGTGGCTCGTCTGGGAGACGGAGCTCGGCGGTCGACCGCGGAGGCGATGATCCCGATCGCGGCGCTGTCGCCGCTAGGGTGACGCCGTGACCGACCACCGCACCGACCCGCCCGTCAACGCCGACGAGGTCGAGACGCTGCGCGGCTTCCTCGACTTCCACCGCGACACGCTGCGCTGGAAGACGTCGGGCCTCGACGCGGCCGAGCTCGCGCACCGGCTCCGGCCGTCGTCGATGACGCTCGGCGGGCTGCTCAAGCACCTCGCCTTCGTCGAGTCGCAGTGGTTCTCGCAGGTGCTCCTCGACGAGCCGCTCATGGCCCCGTTCGACACCGCGGACTGGGCCGAGGACCGCGACTGGGACTGGACGACGGCGGCGGGCGACTCCCCGGCGGAGCTGCGCATGCTCTTCGACCGTGCCGTCGCGGCGTCCGACGCGATCCTGGACGACGCGCTCGCCGACGGCGGCCTGGACCGGCTGAGTGCACGGCCCGACCGGCACACGGGCGAGCGCTGGAACCTGCGCTGGATCCTCGTCCACATGATCGAGGAGTACGCGCGGCACAACGGGCACGCCGACCTGCTCCGCGAGGCGATCGACGGGACCGTCGGCGAATAAGGCCCGGCCGACGCCCTCGACGGATCGTCGGGTCGGTGGTTGCTCTCGGTACCTCGGGCCGGGACGATGGCCGGCGTGACCGCTCCCGAGCAGCCTTCGTCCGTCCCCCCTCCGCGCCGCCCGCGCGTCGCGACCGTCGTCCTCGCGGTGCTCCTCCTGGTCGGCGTCGCGCTCCTGGTCGCCGCGTCCTGGGTGGCGAGCCGCCCCGCGTCGTTCGGGTGGTTCGCGTACGCCCCCGTCTCCGGCACGGCGTTCGTCCCGCCCGGCGCCTTCGGGACCGGGCGCGCGGCGTTCCTCGCGGGCGCGGGCGCCCTGTTCGTCGGAGGCGCGGTCGGGTTCCTCGTCGGGCGTGGCACCGCGCCGACGGCGGCCGGCGGCTCCGGAGCCCCCGGGCCGCGGTCCGGAGGACCCCGGCACGACGAACCCCCGCGGTGACGAGGCGTCGGCGAGTTGAGCATGCACGACGACCTCGTCCTGCTCGACCTCGACGGCACGCTCACCGACTCGGCCTCCGGGATCCTCGCGTCGGCGCGACGCTGGCCGGCGGCGCCGGTGCTCAGGCGCGGGCGACGACGAGCACGGGCGCGAGGAGCCCGGCGCGCGTCGCCGCGACGTTGTTGCTGATCCGCGTGACGAACTCCTGGCCGAACACGACGACGAGCCCGTCCTGCCCGGGCCCGCCTCCGGCGGCGAGCGCCGCACGCCGGTCCTCGACGCGCAGGACGTCGAACCCGGCCGCAGTGAGCGCGCGGCCGTAGTCGTCCGGGGTCTCGACGAACGACGACCCGGCGTCGACCGCCCACGGCATCGGGAAGTGCAGGTCGCCGGCCCCGACCCGCATCTGCTCGAAGAGCCCGAACGGGCTCCCGGGGCGCACCACGCGGTGGACCTCGGTGAAGAGCGCCGCCTTGTCCGGCACGTTCATGCCGACGTGGACGAGCATCGCGCGGTCGTGCGACGCGTCGTCGCAGGGCAGCCGGTCGCCGTCGCCCAACGTGAACGTGACCAGGTCGGCGAGCCCCGTCCGCGCGGTGAGCTCGCGCGCGGCGTCGACGAAGTCCGGGCTGAGGTCCACCCCGGTGACCCGGCAGCCGTACCGGTGCGCGGCGAGGCGCGCCGGTCCGCCGAGCCCGCTGCCGACGTCGAGCAGGGTGGTGCCCGGCGCGAGGCCGAGGAGGTCGAGGAGGGCGGCGGTCGACGTCGCGCCCCCGGCGTGCAGCTCGTCGTACGGGGCGAGCGCCTCGACCGTCACCGGTCCGTCGCCGGCTCCCGCCGCGGCCAGGAGGCGGGCCGCGAGGTCCTTCCCCGCATAGTGCTGCCGTACCTGCTCCGTCGTGGCCATGGCGGCCTCCGTGCTCGTCGCGCGTCCACCCGCGGGCGCTCTCTCTCGACGGTACGCCCGTCGGCCCCGCCCCGCCGCGGCGGACGCCGCGTCGAGCCACAGGTGTTGACCTTGACGTAACGTCAACTTCTAGCGTGGTTCTCGTTGCCGCACGAGACGACGGCCGAGTCACCGAGCCCGGGGGAGGAGGCGAGCAGGTGCACCCCGCAGGAACGACGAACGAGCGCACGGCCGACTGGTCCATCCAGGAGGTCGCGCGCCTCGCCGGCACGACGAGCCGCACCCTGCGTCACTACGACGCGGTGGGGCTCCTGCGCCCGAGCCGAGTCGCGTCGAACGGCTACCGCCACTACGACGCGGACGCGCTCGTGCGTCTGCAGCGGATCCTGCTCCTGCGCGACCTCGGTCTCGGGCTCCCCGCGATCCAGGAGGCGCTCGACGGTGCGTCGGACGCCGGGGGCGACGGACCGCCGTCCGGCACCGCCGAGCGTGAGACCCAGGTGCGGGCGCTGCGCGACCACCTCGAGTGGCTGCGGGCGGAGCGGCAACGGCTGGCGCGGCAGATCGCGTCGGTCGAACGGACGATCACCACGATGGAAGGAGGTGGCGAGCTCATGGCGGACGACATGTTCGACGGGTTCGACCACACGCAGTACCAGGCCGAGGTCGAGGACCGCTGGGGCAAGGACGCGTACGCGCGCGGGCACTCCTGGTGGAGCGGCCTGAGCGACGCGGAGAAGACGGCGTTCAAGGACCGCGTCGAGCGGCTCAACGGCGACTGGACGGCGGCGGCGGAGGCCGGCGTCGACCCGGCGTCGGACGAGGCGCAGGCGCTCGCGCGGCGCCACGTGGACTGGCTCCAGACCGTGCCCGCGAACCCGGCGCACGAGCCCGGGCCGCTGCGGGGCTACCTGCTCGGCCTCGGCGAGATGTACGTCGGGGACCCGCGGTTCGCGCTCAACTACGGCGGCGTCGAGGGTGCGACCTTCATCCGCGACGCCCTGCGCGTCTACGTCGAGCGCAACCTCTGAGGAGCGCCGACGCGGGGATCCCGACCCGGGACCATCGGCCCGGGCGGGATCACCGCGACGTCACTAGCCTGGAAGCCTGGCGGGACACGGCGCCCCGCCGCCCGCCAGGAGGCACCCATGGCCACGACGTCGACGTCCACCGGCCCGGCCACGACCCGCAACGTCGCCCTCGTGGGGCACAGCGGCTCGGGCAAGACCACGCTCGCGGAGGCGTTCCTCCATCGCGCGGGCGCGATCCCGCGGGCCGGCTCCGTCGCCGAGGGCACGACCGTCTGCGACCACGAGCCCGAGGAGGTCGCGCGCGGCATCTCGGTGAGCCTCGGCGTCGCGCACCTGGACTGGCGCGCGCCCGACGGCGGCACGTACCAGGTCACCCTGCTCGACACCCCCGGGTCCCCGGACTTCGCGGGCTCCGTGGACGCGGCGCTCGCGGTGGCCGACCTCGCGGTCGTGGTGGTGAGCGCCGTCGACGGGGTCCAGTCGGGCACGGAGGAGGTCTGGCGACGCTGCGACGAGGCGGGGATCCCCCGCCTCGTCGTCGTCTCCCAGGAGGACCGCGCGCGGGCGAGCTTCCGCACCGTCCTCGCCGCGCTGCGCGGCACGCTCGACGCGCCGTTCGTGCCGCTCGAGCTCCCGCTCGGCGAGGAGCAGTCGCTGCACGGCGTGGCCGACGTCCTCACCGAGCGCGCGCGGGAGTACGACGGCGACGGGCGCACCCACGAGGAGGACGTGCCCGCGGAAGTGCGGGACGAGGAGCACGCGCTGCACGACGAGGTCGTGGAGGAGATCGTCACGCACAACGACGACCAGCTCGAGGCGTACCTCGCAGGTGACGAGCCCGGGGCCGTGGACCTCGAGCGCACGCTCGCGCACGAGGTGCTCACGGGCGAGGCCGTGCCCGTGCTGCTCGCGTCGGCGGTCACGGGCGTCGGCGTCGACCGGGTGCTCGACCTCCTGTGCGAGCTCGGCCCCTCGCCTGCTGACCGGGCGGCGGTCGTCGCGCTGCCCGACGGCGCGGGGTCGGGCGGCGCCGACGGCTCCCCGTCCGCGGGCGCGACGACGGAGGTCGCGGCGGACCCCGCGGGGGACACGCTCGTGCACGTCTTCCGGACAGTCGTCGACCCGTTCGTGGGCCAGGTGTCGGTGTTCAAGGTGCTCTCAGGGGCGGTCGCGACGGGCGACCGCCTCGTGAGCACCGCGACCGGCGCGGAGGACCGCGTGCACGGTCTGTTCCGCCTGCGCGGTCGCGAGCACGTCGCGGTCGACCGCGTGGTCGCGGGCGACGTGGCCGCCGTCGCGAAGCTCTCCGCCGCCTCGACCGGGACGCTGCTGGCGGCCCGGCGCACGCCCGTGTCCGCGCGCGACCTTCCTGAGCGGCCCCCGGTGTACGCGGTCGCGCTGCGGCCCGTGTCGCAGTCCGACGACGACAAGCTCTCCTCCGCGCTGACCCGCCTGCGCGCCGAGGACCCGACGCTGCACGTCGACCTCACCGGCTCGCAGGCCGTGCTCGGCGGCCTCGGCGACACGCACCTCTCGGTCGCGGTCGAGCGGCTGGAACGCTCGTTCGGCGTGCGCGTCACGACCGAGCCCGTGCAGGTCGCGTACCGCGAGACCATCACGCGCGCCGTCGAGGTCGAGGGCAAGGTGAAGAAGCAGTCGGGCGGGCACGGGCAGTTCGCCGTCGTGCAGCTCCGCGTGTCCCCGCTCCCGCGCGGCGAAGGGTTCGAGTTCGTCAGCTCCGTCGTCGGCGGGTCGGTGCCGCGCCAGTACCTCCCCGCCGTGGAGCGCGGCGCGCGCGAGGCCATGGAGGGCGGCGGGCCGCACGGCTACCCGGTCGTCGACCTGCGCGTCGAGGTCCTCGACGGCAAGGCCCACTCCGTCGACTCGTCCGACATGGCGTTCCGCACCGCGGGCGGTGTCGGGGTGCGCGAGGCGCTCGCCGCGGCGGGCACGGTCGTGCTCGAACCCGTCTCCGCCGTGTCCGTGACCGTCCCGTCCGACACCCAGGGCGACGTCATGGGCGACCTCTCCGCACGCCGCGGACACATCACCGCGACCGAGTCCCTGCCCGACGGCCGCGTGCGCGTCGACGCGCTCGTGCCCGAGGCCGAGCTCACACGTTACGTCCTCGACCTGCGCTCCGTCACCGGCGGGCGCGGGTCGTTCACGGCCACCCCCGACCGCTACGAGGTGCTCCCGGGCGGGGTCGGGGCGGGACGCTAGCCGCTACGGGGGCGGGGCGACGACAGCTGCTGGACCCAGCGCTCGCTGGTCGACCGGGTGCGACGATGGGTCCGCACGGGGAGGAGAGAGCGATGGCCACCGTGGGCGTGTGCGAGGACGACCCCGCGGTGCGGCGCGCCGTCGCGGAGACGCTCGAGCGCGCGGACCACCGCGTGGTGCTCGCACACACCGGCGCAGAAGCCCTGCGCGTCCTCGGGCCCGACGCCGGGCTCGACGTCCTCATCATCGACATCGGCCTCCCCGACGCGGACGGCCGCGACGTCTGCCAGGCGCTGCGGGCTGCGGGGCAGAACGCCCCGGTCCTGTTCCTGACGGCCCGGGACACGCTCACCGACCTGGTCTCGGGCTTCAGCGCCGGCGGTGACGACTACGTGACCAAGCCGTTCGCCGTGGTGGAGCTCCAGGTCCGGGTCGCGGCCCTCGCGCAGCGCCGGCCCGCGACCGCGCCGACCACGGGCCTCGCCCTCGACCCCGCGACCTTCGCGGTGCACTACGACGGCCGTCGCAGCACGCTCACCCCGACGGAGTTCCGCCTGCTCGCGGCGCTCGCCGCACGCCCGGGTACCGTCGTCCGGCGCCGTGACCTCGTCGCCGCGGGGTGGCCGTGGGGTGCGATGGTGCAGGAGAACACGATCGACTCGTTCGTCCGCCGACTGCGCGCGAAGCTCGACTCGGTCGCTTCCCCGGTGCGGATCGAGACGGTGCGCGGCGTGGGGTACGCGCTCCGGTGAGACGCGCGGTCTCGCGCCTGCTGTCGTGGCGCAGCTGGAGCATCCGGACCCGGATCGTCAGCACCACGGCCGTCCTCAGCCTGGCCGCCATGGCGGTGCTGGTCGTGCTGATAGACCTCGCCCTGGACCGCGCCGTCGACGCCAGCGTCGCCGAGCTGTTGCAGGCCCGGGCCGACGCCACGGTGGACGGCGCGGTGGAGGGGGCGAACCCGGACGAGGCGTCCGGCGACGCGGTCTGGGTGTTCGACCCGAGCGGCGCGCTGGTCTCCGGCCCGAGCGGCAGGCCCCTCGACGACGCCGCGTCGCACGCTGCTCGGGCACCTGCGGGCACCGTCACCGAGCACGACGAGTGGCTGCTGCTCAGCGACGACCTGCCCGGCGGCCGTGGCTCGATCGTCGTCGCGACGTCGTTGGAGCCCTACGAGACCACCCGTCGTCTGTCGCTGCTGACGTCGCTCCTCCTCGGGGCGCTCGTGGTCGCTGCGGTCACGGCCCTGACGGCGATGACCGTCGGACGTGCGCTGCGGCCGGTCCGGTCCATGGCCCAGGACGCGTCACGCTGGAGCGAGCACGACCTCGACCGGAGGTTCGCTCTGGGCCAGGCGCGCGACGAGATCACCGAGCTGGGTGCCGTGCTCGACCAGCTCCTGGAGCGGGTGGCCCAGGTCCTGCGTGCGGAGCAGCGCCTCACCGCCGAGCTCGCGCACGAGCTGCGCACCCCGCTGACCGTGGTCCGCGCCGAGGCCGAGCTGGCAGCGCATCAGGTCGGGATCCACGACGCAGACCGGGAACGCCTCGAGCGGATCGTGGCCGCGACGGCGCACATGAACGCGGTCATCGACACCTTGTTGTCTGCCGCGCGCGGCTCGGTCGCCGCGCGCGTGCGCACACCGGTCGACGACGTGCTCGACGCCGCGACGAGCGGACCCGCGATGACCGAGGGCGGCCCCTCGGTGGTCGTGCACCACTCGCCCGAGCTCGTCACGTCCACCCCGCCGGACGTGGCCGCGAGGGCGCTCTCGCCCCTGGTGGCCAACGCGACACGCTACGGGCGATCCCGGGTGACGGTCAGCGCGCACCTCGCGGGCACCTGGGTGGCGATCGACGTCGAGGACGACGGCCCTGGGGTGTCCGACGACCAGGTCGAGGCGGTGTTCGATCCCGGGCACCGCGCGCCGGAGTCGCCCGGGGCAGGCTTGGGGCTGCCGCTCGCGCGACGCGTCGCCCGCGCGAGCGGCGGGGAGGTCGTACTCGTCTCCTCGACCCCCGCGCGGTTCCGGCTTACGCTGCCCGCGGCACGGTGACTCCTCGCTGACCCCCTCACCCCGTGCACCGCGGTGCAGTCAGGTGGGTGGCAGGTGTCCGCTCCTATCGTCGCCGGGTGCGAGACCGACGACCTCTGTTCATCGGGGCCGCGACCGCCGCGGCCCTGTTCCTCGTGCTCCTCGCACTGGTCCTGCTGGACGGGCGGGAACCGCTGGCGGTCGACCTCTGGTGGCAGGCGGCGGTCGGCCACCTCCACAGTCCCGCCGCGACAGCGGTCCTCACCGTCGTCTCCGACATGAGCAGCAGGTTGATCGGGAAGCTCGTCGTGCCCGTGGCCGTCGTCGTGGGGCTCCTGACCCACCGCAAGCGCGTCGAGGCCCTCACGTTCGCCGTCACCGTGGGGTCGTCGGCCGTGGTCGTCTGGGTCGTCAAGGACCTGGTCGCGCGCCCCCGGCCCGGCGTCACGTCGTTCGACTCGTTCGCGTTTCCCTCGGGTCACGTCACCAACGCGGCGACCGTCGCGGTCCTGCTCGCGGTCTTGCTGAGTCGCCGCTGGCTCGTCGCGCTCGCACTGGCCTGGGCGGTCGTCATGGCGGTGAGCCGCACCTACCTGGGCGTGCACTGGCTCACCGACACCCTCGCAGGAATCTGCCTCGGGACGTTCCTCGCGCTCCTCGCCGTGCTCGTCCAGGACACCGCCCTCCGGCTGCGGGCGCCACGGACCGGGGGCGAGCGATCCAAGCTCTTCACCACGAACCACCGGGGGGCCGAGCGGCGCTCCAGCGCCGACCGCGCTCAGCGGCGTGGTAGGACGATCGGTGCGCCGCCGCCGGGGTGGTCGACGACCTCGACGGGGTAGTCGTAGACGCCGCTCAGCAGCTCCGCGGTGAGGACGTCGCGTGGTCCGCCGTCGGCGACGACGCGTCCGCCCGCGAGGACGGTGACCTGGTCGGCGTACGCGGCCGCGAGCGAGAGGTCGTGCACGACGACGACCACGGCGCCTCCGGCGGCGGCGTGCGCCCGGGCGAGCTGGAGCACGAGCTCCTGGTGCTTGAGGTCGAGCGCGGCGGTCGGCTCGTCGAGCATGAGGAGCGACGTGCGCTGCGCGAGCACGCGGGACAGCGCGACGCGCGCCTTCTCCCCGCCGGACAGCGACGTGAAGTGCCGGTCGGCCAGGTGCTCGACGTCGGTCGCGGCCAGGGCCTCGGCGACCGCGGCGTCGTCCTCGTCCTCGAACGGCGTGCCGCGCCACGGCGAGCGGCCCATGCGCACGACGTCCACGGCGGTGAACGGGAAGCTCAGCGCGACCTGCTGGAGCATCACGGACCGGCGAAGGGCGAGCTCGGTCGGCGTCCAGGCGCGCAGCGGCCGCCCGTCGACGACGACGTCCCCTGCCTCGGGGACCAGGTCGCCGGTGAGCACGGCGAGCAGCGACGACTTGCCCGCCCCGTTGGGCCCGAGCAGCGCGCGGACCTCGCCCGCCCGGACGTCGACCGACACGTCGCGCAGGATCGGTGCCTCGCCGAGCGTGAGGGACACGTCGTGCGCGGCGGTGACCACGTCGCCGGGCGCGACGGGCCCGGGGAGGCGGGACCGCCGTCGGGCACCGGTGACGGCGGTGCGCAGGGAACCGAGGAACGAGGAGCCCTCGTGGCGCAGGTCGCTCATGCCCAGCCTCCCTGGCGCGAGCGCGTGCGGCGCAGCAGGTAGAAGAAGAACGGCCCGCCGACGAGCGACGTGATCATGCCGAGCGGCAGCTCGACGTTCGCGACGGCGCTGCGCGCGAGGAGGTCGGCGGCGAGCAGCACGACGGCGCCGCCCAGCACGGACGCAGGGATGAGCGTGCGGTGGCTCGGCCCGCACACCATGCGTACGAGGTGCGGCACGACGAGCCCGACGAACGCGATGATCCCCGTGAACGCGACCCCGGCGGAGACGAGCAGCGCCACGAGGACGATGACGAGCTGGCGCAGCCGCTCGACGTCGACCCCGAGGTGCTGGGCCGCGCGCTCGCCGAGCGCGAGCAGGTCCATCTTGCGGCGCACGAGCATCGCGCCCGCGACGCCGACGACCGCGATCGGCAGGACGACCGCGACGGACTGCCACGTCGCGCCGCCGAGCGACCCGAGCTGCCAGAAGACGATCTGCTCGCGCGCCGCCGGGTCGGCGACGAACGTGAAGAACGCGAGCATCCCGCCCGCGAACGCGTTGACCGCGATGCCCGTGAGCACGAGCGTCACGACCTCGGTCCGCCCCCCGGCGCGCGCGAGCGCGTAGACGACGAACGTCGTGACGAGACCGCCGGCGAACGCCGCCGCAGCGACCCACGTGCCCGGCACGAGCGCGCCCGCGGTGACGATGACCGCGCACGCGCCCACGGCCGCGCCCGACGACACCCCGATGACGCCCGGCTCCGCGAGCGGGTTGCCGAACACGCCCTGCATGAGCGCGCCCGAGCACGCGAGCGCGGCGCCCACGACGATCGCGAGCACGACGCGCGGGAACCGCACGACCCACAGCGCGTTCTCGCCCTGCGGGTGCGACGGCATGGGTCCCCAGTCGAGCCCGACGTGGTGCGCGAGCGAGCCCAGCACCTCCGCGGGCGACACGGGCACCTGACCCGTCATGCCCGACACGACCGTGAGCACCGCGAGCGCGACGCCCAGCCCGACCATGAGCCACTGCGCGGCCCGGCGCCGCTGCTGCCCGACGGCGGGGCCCACCCGGGCGGGCCGCCTGCCCGGGTCTGGGGCGCCGTCGGGCGCGGCGACGCCCTCGGGACCGGGCGCGTCCTCGGGCGTGCCGAGGGGGCGGGTGACGGGCGCGCTCACGACGCCGGGAGCTCCGGCGCGGGCACGCCGTAGAAGGCCTCGACGAGCGATGCGATCGTGGCGCCGGTGCGAGGGCCGAACGTGAGGAGGCGCGAGCCGTCCATGTCGACGACGCGGCGCGTCTCGCCCGCGGGCGTCTGCGCGAGGCCGGGGATCGCCAGCATGGCGTCGAGGCCGCCCATCGACTCGAGCCCGTCGGTCATGACGAGGTAGGCGTCGGGCGTGGCGCTGATGATCGCCTCGCTCGTGACGGGCGCGTACTGCTGCGTGAGGCCGATCGCCGTCCCGGCGTCCTCGCCGCCGATCTCCTGGATCAGGTCGTCGGCGCCCGAGCCGGGCCCGAACAGCATCTTGATGTTCGACCCGCGCAGGTAGAGGAACGCGACGCGCGGCGTCCCGGTGTCCTGCGGCACCGCGGCCAGGGCCGCGCAGATCTGCCGGTCCGTGCGCTCGACCAGGGCCTCGCCCTGCGCGGGCACGCCGAGCGCGGTCGCGACGGCGCGGATCCGGTCGTCCACGCCGTCGAGCGTGCGCGCCTCGTCGAAGTACACGACGGGGATGCCCGAGCTCTCGAGCTGGCTGCGCACGTCGTCGGTGAGGATCGTCGCGTCGGTGAGGATCACGGACGGGTCGAGCCCGAGGATCGCCTCGACGTCGAGCGCGTGGCCCGCGCCCGTGACGACGGGGACGTCCGCGGCCTCGGGGAAGCCCGTCGGCAGGTCCCGCCCGACGACGTTGTCACCCAGTCCGAGGCTGTAGACGATCTCGCCCAGCGTCCCGTAGAGGTCGACCGGGATGATGCGGCTCACGTCGGTGATCTCGACCTGGCGGCCGTCGACCGACTCGACCGTGACCGGAAGCTGTGGGGCCGGAGCGTCCGCGACCGGGTGGATCGCGTCGTCGGCGAACGTCGCGCTCGTGGGCCCGGTGGGGAACGACGCGGGGTCGACGTCGGACCCGCCGCCTGCCGCGCGCGACTCCTCGAGCGTCGTGCAGGCCGGCGCGTCCGTCGTCTCGTCGGCAGTCTCCGCGGGCGCCGCCTCGACGGGCGTGGCGTCCTGGCTCGCCTCCGCCGACGGCGTCGCGGGCGGCTCGTAGGGGAGCGGCGCGCACGCGGTGACGAGCCCCAGCACGACGACGGCACCCGCCCCGACCAGCGCCGTCACCGTCCGCCGCGCTCGACCGGGCGCGGTGCCCGACGGCCCCGAGGGTGACGTCGAACGGCTCGTCGGCGAGCCGTGGTGCAGCGCGGAGCGGGCAGCGTGAGGCATGGGGAGTTCTCCAGGGAGCGGTGCGCGGGAGGGCGCGACCCGGCGAGGCCGTCGCCCGCCCCAGGTAAGACGAGCCTAACCTGACTTGAAGCGATCTCCGACCGTCTCGCGAGTAATGAGCCTCACGTGAACGGCACGAACCCCACCCACTCGACCGAGGAAGAACCCGGCTCCCTCGAGGTAGAGCCGTGGTCGCGCGAGGTAGAGCCCTGGTCCGCCGAGGTAGAGCCGTGGTCGCGCGAGGTAGAGCCCTGGTCCGCCGAGGTAGAGCCGTGGTCGCGCGAGGTAGAGCCCTGGTCCGCCGAGGTAGAGCCGTGGTCACCGCTCTCTCGCGCGACCGCGCCGGTCGCCCCTCATGCCTCGCGACGAGCAGAGCCGCTACCGCGAGCAGCTGGCCGGCTGAGCCCGACCGTCCAGGCCGACCGTGCGCCGTCGACCACAAGAACCCTGCCTCTACCTCGGCCGACCAGGGCTCTGCCTCGGCCGACCAGGGCTCTACCTCGGCCGACCAGGGCTCTACCTCGGCGTCAGCAGTGGGCGGCGCCGAGGTCGGCGAAGAGGTCGCTGTTGAGGCGGAAGGCGTGCTTGGCCTCGGCGACGGTCTCGTCGAGCTGGGCGGGCGTGAGGACGAGGCCGTCGAGGCGCTCGCGGTAGACGTCCTTGAACGGCTTGGACTTGGGGATCTCGACGAACGTGTAGAACGCGAGGCCGTCGCCCGAGAGGCCGTAGTGGCGCTCGAGCATGCGCTTGATGATCTGCCCGCCCGAGAGGTCGCCGAGGTAGCGGGTGTACGCGTGCGCGGCGTACGCGGGCAGCGACGCGCCGACCGCGCGCAGGCGTGCGACGTACCGCTCGGTCGCGGGGTGGATGGTGATGCGCTCGGCCCAGTCGGCGCCGACGAGGAACGCGAGGTCCTTCTCGATCTCGGGGGTGCGCGTGAGCTCGTCGAAGACGAGCGTCGAGCCCTGGGCGTCGGCGCGCATGGCCGCGCTCGCGTCCTCGAGCGCGCCGTAGATCGCCCACTGCTGGGCCGCGAGGTCCGCGTACGCCGCCACGTCGAGCTGCCCGGACATGAGCCGCTCGACGAAGCCAGAGCTCTCGGCCTGCTCGTGCTCGGGGCGCGTGCCCTCGCGCAGGCGCTGGGACAGCGGCACGGTCTCGTCGGTGCGGTCGAGGTCGTGGGTGAGAGCAGTCACGGTGGCTCCTGCGGGTAGCGTCGGGTCAGGTCGCTCATCGTGACGTTCTGTCATGACGATGCGTCAGGAACTGTAACCCATCCAGGTGAGGCTTGCCTATCCTCCGTCCGGGTTCTGGTCCACGTCCTCCGGGTCGGGGAGCCCGGCGAGGAACCGGAAGCCGAGCAGCGCGACCAGGCTGCCCAGGCCACCGCCGACGACGAGCGGCGTCGCCAGGTCCGCGCGAGCCATGAGCCCGCCGAGGAACGCGCCGAGCGGCATCACCCCCCACAGGAGCGTCCGCCACGTGCCGTGCACGCGGCCGAGCAGGCGGCCGGGGATCATCGCCTGCCGCAGCGACATGACGAGCACGTTCCAGACCGTGACGGCACCGGAGCTCACGGCGAACAGGGCGGCGCCGGCGGCCACCGCGACGCCGGGGCCGGGCAGGAGCGGGGCGAGCCCGAGGAGCACGAGCACGACCGTCGAGACGAGGTTCGCGACGGCCATCGTCGGGCCGGTCCCGAAGCGCTCCTTGGCGGGGTTCGCCACGGCAGCCGCGACGAGCGACCCGGCCGCCCCGACCAGCAGGAACGTCCCGTACCAGGCCTCGGGGACGCCCAGCACGTCGAGGACGTAGAGCACGATCGTCGCGGTCGCGGCGGAGAAGCAGAGCCCGACGACGATCGAGAGCAGCCACAGCGGGCGCAGGGTCGGGTGCGCCCACAGGTAGCGGAACCCGTCGCCGAGCTGACGGAACCAGGGCGGGGCGGGCTCGGCCCCCTCGACGGCCGCGGCGCGGTGCTCGCCCGCGGCGACGGCGGGCAGGAAGAGCGCGAGCGCCCCCGCGACGGCATAGGCGGCGGCGCCTGTCCCGAGCGGCACGACGACGGCGACCGCGAACAGCGCCGACGTGAGCGGTGCGGAGAGGAAGTTCTGGACGGTGATCTCGCCCGCCTCGATGCGCGAGTTCGCGCGCGGGAGGTCGGCGGGCCGCACGATCGAGGGCAGCACCGCGCGGATCGCGCCGTCGTACACGGTCTCCAGCGCGCCGTAGAGGAAGACGACGGCGTAGAGCCACCAGATCGTCAGCGTGCCCGTCGCGGCCAGGGCGACGAGCCCGAGGGCGAGGAGCGTGCGCGCGCCGTTCGCGAGCGCGAGCGCGTGCCGGCGGTCGACGCGGTCGAGCAGCACGCCGGCGGGGATCGCGAAGAACAGCCAGGGCAGGAGCGAGACGGCGGCGATGCCGGACGCGAGGAACGGGTCGTCGGTCAGCCGGGCGGCGAGCAGCGGCGACGCGACGCGCGCGATGCCGTCACCCAGGCTCGAGCTGAGGTTTGCGGTGAAGACGTTCCGGAACGGCGCGCCGAGCCCGGCGCGCACCCGGGCGGGGGCGTCGGGGAGCCTGCGGCGGCGAAGGGTCGGCACGACCCGAGGCTAGGCGACGGTTGCCGCAGGCTTCACGCACTCACGGTCGCTTCTGCTCGGGGGAGAAGCGACGGCGGCTGGTCCGGGGCCGGGTCAGCGCGTGAGCGCGGGTGACGCGTCGGCACCGACGGCGCGCAGCACGAATGCCTCGGTCGCCTCGATCGCCTGCTCGCGCGCGGCCGGGTCGTCGGGCACGAGCCTGCCGGAGAGGCACGCGTTGACGAGCTGCACGGTGGTGTCGATGTCCTGCTCGGGGAACTCCCCGACCTCGATGCCCGACGCCACGATGCGACGCAGGATCGTCTCGACGAGCTCGGCGTGCTCGCGCAGGCGCTGGCGCGTCGTGCGCGAGAGCACGGTGCGCAGGTCCGGGCCCGGCGCCAGGTGGAAGATGCGCTTGAGCTGGGCCTGCTGGCGGATGTAGGTGCGGAGCTGTTCGACCGGGTCGTCGACGTCCTCCAGCGCCCGCTCGAGCGTCCCGACGTACTGCTCCGTCTCGTGGGTGATGAACCCGAGGAGCAGCGCCTCCTTGTCGGGGAAGTGGTTGTACACCGCCGTCCTGCCGACGCCCGCGGCGGCGGCGATATCGGCGAGCGAGATGGCGTCGAAGCCGCGGTCCATCATGAGGGTCGAGAGCGCCGCGAAGAGCTTCTGCCGGGTCTGGGCGCGGTGCTCGTGGAGGGACCCTCCGATGATCTTGGGCATGCTGACATCATAGGGAGGTCGTGTCAGAACGCTAATCGGCTCCTGCGGACGGCGACCGGGCCGCCGCGGGGCCTTCACCAGCCGCGGACGAAGCTCCCGGCCGCGCTCCGCCGTCTGGCACACTGCCGCCATGGACACCACCGCGTCGCCCGACGGCGTCCCCGCGACGACCCCGGACCCGGACTTCCCGCCCGTCCCCGGGGACACCAAGGACTGGACGTGGGTCATGGAGCGCCCGTGCCCGGAGTGCGGGTTCGTGGCGGCCGAGGTGACGCCCGACAGGGTGGGCGCAGCGGTGCGCGACGCCGTCCCGCGCTACGTCGCCGCGCTGGGCCGCGCGGACGTGCGCGTCCGCCCCGACGCCACGACGTGGTCCGTGCTCGAGTACGCCGCGCACGTCCGCGACGTCTTCTCCGTGTTCGACGTGCGCGTGCAGTCGATGGTCGAGGGCGACGACCCGCAGTTCGCGAACTGGGACCAGGACGCGACGGCGGTCGAGGACGACTACGCGCACCAGGACCCGGCGGTCGTGGCGCGCGAGCTCGAGGTCGCGGGCGACCGGGTCGCGGGCCGGTTCGACGCGCTCGTCCCGGACCAGTGGGAGCGCCCCGGGCGGCGGTCGAACGGATCCGTGTTCACGGTGCGCACGCTCGGCCAGTACTTCGTGCACGACGTCGTCCACCACCTGCACGACGTGGGCGCCTGACCGGACGCGCGGCACGCGCCGCGGCAGGAGACGCACGGCCGTGACACGGGCGTAACGTCCCGGCATTCCGGTCGCCCTACGGTCCGGTCATGGACGCCACCGTCGCCGGCCTCGTGCCGGACGCGCACGCGGGAGCGCACCTTCTCGCGGTGCCTCGCTCCCGCGGTGCGGCTCGTACGCCCGTGGACACCCTCGCGCGCGCCTGGTTCGCGGACGCGGCGTGGACGACGCCGCCCGGCGGCGGGGGAGCCACCCGCCCCATGGTCGGCGCGCGGTTCCGGGGCGTGGTGCCCGACGGCGTGGTGACGCCGGGCGAGCTCCGGCTCGCCGAGGGCGCGCGCGTCGTCGGGCCGTTCCCGCTCACGCCGCCGCAGACGCAGGCGCTCGACCTCGCGGGCGGGAGCGCCGAGGTGTTCGCGCTGCACGTCGACGACCCGGCCCCGCGCGGTGCGCCGGTGCCCCTCGCCGACGACCGCGACGGTCTCGCGCGGGCCTTCGCCGCGGGGCTGCCCCAGGGGCTCGAGCTCCAGGTGCTGGGCTGGGCGGTCGCGGCGGCGCGGCGCGTCGGGGGCGCCGTCGTCGCGGACGGGCGGACGGTGCTCACGCCCGACCCCGCCTCGGGGGTCGACCTCACGCTCTACAGCGCCCAGGTCCTCGGGCCCGACGACGCCCTCGGCGTCCTGCGCACGACGGTCCCGAGCGCGCGCGTCGTCGCGGTCCGCCCCCGCCCGGACGGGCTCGCGGAGTACGTGCTGTCGGGGGAGACCCCGTACGACGGCGCGGTCCGGCTGGCGGCGCAGCGCGTGCCGCAGGTGCCGCTCGCCCTCGGCGCGCTCGACTGGCGGGAGCACGGCCCGCACGCCTACCGCGTCACCTGGGTCCCGCAGGACCCGTACGAGCTCGAGGTCGAGCGCCCGTCGGGGCTGCACGTCATCGCGCGCTCGCGGGCCCGGGTGCTCGTCGCACGCCTCGCGGCGATGCTCCAGGGGCGCCTCGCGGGGACGCTCGTGGACGACGGCGGGTTCGTGGTGCGGGATCTCGACCTCGACGAGCGGCTCACGCCGGCGGCGACTCCGACGACGCAGTTCTGGGTCTGACCGACGGCGTGCGCGCCCGGCGCGCGCCCCGGCCGTACCGGGCGTGTCGGCCGGGCGAACTGTCCACAGATTTCATCCACAGGGCTGTGGGTTCCGTGGGAATGGCGCGGGGCCGCCTGTGGACGAACCTGTGGCCTTCGCGTCCGGCCAAATGACATCGGTAGGAACCCTTGCAGGCCCCTCGGGTGAGGACTACAAACGTGCCTAACGGCCCGGACGGGCGCAGACGGACGACGGTGTTCCGGCACGCAGTACGCAGGGGTCTCCCGGCCCCGCCTGGAGCGCACGACGGCCCGGCGCGAACGCCAGGGCACGGCTGACCGGAGAACGGTGGACGACCCGCGACCCCCTGCTGCGGGGCTGCGCGCGACGGCGCAGGTTCCGACCGGACCCGGAAGGCCGACCGCGATCGGCGTCAGCACGCCTGCCCGGGGTATCCGGGCCGGACGCGAGGACGCCGGGCCGCCACGTCGCGAGCGGCGCCCCGACGGGCCACGTGCCCGACCGCCCCGGGGTCGCGCGGACACGGCGAGGCCCCTCGGAATCCTGCTCCGAGGGGCCTCGCTGCCATTCTCCCGCGGGCGTCCCGCGACGCGAAGACCCGTCCACGGGCCGGTGGGCCGCGTCCGTCCGCCGCGCCTACGCTCGTGCCATGAGCAACCTCGAGACCCGGCCCGAGGAGCGCGTCTGCTCCGCGGGGACCCCGCACGGCGAGGGCGCCGACGCGGCGCCGACGGTGGAGATCCTCGAGCACCGCGACGTCCCGCTCGGCGGCACGCGCGCCATGCGCGTGCGGCGCACGATCCCGCAGCGCGCGCGCTCGCTCGTGGGGGCGTGGTGCTTCCTCGACCACTACGGTCCGGACCCGCTGCCGGCGATCGGCGACGGCACCGACGGCATGCAGGTCCCGCCGCACCCGCACACCGGACTCCAGACCGTCACGTGGCTCTTCGCCGGGGAGATCCTGCACCGGGACGCCGTGGGGTCGCTCCAGACGGTCCGCCCCGGGGAGCTCAACCTCATGACCGCGGGCCGTGGCATCTCCCACTCGGAGGAGTCGCCGCGCGGCGTCCGTCCGCCGGTCCTGCACGGGGTCCAGCTCTGGGTCGCGCTCCCGGGCGACCGGCTCGCGGACCCGCCGGCGTTCGAGCACCACGCCGACCTGCCGGTCGTCGAGGTCGCCGGCGCCCGGGTCCAGGTCTTCGTCGGGAGCCTGGGCGTCGCGGGCGCGGAGCTGCGCTCGCCCGCGACGACGTACTCGCCGCTCGTCGGGGCACAGATCGACCTGGAGGCCGGGGCGCGCGTGACGCTCGACGTCGACCCGGCGTTCGAGCACGGCCTGCTCGTGGACGACGGGGCGGTGCGCCTGGAGGGGGAGGAGGTCCCGCCGTCGTCGCTCGGGTACGTCGCGCCGGGGCGCGGGACGCTCACGGTCGAGGCCGGACCGGACGCGCCGGCGCGGGTCGTGATCGTGGGCGGCGAGCCGTTCGGCGAGGACATCGTCATGTGGTGGAACTTCGTGGGCCGGTCGCACGACGACGTCGCGCGCGCCCGCGCGGACTGGCAGGCGCAGCTCGAGGTCACCGGCGGCGCGGGGCCGAACCATGGCGGGACCCGGTACGCCGACGGTGCGCGCTACGGGCGCTACGGCGAGGTCGTCGGGTACGACGGCGGCCCGCTGCCCGCGCCCGCGCTGCCCGACGTCCGCCTGCGGCCCCGCACCCGGCCGGTGGGGCGCCAGTAGACTGCCGCGCATGGCCAAGAACTCCACGCCCGACTTCGTGCTGCGCCCGTTCGAGGGGCTCCCCGGCGAGACCGACTGGGTCGCGATGCGGGAGGTCGTGCCCTCGGCCACCGCGACCGCCCGAACGACCGCGGAGCACGGCGCGCGCGACGTCACCGTCGTGACCGTCCTGCCCGCGGGCTGGGCCGCGCTGCACCGCCAGGACGGCGCGATCCTCCTCGCGGTCCAGACGCTCGCCGGATCGGGAGACACGAGCCGCGACCTCGCCGCCGCGCTGCTCGAGGCGATCGACGCCGAGCCCGGCACGTCCATCGAGACGAGCGCGCTGCCCGACGCCGGCCCGCGCCTCCAGGACGTCCTCGACCTCTCCGTCCCGTTCGACGTCACGGTCCACGAGGACTTCGCGTTCTGGCTCGACCCGGCCGAGGAGATCACGCCGGACCTGCGCGCGTCGCTGGACCAGGCGGCCGAGTCGATGGTGCCCACGGTGAAGCTCGACGCCGTCCCCTCGGCGTACTGGTGCCGCATGTCGCGGGAGTTCCTGCGCTGGGCGCGGCCGGAGCCCGAGGACGCGCTCATCGACGCGATCTCACGCCTGCACGCACGGCGCGAGTCGGGGCTCGCGGGCGGCAAGTTCGTCGGGGCGTTCCGCTCGAGCGGTCTGCTCGTCCCGGTGTGGGAGCTCCCGCGCGGGACGGAGGCGGACGAGCTCGAGGGTCCGGCCGCGGAGCTCGACGCGCTCCTCACCGAGGCGCTCGCCGTCACGGAGCCGCTCGACGCGAACGAGCGCCGGGCGCGCGCGGGGATCGTGTCGCGCCAGGTGACCCTGCGCTGACGGCGCCGAAGCCGACGAGCAGCCCGCCGACGCACCTGTCGGCGGGCAGCCGCGTCGAGTAGGATCCGGGGGACCTGGGAACGCAGCCCGGTCGTCCTGCGAAGATACCGAGCGGATCCGCTGGCGGAACGACGACACTTCTGCGGCCAACTCTTTGCACTACTAGGCTGGACGGCGTGAACGCGGACCATCGGTCGACTGAGTCGGGGAACAACACGGGCAGTGCACCTGCCGCTGCGGGCTCGGCGAGCACGCCGCCGCCGACGTACCTCTCGGCGTCCGGCACGCGAGCACGCACCCCGCGCCCGGTGGTCGGGGACGGTCGGACCGGTCGCGCGGTGCGCCAGCGCGTCGCCGTGATCATCCCGGCGAAGGACGAGTCCCGGCGCATCGCCGCGACGGTCCGCGCCGCCAAGGCGATCCCGCACGTCGACCTCGTGCTCGTCGTGGACGACGGGAGCGAGGACGACACCCAGCACGTCGCGCGCGAGGCGGGGGCCGTCGTCGTGCGCCACTCGCACAACCGTGGCAAGGCCGCGGCCATGGAGACCGGCGCAGCCGTCGTCGCCATGCGCGACGCAGCCGACCGTCCGCCACGTCTCCTGCTCTTCATCGACGGCGACCTGGGCGAGACCGCCGTGAACACGGCGCCGCTCGTCGCGCCGGTGCTCGACGGGTACGCCGACCTCTCGATCGCGCTGCTCCCGCCGCAGCCGGGCGCGGGCGGCCGCGGGATCGTGGTGGGCGCCGCACGTCGCGCGATCCAGTCCCTCACGGGGTGGACCCCGACCCAGCCGCTCTCCGGGATGCGCTGCCTCACGCGCGAGGCGTTCGAGGCCGCGACCCCGCTCGCTCGCGGCTGGGGCGTGGAGACCGGCATGACGATCGACCTGCTCCGCAAGGGCTACGTTGCGGTGGAGGTGCCGTGCGACCTGCGCCACCGCGCGTCGTCCAACGACCTCAAGGGCCAGCTCCACCGCGCCGCGCAGTACCGCGACGTGCTCCTGGCCGTGAACGCGCGCAAGATGCGCTCCGCCGTCGACCGCGTGCGCGCGGGCGACCGCTGACCGACGCGGCGACCGCCGGACCACGCGGGACCGCCGCGCCGGGCGACCCGGCACGGCAGGTCGCCCGGCGCGGCGGCTCGACGGCGGCGCTCAGGGCCTCGGCGCGCGGACCATGCCGTGCACGACGAGGCCGTCGTGCACCTGCGTGGTCGCGGTGCGCGCGAACCCCAGCCGCTCGTAGAAGGTGACGTTGCGCGCGTCGGAGGTCTCGAGCGCGACGGGCGCGTCCCCGAGAGCGGGGTCGCGCAGCGCCGCCCGGCACGCCGCGGTGCCGAGCCCGGTGCCCTGGAGCGACGGCAGGACCCCCACCGTCGCGAGCACCCAGGCGTCCGGGCGGGACGGCGGGAGCTCCGCGGCGGACAGGGCCTGCAGGCGCGGGCCGTGCAGCGCGGCAACCCGTTCCTGGACGTCCTCAGGGGGAGCGGGGGCGTCGGGCGGCATGAGCGCGACGACGGCGTCCACCGGCTCGTGGACGACCACGATCCCGTGTGCGAGGGCGTGCTCGAGGTAGATCTCCTGGAGCGCGGCGAGGCGCTCCGGGTAGCCGTCCTCCGGGACGGCCCAGCGGGTCCAGGGGTAGTCGTCGAACGCGGCGGCGAGGGTGCGGGTCGCGGCGGGGACGTCGGCGACGGTGGCTCGACGGAACGTCGGCGTCATGGTGCGGTGCCTCTCGAGGTCGGGTCGGGCTGCGGCTCGATCGCGCCGGTGCGGGCGATCTGCTCGAGGGTGCGCACGTGCTGCCGGAACGCGTCGAGCCCGCGGTCGCTGATGCGGACCCACGTGCGCGTCCGGCGCCCGGCGGCCTCCTTGCGGATCTCCACGAGGCCCGCGTCGGAGAGGGCGGTGAGGGCCTGGGAGAGGGACGAGTCGCTCAGCTCGACCAGGTCGGCCAGGAAGCGGAAGTCCGCGCTCTCGACGTTCGCCAGGGCGGCGAGGATCGAGAAGCGCACGGGCGAGTGGATGAGCGCGTCCAGGCCCTTGCGCGGGTGGCTCACCGGCGTGCGCTCGCGAACGCGCACGCCGCGAACGGGGAAGCGGCTACGACGCCGGCGACGACCCACCAGACCGGCGACGCCGCGCCGACGAGCTGGAGCGCCGGGTCGAGCATGACGAAGTACAGCACTGCCCAGGTGATCAGGGAGATGCCCATGTCGCGCACCCAGTGCCGGGGCGCCGTCCGGTGGTGCCGCGCGACGGCGGACCACAGCAGGGCGAGGACGACCACGAGCACCGTGGTGGCGGGCCACCACGGTGCGTCGAGGACGTCGATCGCGATCGTGTACGCGAGGGCGGCGACGGCGTGCCCGACGCTGAGCCAGGGGTACCAGCGGGTCGCGCGGTGGGCCTGGGCGGCGACCTCTTCCGCCTGGCCGAGCTGACGACGGGCCTGCTCCGGGGTGATGGAGTTCTGGATCATGCAATCACTTTAGCATTCCTAAAGTGATTGCTGTCCACCCGACGCGGTGTCCTCCCGCATCTCCTCGAGCGGGCGGTTCGCCGTCTCGGGCAGCGCGCGGAGCACGAGCACGAACGACGCGGCCGCGAACCCCGCGTAGAGGGCGTAGCTGCCGGGGAGCGACAGGTCCCGGAGCGAGGGGAACGTGAGGTTGACGGCGATGCCCGCCGCCCAGTTCGCGGCGGCGGCGAGCGAGGCGGCGCGGGCGCGCAGCAGGTTGGGGAACATCTCCCCGACGAGGATCCACACCACCGGGCCCCAGGAGACGGCGAAGGCCACGACGAAGACGTTCGCCGCCACCAGGGTCACGACGCCCCACGCGTCGACGAACACGACGCCGTCGGCGGTCTGCCGCGCCTGGGCGAACCCGGTCGCCATGGCGGCCAGGGCGACCGTCATGCCCACCGACCCGACGAGCAGCAGGCGACGCCGCCCCACGCGGTCGACGAGGAAGATCGCGACGACCGTCGCCGCGACGTTGACGAGCGACGTGAGGGCCGAGAGCCAGAAGGCCTGCTGCTCGCCGAAGCCCACCTGCGCCCAGAGCGACGTGGAGTAGTAGAAGATGACGTCGATCCCGACGAGCGCCTGGAGCGCGGCCAGCGCGATCCCCAGCCAGACGATGGGCTTGAGGCGGCCCGGGCCGGAGAAGAGGTGGGACCACGCCGGCCGCGCCTCGTGGAGCGTGCCCTCGATGGTCGCGACGCCGAGGAGCGCGTCGCCCTCCGGGACGCGGTGGAGGCGGCGCAGCGTGCGGGCGGCGCCGTCCCGGTCGCCGCGCATCACGAGATACCGCGGCGACTCGGGCAGCAGGACCGCCGCGACCACGTACGCCAGCGACGGCACGACCGCGACGAGGAACATCCACCGCCAGGCGGGCAGGCCGAGGGCCAGCTCCGCCTCGGCCCCGCCCGCGGCGCGGACGAGGAACGCGTTCGAGACGAGCGCGGCGAAGATGCCCAGGACGATCGACATCTGCTGCGCCGTCGCGAGCCGCCCGCGCAGCCGGGCGGGCGCGATCTCGGCGATGTAGAGCGGCGCGACGACGGACGCCATCCCCACCCCGACGCCGCCCAGGAAGCGCCACAGCGCGAGGGTCGGGCCGTCGTGCGCGACGGCGCACAGCACCGACGTGGTGACGAACAGGGTCCCGGCGACCATCATGAGACGCCGTCGTCCGAAGCGGTCCGCGATCGTGCCCGCGGAGAAGGCGCCCACCGCCGCGCCCAGGAGCGCGCTCGCGACGATCACGCCCACGAGCGCGCTCCCGACGCCGAGCTCGGTCTTGAGGGCGTCGACGGCGCCGTTGACCACGGCCGTGTCGAAGCCGAACATGAACCCGCCCAGCGCCGCCCCGACGGTCGACGCGACGACGAGCGGGGTGAGGGCGCCGTGGCCGAGGCGGCCCGTCGCGGCGTTCACGGTGTGCCCCGGCGGAGAGTCGTCGGGGTGGAGGTCTGCGTCATCGGAGGTCCTCTCGGAAGGTGTCGACGGGATGGGCGATCGTGCTGAACAGGGCGTTGGCGGCCTGTCGCGAGTCGAGCCGCGTGTGCTGGACGACGACGGGCGCCGACGCGACGACGACGACCGAGTAGTCGGTGCCGCGGGGCACGGGCTCGGGGTCGTCGAGGTCGTTGAGCGTCACGTGGCGCACCCGCTCGGAGGGCACCACCACGACGTAGGGACCGGCCGGCGGGCGGTCCGCGAAGTAGAGCCGGATCTCGACGTGCGCGTCGTCGGGCCCGGCGTTGAGCAGGCACAGGCTCTCGTGGCTCGCGAGGGTAGGGTCGTCGCCCGTGCCGTACGGCGGGATCCAGCCGTCGCCGATCGCCCAGCACGTCGCCCCGACCCGGGGGCGACGTGCAGGGGCGTCCGGCGCGCTCATACGCTGATCGACGACTTGGCGAGGACGCCGCCGTCGCACCCGACGAGCGACCCGGTCGTGTACGACGAGCGGTCCGACAGCAGCCAGAGCACGGGCTCGGCGATCTCCTCGGGCCGCGCGAGCCGACCCAGCGGGACCTCGCGCTCGATCTGCGCGCGCGTGGCGGCGACCTCGTCGGCGGGCACGTTGGCCCACATGAGGCGGGTCTCCGTCGGGCCGGGGACGATCGCGTTCACCCGGACGCCGTGGCGCGCGTAGTCGACCGCGAGCGTGCGGACCATGGACGAGATCGCCCCCTTCGAGGCGCCGTACGCCGTCGCGCCCCCGGCCGCGAAGCCGACGGTCGCGGCCGGCGAGCCGCACAGCACGACGCTCCCGCCGTCGCCGTCGATCATCGCGCGCAGCACCTCGCGCACGACGAGGAACGTGCCCGTCACGTTGACGTCGAGCACGCGGCGCCACGTGGCCGGGTCGAGCTCGTGCGCCGCCCCGCCCACGTCGATCCCGGCGCCCGCGAAGAGGCCGCGCAGCGGCGGCCCGGCGTCGGCGACCGCCCCGACCGCCGCCGCGACGGCGGCCGTGTCGGTCACGTCGAGCACGTGCACGCGCCCGTCCCCGCCCGCCTCCCGGGCGAGGTCCACGGTGGTCGCGGCGCCGTCGGGGTCGAGGTCGAGCACGTGCACGAACCAGCCGTCCCGGGCGGCGCCCACGGCGACCGCCCGACCGATCCCCGACGCCGCGCCCGTCACGACGAGCGACCGGGGGCTCATGCTGCGCTCCCGAGCAGCGCGTCGACGTCGCAGTAGCGCGCGAGGCGCTCGCGGTCGAGCGTGATGCCGAGGCCGGGGCCGTCCGGGATCGGGAGCATCCCGTCCTCGTCGAGCGTCCAGCGATCGGTCGTCAGGTCGTCGATGTAGGGCGAGCCGGTGACGTACTCGATGAGGTCCGTGTCGGGCAGGGCGGAGGCGAGCTGGAGGTCGGTGGCGAGCCCGACGGCGGTGTTCCACCCGTGCGGCACGAGCTTGACGCCGTGGTCGTGCGCGGACCACGCGATGCGCCGCAGCTCGCTCGTCCCGCCGACCTTCGTGACGTCCGGCTGCACGATGTCGAGGGCGCCGCCCTCGATCCACGGCTGGAACGCCTGCCGGCGCGTGAGCACCTCGCCGCCCGAGATCGGCACGGGCGAGCGCCGGCGCAGGTGCGTGTAGTCCTCGATCGCGTCCGGCGGCAGCGGCTCCTCGAACCACGCGACGCCGTACGCGTCGAGCATGCGCGCGGTGCGCAGGGCCCACTTGTAGCCCTGGCTCCACGCGCTGTCGCTGCCGCCGGCGTCGACCATGAGCATCGCGTCGGGGCCGACGGCGTCGCGCGCCGCGGCGACGATGCGCTCGTCGAGCCGCTCGTCGACCCGGCCGAAGGGGCCCCAGCCGATCTTGAAGGCGGTCCACCCCTCGGCGCGCAGCGCGGCGAGGTGGTCGCGCAGCGCGTCGGGCTGGTCCATGAGCAGCGAGGCGTACGGGCGCACCCGGTCGCGGTACCGCCCGCCGAGGAGGCGGCCGACGGGCTGTCCCGTCGCCTGGCCGAGGAGGTCCCAGAGGGCGGTGTCGACGCCGCTGATCGCGTGCGTGATCGACCCGCCGCGCCCCATCCAGAACGTCGTGCGGTGCAGCCGCTCGCTCGTGCGCTCGGGCTCCAGCGCGTTCGCCCCCAGGAGCAGGGGCTGCAGGACGTCGAGCGCGCCGCGCACGAGGTCCTCAGTCGTGAACACGCTGCCGACGCCGACGAGCCCTTCGTCGGTGTGGACGGCGACGAGGGTGTGCACGACGTCGTCTTCTCGCAGCTCCTCCTGCCAGCCGCCCTCGGGGGTGGCGCCGCGCAGGCCGGCGGCGGTGATGGCGGTGATCCTCATGGGTGTCCTCTCGTCGGGCTGTCGTGGTCCGCGACTCTAGGGCGCCTGATGGTAGATGGTCAACCATCAGCCATCCATTAGGGTGGAGGCCTTCCGAGTGAGAGGGTCGCCGCCGTGCCCGTCCTGCCCGCATCGCCGCCCGAGTCCCGGCGCGACTGGGTCCTGCGCCACCTGCGCGAACGCATCGCCTCCGGTGACCTCGCCGCCGGGGACCGCCTCGTCGAGCGCGACCTCTCCGCCTCCTACGGCATCAGCCGCGGCCCGGTGCGGGAGGCGATCATGGTGCTCGAGCAGGAAGGGCTCGTCGTCTCCCACCCGTACCGCGGCGCCGTCGTCGTGGACGTCTCCCAGGAGGAGATCGCCGAGATCCTCGTCCCGGTGCGGACCGTCATCGAGAAGGTCGCTTTCCGCTCGGCGGCACGCGCACAGGACCCCGCGCTCCTGGACGCGCTCGACCGCACGGTGGCCGCGATGGAGCGCGCGGCGGACCCGCTCGACGCCCGGCGGCTCGCCGACCTCGACCTCGAGTTCCACGAGGCCGTGATCGCCGCCGCGAGCCACACGCAGTCGCTGCAGATCTGGCGGCTCATCCAGCCGCGCGTCCGGGCGTACTTCGTCCGCGACGCGCCGCACCACGAGGACGCGCACGCCGTCGTCGAGCAGCACCGTGAGCTGCTCGCCGCACTCCGCTCGGGCGACCCCGCCCGTGCGGAGCGCGCGATCGAGGCCCACATCTCGGTGTATCTCCAGCCCTGACCAGTCGGCCCCGGCGCTGGCCCCGGAGCCCGCACGGACGGACCATGGGAGGGCGGGCACGACGGCGTGCCCGGGCGGCTCGCCGCGCGAGCCGGACCGACGACGACGGGGTCGCTCGTCGACCGGGCCGTCCGGGAGGCCCGGACGGCCGGGGACCGTGACCAGGCGCTCGCCGCCGCGCGGGACTGACGTGCGCGCTCGTCAGGACGCGGTGCTCCCGACCCGCGCCGCGGGGCCTTCCGCACCGGAGCGGTCGTCCGGGTCGTCGTCTGCGCTCTCGCCCGCGCCGTCGCCGTCGTCCGCCGCGTGGAGCGCGGCGACGGTGAGCAGCGGGACGGCCGGGATGAGCGCGATGAGCGCGATCCGCACGCCGAAGTCGTTGACGAGCGAGCCCGCGACGGCCACGATCCACAGCGCCAGCAGGGTCGGGCGCACGAGCGGCCACGCGGCCTCCGTGCGCGCGAACCACTGCGGCGTGAAGCGCCGAGGCCAGAAGAGCAGCAGCGCGGCCGCGACGAGCACGGCGATCGTCAGCCACACCGGCACCCCACCCAGCACGGACCGCGCCGCGTAGCCCGCCTTGCGGAGCAGCGTCTCCCACGCCGACCCGTCGACCAACTGCCCGACGAACCGGCCCAGGTGCGATCGCTCGTCGGCCGGGCGCAGCCAGTCGAGCACGCCGACGGCGGCGACGAGCGCGACGCCCGCCGCCGCGACGAGCAGGAAGCGCCGCCACGTGACCCGCGCGCCCGAGGCGGCGAGGCCCAGCACGGCGAACGCCGGCACGACCACGAGACCGCCGCCGAGGTCGGCGCCGAGCGTCGGCCACACGTCCACGACCATCGTCACGAGACCGATGACGCCCACCGTCGCGGCGGCGGCGTACCGGTGGCCGCGCGCGACGAGCCACTGCGCGAGCGCCGCGGCGACGACGAGCGCCGCGACCGCGTACACGGAGAACGTCGGGTTGCCGAACCCGTAGAACCGGGCGCCGAACGTGGGCGCCGAGCCGAGCGGGCTCGCCCGGTTGAGCGGGGTGCCGACGAGCGCGTCGAGCGTGAGCACGGCGAACGTGATGCCCGCGACGATCCCGGGCCCGAGCCACACCGGCCGACGCGGGGCGAGCGCGCCCAGGCCGGCGACGGCCGCCGTCGCGAGGACCGTGGACACGACGATCGCGAGCGTCTGGTCCCCGAACCGCCACCAGCCCGTGAGCGACACGAGGAAGGCGGCGGTGGGCACCGCGGCGACGACGAGCGCGGACCCGCGGGCCCAGTGCGCCGCCCGGGCCCACCGGGCGCGTGCGCGGTCGCCCGTCGCGCGCGCGGCGCGCGGCGCGAGCAGGAGGCACAGCCCGGCGATCGCGAGCCCCGCGTAGAGCGGCACGTCGACGAACGCGGTGTAGACGGCGCGGCGCACGTGGTCGCGCGTCGTGAGATCGGCGAGGGCGTCGGCGGTCGACGTCGCGTCGGCCGGGCGCGGCGAGCCCCAGGCCACCGGTGTGTCCTGGATCCGTGCCGGGGTCGCGGCGCCCGCGGCGTCGAGCACCGTCGCGGGGACGTCGAGCACGCGCGCGACGCCGTCGGTCCGCGTGGCGGCGCTCGTCAGGTAGCGGGACTGGTCGGGGCCGTCGGACGACGGGCGCACGAGCGTCGTGCCGAGCGCGGGCCGCGTGCCGGGCGTCCCGGCGACGTCCACGACGAGCACGGTCGTGCCGCTCGGGGCCGCGTCGAGCACGGTGCCGACGGTCGCGTCGACCGCGGCGAGCCGGTCGGCGCGCAAGGTGCTGCGCAGCGTGGCGCGCTCGTCCGCCGGCAGGTCGGGGTCGACGATCGGCGGGGTCGCGTCGCCCGCGTCGACGACGGTCACCGGGCACGCGAACGCGTCGGAGCCGGGTGCGGTCGCGTCCGCGAGGTCGCGGTAGCGCGCGACCTGGCCCGCGGAGTCCGCGAGGGCGACCGCCGCGCCCGGGCCCACCGCCGTCGCGCACACCGCGCCGTCGGTGCCGGCGGCGGCGAGCGCGTCGCCGAGGACGCCGAGGCGCGCCTGGTAGCCCGAGCCGCGCTGGAGGGCGACCAGGTCGTCCCACCCCTCGACCTGCGCCCCGTCCGCGCCGTCGGGGGCGGGCTGCGGCGTCGGGCACGCCCACGCGCCGTCGGGAGCGCGCTCGGTCGCGACCTCGGCGAGCTGCCCGGCGGAGAGCGCGAGCCAGCCGCCGACGGTGCAGCGGCTCGCCGCCCCCGTGGGCTGGGAGACGCCGCCCGCGCCCGCGCCGTCGGTGAGCAGGGCGTGGAGGGTCGGGGTGGCCGACGACGTGACGTCGCCCCACGTGACGCCCGTGGTGCCGACGACGACGATCGGCCGGTCCGTCGCGATCGCGTCGGAGCGGGTCACCGAGGCCTCGCCGCCCGCCGGGGCGGCGCTGGCCGCCGGCCGGAGCCCCGACGAGGCGAGCACCGTCGACGCGAGCAGGAGGACGAGCAGGAGCCCGCCCCCCACGGTCGCGAGCATGGTCGGCATGCGCCGGATCCCCGGCTCGGGCACGGCCCGCGCGGTCCGCGGAGGCACGGGGCGCGCGAGGAAGCCGGGGACGATCATCGCGGTCGCGACGACGACGACCATGACCGCGATGATGACGCCCGAGTCGTTGAGGACGGAGCCGACGCCTGCGACGACGACGAGGGCGACGACCAGCGGGCGCAGCATCGGCCAGGTCTCGTAGGCGCGCGCGACCTCCGGCAGGCGGAACCGCTCGGGGCGCATCACGGCGACGGCGAGGAGGACCACGAGGACCGCCGCGACCGCGCCCAGCGGGTTCGCGAGGGTGGCCCATGCGCCGAGCGCCTTGCGGCCGATGACGTCGAGCGCCGCCCCGTCCACGACGGTCTGGACGAACCCGCCGAGGTGGGACCTCCCACCCGGCAGCAGCCAGTCCACGACCGCGACGACCACGACGACGAGCACCGTCGCGAGCGCGACGACGAGCGCGCGCAGCCACGTAATGCGCACCCGGCCCACGAGCAGCGCGAGGACGGCGAACGCGGGGACGAGCGCGAGGATGCCGCCGAAGTCAGCACCGAACGCGGGCCAGCCGTCGACGACGACCGTGACCGCCCCGACGGCGACGACGGTCCAGGCCGCGAGCCGGCGTCGTCCACGGGCGGTCGCGGCCGACGCGAGGCCGCCCGCCAGCGCGAGGCCCGCGACGGCGTACACGGCGAACGTCACGTTGTTGAAGCCGTAGAAGCGCGTGAAGCCCACGACGGCCGACGTCCCGAGCAGGGACGCCTGCTGGAGCGTCGTGCCGGTCGCGCCGTCGACGGTGAGCACGAGCCACGTGACCCCGGCGAGGGCCGACGGCAGCGCCCACGGGCGTCGCGGCAGGAGGCGCGAGACGACCCACGCGACGAGGGCGACGACGACCGCGCTCACCGCGAGCGCGAGCGTGAGGGCCGGGGCGGGCGCGCTCCACACCCACCAGCGCGACAGGCTCGCGAGCGACGCCGCGACCGGCGCCGCCGCGACCACCATGAGCACGGCGGAGAGCACGCGCAGGCCGCGCGGCCCCGGACCGGGCTCGCGCCCGCGGCGGACGGCGGCGCGACGCGCCCACAGGACGCCGCCGAGCGCGAGGACCAGGGTGCCGACGAGGAGCCCGACGAGCACGGGGTAGAGGGTGGGGATGGTGCTGGTGAGGACGTTGAGGTACTGCCGGTTCTCGACCGTCCGTGCGACGTCCATCCGCCGCACCTCGCCCTGCTCCAGGGCGGCGCCCTCGAGCCCTTCCGTGCTGCCGCCCGCCGACTCCACGACGGTCGCCGTCAGGTCGGTGAGCTGGACGATGCCGTCCTTCTGCGTGCTGGGCGAGTGGAGCCAACGGCTCGTCGGCTGCCCCTTGCGCCAGTCGACGACGACCTGGAGCCCCGTCTCGCCGACCGGTCCTGCCGACACGCCGGCCACCAGGACGCGCGTGCCCCGGTCGACCTCGTCCATGACCCGGGCGAGCGCCTCGTCGAGCTCGTCGAGGCTCTCGCCGCGGCCGGTGGCCGAGTCGACGATCTCGCCCTGGTCGACGACCGTCACGTCGCACGCGTCGAGGCCGTCGTCGGGGAGGGCCGCGAGCGAGGGCGTGTACCGCTCGACGTGACCGACGGCGTCCGCGAGCATCACCGCGGCACCCGGCCCGACGGCGGTCGTGCAGACGCCCGTCTCGGCGAGCCGGGCCGCGGCCGTCCCGGGGTCGTGCCGCGCCGCCTGCGCGGGCGTCTCCTCCGCGGCTGGCGCCGTGAGCACGGCCCAGCCGGGGACGTCGGCGGGGCGCGCGTCGGGCGTGGCCGCTCCCGTCGCCGTGACGTCGGGCACGGGCAGGGGGAGGCAGCCGCTCGCCGGCTCCTCGGCGTCGGCCGGGAGCGGCTCCACGGGCGGCTCCTCCGACTGCGCCGACACCATGCGCCCCGCCGAGAGCGTGAGCCATGCGTCGGTCGTGCACGTCGTGCGCCCGAGGTTGAGGGAGGCGACGGACCCCGTGCGGATCATCGACCACAGCGTGGGCGTCGCGGTGGGGGAGACGTCGCTCCAGTACAGGCCGGCCACCGCGACCAGCACGACGGGCCGCGGGTCGTGCGCGGGCGTGGCGGCGAGCGGGCCGACGGCGGCGGTGGCCTCGGTGGTCGCCGAGCCGCCCGACGCGACGGCCGGAGCGTCTGCGGTGGTCGCCGCCGCCGGGCCGGCCGCGGCGAGGAGCGTCAGCACCAGGGCGACGGCCGTGGCGCGCGCTGCCGTCCGCGGCCCGAGGCCCCGGTCCCGGCGGGCGGGCTGGGTGCGGGCAGGGGGGAGCGCGGCGGCCGGGAGCGTCACCGGACCAGCCTACGGGGGTGCGTCACGCCGCCCCCGACCATGGCGGCGGCGTCGTCGCAGGTTCGCGCGCGACGCTCACGCGGCCTCCACGCCGGCTGCGCGCAATCTGCTGGAAGCACCGACTCCACTTCGCGTCGACGGGCTCGTCTTCGAGGACCTGCTCGGGCGAGCGGGCGACGGGCAGGCGCTCGCCCGGTGGGCGGAGGCCGGGGCGCACGAGCAGCTGCGGCCCGTCGTCGCGCGGACCGACCGCGTGGACCGACCGCGCGGCGCGGCGCGTACCGGGTGCGCGTCGTCCCCCGTCACAGCGCGTCAGGCCGCGCGCACCACCAGGGCACCGGGGTCGACGCGCGCCTCGATCTCGACCGCGAGGCCCAGCACGTCGCCGTCGACCTGCGCCTGCTCCCCGCCCTCCACGCGCACGCGGACGCGCCGGGCGCGCGCGTGGTCGATGCGCCCGATCTTGGCGGGCAGGTCGTTGCGCACGCCGAGGCCCTGCATGACGACCTCCCCGAAGAGCTGCGCCCAGCCCACGACCCCGCCGCGCGTGTCGATCGCCGCGACGTCCAGGATCCCGTCGTCGATGACCGCGTCGGGCAGGAGGGTGAGGCCGCCGGGGAGCCGCCCGCAGTTGCCGATGAGGAGGGAGCGCAGGCGCGCGTCGACGGGCGGCGCGTCGTCGAGCTGGAGCTGCGCGCGCATGCGGCGCCCGTGCAGGTGCCGGATGCCCGCGACGAAGTAGGCGACCCAGCCCACCTTCGCCTTGAGGTCGTCGTCGGTGTCCGCGACCATCGCGGCGTCGAACCCGAGGCCCGCGATGACGAGGAAGATGTGCTCCTTGCGTGCGTCCTGGGCAGGGTCGGGCTCAGGCGCGGCCTCCGCCCCCTCGGCGCGGCCAGGCTCCTCGGCCCAGCGCAGGACCGTGGCCCAGCCCACGTCGACCGGGCGGTCCGTCCCGGCGATCACGACGGCGAGCGCGGCGCGCGCGTCACCCACCGGGAGGTCGAGGTTGCGCGCGAGGAGGTTGCCCGTGCCCACGGGCACGAGACCCATGGTGCGGCCGCTGCCCACCATGCCCTCGGCGACCGCGCGGACCGTGCCGTCCCCGCCCACAGCGACGACGACGTCCGCGCCCTGCGCGAGCGCGGCGCGCGTCTGCCCGACGCCCGGGTCCTCGACCGTCGTCTCGAACCACAGCGGTTCGGGCAGCGCGGCGTCGGCGAACGCGGCGCGGACGACCGCCTCCAGCCCCGCGACGTCGGGCTTCGACGGGTTGGCGACGAACGCGACGAGCTCGCGCGGGTCGTCCTCGACCGGGGGCTCTGCGACGGTCGGAGCATCGCCGTGCGCGCGGCGCTGCCGGGTCTGCTGCGCGCGGAGGCTCAGCGCGACGACGAGTGCCACCACCGCGACGGCGAGCGCCGCGACCGCGAGCCAGAGCGTCCAGGACATGGCGACACCGTAGCGGGACGGGCGCGGGGACGGTCCGCGACCGAGGGCCGCGCGGTTCGTTAGGCTGCTGGCGTGATCGACCTCCGCCTCCTGCGCGACAACCCCGACATCGTCCGTGCCAGCCAGGTCACCCGTGGTGACGACCCCGCGCTGGTGGACGCCGCCCTCGACGCCGACGCCCGCCACCGCGCCGCGCTGAGCGAGTTCGAGAGCCTGCGCGCCGAGCAGAAGTCCCTCGGCAAGCAGGTCGCCCAGGCGCAGGGGGAGGAGAAGCAGGAGCTGCTCGCGCGCACCAAGCAGCTCGCGGCCGACGTCAAGGCGCGCCAGGCCGACGCGGACGCCGCGGCGGAGGAGCTGCGCGGACTGCTCTACCGCATCTCGAACGTCGTCGCGGGCGCGCCGGCGGGCGGCGAGGACGACTACGTCGTGCTGCGCGAGGAGGGCACGATCCGCGACTTCGCCGCGGAGGGCTTCACCCCGCGCGACCACCTCGACCTCGGCGAGGGCCTGCGCGCGATCGACACCGAGCGCGGCGCGAAGGTGTCGGGCGCGCGGTTCTACTACCTCACGGGCGTCGGCGCGCGCCTCGAGCTCGCGCTGCTCAACGCCGCGATGGACACGGCGGTCGCGGCCGGGTTCACGCCCGTCATCACGCCGACGCTCGTGCGGCCCGAGGTCATGCAGGGCACCGGGTTCCTCGGCGCCCACGCGGACGAGATCTACCGCCTCGAGAAGGACGACCTCTACCTCGTCGGCACGAGCGAGGTGGCGCTCGCGGGCTACCATGCGAACGAGATCGTCGACCTGTCGGGCGGCCCGCTGCGCTACGCCGGGTGGAGCGCGTGCTACCGCCGCGAGGCCGGCTCGCACGGCAAGGACGTGCGCGGCATCATCCGCGTGCACCAGTTCCACAAGGTCGAGATGTTCTCCTACTGCGACCCGGCCGACGCCGAGGCGGAGCACCAGCGCCTGCTCGGCTGGGAGGAGCAGATGCTGCGCCTCGTCGACCTGCCGTACCGCGTCATCGACACCGCCGCGGGCGACCTCGGGTCGAGCGCCGCGCGCAAGTTCGACTGCGAGGCGTGGCTGCCCACGCAGCAGCGCTACCTCGAGCTCACGTCGACGTCGAACTGCACGACGTTCCAGGCGCGCCGCCTCAACGTGCGCGAGCGCGTCGAGGTCGACGGCAAGAGCGAGACGCGCACCGTCGCGACGCTCAACGGCACCCTCGGCACGACGCGCTGGATCGTCGCGATCCTCGAGAACCACCAGCAGGCCGACGGCTCGGTCCGCGTGCCGGAGGGCCTGCGCCCGTACCTCGGCGGCCTCGAGGTCCTCGAGCCGGTGGTGGCGTGACGGGTCCTCTGGTCCCGGACGAGGCGTCCGGGCCGCTGCTCGTCGCGCTCGACATCGACGGCACCCTCATGTCGTACGACCAGGAGCTGTCGGACGACGTGCGCGACGCCGTCGCCGACCTGCGCGCGGCGGGCCACCACGTGGTGCTCGCGTCGGGGCGGTCGCTCATCGCGATGACGCCCGTCGCGGAGATCCTGGGGATCGAGCGCGGCTGGGTCGTCGCGTCGAACGGCGCGGTGACCGCGCGGCTCGACCCGGAGGAACCAGAGGGGTACGCGCTCGAGGACGTCGTGACGTTCGACCCGGGCCCGGCCCTGCGGCTCTTGCGCGAGCACCTGCCCGACGCGCGGTACGCCGTCGAGGACGTGGGTGTCGGGTTCCGCATGAACGAGCTCTTCCCCGACGGCGAGCTCGACGGTGTGCACCGCGTCGTCGAGTTCGACGAGCTGTGGTCGGGCGAGGTGACGCGCGTGATCGTCCGCTCGCCGGGGTCGACGAGCGAGCAGTTCCACGAGCTCGTCGAGCGCCTCGGCCTGGACGACGTGACCTACGCCGTCGGTTGGACGGCGTGGATGGACATCGCGCCGCTCGGCGTCACGAAGGCGACCGGGCTCGAGCTCGTGCGGCGCGCGCTGCACGTCCAGCCCCACCGGACCGTCGCGGTCGGCGACGGGCGCAACGACGTCGAGATGCTCCGCTGGGCGGCGCACGGCGTCGCGATGGGCCACGCGGACGCCGTCGTGCAGGCCGCCGCGGACGAGGTCACCGGCTCGATCGAGGACGACGGCGCGGCGCGCGTCCTCCAGAGCCTCCTGCCCGAGCGGTAGAGCCCTGGTCGCCGAGGTAGAGGCCAGGTACCGCGAGGTAGAGGCTCGGGACCGCGAGGTAGAGGCGTGGTCGTGACCTGGCCTCGACGTCGACTCGATGGCGTGGTCGTCCGGGGTGCGCTGCCCGACGACGCGGACGCGGTCTGGCGGCTCGTCGTCGCCTTCGCGACGTCGTTCGTCCCCCAGCGTGCGTCTTTCGACGCGTCGTTCGCGTCGCTCCTCGCGGACGACGACGCGCTGGTGCTCGTCGCCGCGGCGGGGGACGACGTCGTCGTGGGCTACCTCGTGGCGCACCGACACGCGACGCTCTTCGCCAACGCCCCTGTCGGGTGGGTCGAGGAGGTCACGGTCGACGGCGCCGCGCGCCGACGCGGGATCGGGCGCCTGCTCGTGGAAGCGGCCGAGGAGTGGGCCGCCGAGGCGGGGGCGGCGTACGTCGCTCTCGCGACCCGGCGCGCCGCGCCGTTCTACGCGGCGCTGGGCTACGACGAGTCGGCGGCGTTCTTCCGGAAGGTTCTTCCGCCGAGGTAGAGGCGTGGTCATGACCATGCCTCTACCTCGCGGTACCAGGGCTCTACCTCGCGGTACCAGGGCTCTACCTCGCGGTGCCGGGGCTCCCTCGCTGGGGGGAGGGGTCAGTCGCGCGGCTCGCGCGCGGTGAGGACGACCGGCCCGTCCGGGGTGATCGCGACGGTGTGCTCGCTGTGCGCGCCGCGCGACCCGTCGGCCGAGCGCAGGGTCCAGCCGTCGGGGTCGGTGTAGATCTCGTCCGTGGTCTCGAGGAACCAGGGCTCGATCGCGATGACGAGGCCCGGCTTGAGCGGGAACCCGCGCTTGCGACGGCCGTCGTTGGGGATGTGGGGCTCGCCGTGCATCGTGCGGCCCACGCCGTGGCCCCCGAAGTCGGTGTTCACCGAGTAGCCCGCGGCGTGCGCGACGTCGGCGATGGCGGCGGAGATGTCGCCGACCTTCTTGCCCGGCTGCGCGGCCGCGATGCCGGCCTCGAGCGCGCGCTCGGTCGTCTGGATGAGCTTCGCGTCGACCTCGCCGAGCGCACCCGCGCGCGGCGTGCCGACGACGAACGACAGCGCCGAGTCCGCGACCCACCCGTCGACGGACGCGGCGAAGTCGATGCTCAGCAGGTCGCCGTCGCGCAGCGCGTAGTCGTGGGGGAGGCCGTGCAGCACGGCGTCGTTGACGGACGTGCAGATCACCTTGCCGAACGGGCTCGCGCCGAAGGACGGGTGGTAGTCGATGTAGCAGGACTCGGCCCCGCGGTCGCGGATCATCTTGTGCGCGACCTCGTCGAGCTCGAGCAGGTTCGTCCCGACCTTGGTGGCGGCGCGCACCGTGGTGAGGACGTCGGCGACGAACCGTCCTGCGGGTCGCATCTGGTCGATCTCCCGCGGGGTCCTCAGCTCGATCATCGTGGTCCTTCCGGTTCGCAGGTGGTGTGCCCGACGGCGGCTCGCCCGGCGCCGAGAAGTGCCGAGCGGGTGCCCAGGGCGGTGCCGGGCGGTGCCGCGGGGCGGGCCTCCCCACGATATCGGTCGTCGTCCCACCGATGCGGCCGGGCGCGGCACGGGGAGGGCAAGCGCTTGCACCGATCTGCTCACGATGTGGCACGGCGCCTCGCCACGCACCCCCCGGCGTGGCAGCATCACCCGTCGTGGCAGGTATCGACGACGTCGCCCAGGCCGCCGGGGTGTCCACGGCGACCGTCTCGCGCGCCCTGCGCGGCCTGCCCAACGTGTCGGAGGCGACGCGCCTGCGGGTGCTCGCGGAGGCGGCGCGGCTCGGCTACGTCCCCACGCCGTCCGCGTCGTCGCTGGCCACCGGCCGCACCCGCACGATCGGTGTGCTCACCCCGTGGGTCAACCGGTGGTTCTTCGCCAACGTCATCGAGGGGGCCGAGCGCGCGCTGCGAGACCTCGGCTACGACGTCCTGCTGTACACGTTCGACGTCCGCCGGACCTCGTCCCGCCGCCGGGTCGACCCGAGCGTCCTGCGCCACCGCGTGGACGGCACGCTCGTCGTCGGGCTGCCGCTCGACGACGACGAGGTGCGCTCGCTCCTCGGGCTGGCCCGGCCGCTCGCGTTCGTCGGGTCGGGGCCGGCCGACCAGGTGACGGTCCGGCTCGACGACGTCGCGACGGGCCGGGCCGCCACGCGTCACCTGCTCGACCTGGGGCACCGGGTGATCGGCCACGTGACCGGGGTGCCGGACCTCGTGTCGTCGTGGTCGCCGCCGGTCGAGCGGGCCCGGGGCTACGTGCGCGCGCTCGAGGAGGCGGGGATCGCCGTCGAGCCGGAGCTCGAGGTGAACGGCGACTTCGACGTCGCCGGAGGGCGCGAGTCCACGGCGGAGCTCCTGCGCCGCCGGCCGGACGTGACCGCCGTCTTCGCGGCGTCCGACGAGATGGCCATGGGGGCCATCCTCGCGGCGCGAGACCTGGGGCTCAGGGTCCCGGAGGACTTGTCCGTCGTCGGGGTGGACGGCCACGACCTCGGGGAGCTCGTCGGACTGACGACGATCGCCCAGGACGCGTACCAGCAGGGGTTCGACGCGGCGCTCCTCCTGCTCGAGATGATCAACGGCGCCCCGGTGCCCGAGAGTCTCACCTATCCGACCGAGCTGGTGCGGCGCGGTTCGACCGCGCCCCTGCGCGACCGCCGATAGGGCACGGCCGCGCCACCTCGTCGCGCGGTCGGGGTCGACCCGTGGGAGCGTGGCCAGGGGAGGGGGGTCGAGAGAGCGCGCACCCGGCGCGCGTGACGGAATCGTTACGCAAACTCGCCTCTCCTGTGCTTGCGGCACCGCGATGCAACCGCTTGCATGGTGCCTAGGGCGAGAGCGCACCCGCGCTCGCGACGTCGCGATGCGCCCGGTCCTCACCGGACCGGGGTGACGGCGTCCGTACCCACGACGAGGTGGAGGCTGACATGACCAGGACCACGAGGACCAGCGCGGCGCGTCGCCGCACGCTGGCGGTCGCCGCCGGCGGCGCGAGCCTCGCGCTCGTGCTCGCGGCGTGCAGCGGTGGAGGCGACGGTGACGGCGGCGGTGGCGACGGCGGCGGAGACGCCGCGACGCCCGAGATCGACTGCTCCGTGTACGAGGAGTTCGGTGACCTCGAGGGGACGGAGGTCTCCGTCTACACCTCGATCGTCGAGCCCGAGCAGGCGACGCAGGAGGCGTCCTACGACCCGTTCGAGGAGTGCACCGGCGTCACCGTCAACTACGAGGGCTCGCGCGAGTTCGAGGCGCAGCTCCTCGTGCGGATCCAGGCGGGCAACGCGCCCGACATCGCGTACCTGCCGCAGCCCGGTCTGCTGAAGACGATCGTCACGGACTTCCCGGACGAGATCGTCCCGGCGCCCGACCAGACGTCCGCGAACGTCGACGAGTTCTTCAGCGAGTCCTGGAAGGAGTACGGCACCGTCGACGGCACGTTCTACGCCGCTCCGCTGGGGTCGAACGTGAAGTCCTACGTCTGGTACTCGCCGTCCATGTTCGAGGACGCCGGCTACGAGGTACCGACCACGTGGACCGAGATGATGGACCTCTCGGAGCAGATCGTCGAGGACGGCTCCATGCCGTGGTGCGCGGGAGTCGAGTCCGGTGACGCGACCGGCTGGCCGGCGACGGACTGGATCGAGGACGTCGTCCTGCGGACCGCTGGGCCCGAGGTCTACGACCAGTGGTACACCCACGAGATCCCGTTCAACGACCCGCAGATCGTCGAGGCCTTCGACACCGCGGGCGAGATCCTCAAGAACCCCGAGATGGTCAACGCGGGGCTGGGCGGCGTGGACTCGATCGCGACGACGACGTGGACCGACGCGGGCTTCCCGATCCTCGACGGCACCTGCTGGCTGCACCGCGCCGCGAACTTCTACCAGACGCAGTGGCCCGAGGGCACGGAGGTCGCCGAGGACGGTGACGTCTACGCCTTCTACCTGCCGACCGACCAGACCGACATCAAGCCGGTCCTCGGCGGTGGCGAGTTCGTCGCGGCCTTCGACGACCGCCCCGAGGTGCAGGCCTTCCAGACCTACCTCTCGAGCGCCGACTGGGCCAACACGAAGGCGCTCACGACGCCCCAGGGTGGCTGGGTCAGCGCCAACAACGGGCTCGACCCCGAGAACCTGGCGACCTCGTTCGACCAGCTCTCGGCCGAGATCCTCGCCGACCCGGACGCCGTGATCCGCTTCGACGCCTCGGACCTCATGCCCGGTGAGGTCGGTGCGGGGACGTTCTGGACCGGCATGGTGAACTGGTTCACCGGCTCTGACACGCAGGAGGTCGTCGACACGATCGAGGCGTCCTGGCCGTCGTCCTGACCCGGCCGACCGACGGGGCTCTCCCCGTCTGAGGTGCGCACGACCGGACGGGGGGTCCGCCCACTGTGGCGGGCCCCCCGCTTCCGGGGCCAGGATGTAGACCACTCTCGCCCTCGATGCCGCGGGCGACCCGACCGGAGGCCACCATGGACTGGTTGACCGAACCGAGCTCTCCCGTGGAGAAGTTCGGCCTGATGTTCCTCGCGATCCTGCTCTTCGTCGTCGTGATGGGGGCGATCCTCCTCGCGGTGGACCGGCCCAAGCGGATCCCGCGCTGGGTCGTCGTGCTCGGCTTCGTCGGTCCGGCGGTCATCGGGCTCGCCTGGGGACTCGTGCGGCCCGCCCTCATCACCATCTGGAACTCCCTCTTCGACCGCCGCGGCAACGAGTTCGTCGGGTTCGACAACTACGTCACCGCGTTCACGACCGACCAGTTCCAGCTCGTCCTGCGCAACACGGCGATCTGGGTCGTCGTCGTCCCGCTGCTGTCGACGTTCATCGGGATCGTCTACGCCGTGCTCGTCGACCGCTCTCGGTTCGAGAAGTTCGCGAAGGCGCTCGTCTTCCTCCCGATGGCCATCTCGATGGTCGGGGCTTCCATCATCTGGGGCTTCGTCTACGAGTTCCGGCCCGACCAGCCCGGTGTCAACCAGATCGGGCTGCTCAACCAGGTGCTGGTGTGGCTGGGGCTTCCACCTCAGCAGTTCCTCATCGGTCAGCCGTGGAACACGTTCTTCCTCATCGTGGTGATGATCTGGATCCAGACGGGCTTCGCGATGACGATCCTCTCGGCAGCGATCAAGGCGATCCCGGACGACATCGTCGAGGCCGCGCGGCTCGACGGCCTCAAGGGCTGGGGCATGTTCCGCTACATCACCGTCCCCAGCGTGCGTCCGGCGCTCGTCGTCGTCCTCACCACCATCGCGATGGCGACGCTCAAGATCTTCGACATCGTGCGCACGATGACCGGTGGCCAGTTCGGCACCCAGGTCGTCGCGAACGAGTTCTACACGCAGGCGTTCCGGCAGAACAACCAGGGCCTGAGCTCCGCCCTCGCGGTCATCCTGTTCGTCCTGGTCATCCCGATCATCGTCTACAACGTCCGTCAGATGCGGCTCGCGGAGGAGATCCGATGACCAGCACGCCGATCCCTCCGATCGTCCCCGACACCGACCTCACGACCGAGGCGGAGCTCGAGGGGCCGAGCCGCCCCCGCAAGCTGACCCGGCTCGAGAAGCGCGCGATCGCGGCCAAGGGAAAGCTCAGCTCGCCCTGGGCGTCGTTCCTCGCGATCCTCATCGCGATCCTGTGGACCATCCCCTCGGTCGGCCTGCTGGTGACGTCCTTCCGCCCCGAGCTCGACATCCGTCGGAGCGGCTGGTGGACCGTCATCCCGGGCCTCTTCAACGGCGAGGCCGAGTTCACGCTCGACAACTACGACCAGGCGCTCTACGGCAGCGGCAGCAACCTGTCGACCTACTTCGTCAACTCGTTCGTCATCACGCTGCCGGCCGTCGTCATCCCGATCACCCTGGCCCTCCTCGCGGCGTACGCCTTCGCCTGGATCGAGTTCCGGGGTCGCGAGATCCTCTTCGTCGCGATCTTCGCGCTCCAGGTCGTGCCGCTGCAGGTGGCGCTGGTCCCGCTGCTCCGCGACTACGTCAACGTGGGGCTCAACGGCACCTTCTGGACCGTCTGGTTGTCCCACTCGATCTTCGCGCTGCCGCTCGCGATCTTCCTCCTCCACAACTTCATGAAGGACATCCCGCGGTCGCTCGTCGAGGCCGCGCGCGTCGACGGCGCCGGCCACGTCAAGATCTTCTTCCAGGTGCTCCTTCCCCTGCTCGTGCCCGCGATCGCGTCGTTCGCGATCTTCCAGTTCCTCTGGGTCTGGAACGACCTGCTCGTCGGCCTGACGTTCGCCGACACCACGTCCTACCCGCTGACGGTGCGGGTGGCGGAGATGGCCGGCTCGCGGGGCGGCGACTGGCACATCCTCACCGCCGGTGCGTTCATCTCGATCATCGTGCCGCTCGTCGTGTTCGTCGCACTGCAGCGGTACTTCGTGCGCGGGCTGCTCGCGGGGTCGGTCAAGGGCTGACGCCGCCTCGCCGAGCATGCGGTCGCGGCCCGTCCGACACCTCGGACGGTCCGCGACCGCATGTTCGGGGCGACCGCCCCGTGTCGGTCGGCACCTAGAGTCGTCAGGTGCTCCGACCTCGCGCCACCGCCCTCGACCGCGTCCCGGTGCCGGCGCTGTTCGTCGTCTCGGGGCTGACGCAGTACCTGGGCGCGGCGATCGCCGTCGGGCTGTTCGCCGTGGCCGGCGCGATCGAGATCGGGTGGCTGCGCATCGCGGCGTCCGCGGTGCTGCTGCTCGTGTGGCGCCGGCCGTGGCGGCACCGGTGGACCCGGCACGACCTCGCGTGGGTCGCCGTCTTCGGCGTCGCGCTCGCCGCGATGAACCTCGCGTTCTACGTCGCGATCGACCACCTGCCGCTCGGGACGGCCGTCGCGATCGAGTTCCTGGGCCCCGTCGCGGTCGCCGCGGTCACGGGCAGCGGCTGGCGCGAGCGGGGCGCGATCGCGGTCGCCGCGGCGGGCGTCGTGCTGCTCGCCGGGGTGACGATCGAGTCCGACCTCCCGCGCGAGGACGCCGTGCTCGGCCTGGCGGCGATCGGCGTCGCGGCCGCGTGCTGGGCGGCGTACATCCTGCTGGGGCGGCGGGTCGCCGTCTCCGGGTCGGGCGTGACGTCGCTCGCGGTCGCGATGACCGTGGGAGCCCTCGTGTTCGCGCCGTTCCTCGCGCCCGGTGCGGTCCCCGTGCTCGGCGACTGGCGGCACGTGGTCGCGATCGCCGGGATCGCCCTCTTCTCGTCCGTGGTCCCCTACGCGCTCGAGCAGGTCATCCTGCGCCGGGTCAGCGCGGCGACGTTCTCGGTGCTGCTCGCGCTGCTCCCGGCGACGGCCGCCGTCGTCGGGGCCGTCGTGCTGCGCCAGGTGCCCTCGGTCCCGGAGCTCGTCGGGCTCGTCCTCGTGTCCGGAGCCATCGCGATGACCGCGGCGCGACCGGGCGGGCGCGCCGACGGGGCGCCGCCCCGGGACGACGTCCCGCTCGACCCGCCGCCCGCCTGACGAACGACCCCGCCGCGCCCTGGAGGTCGTCCACGGGGCCGGCGGGGCTGCTCGCGTCGGTCAGAGGTACTGGCCCGGCGACGGCCTCCCGTCGTGCTCGTCGGGACGCCCGCCCGGCTGTCCCGGGACACCGGCGGGGCCGCCGGGGCCCATGGGCGGCAACGAGCCGGGCGGGAGCGCGCGGCGGATCTGCGAGAGCTGCGCCTGCGCCGCCATCTGCTGGGCGACGAGCGCCGTCTGGATGCCGTGGAACAGGCCCTCGAGCCAGCCGACGAGCTGCGCCTGCGCGACGCGGAGCTCCGCGTCGGTCGGGACCGTGTCGTCCGAGAACGGGAGCGTGATCCGGTGCAGCTCCTCCACCAGGTCGGGCGACAGACCGTCCTCGAGCTCGGTCAGCGAGCGCTCGTGGATCTCGGCGAGGCGAGACCGCGCCGCCTCGTCGAGCGGGGCGTCCCGGACCTCGTCGAGGAGCTTCTTGATCATGCCGCCGATGCGCATCACCTTGGCGGGCTCCTCGATGACCGTCGCCGGGTTGCGGTCGGGGTCGGTCGAGTCGTCGCTCTCGACGACGCTCACCCCCGTCCCGTCCGGCATCACGACCGTGGCGCGGGCGGGCTCGTCGGTGTCGTCGACGGCGTCCTCCGGGCCGTTCGCGGGCTCGGTGGCGGTGGGCTCGTCGGGGCGGGGGTCGCGGGGTTCGTCAGCCATGGGTCCAGTCTGGCGCGGGGTGCCCACGCGCGCACCGACGGGGCGTATCTCCTGTGCAGGGGGAGGGGGTCAGGGCACGAGGAGCACCTTGCCGAAGACCTCGCCCGAGTCGAGCAGCTCGTGCGCGTGCGCGGCCTCCTCGAGCGGGAGGCGCGCGTGCACCACGGGGCGCACGCGCCCGTCCTCCACCATCGGCCAGACGTGCGTGAGGACCTCGTGCACGATGCGCGCCTTCTCGGCCGGGGGCCGCGCCCGGAGCGTCGTCCCGGCCACGGTCGCGCGCCGGGCGAGGAGGAGGCCCAGGTCGAGCTCCGCGCGTCGTCCCTTCTGCATGCCGATGACGACCAGGCGCCCGCCCGTGGCGAGCACCTCCAGGTTGCGCGGCAGGTAGGCGGCGCCGACGACGTCCAGCACGACGTCCGCGCCGTGCCCGCCGGAGGCCTCCCGCACGGCGGCGACGAAGTCCTCCTCGCGGTGGTCGACGGCGAGGCTCGCCCCGAGCGCGAGGCACCGGTCGGCCCGGTCGCGGCCGCCCGCGGTGACGGCCACGCGGGCGCCGAGCGCGGCGCCGACCTGGACGGCGACGGTCCCGACACCGCCCGACCCGCCGTGCACGAGCAGCCACTCGTCCGGGGCCAGGCGACCGACGTCGACGACGTTGCTCCACACCGTGCACGCCGCCTCGGGGAGAGCGGCGGCGTCCACGAGGTCCACGCCGTCGGGGACGGGGAGCACCTGCGTCGACCGGACGCGCACCTGCTCCGCGTAGCCGCCGCCGTCGAGCAGCGCGACCACGCGGTCACCCACGGACCACCCCGTCACGGACACCCCGACCGCCGCGACCGTGCCCGAGACCTCGAGGCCGGGCCAGTCCGGTGCGCCGGCGGGCGGGGGATAGGATCCGGCGCGTTGTAGCAGGTCAGCGCGGTTCACGCCAGCGGAAGCGACGTGGACCACGAGCTCGTCCGGTCCGGGGGTCTGGTCAGGGAGCGCGGAAACCGTTAGTTTCTCAGGGCCACCGGGGGCCGATATCGTGACGCCTCGCACATCGCCGAGACTACGCGGACGGCCCGGGAGGCGCCGGTTCGCCGACGGGGCGTCGCGGGAGCGGGACGAAAGTTCACGCTCCTCGCGGATTAGGTGTCCGGGGGATGTGCACCGATAGTTAGTACGCACGACCGGGGAGCGGAGCCCGGGAGGCGACGCTGCCACGCGCGCCGACCGCGCCGCCGAACGGGTGGACACAGGTGATGGAGGCAGGTTCGTATGCTCCGCAGGTTGAGCGTTCGCGGGAAGATCCTTGCGGCCCTCGCGGTGCCTGTCCTCGTCCTCTTCGCCGCCGCCGCGATCATCTCGGCGCAGGCCATCGGGTCGGCGCGCGACGCCAGCCAGACGAGCGCGCTCGTCGCGGCGCTCGCGGCGCAGGACGCGGCCGGGACCGAGATCGCGGCCGAGCGCACGTACTCCTTCCTCGACGCGACCGGCGGGACCGAGGACAGCAAGGCGCAGATGATGGCGCAGCGCGAGAAGACGGACAAGGCGCTCGACGCGCGCGACCGCGCGTACGAGAAGCTCGACACGTCGGTGCTCGACCCGCGCGTGCGAGAGGCGGTCGCCGACACGATCGCGGACCGGAACGAGCTGACCGGGATCCGGCAGTCCATCGACCGGTCGTCCATCGGACAGCTCGCGCGCAACTCGCAGTACAGCGCGCTCATCGACGCGGCGCTCGATGTGCCGCGTACGCTCGCCGACACCACCCCGGACCGCGCCCTCGCGCAGTACCTCGACGCCTACGTCCTCCTCGACGAGCTCCTCGCGCAGCAGGCGCTCGAGCAGCCGCTCGCCGGCGCGGTCCTCGCCGCCGCCCAGGTCGGCCAGAGGAGCACCGAGACGAGCCAGCAGGCCGCGGTCCTGGTGACCACCGGCGACACCCTCGCGGAGCGCACCCGCACGGCCGTCCGACGGCTTCCGGGAGACTTGAACCTCCAGACGCCGGGCGCGACGTACAACCAGATCCGGCAGAACCTCGCCGGCTCGCGGCCCGAGGCGACGCCGCCCAGCCAGGCCGCGCAGTGGCCGGAGCTGTCGCAGGCGGACCGGGACCAGACGAGCCCGGTGCGCGACGGCGTCCGCACCGAGACGGCGGAGAAGGCGTCCGACCTCGCGGGAGCGGCGACGACCCGCGCGGTCGTCACCATCCTCGCGACCCTCGCGGCCGTCATCGCCTCGATCCTCGTCGCGGGTCTCATCGCCCGCGCGATCGTCAACCCGCTGCGTCGCCTCACCGACGCGGCCGAGGACGTGCGCGACCAGCTCCCGAGGCTCGTCGAGCAGGTCGCCGTCCCGGGCCAGGGCCCGGGCATCGACCTGGCGCCCATCACGGTGGAGTCCACGGACGAGGTCGGCCAGCTCGCGACCGCGTTCAACGACGTGAACCAGACGACCATCAAGGTCGCACGCGAGCAGGCCGCTCTCCGTGGCTCGATCGCGGAGATGTTCGTCAACGTCGCGCGCCGCGACCAGGTGCTCCTCAACCGGCAGCTCGCGTTCCTCGACGACCTCGAGCGCTCCGAGGAGGACGCGGGGACGCTGTCCAACCTCTTCCGGCTCGACCACCTCGCGACGCGTATGCGCCGCAACGCGGAGTCCCTCCTCGTCCTCGCCGGCATCGACTCGGGCCGCCGCGTGCGTCAGCCCATGCCGGCCTCGGACGTCATCCGTACGGCGTCGTCCGAGATCGAGCTGTACGATCGCGTCCGCCTGAACCTGGTCGTCGACCCGCTCATGCTCGGGCACAACGCGCTCAACGCCGCCCACCTGCTCGCCGAGCTCCTCGAGAACGCGACCATGTTCTCCGAGCCGCACACCCCGGTCGAGGTCACGACCGGTCGCGACGAGCACTTCGTCTACGTGACGGTCCGCGACCACGGTCTCGGGATGACGCCGGACGAGATCGCGGAGGCGAACCGCAAGGTCGCGACGCACGCGGCGTCGGACGTCGTCGGCGCGCAGCGCCTGGGCCTCTTCGTCGTCGGTCGCCTCTCCGACCGTCTCGGCGCGAAGGTCCGGTTCAGCGCGGGCGGCGACGACCAGGGGACAGAGGTCGTCGTGTCCTTCCCCGCCGCCCTCTTCGTCCCCGACTCGAACGTGCCGCTCCCGCAGCCGACGGACCCGCTCGAGACGAGCACGCAGGCGGCAGCCCAGCAGCTCTCCGCCGCGGGAGTCGTCCCGGAGCTCCCCGCCGCGGACGCCCCGGCCCCGGCCGCCCCGTCGATCCCGGCACCCGCTGCGACGGCGTCGTTCCCGACCGTCGAGCCCGAGGCTCCCGTCGCGGTGCCCGTCGACCTCGACGCGCTCACGGACGGCACCACGCAGACCGGCATGCCCCGCCGTCGCTCGCGCACGGTCGATCCCGCCGCCGCGGCGCCGAGCGCGTCCTTCGCGTCGGGTCCTCAGACCGGTGCGATCGTCCTGCCACCGCTCGCCACGCCGGCGCTGCCGGAGCAGCTCCCGGCGCCGGACGAGGCGTGGAGCCCGCCCGCGGAGGTCGCCGACGCCGGCGCCGCGCTCCCCAGCAGGTCGCGCCCGGCCACGAGCCCCGTCGAGCCCGTGTCTGCCGAGATCCCCGTCCTCGACGTGAGCACGCGCAGCGCGCTCTTCTCGAGCTTCCGCCCGGTCGGCGACCGTCCGGTCACCCAGAACCCGGTGGAGCTGCCCGTCGCCCCGGACGTCACGGCGACCGACATCCCCCTCGTCTCCGAGGCTCCGGCCGACACCCCGGTCCAGCAGGACGTGTGGACGCCGCAGGACCCCGCCGTCGCGCCTGCCCCGGACACCTGGGCCCCTGCGCAGGCGTGGGCGCCGGAGCAGCCTGCCGAGCAGGCGTGGGCGCCGGAGCGGCCCGCCGAGCAGGCGTGGGCGCCGGAGCCGGCCGCCGAGGCGTGGGCGCCGTCGTCCGTGGCCGACGCGCCGCTCGACGCGACCCGGGTCGTGCCCGCTGTCACGGCCGAGCCCGTGGACGAGGCGACCGTCGCGCGCGTCCCGCTGGTCGAGCGTGCCCCCGCGGCCGAGGAGCCCGCAGCGCCTCACGTGCAGACCCCTGTGCCGGGCTCGGTGCCGACCGTGTCCCACGCCGAGGCTGCGGTGCCGGTCGTGTCGGCCGGCGACGAGGCAGCGGCAGCGGAGGACATCCCCGCGGAGCTCACCTTCGAGGCGCTTCCCCGCTTCGAGGAGCTGATGGCCGACCTGCCGACGCGTCGCTCGCTGCGCGAGAGCCAGGCGCGCAAGCGCGGGCTCTTCGGTCGGCGCCCCCGGACGACCGCGACGCCGCAGGCACGCCCGGCCGGACCGTCCGCCGAGGCTCTGGCCTCGCGGCCCGCGGGAGCTCCCGCAGCTCCGGCTGCCGCGACGCCGGACGCCGTCGCCGCCGCGTCCCCGGTCGCTGCTCCTCCGGTCGTTGCTCCTCTGCCCGCGGCACCGGCAGCCCCCGCGCAGGAGCTCCAGGCCCCCGCACGCGCGTCGGCGTTCGCGCCGCGGGCCGGGCAGCCGACGGGCGGTGCGTCTGCGGCGTCGTTCGCGCCGGAGCCGTCCGCCGCCCCGGTGCAGGAGACGCGCGCGTTCGCCCCGGTGCCGGACGTGCCGTCCGCGGACACCGGCTACGCGGCGCCGGAGGCGTCCCTCGCGCCCCCCGAGGCCGCGCCGAGCCCGGCTGCGGCCGGGTACGGCCCGCCGACGCCGCTCGTCCGGAGGCAGGTGGGCGAGGCGATCGAGCCGCTGGAGCCCGGGTACATCGCCGACTCGGTCGAGGCGCGGTCGGACTGGATGGCGTCCGCGGTGCTGTACGAGGAGATGTCCACCCTGCTGCAGGGCAGCACCGACTTCCAGGAAGCGACCTTGGCGGACCCGAACGACGGCATCTACCAGCCCCTCCAGGTCGACGGCACGACGGCGGCGGGTCTGACCCGGCGCTCGCGCGGCGAGGAGCGGGAGGGCTACGTCGACCGCTTCACGGCCCGCATCGACCGTGACCCCGAGCAGCTCCGGGCCCGTCTGTCGGCGTTCCAGTCGGCCACGGCCCGTGGCCGTGTCGAGGGCCAGGACGAGACGAGTTCGACCTGGACCCCCCAGGCCATGGATTATGTCCCTGATTCAGCGCCGCAGGCGCGGTGACGACATGCCGTCTGCGGCAACTGACGAGGAGGAAGAGTGAACGCGCTCAGCACCGAGGCAACCAACTTCGGGTGGCTGCTCGACAACTTCGTGCGGACGGTCCCGGGCAGCCGGCACACGCTCGTGGTGTCGGCGGACGGCCTGCTCATGGCGATGTCCGACCAGCTCGACCGCACGAGCGGTGACCAGCTCGCGGCGATCGTCTCCGGCATGTCGAGCCTGACCCGTGGGGCGGCCCGGCAGCTCAACGGAGGGAACGTCCGCCAGGCCATCATCGAGATGGACAACGGGTTCCTGTTCCTGATGAACGTCTCGAACGGGTCCGTCCTGGGCGTCGTGGCCGAGGCGAACTGCGACATCGGCCTCATCGGCTACGAGATGGCGCTCCTGGTCTCCCGCACGGAGGCGACCCTGACGCCGCAGCTCATCTCGGAGATGCGGGGTAGCCTTCCCGTCGACGGCGCGACGCGAGCCCCGGTGGGATGAGGACTGATCGATGACGAACGTACCTTTCGGCAGCATGGGAGCACACGACGGGTACGAGGCGGCGACGGTCCGCCCGTACGCGGTCACGGGTGGTCGTGTGCGCTCCGCCACGTCCGACCTCCCGCTCGAGGCGCTCGTCGAGGTCATGCCGGGCGCCGTGAACAGCTTCGGGCTCCCGCCCGAGAAGCGCTCGATCCTCCAGCACGCCGCGCACACGTACGTCTCGATCGCCGAGCTCTCCGCGCTCCTGCGCCTCCCGCTCGGCGTGACGAAGGTGCTCGTCGCGGACCTGCAGGAGGACAACTACATCACCGTCCACACGTCGACCCCGCTCAACGTCCACACGGGTCACGGCAGCAACCACTCGGGTCTGTCCCTGAGCGTCTTGGAGAGTGTTCTCAATGGCATTTCCACCCTCTGACGGCTCGGGCAGCGCGCCGCAGGCAGGGCAGCCGTCCGGGGTGATCGGGGGTGTGCCCGGTGGCCAGTCGGCGGTCCGCCAGACGGCGTGGGCGCCGGTGAGCGCGCCCGTCGGTGTGCCCACCCAGGCTCCGGCGGCGGCCGTCCCGGCGCGCCCCGCCGCGCCGGCGGCACCCGCGGCGCAGCCGGCGCCGGCCGTCTCGGCTCCCGCTCCGACGACGGCTGCCCCGGTCGCTCAGGCAGCCGCTCAGCCGCGCACCGCGCCGCAGCCCGTCGCCGCAGCGCAGCCTGTCGCCGCAGCGCAGCCCGTCCCGGCTGCGCAGCCCACCGCTCCGGCCCGGCCTGCCGCCCCGGCGCAGCCTGTCGCCGCCGCGCAGCCCGCCGCCCCGGCGCAGCCCGCCCCCTCCGTGGCGCCGGCGCAGCCGACGGCTGCGGTGCAGCCCCCGGTCGCGCAGCCCGCCGCAGCCGCTGCGGCCGCACGGACGGCGCCGACGGTCGTCAAGATCGTCGTCGCCGGCGGGTTCGCCGTCGGCAAGACGACGTTCATCGGGTCGATCTCCGACGTCGAGCCGCTCAACACCGAGGCTGCGATGACGGAGCACTCGGTCGGCGTCGACGACGCGGGCGGCGTGTCCGACCGCAAGACGACGACCACCGTCGCGATGGACTTCGGCCGAGTGTCGCTCCCGGGCAACCTGTGGCTGTACCTGTTCGGCACGCCGGGCCAGGACCGCTTCCTCTTCATGTGGGACGACCTGGTCCGCGGTGCGATCGGCGCCGTCGTGCTGGTCGACACCGACCGCCTCGAGCAGTGCTTCCCGGCGATCGACTACTTCGAGTCGCGCAACATCCCGTTCGTCGTGGGCGTGAACTGCTTCGACGGCGTGGCCAAGCACAAGCTCGAGGACGTGCGCGAGGCGCTGCAGATCCCCGCGCACGTGCCCATGCTCTACACGGACGCGCGCTCGCGGGCGGCGACCAAGCAGACGCTCATCGCGCTCGTCCAGCTCGCGATGCGCCAGCTCCGCGGCGCCGCCTGACGACGCGTCGGAACCCGGCACGACCGCACGCCGGCGGGCCACCCTCCTCGGGGTGGTCCGCCGTCGTCGTGCCCGGCCGGGGCGTGCCACAATGGCTCGCCGGGAGGGCTGACAGAGCGGCCTAATGTGACGGTCTTGAAAACCGTTGTGCGGCAACGCACCGGGGGTTCGAATCCCTCGCCCTCCGCTTTCGACGCGGGGTACCGGGAGACCGGTGCCCCGCGTCGAGCTGTCAGTCCTCGTCCACGTCCAGCACGGCGAGCGTCCGGTCCGCCGCGGTCCCGACGACCGCGAGATCGAACGTGCAGGGGCTGACCGGCGACCACCCGTCGATCTCGTCGACCGGACCGTCGTCCGGCTCGAGGGTGACGTTGGTGGACCACTGCGGCACCGTCGCTCACGCTCGAGTCGCGCGCCCCGTGACCATGGTCAGACCGTACCGCGGCGACCGTGGCCCGCAGCCCTGATGCGGAGGGACCTTCGGCGAGTGCCGCGCGCGCGGACCTACGGGATCATGGCCTCGTGACGCCTGAGCCCTCCCCGGCCGACGAAGCCGGTCTCGAGCCCGTCGACCTCATCCGCCGGTCGGGCACCGTGCTGCGGATCGGCCGCCTCGCGCTCTCCGCCGGCACGGGCAGCTATCGCGTGAAGTCGCACATGACCCGTGCGGCGAGGGCGCTGGGGCTCGACCACATCGCCGCCCACGTGACGCTCACGGAGATCACCGCGACGTCGTACCGCGGCCCGATCTTCCGCACCGAGCTCACCGAGGTGCGGTCGATCGGGATCAACGCGGACCGCCTGGCGCAGCTCGAGCGGTTCTCCGCGGCCTTGCCGGCGGGCGCCGACCTCGACGCCGTCGACGCGGAGCTCGACCGGATCGCCCGCCGCCCGCCGCTGTACGGCGCGCTGCTCAACGCCCTGTGGGCGGGGATCGCGTGCGCCGCCTTCGCGTTCCTCAACAACGGCGGCCTGGTCGAGTGCGGCGCGGTGCTGGTCGCCGCGGCGCTGGGCCAGGGCGTGCGGCGCGCGATGCTGCACCGCGGGATCAACCAGTTCGGCGTGACGATGCTCGCCGCGGCGGTCGCGAGCCTCGCCTACCTGGTCCTCGTCCTGGCGCTGTCGGCGCTCGCGGGCGTCGACGGCGGGCACGAGGCCGGGTACGTCTCCGCGGTGCTCTTCCTCGTGCCCGGGTTCGCCCTCGTCACGGGGGCGCTCGACCTCGCCAAGCTCGACTTCTCCGCCGGGGTCGCGCGGGTGACGTACGCGCTCATGATCCTCGCCTCGGCCGCGCTGGCCGTGTGGGGCGTGTCGGCCGCGGCGGGGCTCGCCCCGGACCCGGTGCCGCCGCCCGGTCTCGCGGAGCCGCTGCTCCTGGGCCTGCGGAGCGTCGCGAGCTTCCTCGGGGTGCTCGGGTTCGCCCTGATGTTCAACAGCCCGTGGGCCATGGCGCTCGGCGCCGCGTCGATCGGGATGGTCGCGAACGTCGGGCGGCTCCTCCTCGTGGACGCCGACGTCGTACCCCAGGCCGCGGCGGCAGCGGCCGCGCTGCTCGTGGGCCTGCTCGCGGCCACGGTCGCCCCGGCTCTGCGCGTCCCGCGCATCACGGTGTCGGTACCGGCGGTCGTCATCATGGTCCCGGGGGTCACGGCCTACCGGGCGGTGTACGAGTTCAACACCGGTGCGACGGCGCAGGCGCTCGCCTACGCGGTCGAGGCCGGGCTCGTGATCGTCGCGCTCGCGATCGGCCTCGCCGTGGCCCGCATGCTGACGGACCGCGAGTGGACGTTCGAGCGTTAGGCGTCCGGACGGGGCGCGCGACGCCGTCGCGCCCGGCGGTTTGGTCTCGGGGCGGTGCCCTTGTACCCTGGGCGACGCAGGCTCTCCCGTCGAGCCTGCGAGGAGACGTCGCATAGTCAGGTCTAGTGCGCCACCCTGCTAAGGTGGTAACGGAGCAATCCGTTCGAGGGTTCAAATCCCTCCGTCTCCGCTCAGGAAGGTCCCGGTGCTCAGCGCCCGGGGCCTTTTCTGTTGCCGGGCGGCGCGCCGTCAGCGCCCCACGAGTCCGGAGACCCGCGGGGCGCTGACACGTACGGCGTGGCTACGCGCTCCCCGTGGTCGCGAGCGCGGACCGCACGACGAACCGCGAGGCACCCGCCCCGGCGAGCACGAGGGCTGACGCCGCCGCGACGCACAGCAGGAACTGGACCACGACCCCGACGTTCGCGAACGCGTTGAGACCGATCACGGGGACCATGAACAGCAGCGCGGCGAACGTCGCCACCCCGACGCTCACGACGAGCGGGACGAGCGTCTCGCGGAACCGCGCCTGGTCGAGCGTGCGCAGGTCCGTCCCGGACAGGACGAGCGTGCGGTACTCGTTGCGCTGGTCGATGACGCGGCCTGCCTGCATGACGCCCGTCGAGACGGCGGCGAGCACGCCCGCGATGGCGAGGGTGAGGAACCCGCCGGTCTTCATGTCCGTGAGGTACTGCACCTCGTCCGGGTCGGCGCCCAGGCCGGGGTCGAGGAGCGCGAAGATGCTCGTCAGTCCCGCGATGAACGTCGCGAGCGCGACTCCGCCGACGGAGCGCCACGCGGTCTTCGGGTTGTCCACGATCCGCCGTCCGGCGAGCAGGGTCGGCACGCGGCGTGCGCTCCCGGCCGTCATCTTGCCCACGAGCCAGATGACGAACGGGCCGACGACGTTCACGGTCGCGAAGCCGACCAGCAGGATGACGGTGAGGACCGTCAGGACGACCGCCACGGACCCGAAGGACAGGTTCGTCGCGACGATCAGCGCGACGAACGCGACGCCCATCGACAGCAGCCGGACGGCCTTGAGCCCGGGCGGAGTGACGCGGGCCGCGACGCCGAGCGGGGTGATCGCGACGCGGCGCAGGCTGACGAGCGCCGAGACGAGCGCGATCGCGACGACGAGCACGACCGCGCCGAGCAGCGCCGGGACCCCCACCCAGAGCTCGCCGATCGCGAACGTGCGTCCCTGGAAGCGGAGCTGCGCGACGAGGGGCAGCAGCGCGCCGTAGCCGAGCAGGCCGGCGAGCGCGCCGATCACGGCCTGCGCGGCGGCGTCGAGGGCGGTGAGGGTGGTGACCTGGCCCGTCGTCGCCCCCGCGAGGCGCAGCGCCGCGAGGCGGGCGTCCCGGCGCGCGACGGCGAGGCGCGCGGCCGCCGCACCGAGCGTCACGAGCGGGATGAGGAGCAGGAGCGACGCGACGCCCGCGAGGAGCGGGTACTGCGTGGCGTACGGGGTGATGGCCGAGTCCATGCCCTCGCGCATGCCGTCGATGCCGCCGGCGCGCTCGAGGAACGCGTGGAAGCCGCCCATGACGACGAGCAGGATCGCCGTCGTGACACCGAAGGCGATGATCGCGAGGACGTTCGTCAAACCCTGAGGGTCGCGCTCGTCGGCGCTGCGGCGGCGCAGGAGCCACCAGAGGTCGACGGTCCTCATCGCGCGCCCTCCTGGCTCGGCGCGCTCGGGGTCGCGGGCTGGGCCCCGGGCGCGAAGAACTCGCCGGAGATGCGACCGTCGCGCATGGTCACGGTGCGCGAGCAGTGGCGTGCGACGCCCGCGTCGTGCGTGACGACGACGAGCGCGGCGCCGGAGTCGCGGGTGGCGCGCGTGAGCACGTCGAGCACCTCGGCACCGGTCGACTGGTCGAGCGCGCCGGTGGGCTCGTCGGCGAAGACGACGCCGGGCGAGCCGACGAGAGCGCGCGCGATCGCGACGCGCTGGGCCTGGCCGCCGGAGAGCTCGCCCGGGCGGCGCTGCTCCATCCCGGCGAGGCCGAGGTGCGCGAGCCAGCGCGCGGCGACGGTCGTGGCCTCCGTGCGCGCCGTCCCCGCGAGCATGAGCGGCAGGGCGGCGTTCTCGACCGCGGGCAGCTCGGGCAGGAGCTGGCCGGACTGGAAGACGAAACCGAAGTCCTGGCGGCGCAGGACCGTGCGACGCGCCTCGGAGAACGTCGTCACGTCCTCACCCCGCCACGACACCGAGCCGGAGGTCGGGGTGATGATGCCCGCGAGGACGTGCAGGAGCGTCGTCTTGCCGGACCCGGACGGGCCCATGATCGCGACCGACTCGCCCGGGTGGACCGTGAGGTTCACGCCCGCGAGGGCGTGCGTCGCGGTCTGGGCGGAGCCGTAGACCTTGGTGAGCGCGCTCGCGACGAGGGGCGAGCCGCCGGGGGCAGGGGAGGGGCCGGTGAACGTCATGGATCGATCGTCCGACGGCGGCCGGTCCCACCGCGTCGGGCTGGGGACGGGACGTCGAGAAGGTCGCGTCCGACCCTGGGGGGACCGCCCGGCGCGCCGCGTGCGGCGAGGGTCGGACGGCGTGGCGTCCGTCACCCCGGGCCCTCGGGGGGCCGGATCGGTTTGGGTTCGGGGCGGGGACGCGGTAGTGTTCTCGACGGCCGGTGAGCGATCAGCGGCTACGCAGGACCGGCGCCCGTAGCTCAACGGATAGAGCATCTGACTACGGATCAGAAGGTTGGGGGTTCGAATCCCTTCGGGCGCACACGTTTCGACCAGTGGCTTCACTCCATCGGAGTGAGGCCGCTCGTCGTTTGCGGCCCGTTGTGTGCCCACTGTGTGACCGCCACCTCCTCGATGACCCGCGACTTGAGGGCGGGGACTTAGGTCGTGTCTCTTATGTGAGTCTCTCGGCCTGCATCGGCCGCGAACTGGCGAGACCACCTGTGAACCCTCCACGCCGCGATTGCGCTCCCTCCGAGCCCGACCGCGATCAGGGCTGGGGCCTGGAGCCATGTGCGATCACCTGGCCGGTAGACGACTTGCGGATCCGAGAAAGCGTCGTGGTGAAGCGTGGGGTGGACCGGGCCAGGCGGTGGGTCGCCTTCTACCGTCCCGAGGTCGTCATCGATGAGGACATCCGTGATGATGCGGTCATCGGCATCGGACTGCCACATGCCTCTCCAGCTGCAGTGCGTCCCACCACGACGGTTCGCCTGGCAGTGCTGCTCGAGCGGGGTGAACGTTCCGACCTCACCGTCATGCTGCGCACGCCAGCTGTTCATCGTGGAAGAGATCCCGGATCCCACCATGACGACTGCTAGGCATGCCAGTGAGACGTACACAACCACCTCGATCGAGATGGCGACCGCCATACGAGACTTCCCGGAGCCCATGGCGCGGAACCTACCGCACCCCCTGAGGGCTGCGAGTCTCGTATCGCCAGGACGCGATGTGGGAGACACGCCCTAGGCCTCCGCCGAGCAGACATGCTGAGGGAGACACTCTCGCTGGGGCGCTGCGGAGAACCCAGCGCCTGGCGGACCCGAGTCTGAGGTTCGAGACCTGCTCTCCGGGCTCCTCGACCAACCTGCTTCTGATCTCGAACACGTGTGGACGATCAGGCGTCCTCGTGCCCTCGTTCACAGAATCCGCACTGCGGGGACCGCTCCTGTACCGTACGTTTGCCGTACAATACGGAGGCGGAGGAGGGCGATCAAATATGGCTACCAAGACGCGCCGACTTGAGGCGCGCACCGACGAAGACACCTACGAGATGCTTGTTCGGGCCGCTGAGGCAGAGCATGAGACGGTCTCGGCCTTCATCATGCACGCAGCGCGAGGTCGAGCAGAGCGCGTGATTGCGCGCTCCGATGTCACCCTCATGCCGAACGCTGAGTTCGACGAGATGATGGCCGCGCTGTCGAGCGCGCCCCGGATGATTCCGGCTCTACGCGAGGCAGCGAGCCGCCCGCGTCGCTTCGCTCGTGCCACTGCCTGACGAGACGTGTACGTCTCCGCGCAGCTCGCCGATGAGCACAATGTTGAACAGTTCACCTGTGCGAGAGCCTCGCTGGATCGGTGGTTGTCGATCGAGTCGAAGCGTGCGCAGCGTCAGGGCACCGCTCGGACCACGGTGTGGACCGCGCCGGACAGCCCGGATGTCGTTGCGTACTACTCGATAGCGCCGACTCAGGTCGGCAGGGCCGAGCTCAGTCGGAAGATGTCCGGAGGCATCAGCATCGTCCCCGGCTATCTGCTGGCGCGACTCGCGCTGGATGTTGCGCTGCACGGCGACGGTCTGGGGCGGGAGCTGCTCGTCGATGCGCTTGAGACGATCTGCGCAGCTGCTGAGACCGGGGGCGGGCGGATCGTCGTTGTCGACCCGATCGACGATCAGGCACGCAGCTTCTACGAGCACTACGAGTTCCGGCCGGGCCCGCTCGAAGGTCGGCTGTACATGCTGATCGACGACGCCCGGATCTCGCTCTTAGGTAACTGAGCGCCCGCGCCGAAGCGCCACAAGAGGGGTACCCGCGTGTCGGGTACCCCTCTTGTGGCTCAGGCGGGGCCTCGGCAGCGTCGGTTCCGTCGACCGGGCGTTCTGAGAGCCTGCTGAGCTACCTCCGCTACCTCGGCGGCGCGGAGGATGGCGGCTGTGCATGCGCGGGCCTCGGCGGGTGACAGCCAGCAGATGTTCTCGAGGCCGACCGAGCCGGGTCGATCTCGAGCTCGACGGCCACATCGCCGGAGGCCGGTCCTCGACTGGATCGGCTGACGCCCGGACCGGCGACCGCGCGACGTTTGCGACCTCGTCGGCGTCGGCCTGTCCGCAGAGACGGGGTCTCCCGTTTTCCGCACGATCGTGCTACGTTCGCCGGGTGACCAAGGGCGACGAGACGCGGCAGGCGATCCTGCACCGTGGCGTGGAGGCCGCGTACCGCGTCGGGCTGGCCGGTCTCACCATCGGCGAGCTCGCATCGGCTACGGGCATGTCGAAGTCCGGCCTGTACGCGCACTTCCGCTCCAAGGAGTCGCTCCAGCTCGCGGTGCTCGGGCAGGCGCGCGCCGAGTTCATCGACACGGTGGTAGCGCCCGCGCTGCGCACCCCGCGCGGTGAGCCGCGGATGCGGGCGCTGTTCGAGGGGTGGCTCGCGTGCGACCTGCGCCAGGACCCCGGCGGGTGCCTGTTCGTCAAGGCGGCGACCGAGCTCTCCGCGCAACAGGGCCCCGTCCGGGACCAGCTCGTGCGTGATCACCGCGACCTCTGCGACGCCGTCGCGCAGGTCTTCCGCACGTGCGTCGCGGAGGGTGGCTTCCGCGCCGACGTCGACCCGGAGCAGTTCGCCTCCGACCTCTACGGCGTCATGCTCGGGGTGAACCACGCGCACGTCTTCATGGCCGACCCGCTCGCCGAGGAGCGCGCCCGGCGTGCGTTCGAGGCACTGCTCGACGCGGCGCGCACACCGGCGCCGGTCCCCGTCCGCTGACCGCACCCGTCTGCACCACCGACCGAGAGGAACCTCCCGTGGGCGTCTCAGGCTCGAAGAAAAGCACGACCGTTCGTGCCGACCGCCGTCGGGCGGCGCGGCGGCGCAAGGCCGCTCTCCAGCTCGCGCTCGTCCGCGCGCGACTCTCCGCTCTCCAGGCGGTCTCGCCGCGCCGTGCCGCGCGCCTCGCGCTCGACGTGTGGTGCACCCCACCCGACGACGCCGGGCGACGTCGGGACGACCGCACCACCCCCGGCACGCTCACCACGGTGACGACCGACGCCGGGTCGCGCGTCGTCGTCGAGACGTGGGCCGCGGCCGGAGCCGGCGTCGAGGAACGGGCGCGCCGTGGCGGTGGCTCGACGACGACCGGCTCGCCCGCCGAGGCCGGCGTCGTCTACCTGGCCCACGGCTGGGGCGGGTGGCGCGGCCAGCTCGGCGCGTTCGTCGAGCCCCTGCGGGCCGCCGGCTACCGCGTCGTCGCCTTCGACGCGCCGAGCCACGGCGACTCGGGGCCCGGCCGTCTCGGCCCTCGGCGCAGCACGATGCCCGAGCTCGCGGACGCCCTCGCCGCGGTGGTGCGCGAGCACGGCGACGCGACGGCGGTCGTCGCGCACTCGCTCGGCACGGCGACGACGGTCCTCGCGGTCCGCGACGGGCTGCCCGTGGAGCGGCTCGTGCTCGTCGCGGCGATCGCGGACGTGCTGGGCGAGCTCGACGGCTTCGCCGACCTGCTCCGGCTCTCGCGCCCGACCCGCGAGCTGCTCCGCGGTCTGCTCTCCGACGTCGCCGGTCGGCCGCTGGCCGAGCTGGACGTGCGCGAGACGCTGCGGACCCACCCGGTCCCGCCCGCGCTCGTCGTGCACGACCGCGCGGACAAGGAGGTCCCCTACCCGGTCGGGGCGGCGCTCGCCGCGGCCTGGCCCGAGGGCGAGCTGCTCACGACCGAGGGGCTCGGGCACCACCGCCTGCTGCGCGACCCCGAGGTCGTGCGCGCCGTCGTGGATTACGTGACGCCGGTGCACCCCGACGAGCCCGTCGAGCTCGACCTCGCGCGCCGCGGGGCCTGAGCGGCTCGTCCTCCCGAGCGTCCGGGACGAGGGCGACCTCGCGTCAGGCGGGCGGTACGTAGCCCGTGGCCCGCGTGAGGGCGCGGGCCCGGCTCGAGCGGGAGAGCATCACGCAGCCAGGGATGAACGCGCCGAGCAGCACGGGCCCGCCGACGAGCATGACGCCCCAGACCACGAGCGCCAGGTAGCCCGCGGCGGAGTTCCGCGACGGGTCGCTGTCGGCGTACGCGAGGAGGACGATGCTGAGGACCGCCGCCGCGACCATGAGCGCGACCGGAACCCAGATCAGCGCCCACGCCGTCGTCCGGTACCGCCGCGTGAAGGCCGCCGGCGGGATCGGCGGCAGTGGAGGGTAGCCCGCGTGCGCCGAGCCCGGCTGCGGGTATCCCGCCTGCGGGTATCCCTGCCCCGGGTGTCCCGGGTGGCCGTGCGGGGGTGGTCCCGGGACGGGGTGTGGCGGCGGGTACCCGGCGCGGGGGTCCTGCTGCGGGTACGGGGGCGGCGAGGCGGTCACACCGTGTGGATACCAGTCGCCGGACGGGGGCGCCAGCGCCGTCCGTGCCGGTGGTGAACGCGTCGCGGTCCGGGAGGCCAGGAGAGGCACGGGCGGCCGTCGTCGGGGGCGGCGGGTAGCGTCGGGCCATGCCCTCGGACAAGGTGGACCTCAAGGCGCTGTACCGCGAGCTGTACGCCCCGCCGCGGGGCCGGTTCGTCGAGGTGGACGTGCCGACGCTCGCCTACCTCGCGGTCGACGGCGAGGGTGACCCGAACACCTCGCCCGCCTACGCAGCGGCGGTCGAGGCGCTCTTCTCCGTCTCGTACGCGGTGAAGTTCGCGAGCAAGCGGGAGGGGCGCGACTACGTCGTCGGGCCGCTGGAGGGCCTGTGGACGGCCGCGGACCCGGGCACGTTCGCGCGGCGGGAGAAGGACGCGTGGCGCTGGACGCTGCTGGTGCTCCAGCCCGACTGGGTGGACGAGGACCTCGTCGTCGCGGCCACGGAGACGGTCCGCGCGAAGAAGGACGCGCCACCCGCGCTCGACCTCGTGCGGCGCACGAGCCTCACCGAGGGCCGGTCCGTGCAGACCCTGCACGTCGGGTCGTACGACGACGAGGGCCCGGTGCTCGCGGAGCTGCACGACGTCTACCTGCCCGAGCACGGGCTGACGTTCGCCGGGCCGCACCACGAGATCTACCTGAGCGACGTGCGGCGCACGGACCCGGCGAGGCTGCGCACGGTGCTGCGCCAGCCCGTCCGCCCGGCCTGACGCTCGCGTCTACCCCCCGTCGACCCGCCGACGAGCCGCCGACGACCCCGCCTCACGCGGCCGAGCGGCGGCGTGCCCAGGCGAGGTCGGTGTCGTCGAGCACGTCGGCGAGGCGTCGGCCCGCGAGCGTGCGGGTCCACGCGGCGGCCGCGCCGTCGGGCACGGCCTCCTGGAGCACCCACTCGCGCACCCCGAGGCGGCGCAGGTGCGTGCCGAGCGCGAGGAGCTCGGTGCGCGAGTGCACGCTCGGGTCGACGGTGGTGCGCACCTCGTGGTCGACGCCGGAGCGCAGCAGCACGGTCAGCGCCTCGAACGCGCGGCGCCCGGACGGGATCGTCCCGGTGACGACGGGGTAGCGCGAGGGCAGGTGCTTGATGTCGAGGCCCACCCAGTCCACGAACGGCAGGAGCCGCGCGAGCCGCGCCGGCCAGGGGCCGGCGGTGTGCAGCCCGACGTCGAGGCCGAGGTCCCGCACGTCGTCGATCGCGCCGAGCAGGCCGGGGTGGACCGTCGGCTCGCCGCCCGAGAACACGACGCCGTCGAGCAGCCGACGGCGCGGGGCGAGGAACGCGACGACCTCGGACCACGGCACCGCGTCACCGGGTGGTGGCGACCCGTGGGCGGCGACCGCGCACAGGCCCGGGTGGTGGCAGTACCCGCAGTGCCACGGGCAGCCCTGCGTGAGGACCGTGGCGACCCGTCGCCCGGGCCAGTCCGTGACGGACAGCCGGTTCAGTCCGGCGACCACGAGGCCGGGGCGGGTCATCGGCGGCTCCTTCCGACGCACGACGGCCCGGCAGTCCGACGGGTCGGGGTTCGCCCGCCGCGCTGCCAGGACCTCGAACGTAGCGCCGCCGCCCGGTGCGTCGGACCGGTCGAAGGTCCCGACCTGCCCGCCGCACCGACGGCGTCCCTGGGCCACGGCGCTCAGCCCGACGGCGGACCGCCGAACCCGCCGCCACCCTGCGGGAACCCGCCGCCGGGGAAGCCCCCGCCGGGGACGTCCCCGCCCGGGAAGCCCCCGCGCGCGTCCGACCCGTCCGAGCCGAGCCCGGTCAGCCCCGACGACTCGTCGTCGTCCTGGACGAGCTGCTGGGCGAGGTCCGCGAGCACGACCTCGTCACCGGCCGAGAGACCGTCCGTGATCTCGGTGAGCTCCGGCCCGACGGCGCCCGTCGTCACGGTCACGGTGCGGACGTCGGCGCCGTCGAGCAGCCGCACCGTGCGCGCCGACCCGTCGGCCGCGACGGCGGACGTGGGCACGACGAGCACGTCGTCCACGGCGGCGACGGCGATGGTGGCGGCCGCGGACGCGCCCTCCGGCAGCTCGCCGTCGACCGGGTCGAGCGCGACGGTCGCCGCGTAGGACGGGGCCGAGGTCTGGGAGTCGCTGAGCACCGCGATGCTGCTCACCGTCCCCGTGTACTCGGCGCCGGTCGCCGGGACGGTCGCCGTGACGGCCTGGCCGACCGCCACGACCTTCACGTCCGCGAGGTCGAGCGTGGACGACAGCACGTACCCGTCGTCGCCGAGGATCGTCACCGCGGCGTCGCTCGTGCCGACCGACGTCCCGGCGGCCACGTCGACCTGCGCCACGGTCCCGGTGATCGGTGCGGTGAGCGTGCCCGCGGCGGCGGCGGCCTCCGCCACGTCCACCTGCCGCTCCGCGACCGTCACGGCGGCGCGGTCGGCCAGGATGCGCTCGGCCGTGACGGTGCCCGACGACGTCGCGCGCCCGGTCGTGCCGCTCCCCGACGGCGCGGATCCCGCGGAGGGCTGGTCGCCGCCACCGGACGAGCCGCCCGACGTGCCTCCCGGCGCCGCGCCGGACGTCCCGCCCGAGGGTGTGCCGGAGCCGCCCCCCGACGGCGCGGCGGTGCCCGGGCCGGGCGTCGCTGAGCCCCCGGAGCCCCCGTTCCCGCCGGTGCCCCCGGTCCCGCCGGTGCCCCCGGTCCCGCCGGTGCTCCCGGCCCCGGACCCCGCCTCCTGCGCGTCGAGGAGGGCCTGGACCGCGGCGTCGAGCGCGGCGGACCGCTCGCCGAGCGTGGCGACGGTGTCGTCGAGGTCGGCGACGAGGTCGACGAGCACACCCTGCGCCGTGCCCGTCGTCCGCTGGGCGGCATCTGTCGCGACCAGCGCCTCCTGCGCGGCGACGACCGCCGCGGCGCACGCGGCGAGGTCGTCGGCGGTGGCCGCCGCGGCGGCGTCGGCACCGAGGACGACGGCGCACGCGCCCTGGTCGCCCGTCGCAGCCTCGACGGCCGCCCCGGAGGCGCCGAGCGCCGTCGTGCCGGCGAGCACCGCGTCCTCGACGGACGCGTAGCCGGCGAGCAGGGCGTCCTGCGCCGCCTGCACGTCCGCCTGCGCGGCGGCGAGCGCGTCGCGCGCGGCGGCGACTGCCCGCTCCGGTGCGTCGGCGCTGCTCGCGTCCACGGCCACGGCCCGCGTCTCGCCGGTGCTCGAGGTGCCGACGACCAGGACCGCGGGGCCCGCCGCAGAGCTCGCGCCCACGGCCCCGGTGCCGGACGCGCCGGACGCGGAGGTCGTCGACGAGGCGCCCGACGCCTGCGCCTCGAGGTCGTCCGCCAGCGTCCGCTGCGCGTCGGCGAGCGTCTGCTGCGCGTCGTCGACCGCGTCCCGGAGGTCGTCGGTGTCCAGGGTCGCGAGGACGTCACCCGCCTCGACGCGGTCGCCCGGCGCGACGGCGACGGTCGCGACCGTTCCCGACGTGCCGAACGTCGCGTCCGCGCGGGCCGCCGACGCGACCGTGGCGCTCGTGGACACCTGCTGCGCGACGTCGCCCGTCGCGACGGTCGCGGTGCGGTACCGGGTGTCCGTGGGACGCAGCGCGTAGGCGGTGCCGCCTGCGCCCACCACCGCGAGCGCCACCCCCGCCGCGACGAGCCGGTGGCGCCGTGACCGGCGGCGCCGGCGGACGACCGCGTCACGCATCGCCGTCACCGGAGCCCTGGTCGCCCTGGCCGCGCCCCTGGCCGTCGCGGCCGCCGGGGAAGCCCTCACGACCGCCGGGGAATCCGCTCGTGCAGCCGTCGTCGCCCGGCGCGGAGAGGGTCAGGCTCGTCGCGGTGAGCGTGCCGTCGTCCCCGCTCTCGCCCTGCGCGGTGACGCACTGCCCGACGACGACGTCGTCGCCCGACCCGGTGCGCTGGACGGTGTAGGCGGTCGCGTCGTCGACCGTCACGGTCTCCTCGCCGCTCTCGCCCTCGGGCGTGGTCGTGGTCACCGTGATCGTGGTGCCGTCGACCGCGGTGACGAGCCCGGTCGTCAGGCCGCCGAAGCCGCCACCGGGGCGCCCCTCGCCGTCGGGTGCGCCGGACGGCAGGTCCGTCGGTGCGCCGTCCGGCCGCTCGGGCAGGTCGGTGGGGAGGTCGCTCGGCGCTCCGTCGGGGAACCCGCCGCCCGGGAAGCCGCCCCCCGGGCCGCCGGCGCACGAGTCGTCGACCGGCTCGCTCACGGACACGGTCGCGGCCGCCGCGTCGTCGGTCGTGTCGTCGCTCTCGTCCCCGGGCGTGCCGCCCGGGGAGCCGGTCAGGGCCACGACGCACGACCCGACGGCGACGTCGGCGAGCGTGCCGTCCACGGTCACGGTGACGGTCGTGCCGTCGGACCACGAGACCGCGGTCTGGGAGTCGCCGTCCTGGACCTGCGCCGTCGTGCCGTCGACGGCGGCGACCTCGCCCGAGACGCCGGGCGTGCGACCGCCACCGCCCGGGAGCGCGGCGTCGGGAGCACCGTCCCCGGCGGACGAGGCGGACGTCGCGGGGTCGGGGGTCGCGGCGTCGGACGCCGAGCAGGCCGTGAGGGCGAGGGCGAGCCCGACGGCGCCCGCCGCGACGAGCGCGGCGCGCGAGCGTCGCCGGGGATCCCCGACGGGTACGGGGCCGGTCAGGGCGTCGGCGGTGGGACGAGGGGGCGGGGGAGCGGTGGTGCGCGGGGTCATGGGAGCCTCCGGTTCGGGATGGTGGGGCGCTGAGGGCAGGCGGTCACTCGCTGCGCAGCGCGTCGATGGGGGCGAGCCGCGCGGCGCGCACGGCGGGGTAGACGCCGAACACGAGCCCGATGGCGAGCGCGACGGCGATCGAGCCGCCGACCGCGAGGGGCGAGACGACGATCGACGAGCCCAGTGCCGCGGGGAGCGTGAGCGCGGCGACGACGCCGAGGAGCGCGCCGACGAGGCCGCCGGTCACGCCGAGGATCGACGCCTCGGTGAGGAACTGGCGACGGATCGCGCCGGGCGGGGCGCCGAGCGCCTTGCGCAGGCCGATCTCGCGCGTCCGCTCGGTGACGGACACGAGCATGATGTTCATGACGCCGATGCCGCCCACGAGCAGGGACAGCCCCGCGACCCCGGCGAGCAGGACGGTGAGGGTGCGGTAGACCGACGTCGCGGTGGACACGAGCGAGTCCTGGGAGTCGATCGTGAAGTCGGCCGCGTCCGCGCTGCTCGCGCCGTGCAGCGCGAGGAGCAGCGACTGCGCCTCCTGGTAGGCCGCGGAGATCGCGTCCGTGCCGGTCGCCTGGAGATAGATGGTGCTGACGGACGTGTCGGTGCCGCCCGTGACGGCCGACGTCATCGCGGTGAGGGACACCACGGCCGTGTCGTCGAGGTTGGTCGACGCGCTCGACCCGGCCGCCGCGAGCACGCCGACGACGTCGAACGTCGTGCCGGCGATGCTCACCGTGCGGCCGACGACGTCCGTCCGGCCGAACAGCTCGGTCGCCGTCTCGGGACCCAGGACGACCTCGTCGGTCGACGCGGGGTCGACGAACTCCCCGGACGCGAGCTCGCGCGAGCGCACCTCGAGCCAGTCGCCCGTGACGCCGACGACGGTCGTCGTCCAGTTGGCGTCGCCCGCCTCGAGCGACTGCGAGGACTCCTTCTCGGCGGTGACGGCGGCGACGTCGGGCACCGCGACCTGCGAGGCGAGGGCCTCCGCGTCGGCGACGGTGAGCGTCGAGGCGGAGCCGAACCCGCCGCGGATCCCCGCGGAGTCCGTGGACGACCCCGGGGTGACGATGAGCAGGTTCGACCCGAGCGCGCTGATGTACTCGGACACGTCCTTCTGCGTCCCCAGCCCGAGCCCGACCGTGAGGATCACGGCGGCGATCCCGATGAGGATGCCGAGCACCGTGAGGAGCGAGCGCATCGTGTGCGCGCGGATCGCGTGCCACGCCGTGGCGGCGGTCTCGGTCCAGCTCATGCCGCGACCACCCGCTCGTCCGACGTCACGAGCCCGTCGAGCACGCGCACGACCCGCCGGGACCGCTGCGCGACCTCGTGCTCGTGCGTGATGAGGACGATCGTGCGGCCCTGCGCGTGCAGCGCGTCGAGGAGGTCGAGCACGTCCGCCGTCGAGCGCGAGTCGAGGTTCCCCGTCGGCTCGTCCGCGAGGACGAGCGCCGGCTCGCCGACGAGCGCCCGCGCGACGGCGACGCGCTGCTGCTGGCCGCCCGAGAGCTGGCCGGGGCGGTTCGCGGTGCGGTCCGCGAGCCCCACGCGCGCGAGCGCCTCCGCGGCCCGGTCACGGCGCTCCGCCGGGGCGACGCCCCGGTACACGAGCGGGAGCTCGACGTTGCGCAGCGCCGACAGCGACGGCAGCAGGTTGAACTGCTGGAACACGAACCCGATCTGCTCGTTGCGCACGCTCGCGAGGTCGGTCTCGTCCATGTCGGCCACGTCGTCGCCCGCGAGCAGGTACGTGCCCGAGGTGAGCGTGTCGAGGCAGCCGAGCACGTTCATGAGCGTCGACTTGCCCGAGCCGGACGGGCCGACGATCGCCACGTACTCACCACGCTCGATCCGCAGGTCGACGCCGCGCAGCGCCTCGAACTCGAGGTCGCCCGTGCGGTAGGTCTTGCGTGCGTCGCGCAGGTCGATGACGGGCGCGGGCCCCGGCGTCGTGGCCCGGTCCGCGTGCCCGACGGCGGTCGCCGCCGCGGTCACGAGTTGCCGCCCTGGCCGGGGCGGGCGCCGAGCTGGGACGGGTCGAACCCCTCGGGGAGACCCTGGCCGCCGCCCTGCCCGCCCATCGGAAGCTGGGACGGGTCGAAGCCCTCGGGGAACCCCTGCCCGCCGGTGCCGCCCTGCTCGCCGACCTGCCCCCGGCCCGCGCCGGGCGTGAACGCCGTGTACTGCACCGTGTCGCCCTCGGTGAGACCCGAGACGATCTCGACGGACTGGCCCGACGTCTCGCCGGTCTCGACGACCTGCTCGGAGGTGGAACCGTCGTCGGCCACGAGCGTGACCACGGACGCGCCGTCGTCGTTCGTCGAGACCGCGGCGGCGGGGACGGAGAGCACGTCGGTGCGGCGCTCGGTGACGATCGAGACGTCGACGCTCACGCCGTCGTACAGGCCCTCGGGGCTGCCGGTGACCGCGACCGAGACTGGGTAGGCGACCGCGCCCTGGGTCGTGGACGGCAGGCGGCCGATCTCGCTCACCGTGCCGAACACGGTGCCGGCGAGGTCGTCCGAGGTCATCTCGACCTGGTCGCCCGTCTCGATCGCCGTGACGTCCGCCTCGCCCACGCTCACGTCGACGCTCCACGCGTCGGTGCCCACGATCGTGAACGCCGCGGTGTCCGACGAGCCCGACGTCGCGCTGCTGCCCGACCCGCCGGTCGACGCCCCGGGCACCGTGCCGGTGCCGCCGGGCGAGCCCGACCCGGTCGACGCGGACGAGCCCGTCGAGCCGACCACGTCGCCGACGGCGACGCCGACCGACGTCACGAGACCGGCGGCCGGGGCGGTCAGGGTCGCGTCGGCCATCGCCGCGGCGGCGTCGTCGGAGGCCTGCTGCGCGACCGCCACGGCGGACTCCCGCGCCTCGACCGCCGCCCCGGCGGCGTCGCTGCCGTCGTCCGACTCCCGCGCGTCCGCGAGGTCGGCCTGCGCCTGCGCGAGGTCGGCGTCCGCCTGCGCGAGCGCGGCGTCGAGCTGGAGGGTGTCGATGGTGGCGAGCGTCTGGCCCGCCTCGACCGTGTCGCCCGCAGCGACCTCGACCGTCAGCACGGTGCCCGCCGCCGCGAACGAGACGTCCTCCTGGACGCTCGGGGTGAGCGTGCCCGTGGTCGTCACGGTCTGCTCGAACGTGGCCGCGGTCGCCTGCGCGGTGACGGGCTGCGCCGCGCCGGCCTCCTGCGCCGCCGACGCACGGGGCCGCAGGATCGTGAGGTAGACGACGAGCGCGGCGACGACGACGAGGGCGACCGCGCCGACGACGAGCGCACGACGGCGCGGGCGCGGGCCGCGGAGGCGGCGCGCGAGGCGCTCGCGGCGCGTGCCGACGGTGCCCGGGGAGGCCCCGTCGGACGTCGTGCCGTCGCCGGGACCGTCCCCCGCCTCGGGGTCGGTACCCGCCGAGGGGCCGGGCGGATGGTCGGGGGAGGTCCCCCTCGGTGCGGTCGCGGACGACCGTGTGCGCTGCTGGAGCACCCTCGTCTCCCTGGCTCGGTGCCACCCGGGCGGCGGCGGTCGATCGGGAGGCTAGGGAGGCAGGTTGGGGCGAACGTAGCGCGCGGCTGTGCGGAGCCTATGAGCGCACGCACCCGGACGTGCCGAACCCGGGGTCGCTCCTCGATCCGGAGGTGGATCGGGGAGCGACCCCGGGTTCGGGGTGGGTCAGTCGCGGGTCAGTCGCGGGTCAGCCGCAGGTCGGCCGGCCGTGCTCCGGCGTCGCGACGGTCTCGCGCTCGTCGGCGTCGTCCGCCGGCACGGCGGTGACCTCCAGCGCGCCGTCGGCGTCGCCGCGGACGGCGAACGACTGGTACGCGTTCTTGCCGGGGGCCACGGACGGGAAGCTCTTCGAGCCCCACGGCGTGGCGACCTCGACGTCGAGGCGCGCGTCGTCGTCGTTCACGACCCGCACGGCGACGTACGGCTTGCCGCCGAGGCAGCGGACCTCGGCCGTCGCGGTGACGGCGACCGCCGCCGGCGACGACGGGTCCGCCGCACCGGGTGCGAGCACCCGCAGCGCGGTGAGCCCGGGGTCGCCGTCCTGCCACGACGTGCTCAGCGCGACGTAACGGGTCGTGCGGTCGACGTCGAGCGAGCCGCGCACGTCACCGGCGCCGATCGTGCCGACGTCGGTGAAGGTCAGGCCGTCGTCGCTCACGGAGACGACGGACTCCGGCGCCCCGCCGCGCTCCCACGCGGCGACGACGGTGCCGATCTCGCGCTGTGCGCCCAGGTCGGTGACCATACGGCCGTCCGGGCCGGGGACCCACGCCGTGGCGGCGTCGCCGTCCACGGCGAGCGACGGCGACGTCATGCCCTCGGGCAGCACGGACGCGGGGAACGTGAGGGTGCTCAGCGCGCGGTCCGGGACCGGGAACGGCGTCGCGTCCCGGAACGTGACGCGCGTGCCCGACGGCGTCGCCCCGACCGTGCGGGTCGCGCCCGTCTCGGCGTGGCGCAGCTCGACCGGCGCCCCGTCGCCGCTGACGCGGAACGAGCGCGCGTCGGCGACGGCGACCGTCACCCCCGCGGGAGCCTGCCCGGCGGCCGTGGCGACCGTCGCGCGCGGCGCGAGCACGACGGCGTCGCCCGCCGGGACGGTGACGTCGAGCGTCGACGCGTCCGCGCCGACCGTCTGCGTGCCGGCGTACACGGGGACGGCCCCGCCGTCGTGCGGGACGGTGAGCGTCGTCGCGACGTCGGCGCCGGTGAGGTTGAACGCCACGACGTACCCGTCGACGGCGCTGACGAGCACCGTGGGGTCCTCGGACGTCGGCACGCGGGCCCCGGCCTGGGCGGCGGTCGCCGCGGCGTCGCCCGGGACCATCTCGACGAGCCGGGGGCCGGTCGCGCCGTCCGTGAGCCGCACGACGTGCCGCGTGTCGCTCGCGCGCGACACGGTCACGGGCGCGTCCGAGCCGCGCACGACGAACCCGGCCTCGCCCTCGACGTTGAGCCAGTCGCCCTCGCTGCTCAGCACCTGGTCGCCCGTGTACCGGAACGACGCGGCGTCGTGCCACGTCTGCCCGTCGAGCGACGTCTGGACGCGGTACTCCTGGCCTGCGGCGACCTCCCAGCCGAGCTGCACCTGGCTCACCGCGGTGGGCGCGCCGAGGTCGACCTGGACCCACGAGTCGGGCTTGGTGCGGTCCGCGACCGCCACGGCCCAGCGGGTCGTGGCGGAGCCGTCGGTGACGGCGCTCGCGGGGTTCGACCCGTTGGCGCTCGACGCCGTGGCCGGCTTGCCCGCGGCGACTTCCGTCCCCGTGGGCGAGAACGCGCGCAGGTGGTAGAGCGAGTAGCCGTACGCGGCGTCGCCGCGCACGCCCTGCATGCGGACGTAGCGCGTGGTCACCGGCGCGGGCTCGTCCGCGCCCTCCGGGGTGAGGTCGACGGTGTCGAGGCGCGCGACGTTCACGTCCGCCGGGGCCTTGCCGTACGCGGTCGCGGTGGTCCAGGTCTGGCCGTCGGTCGACGTCTGGACGAGGTACCGCGCGCCCGCGCTCGCCTCCCACGCGAACCGCACGCCGCCCACGGTGGTCTCCTCGCCGAGGTCCACCTGGATCCACGAGTCGGGGCGCGTGCGCTCGCCGACCGCGACGGCCCAGCGGGTCGACGGGTTGCCGTCGGTCACGCGTGCCGCGGTGCGGCCGCCTGCCGTGTCCTGGCTCGACGCCGTCGCGACCTTGCCGGCCGCGAGGTCGGTCGCGGACCCCTCGTCGGCGCCGTAGGCGTGGAACGCGAACATCGAGTAGCCGTACTGCGGGTGGCCCTGCTGTCCGAGGAGCCGCACGTACCGCGCCGTGACGGGCGCGAACGTGAGGTCGTCGACGCGCGCCGCCTTGGCGTCCGCCGGGTCGGCGGGACGGGTGACGGGGAGCGTCGCGGTGGTCTCGCCCTCGGCGGTCGTGTACGTGCGCGACCCGTCGAGCCCGGAGTAGCCGTTCATGTCGAGGTTGCGGACGGACAGGCTCGCGTCCTCCGTCCCTGCGCCGGTCGACGCGTAGACGGCGGCGCCCGTCGGGAGCGTGACCTGGCCCGCGTACCCGCCGCCGATCCGGAAGACCGACGACGTGCCCTCGAAGCCGTCGCGCGCCCCGGTGTACGTCGTCACGTGCCGCTCGTCGACCGTGGCACCGGTCGTGGGGTAGAGGTACGGGGTCGAGCCCGAGACGTGGAACAGCCACGAGTCGTGCGACGGGACCCAGGGGAACTTGACGAAGCCCTTGCGGCTCGACGCCGCGGCCCAGGCGTCCGACGTCTGCTGCACGGTCAGGCCCGGCCCGGCGCCGAAGTCGCGCACCCCGGCGAGGCGCTCGAAGAACTCGTCCTGCGGCGTCGGCTCCACGGGGCCCTCGGGCGACTCGGCGGCCTCCACGTGCAGGAGGTAGGAGATCGCGATCTCCGCGCGCGCCTCGGGCTCGTACTTGGGCTCGCCCGAGAACTTGGCGAGCCGGTAGACCGGCGCGTACGACTGGTAGTCCTCGAGCGCCGCGGCGAGGTTCGCCTCGGCGCGCGCGGCGTCGGGGTCGCGCAGCACCTGGCCGAGGAACGCCATGGGGATGGCGTCGCGGCCGTAGAGGAACTCGCGGTCGGCGACCATCGGCATGAACGGCTCGCCCGCGTCGGACATGACGAGCTTGATCGACTCCCACAGCTCCGCCGAGTTGGGCTGGTGCGTGAGGATCTCCGGCAGCGGCTCGTCGCGCAGCAGGAAGTGGATCGCGTTGCGACCGCCGGACCGCCAGATGTCGGACTGGTAGTGCGGGCCGAACGACCCGTGGTTCTCCACGAGGTACGTGTCGTGGATGGTCTGCATGGTGTTCGACGACACGGGCTTGCCCGCGACGACAGCCGGGTTGTTGCGGTCGGCCGTCGGCTGGCCCGCCGCGTTGCGGCCCCAGTCGCCGAGCTGCTCGGCCCAGCGCGCGGCGTCGGGGTCGTCGGGCGCCCAGGCGAGGCCGGGCGCGAGGGCCTGCGTGTAGACGCCGACCTCCTCCTGCGCCGTGTCGCCCTCGTGCTTGCCCGTGGGCCAGTCGGCGGTCCACGAACCGGAGAGCGGGTCCTTGCCGAAGTCGAGGTCGGCGGTGTACTTCGACTGGCCGGTCGCGATGGTCGTGAGGTTGGCCTGCGTCGTCGCGTCGAGCTCGTCCCACAGGAGGGTCCCGGCCGCGAGGAAGTAGGACTGGAACGTCGAGTCCCAGAACAGCCTCTTGCCCCACGTGCCCGCCGGGTCGACGAACCGGTTGGTCGCCGCGTAGTGCCGGATCGTGGCGAGCGTGTGCGCGCGGAGCGTCTCCTCGGAGACGCCCGCGAGCTCGGCGTCGTACTCGCCGTGGGTGAGGAGCACCGCGTTGCCCAGCACGACGGCGAAGTTGAAGTCCTTGAGCTGGTACACCCCGGCCGACGGGTCCCAGACGGACTCGACCCAGCGGGTGTGGCGCAGCAGCGCACCGTAGTAGTCGGCAGCCGTCGCGTCGGGGGCGCCGAACGCGGGTGCGGCGTCGTTTGCCGCCGTGGCGGTCGCGGGCGAGGCGGCCGACGGTGCTCCCTGCGCGACCGCCGGCGTGAGCAGCAGGGCCCCGGCGGTCGCGAGCGCGACGACGGCGGTGGCGCGGCGGCGGGCGCGCCGTCCGGGTGGCGGGGCGGGTGGTCGGGTCATGGGGGCCTCCGGGCGTCGTCGAGCGGCAACGGTGCTGGTGCTCGGTCGGGTGGTACGCGTGCGGGTGGTGCGGGGTTCGCGCGGGGAGCGTCGGTCCAGGGTCGGACGACCGGCGCCCCCGCGCGGGTCGGGGGCGCTGCTCAGGCGGGGCGGGGGGTGTTCACAGGGTGGTTCCTCTCAGGTGGTGCGACGTCGCACGCTGTGGCACGAGGCCACCTGACAGCGCTGTCGAGAGTGAGTATAGGCGGGGTTCTCCCCGGAGTGAAGGGAGCGCCGCGGACTTCGCCCGGTCGGCCGTCGAGACGACCGACCGGGCGGTCCGCTCAGCCGCAGTCGACGGCGGGCACGTCGACCGGGACCTGCGCGTCCACGGGCTCTCCGCCCAGCTCGCCGTGGGCGGTGACGACCGCGGTCGTCGCCTCGACGGCCCGCGCCCGCGTCGCGAACGACTGGTAGCCGGACGCGCCGGGCACGACGTCGGAGACCGTGCGCTCGCCGAACGCGGTCGCCAGGTCGAGCGTGAGCGCGACCGGGACGTCCTCGCCGTTGAGCGCGCGCAGGGCGACGTACGCCTTGCCCGCCAGGCACCGCGGCTGCACCTCGACCCGGACGTCGGCGGCGGCCCCGGCAGCGCCCCCGGCCGACCCGACGACGACCCCGCGGTCCGGCACGAGCCGCACGTGGTCCACGTTCACGTTGCCCGTGTCGCCGCGGTCGTAGCGCAGGCCGACGCGCGTCGTGCCCTCGCCCACGGCCACGCGGACGGGCTCCGTGAAGCCCCAGCGCCGCCACCGCTCGGCGTCCTGGCCGAGGTTCGGGAACGGGACCGGGCCGGCCGAGGCCCCGTCGACGGTGAGCGAGAGCTGGCGGTCGAGCGGCGCGACGACCATGCCGTTGGCGTAGCGGAAGCTCACCTCATAGGTGGTTCCCGGCGCGACGCCCGCGACGTCCACGGCGAAGGCCGCGCCCTCACGGCTGAGGGTCCGCACGAACCCGGTGCCCGTGTAGCCGGGGTGCTCGGTCGTCGTGATCGCGCCCCCGCTCAGCGTCCCGGCCTCGGCCTCGAGCACGAGCTCCTCGCGCTGGGCCGCGACGAGCCCGCCCAGGGTCTCGACCGCGGGCCCGGCGGGCAGCGCGGCGAGCGCGGCGGCCGCCCGGTCGAGGGCCCTGCCCACGGCCGCGTCGTCGTCGCGCGTCGCGGCACGGACCGCGGCGGCCAGCGGCGCGCGCGCGGCGGCGGCGTCGCTCTCCGCGAGGTCGCCCGCCTCCTCGGCCGCGTGCAGCGTGGCGAGCACGTGCGGCAGCCCGACCCGCTCGCCGAGCCACGGCGCGACCGCGGCGTCGAGCGTCGCGAGCGCGGAGCCCCCGACCTGCTCGGTCGACCGCGTGAGCAGGACCGTCCGCACGCTCTGGGCGGCGACCCGGGCGGCGCCCAGGTCGGCGTCGGCCGCAGCGGCGACGAGCGCTCCGACGCGGCTCGAGAGCAGCCTCGCCGTCGCGGCGTCGAGACCGCCGTCCGCGCGGGCTGCGGCCACGAGGGCCTCCAGGGCGGCGCCGTCCGGGTACGGCAGGAGCGCCGCCCGGGCGGGCTCGCCCGTCGCGCCGTCCACCCCGGCGACGGCGAGCTCGTTGTGCTCCGCGTAGGAGACGTCGGCCGCGTCGAGCGTGAACGAGAGCTCCCGGGTCTGGCGGCCGCCGACCCGCGTGGTCGTGCCCGCGACCGTCTCGCCGTCGAGGACCAGGTGCGCCTCGGCGACCGTGGTCCCCGCGTTGGCGACCTCGGCCGAGACGTGCACGGTGCCGGAGGCCGGGTCGAACACGGCTTCCGGTGCGCCCGCGAGGTCGAGACGAGCCCGCTCGTACGGCGCCAGCGCGGCGAGGTCCTCCGCGGTGGCGGGCCGGAGCCGGACCGCCTGCCCGCCCGCCCCGACGAGCGACGCGCTGAGGACGTCGTCCGAGGTCACGAGGGACCGCGTGACCTCGACCGCGGTGGGGTTGCCCTTCCAGCTCGCTTCCTGGGCGTCGGCCCAGACCTCCGCGACGTACGTGACGCCGTCGTCGAGCATGTCCAGCGGGACGTCGAGCGTGCGGTCGACCTCGTCGGTCACGACGCCGACGTACCAGGTGTCGCCGCTGCGGCGGGCGGTCGTGACGTGGTCGCCGATCTGCGCGTCCACGCGCGACTCGTCCCACGTCGCCGGCATCCCGCGCAGATACTCGAACGCCTCGGGGTGCTTCGCGTAGTTCTCGGGCGTGTCCGCGAGCATCTGGAGCGGGCTGTAGAAGGTCGTGTAGAGCGCGAGCTGAGTGGTGGTCGTCGTCTGCACCCGCGTGTTGAGCCCTGCCGGGTCCCACAGCACGTCGAGGACCCCCGGCGTGTAGTCGGCCGGGCCGCCGATCCAGCGCGTGAACGGCAGGATGGTCGCCTGCTCCGGCGGGTTGCCGTTCGCGCCCATGTAGTTCTGCTGCTCCATGCCCGCGACGCCCTCGCCGGTCATCATGTTCGGCCAGGTGCGGTCCTTGCCCGTGGGCTTGATCGCCTCGTGCGCGTTGACGGAGATGCCGTGCCGCGCCGCCGCCTCGACGACGCGCTGGTAGTGCTTCACGGCCTCTTGGTCGTAGTGGCTGCGGTTGACACCGCCGAGCTGGAAGCGGGTCGCGTAGCCCGTCTTGATCGCGTGGATCCCCCACTCCTCGTACTGGGAGAAGATCCGCTCGATGTTCTGGTCGTAGTAGTCGACGTAGCCGCGGGTCTCGTTGTGCGCGACGAACCCGACGCCCTTCGCGGCGCCGTAGCGCAGCACCTCGTCGAGGTCGACGTCGGGCATCGGCGTCGTGAAGTCCTGGTTGGTCCAGGAGCCCCCGGCGTTGGTGTTCCAGCCCTCGGCGAGCACGTACCGCGCCCCCGCGTCCGCCGCGAGGTCGATGTAGTCCTTGATCCGGGCGGTCGTGGCGCCGTGCTTGGCGCCCGCGGTCCACGTCGTGTCGCGGCGCTGGAGCTCCCACCACACGCCGGTGTACGTGCCCGCCTCGATCCAGTCGGCCGTGTCGGCGGTGCCGTCGCCGTCGGAGTCGACGTCGCAGACGGCGCAGGGCGGGTTGAGGTTCTGCACCAGGTGCGACTCGGCGAGGTCGCCCGCCGCGCGTCCCACCTGCACCGTGCGCCAGGGTGTCACGACGTCCTTCTCGCGCGCGTCGAGCACTGCCTTGGTGCCGTCCGGCAACGCGATGAGCTCGCTCACCAGGGTCCCGGGCGTCGCCCCACGGACGAGCGTCATGCTCGCGTAGTCCGTCAGGTCGGCCTCGTGGACCGCGAGGAACAGGTCGTCGCCGCGGGAGAGCGTGAGGGGCGTCTGCGCGTCGGGGACCTCCCCGACCGGGGCCGCCTTGTAGTGCTTCTCGTCCGCGTTCCAGTCCTTGCCGGCGCGGATGAAGTACGCGGTGAGGTCCGTCGGCAGCGCGAACTCGGTCCGCTCGGCCGTCACGACGAACGGTCCGCCCGCCAGCGCGTCCTGGCGGGGCAGGACGTAGCGGAACCCGACGCCGTCGTCGAACACCCGGACCACGACGTCGAGCGCGAGGCCGGAGGAGTGGCGCGCGTGCACGGTCAGCTCGTTCGCGTGGTTGCGCACGGACGAGCTCGTGCCCCACGCAGGGGTCCACGTCTCGTCGATCTCGTCGCGCTCGACGGACTCGACCGTCATCCCGGACGTGAGGTCGGCGTCGGGGCCTCGCAGCACGAGGCCGAGACCGGAGGCGCCGACGACGGTCGTCGTGCCGTCCCGCACGACGTCGTAGGTGAGGCGCCCGTCGACGACGCCGACCGTGAGGTCGAGGCTGCCGTCGGGCGACGAGACCTCGTGCCCGTCGAGCCGGTCGACGGCCGGCGCGGCGGCGAAGGCGACTGGTGCGCCGGGCGCGGCGAGCGCGGGGGCCGCGGCGCCGACGGGTGCGACGAGGGCGAGCGCGAGGGCGGCGCCGGCGAGCAGGCGGCCGGGGCGTCGTCGGGTGGCGGGTGGGGGCGGGGTGGGGTCGTGCGAGGTGCGGTACACGGGGCTCCTTGAGACGTCGTCGTCCTGGGGACCGTCGGCGGTCCGCGGTGGTGCGCGGGCGCCGCGCGGCGCGGCGGTCGCGGGGTGCGTGGCCGCCGTCGTGCGGTGGGTGGTGGTACGACGCAGGGGCGGGCCGGACCTGGTACGACCAGGTCCCGCCCGCCCCCCGCGCGCTCGGTCCGACCGGAGGTCAGCCCTTGACCGAGCCGGCCATGAGGCCCCCGACGAAGTACTTGCCGAGGACGATGTACACGAGCAGCGTCGGCAGCGACGCGAAGAGCGCGCCGGCCATGGAGACGCCGTAGTTCTGGAGCAGCGCGCCGTTCGCGAGGTTGTTCAGCGCGAGGGTCACGGGGCCGTTCTGGCTGGACGAGAAGAACACGGCGAAGAGGAAGTCGTTCCACGCCGACGTGAACTGCCAGATGAGCACGACCACGAAGCTCGGGATCGAGATCGGCAGGATGATCGACCAGTACGTGCGCAGCATCCCGGCGCCGTCGACGCGCGCGGCCTCGACGAGCTCGTGCGGCACGGTCATGTAGTAGTTGCGGAAGATGAGCGTCGTGATCGGGATGCCGTAGATCACGTGCAGCAGGATCAGCGACGGCACGCCGCTCGGGATGCCCAGGCCCAGCACGAGCTGGTTGAGCGGGATCATCACGGCCTGGTACGGGATGAACATCCCGAAGAGGATGAGCGTGAAGACGACGTTCGCGCCCTTGAAGGACCAGCGCGAGAGCACGAACCCGTTGAGCGAGCCGAGGAACGCGGCGATGATCGCGGACGGCACGACCATCTGCACCGTGCGCCAGATCGCGGGCGACAGCGCGGTCCACGCGGTCTGCCAGTTCTCGAGCGTCCACACCTGCGGGAGCGACCACGCGCGCGCCGGGGAGGCGTCACCCGCGCCCTTGAAGCTCGTCACGAAGAGCACGTACACGGGGATGAGGACGATGACGAGGAAGAAGATCAGCGCGACGTACTTGAGCGTGCGGCCGGCGGAGAACCGCTCCTTGCCGCCGTCGGGGCGCAGGTCGACGGGTCGGCCGCTCGTGCCGGTCGGCGTGGCGGGCACCGGCTCGGTGGTGGCGGTCGTCATCGCTTCTCCTGACGGTTGGTGCGGATCAGGTACGGCACGATGACCACGGCCACGATGATCAGCAGGATCGAGCCGACGGCCGCCGCGTTGGCGTAGTCGAAGCTCGACTTGAACACGTACATGTCGACGGCCGGCACCTTGGTCTGGTAGTTCGCGGGCTTCGAGATCGACATGATGAGGTCGAACGCCTTGAGCGACATGTGGCCGATGATGATGAGCGCCGACAGCGCGATGGGCGAGAGCTGCGGGAAGAGCACGTGGCGGTACAGCTTCCACTCGCTGGCACCGTCCATGCGGGCGGCCTCGCGCAGCTCGTCGGGGATGCCGCGGAACCCGGCGAGGAACAGCGCCATCACGTAGCCCGAGAGCTGCCAGATGGCGGGGATCGCGATGGCCGTGATGCCCCACGTGACGTTGTTCCACCAGTTGTTCTGCAGGAAGTCGAGGCCGACGATCTGGAACAGCCGGTTGAGGCCGCTGGCCTGCTCGCCCTGGTTCGAGTTCAGCAGCCAGCGCCACACGACACCGGAGGCGACGAACGACACGGCCATGGGGAACAGGTAGATCGAGCGGAAGATCCCCTCGCCCTTGACCGGCTTGTCCAGCATCCAGGCCCAGAGGAAGCCCATCACGAGCGTCCCGACGAGGAAGACGACGGTGTAGAGGACGAGGTTCTTCAGCGAGTGCTGGAACGCCTCGCTGCCGAGCAGGTCGGTGTAGTTCTCGAACCAGACGACCACGGACGGCTTCTGTCCGGTGGCCTGCGCCGCGGTGTGGTTGTCCGTGATCGACGTCCGGAAGTTCGCGCCGATGAGGCCGTAGACGAACACGCCGACGAGGATCAGCGAAGGGGCGAGCAGCAGCAGCGCTGGGCCGGCTCGTCGCAGTGACTTGAGCATGGTGGGTCTTCCCGGTCGTGGGGGCGTGGGACGCGACGCTCGTGAGCGTCGGCGGCCCGGGGAGGGGTCCGGTCGCGCGGGGCCGCCGCGCGCCGTCGGGGTGCTCCCGACGACGCGCGGCGGATCCGGGGGACGGGTCTCAGCCCTCGGTGGCGGTGACGAGCTCGGACTGGAAGGTCGCGAGGTCGGAGCCGCCGGACGTGAACTTGCTCGTCGCGTCGGAGATCGCGTTGAGCGTCGCGACGGGCGCGGCGGCACCGTGCGCGAGCGAGGACACGATGGTGTCCTGGCCGAACGACTCGATCGCGGTCTGCTGGTACTCGGAGAACTCCGACGGGTCGGCGTCGGTGCGGGCCGGGATGGAACCCTTGGCCTTGTTGAACGCGACCTGGCCCTCGAGCGAGCCGACGGTCTCGAGCCACGCCTTGGCGCCGTCGGGGTGCGGCGCGCCCACCGGGAGGGTGAACGAGTCGGCGAGGAAGTCGAACACGCCGTCGGTGCCCGGGACGGGCGCGGCGGTGAAGTCGGTGCCGAGCGTCTTGCCCTGCTCCTCGAACGCCGCGACGGCCCAGTCGCCCATGACGTTGAACGCGGCGTTGCCGTCGATCACCATCTGGGTCGCCTCGGGCCAGTCGAGCCCGTCACGGTCGGTGTTGGTGTAGCTCATGAGCTTCTCGAAGTCCTCGAGAGCCGACGTCACCTCGGCGCCCGACCAGTCGGTCGAGCCGTCCCACAGGCCGTTGTACGCCTCCGGGCCGAGGTCGGCGAGGAGCACCGTCTCGAGCAGGTGGACCTGGGTCCACGTCGTCGCGACCGACAGCGGCGTGACGCCCGCGGCCTTGAGCTTGTCGAGGTCCGCCATCCAGGCGTCGAGGTCCTCGTACGTCGCCGCCGGGTCGATGCCGTTGGCCTCGAGGACCGTCGGGTTGGCCCACACGACGTTCGCGCGGTGGATGTTCGACGGGATCGAGTAGATCGCGCCGTCGTCGGACTTGAGGCGGTCGACGAGGTCGGCCGGGAAGACGTCCGTGAGGCCGAACTCGTCGTACAGCGACGAGACGTCCTCGATCTGCGCCGCGTCGATGTAGTCCTGGAGCTCCGCGCCGGCGTGCGCCTGGAACGTGTCCGGCGGGTCCTGCGCCTGGAGTCGGGACTGGAGGAGGTCCTTCGCGGCCGAGCCGGCGCCGCCGGCGACCGCGCCGTTGATGAACTCCACGTCGGGGTGCTGCTCGTTGAACACGCCGACCAGCGCGTCGAGACCCGCCTTCTCCGAACCCGCGGCCCACCAGGTGAAGACCTCGACCTCGTCGCCGCCCCCCGAAGCGCCCCCGTCGCCGGTTCCCCCGTCACCGGAACCACCGCCGCTGCACGCGGCGAGTGCGAGACCCACGAGGGCGGCCGTCGCCACCGTCGCGCTCGTCCTGCGATCGATTCGCATCGTGATTTCCCTACGCCTTCTTCGGTCGTGGGGGACCGGCGGACGACCACGTCGCACCGGCCGGGCGCACCGGCGCGCCCTCGAACCCGCTGCCCATACAACGACCGTCCCGGCTTGATGTCAAGAAATGAACGCAAGCGTCGCTCAATCGTGATCTTCGCGTCAGGTCCTGCACGCAACCAGGGGTTCCGTCGAGTCTGGCCTAGCGTGACAGCGCTGTCCAGCTCGTTCAGGAGATCGGCCCAGCGTCCACGCCCGGCCTGTCCCACCTGGACGGGGGCGCCCCGGCGGTATCCTGACCTGCGTGCGCGCTGACCGGGTGACCCCGGGCTCGCAGACTTCACTGCGTGAGGCCAACCGAGCTCGGATCGTGAGCGCCGTCCAGCAGCGTGGCTCCCTCACGCAGATCGAGCTGGCCGGCGTCACCGGGCTGTCCCCGGCCACCGTCTCCAACATCGTCAAGGAGCTCACCGGCGCGGGCGTGCTGCACACCTCGCCCTCCACGCGCAGCGGTCGCCGCGCGCTCCAGGTCACCCTCGCGCGCAACCTCGGGCTCGTCGCGGGCGTCCACTTCGGTACCCGCTCGATGCGCGTCGCGCTCGCCGACGCGTCCATGCGCGTCCTCGCCGACCAGCGCATGCCGCTCGCCCCCGACCACCGCGCGGACACCGGGCTCCAGCGCGCCGCGCTCCTCGTGGAGGAGATGGTCGCGTCCGTCGACGCCGCCCCCGACGAGCTCCTCGCCGTCGGCGTCGGCGTGCCCGCGCCCGTGGACGTGCGCGCGGGCCGCATCGCGACGGTCGGCATGATGCGCGGCTGGGACGGCGTCGTCGTGCCCGAGATGCTGGAGGCCGAGCTCGGCGCGCCCGTGACCGTGGACAACGACGCCAACCTCGGCGCGCTCGCCGAGACCCGGTTCGGGGCCGCCGTCGGGCACGACGCCGTCGCGTACCTGCGCGTGTCCCATGGCGTGGGTGGCGGGCTGGTCCTGGGCGGGCGCGTCGTGCACGGGCGCGCGGGTGTCGCGGGCGAGATCGGGCACGTGACGATCGACGAGAACGGCCCGGTGTGCCGGTGCGGCAACCGCGGCTGCCTCGAGATGTACGTCGGCGCCGGGGTCCTGCTGTCCATGCTCTCCGAGAGCCGTGGTCCTCTCACCCTGCGCGACGTCATCGCACGTGCCCAGGAGGGCGACCCCGGGTGCCGGCGCGTCCTGTTCGACGCCGGTCAGCACCTGGGCGTCGCGGCCGCCAACCTGTGCAACCTGGTCGACCCCGAGATCGTCGTCGTCGGGGGGCAGCTCGCCGAGGCGGGCGAGGCCCTGCTCGGCCCCCTGCGCACCGCGCTCGAGCAGCGCACGGTGCCGAGCACCGCAGGCCCCGTCCAGGTCGTCGCGTCCGAGCTCGGGTCCGCCGCCGAGGTGCGCGGCGCGCTCGCCGTCGCGCTCGACCTCGCGCGCGTCAGCGGGTCGCTGGGGGTGAGCGCATGACCGGGACCGCCGTCGCCCGGACCAGGCTCGCCCGCGGCCGGGTGCGCGGCGTCGTGACGGCCGCGCTCGCGACCGCCGTCGTCGCGCTGCTCGCGCTCGCCGGGTGCGCGGCGCCCGAGGAGCCCGCCGGCCCGTCCGAGGGGACCATCGGCCTCCTGCTGCCCGAGGCGAAGACCGCGCGGTACGAGACGTCCGACCGCCCGACCTTCGTCGGCGTGGTCGAGCAGCGCTGCGCCACGTGCGAGGTCCTGTACGCCAACGCCGCCCAGGACGCCGCGAACCAGCAGCAGCAGGCCGAGTCGATGCTCGCGCGCGGGGCCGACGTCCTCGTCCTCGACGCCGTGGACGCCGTCGCCGCGGTGAGCATCGTCGCAGAGGCCCAGCGGCTCGGGGTGCCCGTCATCGCCTACGATCGCTTCGTCGAGGGCGCGAACTACTACGTGTCGTTCGACAACGAGCTCATCGGGTACCTCATGGGGGAGGCGCTCGTCGGCGCGGTGCTCGACCGCGCGGAGCAGGACCCGCCCCCCGACGGGCGGCGGCCGGGGGTCCTGTTCGTCCAGGGCTCGCCGACCGACCCGAACGCGGCGGAGTACGCGGCGGGTGCCCACCGAGCCTTCGACGGAGAGGACATCGACGTGCTCGCCGAGTACGACACCCCCGACTGGAGCCCCGACAAGGCGACCGAGTGGGTCGAGGGGCAGCTCACGCAGTACGCCGGCCGCGTCGACGGCGTCTTCGCGGCGAGCGACGGCATCGCGGGCGGCGCGATCGCCGCGATGAAGGCCGCAGGCCTCGACCCCGTCCCGCCCACCACGGGCCAGGACGGCGAGCTCGCGGCGGTCCAGCGCATCGTCTCGGGCGACCAGTACATGACCGTCTACAAGGCGACCGCCCAGCAGGCGCGCACGGCCGCCGAGCTCGCGGTCCGGGTGCTGCGCGGCGAGGACCCGCGCGCGACCGCGAGCATCGACGGCGTCCCGAGCCTCCTCCTCGCGCCGCGCGCGGTGGGGATCGACGACGTGCAGCGCGTCATCGTCGACGGCGGCGTCTACACGACCGACGAGATCTGCACCCCGTACTACGTCGACGCGTGCGTCGAGGCGGGGCTCCTGGAGGCCGCCCCGTGAGCGCGCCCGTCCTGTCCCTGCGCGGGGTCTCCAAGAACTTCGGCGGCGTCCGCGCGCTCGTCGACGTCGACGTCGACGTGCGCGAGCACGAGGTGCTCGCCGTCGTGGGAGACAACGGCGCGGGCAAGTCGACGCTCGCCGGCGTCGTCGCGGGCGCGTTCCGGCCCGACGTGGGCGAGGTCCTGCTCGACGGCGCGCCCGTCGTCCTCGACTCGCCCGCGGCGGCGCGCGCGCACGGCATCGCGGCGGTGTTCCAGCAGCTCGCGCTCGTCGACGACCTCGACGTCGTCGAGAACGTGTTCCTCGGCCAGGAGACGCTGCGCGGCCCGTTCCTCGACGAGATCGCGATGGAGCGCGAGGCGTGGGGCCTGCTCGACCAGCTCGCCGCGACCGTGCCGTCGGTGCGCCAGCCCGTGCGCACGCTGTCCGGCGGGCAGCGTCAGGTCGTCGCCGTGGCCCGGGCCCTGCTCGGCGCGCCGCGCGTCCTCGTCCTCGACGAGCCGACGGCGGCCCTCGGCGTCCGCCAGACGGCCGAGGTGCTCAACCTCATCGAGAAGTTGCGCGAGCGCGGGCACGCGGTCGTGCTCATCAGCCACCAGGCGGGCGACCTCCAGGCCGTCGCCGACCGCATCCTCGTGCTACGGCTCGGGCGCGTGCACGGCGAGTTCGCGGGCGACACGTCCTACGAGGACCTGCTCGCCGCCATGACGGGCGCGGTCCGGCCCGCGCGGCCGGGCGGCCCGGCGCGGCCGACCGACCCGGGGCGCGAGCGGCGCTCCGGCGGCACCGGGGCGGTGCACCGATGAGCGTCCCCGGCCGCACGTCCGGCGCCGCGCTCGACCGCCCGTCGACCGGCGCGCTGTCCGGCAGCGTCGTCCGGCAGCTCCGCGGCGCCCATCTCGGCATGCTTCCGATCGTCGGCGCGCTGCTGCTCATCTGGGTCGTCCTCGGCGCGATCAACCCGGCCTTCCTCTCGGCGGAGAACCTGGTCAACCTCACGCTCCAGAGCGCGCCCACGGGGATCATCGCGCTCGGGGTCGTGCTCGTGCTGCTCGTCGGCCAGATCGACCTGTCCGTCGGCTCCGTGAGCGGGCTCGCCGCCGCGGTGCTCGCGGTCGGGACGGTCAACCTCGACTGGCCCGTCGGCCTCGCGATCCTCGCGGCGCTCGCGGTCGGCGTCGTGGTCGGCCTGGGGTACGGGCTGCTGTCCACGCGCCTCGGGCTCGCGTCGTTCGTCTTCACCCTGGCCGGGCTGCTCATCCTCGCGGGCGTGCAGCTCCGGGTGCTCGGCCCCTCGGGCTCGATCAACATCCCGTTCGAGTCCTGGCTCGTGCGCACCGTGCAGCAGGGCTTCCTCGCGCCGGCCGCCGCCTGGGCGCTCGTCGTCGTGGTGGTGGCCGGGTACGCCGCGCTGCGCGTCGTCGACCACCTGCGCCGCGTGCGCGCGGAGCTGCCGAGCCCCGGGCTCGGCCGGATCGCGGTCCGCACCGCCGTCCTCGCCGCGGTCCTCGTCGGCACGGTCGCCTACCTGGGGACCGCGCGCGGGATCGGCTACACGGTCGTGCTGTTCGTCGCGCTCGTCGTGGTGGTGGACGTCCTGCTGCGCCGCACGCGCTGGGGCCGGTCGGTGCGCGCCGTCGGCGGGAACCGGCGCTCCGCGCTCCTCGCGGGCGTCGCGGTGCGGCGGACCGTCGTCTCGTGCTTCGTCGCGTGCTCCACGTTCGCCGCGCTGGGCGGGATCCTCGCGGCCGGGCGCCTCGCCGCCGCGAACCAGGGCACCGGCGCCGCGGACACCTACCTCACGGCGATCGCCGCGGCGGTCATCGGCGGGACGAGCCTGTTCGGCGGGCGGGGGAGCGCGTGGTCCGCGCTGCTCGGCGTGCTGGTCATCCAGTCGATCGCCAACGGGCTCACGCTGCTCAATCTCGACACGGCGACGCGGTACATCGTGACCGGAGCGGTGCTCCTGCTCGCTATCGTCGTCGACATGCTCATCCGCGGTCGACGGGAGGTCTGATGATGGTGATGCAGGGGGAGAGCACGGGCACGCTCCCGCCGGGCGGGAGCGCTGCCACGGCGGGGGGCTCCGGGACGGGCACCCCGACGGAGACGGCGGCGCGCCCGCACGCAGGGCGCGGCGGCCGACGGCCGACCCTTGCCGCCGTCGCGGAGGTCGCGGGCGTCAGCCTCAAGACGGCGTCGCGCGTCCTCAACGACGAGCCGAACGTGGCGCCGCAGACGCGGGCCAAGGTGCAGGAGGCCGCGCAGCGCCTCGGCTTCCGCCGCAACGCGGTCGCGGCGGACCTGGCGCGCGGCGGCTCCTCGCGGCTCGTCGGCTTCGTCACCGGCGATCTCGCGAACCCGTTCTACTCCGCGCTCGCGAGCGGGATCGAGCGCGAGCTGCGCCACCACGGGCTCCAGCTCATCACCACGAGCTCCGACGAGGAGCCCGAGCGCGAGCGCTCGCTCACGGAGGCGCTCGTCGAGCGCCGCGTCGGCGCGCTCGTGGTGACGCCCACGTCGACGGACCACTCGTCGCTGCGCCGCGAGCTCGACGACGGCCTGCCCGTCGTGTTCATCGACCGTCCCGCGCAGGGCGTCGACGCGGACACCGTCGTCATCGACAACCGCGGCGGCGTGCGCGACGCCGTGACGCACCTGCTCGCGCACGGGCACCGGCGGATCGCGCTCGTCGGGGACGTGTCGCGGCTGTGGACGTTCCAGGAGCGTCGCGACGAGTTCGTCGCCACGCTGCGCGGCGCGGGCGTCGAGGACCCGTCGCGGTACGTGCGCGACGGCGCCCACGACGCCGAGCTCGCGCGCGCGTTCGTGGCGGAGCTCCTGGCCCTGCCCGAGCCCCCGACCGCCTTCGTCACGGCGAACAACAAGATCACGGTCGGCGCGCTCCACGCGCTGCGCGACCGCGCGTCCGCGGGCGGCCCGGCCGACGTCGCGCTCGTGGGTTTCGACGACTTCGAGCTCGCGGACCTGCTCGACGTGACCGTCGTCGGGTACGACGTGGTCGAGATGGGGCGCCAGGCCGCGTCGCTCGCGGTGTCACGGGCCGAGAACCCCGAGCTGGCCCCGCGTCTCGTCGTCGTGCCCACGCGCCTTGTCGTGCGGGGTACGGGCGAGGTCCCCGGCCCGGGAGCCTAGGCCCACGGCGCCGGGGCGAGCCCTCCGTTCCGTCCGCTCCCGACGCCCTCGGCCGCGTTGACAAAGCCGTCGCTCCCACATAAGTTCGGGCTGCCCCTGACAACGCTTCCCCCCTGCGCGTTGTCAGGGGCACCCCTGCAGCCTGACAGCGCTGTCAGATGATCGAAGGAGATCGCGAGCATGACCAGACCCCTCCCGCCCGGACGCGCGGCAGCCGCGCGTTCCGGGAGCGGCCGCGCGAGGCCCCTCGGCCTCGCGCTCGCCGCGGCCCTCACCGTCCCTCTCGCAGTCCCTGTCGGCGTCCTCGCCGCGGCCCCGGCCGCCGCCGCGGAGCCCGGGGACTTCTCGTCGTCCTTCGAGTCGGGAGACCCGGCCGCGCTCGCCACCACGGTGGCCGAGCGCGACGGCGCGCCCTGGCAGGCGAACGTCGGGTCGTTCACGAGCGGCCTCCCCGGCAGCGTGCTCGGGAAGCTCAAGGCCGTCACGGCGAGCGCCCAGAACCTGCCGAACGAGGGCGCCGCGAACCTCGCCGACGGCAGCTCCGGCACCAAGTGGCTCGCGTTCGCCTCGACCGGCTGGGTCCGGTACGAGTTCACCGAGCCCGTGTCGTTCGTCGCCTACTCGATGACGTCGGGCGACGACGCGGCGGGCCGCGACCCCAAGACCTGGACGGTCGAGGGCTCGAACGACGGCACCACGTGGACCCCGCTCGACCAGCGCACCGACGAGGACTTCCCGAACCGGCAGCAGACCCGGAGCTTCGAGCTCGACGAGCCCACCGAGGCCTACACCTACCTGCGCCTCAACGTCACGGCGAACTCGGGCGACTCCATCGTCCAGCTCGCCGGGTGGGACCTCTCGGCCGACCTGAGCGCCGGCCCCTCCGCCGCGCCCATGAACACCAAGGTCGGCACGGGGCCGCGCGTGAGCTTCACCAACAAGGCGGGCGTCGGGTTCTCCGGCCTGCACTCGCTGCGGTACGACGGCTCGCACCTCGCCGACGGCGAGACCTACGCGACCAACGTGCTCTACGACGACGTGGACGTCGTCGTCGGCGAGGACACACGCCTGAGCTACACGATCTTCCCCGAGCTGCTCGACGACCTGCAGTACCCGTCGACGTACGCGGCGGTGGACGTGCTGTTCACCGACGGCACCTACCTGTCCGACCTCGGCGCGCGCGACGCGCACGAGACCGTCGCGACGGCCCAGGCGCAGGGCGAGGGCAAGATCCTCTACGCCGACCAGTGGAACTCCGTGCGGGTCGACCTCGGCGACGTCGCCGCGGGCAAGACCGTCGACCAGGTGCTGCTCGGCTACGACAACCCTGGTGGCCACGCCGGCACCAAGTTCGCGGGCTGGCTCGACGACGTCGCGATCACGGCGCAGCCGGCGACGATCGACGGGTCGAGCCTCGCCAACTACGTGGACACGCGCCGCGGCACGCTCGCGTCGGGCAGCTTCTCGCGTGGGAACAACATCCCGGCGACGGCCACGCCCAACGGGTTCAACTTCTGGGTGCCCTACACCAACGCGTCGTCCCAGAGCTGGCTGTACGAGTACCACAAGGCCAACAACGCCAACAACAAGCCGGTGCTCCAGGGCTTCGGCGTCTCGCACGAGCCGAGCCCGTGGATGGGCGACCGCAACCAGCTCACGTTCCTCCCGTCGACGGCGTCCGGGACGCCCGACGCCACGCTCTCGACGCGCGGCCTCGAGTTCGACCACGCCGACGAGCTGGCGCGCCCGGACTACTACGGGGTCACGTTCACCAACGGGTCCGCGATCGAGGCGACGCCCACCGACCACGGCGCGGTGCTCCGCTTCAGCTACCCCGGCGCCAAGGGCCACGTGCTCGTGGACAAGGTGGACGGCTCGTCCAAGCTCACGTACGACCAGGCCACGGGGACGATCTCCGGCTGGGTCGAGAACGGCTCGGGCCTGTCCGTGGGCCGCACGCGCATGTTCGTCGCCGGCACCTTCGACCGTAGTCCGACGGCGGTCGGGACGGCGGCGGGCAACCGTGCGGACGCGCGCTTCGCGACGTTCGACACGTCGTCCGACAAGACGGTCGAGCTGCGCGTCGCGACCTCGTTCATCAGCCTCGACCAGGCGCGCAAGAACCTCGACCTGGAGGTGACCGGCAAGACCTTCACGGAGGTCAAGGCCGCCGCCGCGCAGGCGTGGAACGACCGCCTGGGGGTCATCGAGGTCGAGGGCGCGAGCGAGGACCAGCTCGTCACGCTGTACTCGAACCTCTACCGCCTCAACCTGTACCCGAACTCGCAGTTCGAGAACACGGGTACGGCGCAGGCGCCGGTGTACAAGTACGCGAGCCCGGTCTCCGCGACCACCGGCTCGGCGACGGACACGCAGACCAACGCCAAGATCGTCGACGGCAAGATCTACGTGAACAACGGGTTCTGGGACACGTACCGCACGGCCTGGCCGGCGTACTCGCTCCTCTACCCGGAGCTCGCGGGCGAGCTGATCGACGGCTTCGTCCAGCAGTACCGCGACGGCGGCTGGGTCGCGCGCTGGTCCTCCCCGGGCTACGCGGACCTCATGACGGGCACGAGCTCCGACGTCGCGTTCGCGGACGCGTACCTCAAGGGCTCGCTCCCGACGGACTCCGCGCTCGAGGCGTACGACGCCGCGCTGCGCAACGCGTCCGTCGCGCCGCCGAACAACGCCGTGGGCCGCAAGGGCCTCCAGACGTCGCCGTTCCTCGGGTTCACGCCGGAGTCCACGCACGAGTCCGTGTCGTGGGGCCTGGAGGGCCTGATCAACGACTTCGGCATCGGCAACATGGCCGCTGCCCTCGCGGAGGACCCGGCCACGCCGGACGAGCGCCGCGAGACGCTGCGCGAGGAGTCCGCGTACTTCCTCGAGCGCGCCACGCACTACGTCGAGCTGTTCGACCCCGAGGTGGACTTCTTCGTGCCGCGGCACGAGGACGGCACGTGGGCCGTCGACCCGGAGACCTACGACCCCGAGGCGTGGGGTGGCGGGTACACCGAGACGAGCGGCTGGAACTTCGCGTTCCACGCGCCGCAGGACGGCCAGGGCCTGGCGAACCTGTACGGCGGCAAGCAGGGCCTCGAGGACAAGCTCGACCTGTTCTTCTCCACCCCGGAGAAGGGTGCCGGCAACGGCGGCATCCACGAGCAGCGCGAGGCGCGCGACGTCCGCATGGGCATGTGGGGCATGAGCAACCAGGTGTCGCACCACATCCCGTGGCTGTACGACGCCGCGGGCGCACCCTCCAAGGCCCAGGAGAAGGTCCGTGAGGTCACCCGCCGCCTGTTCGTGGGCAGCGAGATCGGCCAGGGCTACCCGGGCGACGAGGACAACGGCGAGATGTCGTCGTGGTGGATCTTCGCCTCGCTCGGCTTCTACCCGCTCCAGGTCGGCTCCGACCAGTACGCGGTCGGCTCGCCGCTGTTCGACAAGGCGACCGTGCACCTGCCGGACGGCGACCTCGTGGTCAACGCCGAGAACAACTCGGTGGACAACGTCTACGTGCAGTCGCTCGCGGTGGACGGCGAGGCCCGCACCTCGACGTCCCTCTCGCAGGCCGACCTCTCGGGCGGCGCGACCCTCGACTTCGTCATGGGCCCGGAGCCGTCCGACTGGGGCACGGGCGAGGACGACGCGCCGCCGTCGCTCACCGAGGGCGACGAGCCCCCGGCGCCGGTCCAGGACGCGACGACGGCGGGCCTCGGCACGACGACCGTCGCCGACGGCGACGCGTCGACGAGCGCCGCGGCGCTGACGGACAACACGTCCGGCACGCGCACGACGTTCGCCACCACGACCCCGTCGATCACGTGGGCGGGCAACGGCATCCGGCCGACGGTCGAGTCGTACACGCTGACCTCCGGGGCGAGCGGGACGGCGTCGCCGTCCGCGTGGACCCTCGAGGGCTCCGACGACGGCGAGACCTGGACGACGCTCGACGAGCGGTCCGGCGAGCAGTTCCGCTGGGCCCTGCAGACGCGGCCGTTCACGGTCGCGGAGCCGACGGCGTTCGCGCGGTACCGCGTGACGGTCACCGCGGCGTCTGGCTCCGGTGCGCTGTCGCTCGCCGAGGTCGAGCTGCTCGCCGACCCGAAGGCCTCCGGCGCCGAGGAGCTCACGCTCTCGGCGGCCGCGGACCGCGAGACGGTCACCGGCCGGGAGGTCTCGGGCTCGTTCGCGACCCTCACCGGGGTCGAGGGCGACGCGTCGGCGCTCGACGTGCAGGTCGCGTTCGGCGACGGCTCCGAGCCGGTCGCGGGCTCGCTCCAGGCGGGTGCGTTCGGCGGGTACGCGGTGAACGCCGCGCACTCGTGGACCGCCCCGGGCGTCTACCCCGTGACCGTCACGGTCTCGGGCGAGGGGATCGAGCCCGTCTCGACCACCTCGTACGTCTCCGTCTCGCTCCTGCGCGAGGGCTCGCTGCTCGCCGCGTACGACAACGTCTGCATCGGTGACCTCGGGACGACCGTCGGCTCGTGCGACGGTCAGGGCGTGTTCTTCGACCGGGCGCAGCTCGCGGCGAAGGGCTTCGTCCAGGGTCAGCGCTCGACGGTGCCCGGCACCGACCTCGCGTTCGACGTCCCGGCGATCCCCGCCGGGCAGCCGGACAACGCGACGGGCGACGGCCAGACCATCGAGCTCGAGGTCCCCGCGGACGCCGAGCAGCTCTCGGTGGTCGGCACCGGCACGGAGAAGAACCAGCAGGCCCAGGGCGTGCTGACCTTCGACGACGGCTCGTCGCAGCCCATCGACCTGAGCTTCGGCGACTGGTCGGGCGCGGCGCGCAACCCCGTGTTCGGCAACATCCCCGTCGCCGTGACGGACAACCGCCTGCGCGGCGGCAGCCCGCAGACCGGCACCCCGGCCGCGTTCTTCGCGACGGCGCCGATCACGCTCCCCGAGGGCAAGCGGGCCGTGAGCCTCACGCTCCCGGACCAGCCGGGCGAGCTCTCGCGCGACGGCCGCATCCACGTGGTCGCGGTCGCGCACGACGGCACGTTCGCCGAGCACCCCGCGCTCGAGCTCACGGCCGCCGAGGGCGTGACGCTCGCCGTCGGGCAGACGACGGAGACCGTGCTCGCCCAGGTGACCGGCGGCCGCGAGGGCGCCGAGCTCCGCGCGGCGGTCACGTGGGGCGACGGCTCCGACGTCGCGGCGGGCACGGTGGCGGACGGGTCCGTCTCCGGCTCGCACGCCTACTCGGCGGCCGGGACGTACACCGCGTACGTCGTGGTCGACGACGGCTGGACCAGCCAGGTGGTCGAGGTCCCCGTGACCGTGACCGAGGGCCAGCCGACGCTCGCGATCGACGTCACGGTGAGCACGCGCTGCCTCGCCGGCAAGGCGTACGTCGCGGTCCGCGCGGAGAACGGCGAGGACGCGCCCGTCGCGATCCGGCTCGTCACGCCGTTCGGCACCAAGGAGTTCGCGGCCGTCGCGCCGGGGGCCAACGCCTACCAGTCGTTCGCGACGCGGGCGACGTCGGTCGGGGCCGGCACGGTCACCGTCGAGGCGACCCGTGGAGACCAGGGGGTGACGGCGTCGATCACGGCGGACTACGCAGCCGTGACCTGCGGCTGAACCCTGAGCCCACCTCGCGCCCCGGCCTCCGGGGCGTGAGGTGAGCATGCACCACCGGCGGTGCCCCGGGATGATCGTCCCGGGGCACCGCGCCGTACCGGCACCGCGCCCGGTGCGGCACCACGTTCCCAGCACGAGAAGGACCGAGACATGACCGAGCACCCGTCCGAGCAGCCCTCGCCCGCCCCCGACCCGCGGGGCGACCTCACGGCCGGCAGCGCTCGCTGGCGACGCGCCCAGCTGGCCGACCTGCTGCGCTTCGGCGAGGCGTCGCTGCGCGCGGACGGGGCCGCGCAGTGGCTCGACGACGACGGGCGCCCCGACCTGTCCCAGCCGGTGCACACGTGGATCACGTCGCGCATGGCGCACGTCTACGCGTTCGCGTCGCTGCTCGGGGTGGCGGGGGCGGGGGAGCGGGCAGACGCCGCGCTGCACGGTCTGCGCGCGGTGCTCGTGGACGCGGAGAACGGTGGCTGGGTGTCCTCTCGCGGCCCGGCGCGGCGCCCGGGCGATCTCGAGGTGGGCGAGGGCGTGCCGGTCGACGGGACGAAGAGCGCGTACGCGCACGCGTTCGTGGTGCTCGCCGCGGCGTCGGGGACGATCGCGGGCCGCGAGGGCGCGCGCGAGCTGCTCGACGCGGCGCTCGCCGTCCTGGACGAGCGCTTCTGGGAGCCCGGCCCGCGCATGCACGCGGACGAGTGGTCGCGCGACTGGACGACGCTCGACGAGTACCGCGGGGTCAACGCCAACATGCACGCGGTCGAGGCGCTGCTCGCGGCCCACGACGCGACGGGCGACGCCGAGTGGCTCGGCCGCGCCGCGTCGATCGCCGACCGCGTGATCGGCTGGGCGCGCGAGAACGAGTGGCGCATCCCCGAGCACTTCGACGCGGACTGGAACCCGTTGCCCGACTACAACGCCGACCGCCCGCGCGACCCGTTCAAGCCGTACGGGTCGACGCCGGGGCACGGGCTCGAGTGGGCGCGTCTGCTCCTCCAGGTCGACATCGCGTCGGGCACGCCCGGCGCGCGCACCGAGGCCGCGGTCGCGCTGTTCGACCGCGCCGTCGCCGACGGCTGGGACGGCGAGCACGGTGGCGGGTTCGTGTACACCGTCGACTGGTCCGGCGTGCCCGTCGAGCCGCGCCGCTACCACTGGGTCGCGGCCGAGGCCGTGGCCGCGGCCGACGTGCTCGGCCGGGTCACGGGGGAGTCCCGCTTCGCCGAGGCCGCCGCGGGCTGGTGGGCATGGATCGACCGGTTCCTCGTCGACCCCGAGCGCGGCTCGTGGCACCACGAGCTCGACACGGCCAACCGGCCCGACGGCGTCACGTGGGTCGGCAAGCCCGACGTCTACCACGCCGCGCAGGCGGTGATCCTCCCGGACCTGCCCCTGACGGGCTCGCTTGCCGCGTCGGCCAAGGCGGCGGGCAGCATCCTGGGCTGACGCCCACCCAGACCGCCGAGCCCGGGGTCGTTCCCCACGTCACCGTCGCCGTGAGGAGCGACCCCGGGCTCGGCGCTTGATACCCCCACAAGAGTTAGTATTCTTGGTGGGGGTTTGATCTGAGGGGGTCTCATGACGGGTTTCGTCGGACGTGCGACGGAGCTGCGCGAGCTCGCGCACCAGCTGGACGTCGTCCGGGAGGGCGGGCGGGCGGACGCCGGCGTCGCCGTGCTGCTTCGAGGCCGACGCCGCGTCGGCAAGTCGCGCCTTGTGACAGAGCTCATCGAGCGGGAGGGCGTCCCGTCCGTGTACTTCCAGGCGGCGCGACACGCTCCTCCGGGGGACGAGCTCGCGGCGTTCGCCGAGGCTGTCGCGCGGTCGGACCTACCCGGTGCCGCCGTCGCGGAGGAGAACAGGCCCACCTCCCTCACCGCTGCCCTCCGGTTGCTGGCCGCTGCGCTGCCTGCCGAGACCCCGGCCATCGTCGTCGTGGACGAGCTGCCCTGGCTGCTCGAGGGCATCCAGGGTGGCGCCGGGGAGCTGCAGCGCGTCTGGGACCGGGAGCTCTCGCGACGCCCCGTGCTCCTGCTCCTTCTCGGGAGCGACCTCGCGATGATGGAGGCGCTCGGGAGGCCGGACCAGCCGTTCCACGGGCGAGCGACGGAGATGCTGCTGCGTGCTCTCTCCCCTCGGGACGTCGCCCGGATGACGGGACTGACGGGAGCGGAGGCGTTCGACGCGTTCCTCGTCACGGGAGGGCAGCCGCTCGTCGCGCAGGAGTGGCAGCCGGAGGAGCCGCCCGTCGCCTTCGTGCGCCGTGCGTACGAGCGGCCGACCAGTGCGCTCGTCGTCTCCGGGACGAGGGTCCTCGACGGCGAGCTGCCGACCACGTCGCACGCCCGGCTGGTGCTGACGGCGATCGGCGGCAAGGGCGAACGGACCCACTCGCGGATCCTCCAGGCTCTCGACGGATCGATCTCCCCGACCACGCTCGACCGGTCGCTCGGGCTGCTGGCGGAGAAGCGCGTGATCGCCGCGGACGAGCCGTTCTCCACACGGGCCGCGTCGAAGGACCGGCGCTGGCGGGTGTCCGACCCGGCGCTGCGGTTCTGGCTCGCGATGGTCGAGCCCGCGCTCCCGGACATCGACCGCGGTCGACCCGACCTGGCTGTCGCCCGGTTCGAGGGGGCGTTCTCGTCCTGGCGCGGTCGCGCGATCGAACCCGTGGTGCGGGAGGCTCTCGCGCGGCTGCTGCCTGACGAGACCTGGCCCGGTGCCCGAGAGGTCGGAGGGTGGTGGCCGCGGAACAACACCCCCGAGATCGACCTCGTCGCGGCGGACGCACGCCCCGCGCGTGCCATCGCGTTCGTCGGGAGCATCAAGTGGCACGCCCGCACGCCGTTCACGTCGCGGGACGTCGCCGCGCTCGCGATCGACGCCGTCCACGTGCCGGGAGTCGGCGCCGCGACCCCGCTCGTCGCGGTCTGCCCGGCCGGTGCCGACGACGACCCGCGCCTGTCCCGGGTGTGGACGGCCGACGACCTGCTCGCCGCCTGGCCATGACGACGAGAGCCCCGCACCGGACCGGTGCGGGGCTCTCGAGCGCTGAGCGGGTGACGGGAATCGAACCCGCGCTATCAGCTTGGGAAGCTGAAGTTCTACCATTGAACTACACCCGCGCGGCGCTGGTGGCGTCCGCCCCGGGCCCTCTGGGAGGATCCTCGGCGAACCAGCGCGCGCCCCGATCATAGCGGACGTCGCCGGTGATGCCAGAACCCGACCGCACGACGACCGATCCGCGCCCGTGTGCGGCGCGCGCCGAGGAGCAGCCTTGTCCGAGAACCCGTACCAGCAGCAGCCCGACCCCGCGCAGGGGACCCCGGCCCCGGGCGACCCGGCCTACGGGGGCGGGGCGACGCCGTCGGGCACGGCGCCGGGCCACGACCAGCAGCCCGGCTACGGCGACGCGTACGGCAAGCCGCAGCAGGGCTACGGGGACGCCCCGGGCCAGCAGCCGTACGGGACGCCCGGCGCGCAGGCGTACGGGCAGCCGGGGCAGCCCTACGGCGCCGACCCGCAGCAGGGCTACCCCCAGGGCTACCCGCAGCAGGGCTACGGCCAGCAGCCGGGGTACGCGCAGCCCGGCCCGTACGGGCAGCCGGGCTTCGACCCCGCGTACGACCCCCAGGCCAAGTCCCGCCTCGCCGCGGGCCTGCTCGGCATCCTCGTCGGGAGCCTGGGCATCCACCGGTTCTACCTGGGCTACACGGGCATCGGCCTGACGATGCTGCTCGTGTCGGTGCTGTCGTTCGGTTTCGCCGCGCCGGTCATCGCGATCTGGGGCCTCGTCGAGGGCATCCTCTACCTGACCTCGAAGACGGGCTACTACTCGGTCGACTCGACCGGCCGCCCGCTGCGCGCCTGACGCCTCGCCGAACCCGGGGATGCCGGTCACCTCGACGTCGAGAGGACCCGCATCACCGGGTTCGGCACCGTGGGGTGACCGCCGATCCAGGGTTCGGCACCCGGTCCGTGCACGTCCCGGCGTCGGCTAGCGTGGGGCCGTGCTGCTCTCCGACCGCGACATCCGGGCCGAGCTCGACGCCGGGCGCGTCCAGCTCGAGCCGTACGACCCGGCGATGCTCCAGCCGTCGAGCATCGACGTGCGCCTCGACCGGTTCTTCCGGCTGTTCGACAACCACAAGTACCCGTTCATCGACCCGTCGCAGGACCAGCCGGACCTCACGCGCCTGGTCGAGGTCGACCCGGCGGAGCCGTTCGTGCTGCACCCGGGGGAGTTCGTGCTCGGGTCGACGTTCGAGGCGGTGACGCTGCCCGACGACGTCGCGGCGCGCCTCGAGGGCAAGTCGAGCCTCGGCCGGCTCGGCCTCCTCACGCACTCCACGGCCGGCTTCATCGACCCGGGGTTCTCCGGGCACGTGACGCTCGAGCTGAGCAACGTCGCGACGCTGCCGATCACGCTGTGGCCGGGCATGAAGATCGGGCAGCTCTGCTTCTTCCGCCTGTCGTCGCCCGCCGAGAACCCGTACGGGTCGAGCGTCTACGGCTCCCGCTACCAGGGCCAGCGCGGCCCGACGGCCTCCCGCTCGTGGCAGAGCTTCCACCGCACAGACGTCTGAGCGCGGCACGCCGCGTCGGACGCCGTTCGACCCCGCAGGACCCGAGGACCGGAGGACCGCACCGCATGAGCCCGCTCCCGCCGCTGCCGCACCCCGACGGGCCCGGCGCCGCGCAGTCGTACCAGGCGCGGCACCTGCTCGGGCTCCCGGCCGACGTCGTGGTCGACGAGGTCGAGACGCTCGCGCTGTCGCGGTTCGCGGGCGCGCGCTGGGACGTCGCGCCGGAGGGCACGGAACCGCTCGTGCCGCCGGCCCGCACCGCGGCCCCGGGGGCGCCGGGCGTGCTGCGCACGTCGCGCCACACGACGGTCACGGGCCCGTTCGCGGGCCCCGGCTCCGGACTGCCGCCGGGCACGACGCTCGTGTTCGACGTCGTGTGCCCGCGCGAGCGCGGCGACGTCCCGTACCCCGGTGGCGGGGACCGCGACGGGATCGGCCGCGCGTTCCCCGGCGGTCTGCCGGTGCGGGAGGAGGAGCGGGTCGTGGCGTTCCTCGTCGCAGCCGCGCGACGGCTCGGCGGGTCGGTGCGGACCGACGTCGGGAACCCGGCGGCCCCGGGCGTCGTCCTCACGCCCGACCCGGGCGTCGCGATCGACATGACGCTGTACTCGGACGTCTGGCTGGACCCCAACGCCGCGCTCGCGCTCGTCGCACGGCTCAACCCCCGCACGCGGCTCGCGACCGAGGGGAAGTCGTACGAGGGCCCCCCGAAGGGCATCGCCGACCTGCCGCTGTACCCGGGCGAGAAGATGGACCCCGCGCTCCGGCGCGCGATCCACGCGGCGGCGGACGACGTCGACATCAAGGCGCTGACGACGGGTGCCGTCCTCGACGGCTACGGCCTGATCGTCGACCTCGGCATGGACGGGCTCGTCGCCGTCGAGGTGGGAGGCGAGGAGGCGCTGCCGCTGCTGCTGCGCGGCCTGCCGTGGACGGCGGACGGCGCCGTGAGCTACCGCGTGCGCTGGGAGCCGCGCGACCTCGTCGAGTCCCAGCAGGAGCAGCCGTCGCTCGACCACCAGGTCGCGCGCAAGCGGGCGGCGGAGGTCGTCGCGCAGGTCACGCGGACGCTGCACGACGCCGTCGGGGGCGAGATCGCGGACGAGGCGGAGTTCCTCGTGGACCCCGAGGATCTCTGACGGGAGACTGAGGAATCGGTCACGGTCCGGGCTGCGGGGCCCGCGCAGGGCTGACGAGTCGGTAAAATGGTTCGCGGCACGGCATCGCCGTCGCCGTGAACTGTCGTGCCCTGCGACTCCCTTCCGCGGGTGCGACGATGACAAGTCCAGCAAGACCCCGGATCTGCCTGCCCACCCCGCCCCCGACCCGGACGGAGCGGCCCGTGCTCTACGTGCTCGTTGCCCATCTCGTGATGGCACTGGGCGCGCCCGCACTCGTCTCGCTCCTCGGTCGCCGGGCGTTCCTCGTCATGGCGCTCGCGCCGGCGTCGGCCGCGGTCTACGCGCTCGCTTGGACCGACCGCGTGATGTCGGGGCAGCACCCGACGCAGGTCGTCGAGTGGGTCCCCGGCCTGGGGCTCGAGCTCGCGTTCCGCATGGACACGCTGTCGTGGCTCATGCTGCTGCTCGTCGGCGGCGTCGGCGCGCTCGTGCTCGTCTACTGCTCGGCCTACTTCTCGCCCACCGCGCAGGGCCTGCGCCGGTTCGGCGGTGTGCTCACGGCCTTCGCCGGGGCCATGGTCGGGCTCGTCACCGCGGACGACATGCTGCTCCTGTTCGTCTTCTGGGAGCTCACGACCGTCTTCTCCTACCTGCTCATCGGCCACTACGCGGACCGCAAGGCGAGCCGTCGCGCCGCGATGCAGGCGATCGTCGTGACGACGGCGGGCGGCCTCGCGATGCTCGTGGGCGTCGTGATCCTCGGCGTCCAGGGCGGGACCTTCCGGATGTCGGAGATCATCGCGGACCCGCCCACGGGCGGCGCGGTGACGGCGGCGATCGTGTGCCTGCTGGTGGGCGCGGCGAGCAAGTCCGCGCTCATCCCGCTGCACTTCTGGCTGCCCGCGGCGATGGCTGCGCCGACCCCGGTCAGCGCCTACCTGCACGCCGCCGCCATGGTCAAGGCCGGCGTCTACCTCGTCGCGCGGTTCGCGCCCGCGTACTCCGACACGACCGTGTGGCGGTCGATGGTCATCGCGCTCGGCGCGGGCACGCTGCTCGTCGGCGGCTACCGCGCGCTGCGCCAGTACGACCTCAAGCTCGTGCTCGCGTTCGGCACGGTGAGCCAGCTCGGCCTCATCATCCTGCTCGTGGGGCTCGGCACGCGCGGCGCGGCGCTCGCCGGGCTCGCGATGATCGGCGCGCACGCGATGTTCAAGGCGTCGCTGTTCCTCGTCGTGGGCGTGGTCGACGCCGCGACCGGCACGCGCGACCTGCGCCGCCTCACCGGGGTGGGCAAGGCCCTGCCGTGGACGGCGGTGGCAGGCGGGCTCGCGACGGCGTCGATGATCGGGCTGCCGCCGTTCGCGGGGTACGTCGCGAAGGAGGCGGCCCTCGAGTCGCTCCTGCACGGCGAGGGGCCCGTCTGGGTCGACACGGTGGTCCTGTGGGCGGTCGTCGTCGGGTCGATGTTCACCGTCGCGTACGGGATCCGGTTCTGGTGGGGCGCGTTCGCGTCCAAGCCGCACCTCGGAACGTCCCCGTCCCGTGCGAACGAGCACGTGGGCCTGCGTCCGAGCCCCGCGCGCGGCCCCGCCGTCGCGGCGGAGGAGCCGCCGATCGACCCCGCGCGCATCCATCGCCAGCCGTTCCTGCTCGTGAGCCCGGCCGTCGTGCTCGCGGTCCTCGGCCTCGCGACCGCGCTCGTGCCCCACTTCGGCGAGGATCTCCTCGCGCCCTACGCGGACACCTACCCCGTGGGCGAGCCCGGGCACCTCGTCCTGTGGGCGGGCTTCACCCCCGCGCTCGCGCTCACCGTCCTCGTCCTCGCGGTCGGCGTCGTGCTGTTCTGGCAGCGAGCGCGCGTCGAGCGCTTCCAGGCGTCGCTGTGGACCGGCCCCGAGGCCGACGTCACGTACCGCAAGATCATGCGCAAGCTCGACGACCTCGCGGCGGACGTCACCGCCGTCACCCAGCGCGGTTCGCTGCCCTTCTACCTGGGCGCGATCCTCGTGGTCCTCGTGCTGGGCCCGGGGATCGTCATGGTCGTGCAGACGGCGTGGCCCGAGCAGCTCAAGGCCTGGGACCGCCCCGCGCAGCTCGTCGCGGTCGCCGCGATCTGCGTCGCGTCGGTGCTCGCCGCCCGCTCGCGTCGGCGGCTCAAGGCCGTGATCCTCGTCGGCATCGCGGGGTACGGGAACGCCGTCCTCTTCCTCCTGCACGGTGCGCCCGACCTCGCGCTCACGCAGGTCCTCGTCGAGACGATCACGCTCGTCGTCATGGTGCTCGTGCTGCGCCGTCTGCCCGCGTACTTCTCCAACCGGCCGCTCGCCGCGAGCCGGTGGGTGCGCCTGGGCATCGGGCTGGCCGTCGCCGTCGTCATGATGGGCTTCGCGGTCGTGGCGCCGCTCGCGCGGGTCGCGACGCCGATCTCCGTCGACTTCCCGGCCGAGGCGTACGAGTTCGGGCACGGCAAGAACATCGTCAACGTGACGCTCGTCGACATCCGCGCCTGGGACACGATGGGCGAGATCTCCGTCCTGCTGGCGGCGGCGACCGGCGTCGCGTCGCTGGTGTTCCTGCGCACGCGCAGCGGCGAGATCCTGCGCGCGTCGGGAGCGAAGCCCGCCACGACGTCGTCCGGCTCGGGCGTGTGGAGCGAGGGCGGCGCGGACCCGGGTGCCGCGCTCCGCCGTCGCGGGGTCACCGAGAAGGACCAGCCGCGCATGCTCGTGTGGCTCAGCGCGGGCCGCACGCTGGCGCCCCAGAGACGTTCGGTGATCTTCGAGGTCGTCACGCGCGTGCTGTTCCACGCGATGATCGTGTTCGCGCTCTTCCTGCTGTTCTCCGGCCACAACGCGCCGGGCGGCGGCTTCGCGGCCGGGCTCGTGGTCGGCATCGCGCTCATCGTGCGCTACCTCGCGGGCGGACGGTACGAGCTCGGGGAGGCGGCGCCGGTCCACCCGGGCCTGCTGCTCGGCACGGGCCTGTTCCTGTCCGCGGGCGTGGGGCTCGGCGCGTTCCTGCTCACCGGCAACGTCCTCGGCAGCGACGCGTACGACATCGCGCTGCCGCTGGTGGGGGAGATCCACCTCGTCACGTCGCTGTTCTTCGACGTCGGCGTGTTCCTCGTCGTCGTGGGCCTCGTCCTCGACATCCTGCGCACCCTGGGCGCGGAGATCGACCGGCACGCCGAGCGCGCCGCCGCCGGGCGCGAGCCCGGCGAGGACACCGGGCCGTTCGAGGCCATGGAGCCCGACTCGATCGGCGGTGGCCGGCGGTGAACGTCATCGACATGACCCCGAGCGTCGTCCTCGTGCTGGCGATCGGCGTGCTCTTCGCGGCGGGCGTCTACCTGCTGCTGGAGCGCAGCCTGACGCGCGTCCTGCTCGGCTTCATCCTCATGGGCAACGGCGCGAACCTGCTGTTCCTCGTCGCGGGCGGGCGCGCCGGGGGAGCGCCCCTCATCGGCACGACGCCCGAGGACGAGATGAGCGACCCGCTCGTCCAGGCGATGGTGCTCACCGCGATCGTCATCACGCTCGGCATCACGGCGTTCGTGCTCGCGATGGCCTACCGGTCGTGGCAGCTCCACGGTCACGACGAGGTCCAGGACGACCTCGAGGACCGCCGCGTCGCGCGGCACGCCGCGCGCAACGCCCCCGCGTTCGAGGACGCGGACACGGAGGAGAGCGGCGCGAGCCTGGACGACGAGGCCGCCGAGGTCCGCGACGAGACCGACGGCGACGGCGACGGGATCACCGACGGGCAGGAACCGCCGTCGTCCCCGGTGGCGCCGGGCAACGACGGCTCCCGGCCCGACCGGCCGGACGACCCACGACCTGACGACCGCAGCGACGACGGGAAGGAGCCGCGATGAGCCTCACCGCCGCGGCGCTCGTGCCGCTGCCCGTCGTCCTCCCGCTCGTCGCAGCCGGCGCCGCGCTCGCGCTGTGGCGCCACCCGCGCGCGCAGCGGCTCATCACGGTCGCCGCCCTCGCGCTCGTCCTCGCGGCATCGGTGGGGCTGCTCGTCGCCGCCGACTCCGGTCCGATCGTCGTCGACGTCGGCGGCTGGGCCGCCCCGGTCGGGATCGACCTCGTCGCGGACCGGCTCTCCTCGCTCATGCTCGTGGTCTCGAGCTTCGTCATGCTGTGCGTCCTGCTCTACTCGCTCGCGCAGGGCGTGGCGGACGGCGACGAGGAGGCGCCGGTCGCCATCTACCACCCGACCTTCATGGTGCTCGCCGCGGGCGTGTTCAACGCGTTCCTCTCGGGCGACCTGTTCAACCTCTACGTCGGGTTCGAGATCTTCCTCGCCGCGAGCTACGTGCTCCTCACGCTCGGCGGCACGGGCGAGCGCATCCGGGCGGGTTCGATCTACGTCGTCGTCGCGCTGCTGTCGTCGATCGTGTTCCTCGTCGCGATCGCCCTGACGTACGCGGCGACGGGCACGGTGAACCTCGCGCAGCTCTCCGAGCGCTACGCCGAGATCGACCCGGGCACGGCGCTCGCCATCCAGCTCCTGCTGCTGCTCGCGTTCGGCATCAAGGCGGCCATCTTCCCGCTGTCCGCGTGGCTGCCCGACTCCTACCCGACGGCGCCCGCGCCCGTCACGGCGGTGTTCGCCGGCCTGCTCACCAAGGTGGGCGTCTACGCGATCATCCGTACGCAGACGCTGCTGTTCCCCGAGGACAGCGTGGTCGACGACGTGCTCATGTGGCTCGCGCTGCTCACGATGGTCGTCGGGATCCTCGGCGCCGTCGCGCAGAACGACATCAAGCGACTCCTGTCGTTCACGCTCGTGAGCCACATCGGCTACATGATCTTCGGCATCGCGCTCGCGTCCGAGCCGGGCATGGCCGCCGCGATCTTCTACGTCGTGCACCACATCACCGTCCAGACGACGCTGTTCCTGGTCGTCGGGCTCGTGGAACGCCGCGGCGGGTCGACGTCGCTCGACCGGCTCGGCGGCCTCGCCAAGCTCGCGCCGGGGCTCGCGATCCTGTTCTTCATCCCCGCGATGAACCTCGCCGGGATCCCGCCGCTGTCGGGCTTCCTCGGCAAGGTCGGCCTGCTGGAGGAGGGCGTGGCGCAGGGCACGCCGCTCGCGTGGGCGCTCGTCGTCGGGTCCGTCGTGACGTCGCTCCTCACGCTCTACGCGATCGTCAAGGCGTGGAACAAGGCGTTCTGGCAGACGGCGCCCGTCGAGATCCCCGCGGACGCGCGCCTCCCGCGCGGCATGGTCGGGCCCGCGACGGCGCTCGTCGCGTTCGGCCTCGCGCTCACCGTGGTGGCCGGCCCGCTCTACTCGTACACCGAGCGTGCGGCCGCGACGCTGCTCGACGGCCACACGTACGTCGACGCCGTCTTCCCGGGTGACTCGGACCGCGGGCAGGGCGAGTCGAACGAGGTCGCGACGGGCGAGACGGACGGCACGGAGCCCGCCACGACCGGGGGTGAGGACGGATGAGCCTGCACCGCCGCCGTCGCGCGCTCGCCTCCGGCTGGTTCGCGCGTGTCACCACGCAGTGGCGCACGATCCTGTGGCTGACCCTCGTCTGGGTCATGCTCTGGGGCGACCTGTCGTGGGGCAACGTCCTCGCAGGCGTGATCCTCGGCTTCGCCGTCATCACGTTCTTCCCGCTCCCGTCGATCGCGGCGCGCGGGAAGTTCCGGCCGTGGCCGTTCACCGTGCTCGTCGCGCGCTTCGTCTCCGACCTCGTCGTCGCGTCGTTCCAGGTGAGCCTGCTCGCGCTCACGCCGCGGCACACGCCGCGCGGGGCGGTCGTCGGCGTGCGGCTGCGCAACCCGTCGGACATCTACCTGACCATCACGGCCGAGCTCTCCTCGCTCGTGCCGGGGTCGATCGTCGTCGAGGCGCACCGCCTCACGGGGATGCTCTACCTGCACGTGCTCGACGTCGAGGCCGCGGGCGGCGTGGAGAAGGTCCGCGCGGACACGCTCGCGCTGGAGGCGCGCGTGCTGCACGCGCTCGCGTCCAACGACGAGCTGCGTGCCGCGGGCCTGTACCGCGACCCGGCGACGCGAGAGGTGGCCGAGGCATGAGCGACACCGTCTACCTCGTCGTCGTGATCGCGAGCGCCGCGCTGCTCGCCGTCGGCGCGAGCCTCGCGATCGTCCGCGCCGAGCGTGGTCCGTCGATGCTCGACCGCACCATCGCGCTCGACGTCTTCACGACCACGCTCGTCGGCGCGATCGCGCTCGAGGCGGCGTTCTCGCGGCGCACGGACACCATCCCGATCCTCGTCGTGCTGTCGCTCGTCGGGTTCGTGGGCTCGGTGACGATCGCGCGCTTCGCGTCGGTCGAGCCCGAGGACGAGGGCCGCATCCGCACGGCCGACGAGGTCGCGGCGGAGGACGCCGCCCGCCGCGAGGCCGAGGAGGCCGACCGCGATGCCGCCGTCGACCCCGAGCACCACGGCGGCGCGCCCGAGGGGGAGGTGCGGTGATGGACCCGACGACCGCGTTCTGGGACACCGTGGCCGACGTCGTCTCGGCCGTCTTCCTGCTGTGCGGCGCGTTCCTCGCGTTCGCCGCGGGCGTCGGCGTCGTGCGCTTCCCCGACCTGCTCGCGCGCATGCACGCCGCGACGAAGCCGCAGGTCCTGGGGCTCATCCTCGTGCTCGCGGGGCTGAGCCTCCGGCTGCGCTCGTGGGGCGCCGTCGCGACGCTCTTCCTCGTCGTGATCTTCCAGCTCCTCACGTCGCCCGTCGCCGCGCACATGGTCGGCCGCGCCGGGTACCGGACCGGCAAGGTGCGCACCGACCTGCTCGTCGTCGACGAGCTCACCCGCGACCAGGACGCGGCCGAGCGCGAGGACGTCGGTGAGCACGAGAGTGCTGGCAGTGCCGATCAGCCGGTGCCGCGCGAGGGTGCCGAGCCCGCAGTCCCGGGCGACGTGGACCTCGCCGACACCGCCGACACGGCCGCCGGCGACATCGGGCCCTCGGGGAGCGAGGCCTCGGAGCGCTGACGCGCCGCCGCCCATCCCGCGCCGGCGCGGAGCGCTCCCGGGGCTGGAGGCCTGCGCTCCGCGCGCGGGCCGTGAGCACGGCTGGTAGACCGGCAGCATGGCCGACGCCCCCACGCCCGCCCCGCCGCAGCCGGAGTCGCGCAACCCCCGGGTCGCCCGGCCGGAGGGCGGCGGCGAGAGCACCGTCACCGTGATCGTCGCGTTCCTCGCCAACGCGCTCATCGCCGGGGCGAAGACCGTCGCCGCGACGATCACCGGATCCGCGTCCATGCTCGCGGAGGCGGTGCACTCGTGGGCGGACACCGGCAACGAGATCTTCCTGCTTGTCGCCGACAAGCGTTCGCGGCGCCCCGCCGACGCCCAGCACCCGCTCGGGTTCGGCCGCGAGGCGTACGTGTGGTCGATGTTCGCCGCGATCGGGCTGTTCGCCGTCGGTGCGGGGGTGTCGATCACGCACGGCATCCAGGAGCTCGTGCACCCCGAGCCGGCGGACAGCTACGGCGTCGCCTACGCCGTGCTGGGGCTCGCGTTCGTCCTGGAGGGCGTGTCGTTCCTCCGCGCCCGCCGCCAGGCGCGCGACGAGGCGCGGGCGGCGGACCGGGACACGCTGCACCACGTCCTCGTGACCTCCGACCCCACGCTGCGCGCCGTGTACGCGGAGGACGCCGCAGCGCTCGTCGGCCTCGTCGTCGCGTTCGGCGGGGTGCTCGCGCACCAGCTCACCGGCTCTCCCGTCCCGGACGCGATCGGGTCGATCGTCGTCGGCCTCGTGCTCGCCGTCGTGTCCGTCGTGCTCATCGACCGCAACCGTCGGTTCCTCGTGGGCGAGGCCGCGATGCCCGCGACGCGCGCCGCCGTCCTGGAGGGCATCCGGGACCTGCCCGAGGTCGAGCGCGTGACCTACCTGCGCCTGGAGTACGTGGGCCCGCGCGCGCTGTACCTCGTGGCGAGCGTGGACCTGCGCGGCGACGAGTCGGAGACGTCGGTCGCGCGCCGCCTCGACGACCTCGAGCGCCGCGTGACGTCCGTGCCGCTCATCGCGGGCGCGGTGTTCACCGTCTCGGCGCCCGAGGAGCCGTCGATCGCCTGACCCCACCGTGCCGAACCCCGGGTTCGGCAGCAGCGGGACAGCGGGCAGAACGGACGAAGCGGTACACATCTGCGGGCGGGGTGGGTAGGGTCGACCGATGGCCCCGCAGCGCACGCCCCGGCACCGGGCCGGAGCGCCCGAGGAGGTGCCCCGGTCGCGACCGGCACCCGAGACGTCGCGGCCCGCGCGCACGTCGTCCGCGGTCCCGGCGCCCGGGGCCGCACGACGGCGGGGCGGCCCGTTCGCGCGGCACCTGCGGTCCGGTCCGCGGGTCGCCGTGACGTCGGGGGTCGCCGCGGCGCTGCTGCTCGGCCCACCGCTGGGGGTCACGGTCGCGACGGCGACCGGCGAGCTCCGGCCGGAGCACGTGGGCCCGCTCGGCCCGGTGGTCGCGGCGCTGCCGTGGCAGGGGACCGAGCCCGAGTCCTGGCTCGACGGCCGGGACCCGCGCGACGACCGCTCGTCGCGGACGCTCGCCGACGGCCGCTCGGCGGACGACCTGGAGCATTCCTCGGACACCTCGGCGGAGCCGACCGCGCCCAGCACGCCGGACGTCCCGCCGGACGGCGCGGAGCAGGCTGAGCAGGGTGGGGCCGAGGACGGGGTCCGGCCGGCCACGGCGTCCCCGGAGCCGACGCAGCCGGGTCCGGGCGACGCCTCGGCCGACCCGGCGCCGTCGGACGAGGCCACGGGCCCCGCGCCGAGCGTGCCGCCCGCCTCGGCGTCCGCCGCGGCGGTCCCGGCCGGGCCGGGGGCGATCTCGGCGGAGGGCGCGGCCGTCGTCGAGCGGACCAACGCGGAGCGCGCCGCGGTGGGCTGCGGCCCGCTCGTCGTCGACGAGCGCCTCACGGCCGCGGCGCAGCTCCACAGCGAGGACATGCTCGCCCAGGGCTACTTCGACCACACGAGCCTCGACGGGCGCTCGCCGTGGGACAGGGCGAAGGCCCAGGGCTACGCGAACCCGGGTGCGGAGAACATCGCGAAGGGTCAGGCGACGGCCGAGGACGTGGTGCGCGCGTGGATGGACTCGCCCGGGCACCGGGCGAACATCCTCGACTGCGACCTGCGTGAGATCGGCGTCGGGCACGCCGACCGGGTGTGGACCCAGCTCTTCGGCTGGGGCTGAGCCCGCCGGGCGGCCGATCCGCCCGGCTCAGAGGAGCGACGGCGCCCCGGCCGCGCGGGCCTCGCGGTCGAGCAGGCTGCGCTTGACCTCGAGGCCGTAACGGAACCCGCCGAGGCTGCCGTCCGTGCGCAGCACGCGGTGGCACGGCACGAACAGCGCGGCCGCGTTCATCGCGCACGCGCCCGCGGCGGCGCGGACGGCGGCGGGCCGTCCCGACAGCTCGGCGTACCGGGTGTAGGTCACCGGGTCGCCCGGCTCGACCGTGCGCAGCACGTCCCACGCGTGCACGCGGTAGGGCCCGGAGACCTGCCGCACGGGCACGGCGTCGATCGCGTGCACGTCGCCCGCGTAGTACGCCCGGACCGCGGCGACGGCGGGCACGACGGCGGGGTCGTCGTCGGGCACGGTCGTCACGTCCGCCGGGCGCACGTCGGGGTGGACGAGCGCGACCAGCGACGCCGGCTCGGCCGTCCAGCCGGAAGCGAGGACCGTACCGTCGAGCTCGGCGACGACCGTGAACGGCCCGTCGGGCGTGGTGACGGTCGTCGTGACGGCCGTGGCGGTGGTGGTCGGGGGCGTGGGAGCGGTGGTCACGAGGCCTCCTTGGTCGGGGTGGTCGAGGGTCGGGGAACCGCGGCGCGCCACAGGTGCATCGCGGCGTACGAGCGCCACGGCGCCCAGCGCTCCGCGTGCGCGGCGAGCGCGCGCCGGTCGTCGGGCAGGCCGAGCGCCGCGGCGCCCGCGCGGAGGGCGAGGTCGCCGTCGAGCAGGACGTCCGGGTCGTGCAGGACGCGCATCGCGACGTACCCGGACGTCCAGGGGCCGACGCCGGGCATCGCCTCGAGCGCCGTGCGCTGTGCTGCGGGGTCGTCGGCGGAGGACAGCGCGAGCGACCCCTCGGCGAGGGCCCGGGCGACCCCGAGGATCGCGGCCGTGCGGCGCGCGGGGCCGCGCACGTGGTCGGCTCCGCCCTCGGCGAGCTGCGCGGGCGTCGGGAAGAGGCAGGTCGGCCCGAACCGCGACGCGAACGGCGTGCCGAGCGCGACGGCGAGCCGCGACAGGTGCGTGCGCGCCGCCGCGACGGAGATCTGCTGCCCCGCGAGCGCGCGGACGAGGATCTCCGTCGCGTCCACCGCGCCCGGGACGCGGATGCCGGGGACGGCGCGCACCGACGCGGCGAGCGCCGGGTCGGCCGCGAGGGCCGCGTCCACGGCCGTGGGGTCGGCGTCGAGGTCGAACAGGCGGCGGACCCGGGCGATCGCCGCGGGCAGGTCGGCCACGGACGTGAGCTCGAGCTCGACGTGGAACCGCGCCGCGCCGCGGGCGCGCCCCGGCGGCGGGCCGTACGTCGCGCGGAACGCGCCCGGGCCGTGCGGCAGCGCGAGCGTGCGCGCGTACGACAGGACCGGACCGGAGAGGTCCGCGACCTCGACGCCGTCGACGGCGCGCGCCGCGAGGAACGTGAACACGCCGCGCGCGTCGAAGGGCTCGCGCAGGGGGAGCGCGAGGTCGAGCACGGCGGTGGTGCCGCCGTCGTCCCGGACGGCACCCGGGTCGTCGGGGACGCGGACCGGCCCACCTGCCCCCTCGCCGCCGCGGGGAGGGGCCGGGCGGTCGCGTCGTGCCCGACGACGCAGCTCGCCCGGCGTCGTGTCGAAGACCTCGGTGATCGTGTCGTTGAACTGCCGGACGCTGCCGAAGCCCGCGGCGAACGCGACGTCGGCGAGGCGGAGGTCGGTGCCCGTGAGCAGGGCGCGCGCGGTCTGGGCGCGCAGCGCGCGGGCGAGCGCGACCGGGCCGGCGCCCAGCTCCGCGACGAGCACGCGGTGCACGTGCCGGGCCGAGTACCCGAGGTGGGCGGCGAGGCCGTCGACGCCCTCGCGGTCCACGACGCCGTCGGCGACGAGCCGCATCGCCCGGGCGGAGAGGTCGTGCCCGAGGTCCCAGCTGGGCGCGCCGGGCACGGCCTCGGGGAGGCAGCGCTTGCACGCGCGGTAGCCGGCCTCGTGCGCCGCCGCGGACGTGAGGAAGAACGTGACGTTCTCGGGCTTGGGCGTCCGCGCGGGGCACGACGGCCGGCAGTAGATGCCCGTGCTGCTCACGGCGGTGATGAACTGCCCGTCGAACCGCCGGTCGCGCGAGGCGATGGCGCGGTAGCGCTCCGCAAAGACGGGGTCCGCCGCCGCGCGAGGAGTCGCGAGGGTCGTGGTCATGCCTCGATCCTCACTCGCCGGGCGGCGCCTTGGCTAGCGGGATTCGGACATGACGGTGGGGCTGTCGTCGGGCAGGGCGCGTCGCAGCAGGGGCTTGTTGACCCGCTCGGTGAAGAAGTCGATGAGCGGGCCGGCGAAGAACGCCGTCATCACCGTCCCGACGCCCACCGGGCCGCCCAGCGCGATCGCGAGCCCGACGAACGCGAGGTCCTGGACCACCCGGACGACGCGGTACCGCGCGTGCGTACGGTCGACGACGATCGGGGCGATCGCGTCGTACGGCGCCGTCCCGACGCCCGCCGTCATGTACGCGGACGCGCCCGCGGTGAACAGGACGATCCCCACGACGAAGAGCGCGGTCTGCAGGAGGTGGCTCGGCGGGTCCGGCACGAGCGGGGCGAGGAGCGCGGAGAACCACTGGACGAAGAACCCCGTCATGACCATGTTGATGATCGTGCCGACCCCGATGTACCGGCGCCCCCACACCACGACGGGGACGAGGAGCACGGCGTTGATCGCGAGCTGGTAGACGCCGAGGTCGACGCCGAGCAGCGTGCTCGCGCCGATGTTCGCGGCGGTGAACGGGTCCACGCCGACGTGCGCCGACAGCAGCACCGCGGAGCCGAGCCCGAGGACCGCGACCCCGAGGAGCGCCCACACGGCGCGCAGGACGACGTGGGAGGGGCGGGACCGCGGCGCGCTCGTCACACGCCGACGCTAGGGGAGCGGATGGGCGGACGCGACCGGGCCGTCAGACCCGGACGTCGAGCCAGGCGAGGACCTCTCGCAGGTAGGTCGACCGGGCGGGCTCGGGGGAGAGGGCGAGGTCGTGCGCGCCGCCCTCGACCGCGACGATCGTGACGTCGTCGCCCAGCCGCTCGGCGCGCGTCGTGATCTGCCCGACGTCGAGCACGCTGTCGGTCGTGAGCAGCGCGTCGTGCCAGCCCGACGCGGGGCCGCTGCGCGCGGACGCCAGCACCAGGACGGGGCAGTCGACGTGCAGCCCGCGCGCGAGGCGCGCGTGCCCGCGCCGCACCGCGCGCAGGAACCCCGCCCGGACGGGGAAGCCCTCGATCGGCTTCCAGGCGAGGTCGAAGTCCCACTCGCCGCCCGTGCTCGCGTGCAGGGCCTCCGCCCAGTGCGGGTCGAGTCCGCCCACCACGAGCCGTGGCGCGACCCGCCCGACGACGTCGATCACCTGCGTCACCGGCCCGCGGAACACCCACGGCTTGTTGAGGTCGAACCACGGGCTGTTGAGCACGAGCGCCGCGAGCAGGCCGGGCCGCGCGTCGGCCCACAGGCTCGCGACGAGGCCGCCCGTCGAGTGGCCCAGCACGACGAGCCGCTCGTGCCCCTCCGCGCGGATCGCGCGCGCCGCGGCGTCGAGGTCGTGGGCGTAGACGGCGAGGTCGGTGACGAAGTTCGGGTCGTCGTCAGGCCGCGACGGCGCGCCCGAGCCGCGCCCGATCGAGCGCCCGTAGCCGCGCAGGTCGAGCGCGTAGAACCGGTACCCGCGCGCCTCGACCGCCTCGGCGACGTGGGTCTGGAAGAAGTAGTCGATGAACCCGTGCACGTACAGCACCGCGGGCCGGTCGCCCGAGGGTGCCGCGGCGTCGCGCCGTACCAGGGTCGCGACCGCGCCGTCCGGCAGGTCGAGGTCGCGTGCCACCCAGTCCTCGCCCAGCACGTCCGTGCGCCACACCGGCGTCTGCGTCCCGGCCATCCGCGTCTCCTGTCCTCGCCCCACCACGTGTCAGCAGATTCTCGCGCCTCGGCGCGACCGCTCGGCGACAACGCGCGGGTGCGGGGTAGCGTGACGCGGATGACGAGCGAGATCATCGCCCGCGTCGACGACGGCGTCGGGCACCTCACCCTGGACCGGCCCCGCGCGCTCAACGCGCTGGGCTACACCATGCTCGGCGAGATCGCCGACGTGCTGGAGGAGTGGCGGGTCGACCCGACCGTACGCGTCGTGCTGCTCGACGGCGCGGGCGACCGTGGCCTGTGCGCCGGGGGCGACGTCCGCGAGCTGCACGCGTCGATCGTGGCCGGGCGCCAGGCCGACGCGCGCCGGTACTTCCGGCGCGAGTACGCGGTCGACGCGGCGCTCGCGGAGCTGCCCGTGCCCGTCGTGACGATCATGGACGGCATCACCATGGGCGGCGGCGTCGGCCTCGCCGCGCACGCGCCGGTCCGCGTCGTCACCGAGCGGTCGCGCGTCGCCATGCCGGAGACGCGGATCGGCTTCACGCCCGACGTCGGCGGCTCCTGGCTCCTGGCGCGCGCGCCCGGGCGGCTCGGGGAGCTGCTCGCGCTCGGTGCCGTCACGATGGACGCCGCCGACGCGATCTTCGTCGGGTTCGCCGACCACTACGTGCCGAGCGAGAGGCTGCCGGTGCTCGCCGCCGACCTCTCCGCGCTGGCGACCGCGGGCGTCGACCCGCTCGACGTCGAGGACGTGCGGGAGGTCGTGCGCCGCCACGCCCTGCCCGCACCCGTCTCGCGCCTCGTCGCCCGGCAGGCGGCGGCCGACGCCGCGTACGCGGCGGACGACGTACCCGACATCGTGGCGCGGCTGCGCGCCGCCGCCCGCGACGGGGACGAGCAGGCGGGCGCCGAGGCCGACGAGCTCGAGCGGCTCTCGCCCACCGCGGTCACCGTGGCGCTCGCCGCCGTCCGCAGCGCGCGCCACCTCCCGGGCCTGCGCGCCGCGCTGGAGCAGGAGTACGGGCTCGTCTCGTGGTTCGTCGACACGCAGCCCGACCTCGTCGAGGGCGTCCGCGCGCAGGTGGTCGACAAGGACCGCACCCCGTCGTGGCGGCCGGCCACGCTCGCCGAGGTCGATACGGGCCTCGGCGCGGAGGCGCTCGCGTACGCGCCGGCGGAGGCGCTGTGGGACGACGCCCTGAGCCCGCTCCTGGCGCGCCGCGCGGTCGAGGCCGTCGTCCACCGGTTCGGCGAGGACGAGCCGACGCCGGACGATCTGGCGCAGGCGCGCGACGACCTCGTGGTCGAGCTCGTCGAGCGGCACGACGACGGCGGCACGGTCGTGCACCTCTCGGACTCGTGCGGGGAGCACTTCCTCGACGGGCACTGGCCCGCGGTGCGGTTCGACGCCGTGGGCGAGGTCGTCGAGGTCACCGTCGAGTCCTGAGACGGCCACGCCGTACGAGCCGACGACGCACGACGGCCCGCCCCGGGCTCCCGGGGCGGGCCGTCGATGTGTGGTGCTGCGAGTCACCCGACTCGCACGGCGCGAGTGCCGCACGAGGCGTCGCTCACGTCACTCGGGCGGGGGGCGCAGCCGCGTCGCGTCGTCGATCTCGTCGTCGGGCCCGCCCGGTGCCGCCGGGGGAGCGTCCGGTCCCTGGCCCGGCTGCGGCGGGAGCGGCTGGGTCGGGGCCGGCTGCTGGTACGGCGGCAGCGGCTGGGTCGCGCCCGGGGGCACGGGCGGCTGCGCGGGGAGCGGCGTCGTCGGCGACGACTGCGGGTGCGGGGCGCCGGGAGGGGCGTACGGGGCCGCGCCGGGGTAGCCGCCCTGCGGGTGCGGCGGGGCCGGCGGCTGCGCGCCGTACTGGCCCGGGGCGGGGGGCTGTGCCCCGTAGCCCTGCGGCGCGCCCGGCTGCCCGGGGTAGGCACCCGGCTGCTGACCGGGGTACGCGCCCGGCTGCTGGCCGGGGTAGCCACCCTGCTGGCCCGGGTAGGCACCGGGCTGGCCCGGCTGCTGGCCGGGGTAGGCGCCCGGCTGCTGCCCCGGGTAGCCGCCCTGCTGGCCGGGGTACTGGCCCTGGGGCTGGCCGGGGTACTGCCCGGGCTGACCCGGGTAGCCGCCCTGCTGGAAGCCGGTCGCCTGGCCGTCCTGCGCGCCCGGCTTGGAGCGGAGCACGAGCCAGAGCACGAGGCCGATGATGCCGAGCAGCACGACGCCGCCGATCACGAACCAGAGCCAGGCCAGGGAGCCGGAGTCCGAGGCGTCGCCCGCGCTGTCGCCGCCGTCGGGCGCGGTGGCGCCGTCGGAGTCGTCGGTGGCCTCGTCCGAGCCCTCGTCGCCCGACCCTGCCGCGCCGCCCGCGACGGCCGAGCCGCGCGCCGTCATCTCGTTGACCTCGCCGACGACCGGCGTCCAGGTCACCGTGTTGCCGTCGACCTCGCCGTTGGACTCTGCGACCTCGCCGGGGAACGTGATGGAGACCTTGATGTCGAGGCTGTCCATCATCTGCTGCGTCAGCTCGTCGCTCGTCGCGTCACCCGTGTCGGGGTTGAACTCCTCGCCGGTCATGTCCATCGACCCGCTCACGACGTACTCGTCACCCTCGCGCGTGACCGAGATCGAGTCGGCCCCCGCGGACGAGAGCTGCGAGATGGGCTGGTCGGCATAGGTGATCTTGGTGCCCGTGTACCCGTCCTGGGCGTACGGCTCCTGGGTGGCGCCCTCCGGGAGCTCGGACTCCATCTCGGAGCCCATCTGGTCCCACAGCTCCTGCGGGTCCGACCCCATGGACGTGGCGAGCTCGTCGCTGAACGCCATGACGACGCTGCCGTCGAACGTGTCGTCCTCGTTGAGGGTGAGGGCCATGTCCATCCTCATGCACCCCGCGAGGAACAGTGCGAGGGTGGCGAAGAGGGCGCCGAGGCCGAGTCGTCTGCGCAAGGGTGAGGAGTTCACCAGCCCAGCATGTCGCGGATCGTCGCCCGAGGCGAGGGTCGATGCCGATTTGAGACGGAATGCGGCCGGGAGTTCATCCCCTCCGGACGACGGACCACGCGGGAGGTCGTGCGCAGGGCTGACGAACGAAGTTGAGCGGAATACACTCAACTTCGGAGTCGTTCCACTGGTCAGACCACCTTTCGAGCAGCACACCGGAGCACCCATGGAAACGAAGTTCACCACGATGTCGCAGCAGGCGATCGGCGAGGCGATCCAGACCGCGTCGGCCGCCGGCAACCCCCAGCTCGAGCCCACCCACCTCCTGGCCGCGCTGCTCACGCAGGAGGGCGGCGTCGCCGTCGGGCTCCTGGACGCCGTCGGCGCGGACAAGCAGGCCGTCGGCCAGAAGGTGCGCGCGGCGCTCGTCGCGCTGCCCACCGCGAGCGGGTCCGCCGTCGCGCAGCCGACGCCGTCGCGCGCCACGTCCACGGCGCTCGACAACGCCGCGAAGGAGGCGCAGGCCCTCGGCGACGAGTACGTCTCCACCGAGCACCTGCTGCTCGGCATCGCCGCGGGATCCTCGCAGGCCGCGACGATCCTCCAGCAGGCCGGCGCGACCGCCGACGCGCTGCGGTCGGCGCTGCCCGCCGTGCGCGGGAGCGCGCGCGTGACGAGCCCCAACCCGGAGGGCACCTACAAGGCGCTCGAGCAGTACGGGACCGACCTCACGGCCGCGGCCGCCGAGGGCAAGCTCGACCCCGTCATCGGGCGCGACTCCGAGATCCGACGCGTCGTGCAGGTGCTCAGCCGCCGCACCAAGAACAACCCGGTCCTCATCGGCGAGCCCGGCGTCGGCAAGACCGCCGTCGTCGAGGGCCTCGCGCAGCGCATCGTCGCGGGCGACGTCCCGACGTCGCTCCAGGGCAAGCGCCTCGTGTCGCTGGACCTCGCGAGCATGGTCGCGGGCGCCAAGTACCGCGGCGAGTTCGAGGAGCGGCTCAAGGCCGTCCTGGAGGAGATCCGGTCCTCCGACGGCGAGGTCGTCACGTTCATCGACGAGCTGCACACGGTCGTCGGGGCGGGCGCCGGCGGCGAGGGTGCCATGGACGCGGGCAACATGCTCAAGCCCATGCTCGCCCGCGGCGAGCTGCGCCTCGTCGGCGCGACCACGCTCGACGAGTACCGCGAGTACATCGAGAAGGACCCGGCCCTGGAGCGCCGGTTCCAGCAGGTGTTCGTCGGCGAGCCCTCGGTCGAGGACACGGTCGCGATCCTGCGCGGCCTCAAGGAGCGTTACGAGGCGCACCACAAGGTGACGATCGCCGACTCGGCGCTCGTCGCGGCGGCGTCGCTCTCCGACCGGTACATCACCGGCCGCCAGCTCCCGGACAAGGCGATCGACCTCGTCGACGAGGCGGCGTCGCGCCTGCGCATGGAGCTCGACTCCTCGCCGATCGAGATCGACGAGCTCCAGCGCGCGGTCACGCGCCTCGAGATGGAGGAGGTCGTGCTCTCCGAGTCGACCGACCCCGCGTCGCTCGAGCGGCTCGAGAGGCTGCGCGCCGACCTCGCGGACCGGCGTGAAGAGCTGGCAGCGCTCACCGCGCGGTGGGAGGCCGAGAAGGCAGGCCACAACCGCGTGGGCGACCTGCGCGCCAGGCTCGACGAGCTGCGCGTCCAGGTCGAGCGCGCGATCCGCGAGGGCGACCTCGAGACCGCGGGCCGGCTGCAGTACGGCGAGATCCCGCAGCTCCAGCGCGAGCTCGACGCGGCCGAGGCCGAGGAGCAGGCGGACGACGCGTTCGCGGCGTCCGGGCCCGAGGCCGCCCCGATGATCGCCGACAAGGTCGGCGCGGACGAGATCGCGGAGGTCGTGTCCGCGTGGACGGGCATCCCCGCCGGCCGCATGCTCCAGGGCGAGAGCGAGAAGCTCCTGCACATGGAGGAGGTCATCGGGGAGCGCCTCATCGGCCAGCAGGCCGCCGTCCGGTCGGTGTCCGACGCCGTCCGCCGCTCGCGCGCAGGCGTCGCCGACCCGGACCGCCCCACGGGCTCGTTCCTCTTCCTGGGCCCGACGGGCGTCGGCAAGACGGAGCTCGCGAAGTCGCTGGCGGACTTCCTGTTCGACGACGAGCGCGCCATGGTGCGCATCGACATGTCCGAGTACTCCGAGAAGCACTCGGTGGCCCGGCTCGTCGGCGCCCCTCCGGGCTACGTCGGGTACGAGGAGGGCGGCCAGCTCACCGAGGCCGTCCGGCGTCGGCCCTACTCGGTCGTGCTGCTCGACGAGGTCGAGAAGGCGCACCCCGAGGTCTTCGACATCCTGCTGCAGGTGCTCGACGACGGCCGCCTCACCGACGGCCAGGGCCGCACGGTCGACTTCCGCAACGTCATCCTCGTGCTCACGTCGAACCTCGGATCGCAGTTCCTCGTGGACCCGATGCTCGACGACGCCGCGAAGCACGAGGCCGTCATGAGCACGGTGCGGTCGAGCTTCAAGCCGGAGTTCCTCAACCGCCTCGACGACGTCATCGTGTTCGAGCCGCTGACGATCGAGGAGCTGGGCCGGATCGTCGACATCCAGGTCGCCGCGCTCGGTCGGCGCCTCGCGGACCGGCGCATCACGCTCGACGTCACGACGGCCGCTCGCGAGTGGCTCGCGCTCGAGGGCTTCGACCCCGCGTACGGCGCGCGCCCGCTGCGCCGCCTCGTGCAGCGCGAGATCGGCGACCGCCTCGCGCGGATGCTGCTCTCGGGCGACGTCGCCGACGGCGACGTGGTGCGCGTCGACCGTGACCCCGAGGCCGAGGGGCTGACCCTCGGGACGGAGATCCTCACCGCCTGACGTCCGGCCCCGACGGACCCCGGGCCCTGCCGTCGTCGGTCGTCCCGACGACGGCACGACCCGGGGTCCTGCCGTCCGACCGGGCCCCGGCGCGCCCCGTGCCGCGCGTCCGCACGGACGCCGGGACATACTCGGTCCGTGCCGACCGACGAGACGACCGAGACCCAGAACACCGCTCCGCAGCGCCCCGACGTCGGGCCCCACCGCTCGGCCGTGATCGTCAACCCGAACCGGGTCGAGGGGCTGGACGCGCTGCGCGACCTCATCGTGACGCGGCTCACCGAGGCCGGGTGGCCGGAGCCCGCGTGGCTCGAGACGACGGCCGAGGACCCGGGCACGGGCCAGGCGCGCCAGGCCGTCGAGGACGGCGCGGAGGTCGTCTTCGTCAGCGGCGGCGACGGCACGGTGCGTGCCGTCGTCGAGGGGCTGGCGGGGACCGACGCCGCGCTCGCGATCCTCCCGGGCGGCACCGGGAACCTCCTGGCGGTGAACCTCGGCGTCCCGACCGACGCCGAGGAGGGCGTCCGGCTCGTCCTGGAGGGCGGGCGGCGCACGATCGACGTCGGCGTCGCCGACGGGCAGACGTTCGCGATCATGGCCGGCATGGGCCTCGACGCCGCGATGATGCGCGACGCCCCGACCGCGCTCAAGGCTCGCGCGGGCTCGGTCGCCTACGTGTTCTCGGCGCTCAAGCACCTCGCCGACGACGAGATGCACGTGGAGGTGACGGTCGACGGGCGCTCGCGCCGCCGTCGTGCGCGGACGGTCGTCGTCGGCAACGTGGGCCGCCTCCAGGCCGGCACGAACCTGCTCCCGGACGCGGAGCCGGACAACGGGCAGCTCGAGGTCGCGATCATCGCGCCCCGCAACGTCCGGCACTGGGTCCAGCTCCTGTGGGGCGTCGTACGGGGCAAGAGCCGGGTGCCGAGCCGGGAGGTCGTGCGGGGCCGGGAGGTCTCCGTGGTCTCCGACCGGGCGCAGCCCCGCCAGCTCGACGGCGACGTCATCGAGTCGGCCGAGCGCCTCGACGTCAGCGTGCGGCCGCAGGCGCTGCACGTGTGCGTCTACCAGCCGGACGAGTCGGAGGACCTCACGCGGGGCGCCCCCTGAGCCCGGCGTCGGCCGTCGCCGCCCGCGGACGCCCCTGTCGCCGGCCCCGGTGCTTCGGCAGGATGGGCGCATGAGCGCTCCCCAGCCCGGCCCCGAGACCTGGTCCGCACCCGCCCCGTCCCCCTACGGGCCCAGCGCACCGGCCCCGGCGCCCGGTGCGCGGCGCTCGCCGCTCGCCGTCGTGGCCTTCGTCTTCGGGATCGCGACCGTCCTGGTCGGTGCGGTCGTCACGCTGGCCTTCCCGTTCGTGCTCTCGTCGTCGGGCTACTCGCCGTGGTCGATCGGTGTGCTCCAGCTCGTCAACGGCATCCTCACGGGCGTGCTCGCGCTGGTCGCGACGGTCGCCGGCGCGGTCGCGCTCGTGCGACGGCTGCCGGGTGCGGCGCTCGCGTCAGCCGGCACGGCGCTCGGCGCGGCGGCGCTCCTGGGGGTCGCCCTCAGCCTCCTCCAGGGTGCGCTCTACCAGGTCCTCTGACCTCCTTCGACCGGCCGGTCCCGGGCCGGGCCCGCGCGTCCCGGTGCGCCGGGTGCGAGCCGGCGTGCGGTGCTGCACGGTGGGTCCATGAGCCCCCGACGACCGGCTCCGGAACGACCCGGCGCGCAGGGGTGGCTCCCGCGCGGTCGTACCGCGAGCGACGTCGACGCCCTCGCCCGGGCGGCGCGGGACTGCCACGGGTGCGAGCTGTGGGCGGACGCCACGCAGGTCGTGTTCTCGCGCGGACCCGAGCGCGCCCGGCTGGTGCTCGTCGGCGAGCAGCCGGGCGACCGGGAGGACCGCGAGGGCGAGCCGTTCGTCGGGCCGGCGGGACGCCTCCTCGACGAGGCGCTCGACGCCGCCGGGCTGTCCGCCGACGACGTCTACCTGACGAACGCCGTGAAGCACTTCCGGTTCGAGGAGCGGGGCAAACGCCGTCTGCACAAGAGCCCGGACGTCGCGCACGTGCGGGCGTGCCTCCCGTGGCTCACCGCCGAGGTCGCCGCCGTCGTGCCCCGCGTCGTCGTCGCGATGGGCGCGACCGCGGGGCGATCCGTGCTCGGGCGCCCCGTGCGGGTCACCGCCGAACGCGGACGGGTGCTCGACCTCGGCGACGAGGGCGCCGAGCCCGCGTCGCCCCTCTCGCCAGGAGCGCCCGACGGCGGCCGCTCGCCCCTGCCGGAGCGCCCACCGCGCGTCGTGCTCACCACGCACCCGTCCGCGCTGCTGCGCGTGCGTGACCGCGCCGAGAGGGAGACCGCGTTCGCCGTGTTCGTCGACGACCTCCGCCTCGCGTCCGACGCGGCCGGCGTCCGGTGACCGACCGTCCGGTCCCGCCGGCGCCCGACCCCGCGGCGCCGGGGCCGGCAGCCGCGCCGCACCGTGCGCCGCGCGTCGTCGTGAACGTGCAGCGCTGGGAGGCGCTGACGTTCCTCCACTGGCGCGCCGACCCTGCCGTCGTGCAGGGCTGGCTCCCGCCCGGCCTCACCGTGCAGGAGGTCGGCGGGACGACGTGGCTCGGCGCGGTCCCGTTCGTCATGGCGGGCGTCCGGGTCCCGCCCCTGCCCGCGCTCGGCGCGTGGTCGACGTTCCCCGAGCTCAACGTCCGCGTGTACGTGCGCGACCGCGCGGGCACCGAGGGCGTGTGGTTCCTCGGCCTGTGGGCCACGTCGCGCGCGTTCGTCGCCGCGGCGCGCGCGGCGGGCGTCCCGTACCACCCGGCCGACGCGGTGGTGCGCGCGGGCGACGACCGCGCCGGCCCGCCGTCCGCGCCGCGCTACCGGTTCCGCTCGGTCGGTCGAGGACCCCTGCGCGTCCCGCACGAGCACCCGGGGCTGCGCGGCCTCACCTTCCGCGCCGAGGTGCGCGCGCACGAGGAGGTCGACGCGTCGTCGGGCCTCGTGCGGTGGCTCACGGCGCGCTGGACCGCGTACGGCGCGCGGACCGGGCGGTTGTGGCGGTTCCCGGTCGTGCACGAGCCGTGGACGTTGCGGCGCGGCACGCTCGCCGCGCTCGACACGGACCTGCTCGACCGCCTCGGGCTGCCGCCCCGCGACCCGGAGCTCGTGCACGTGGCCGCGCCGGTGCACGCACGGTTCGCGGTGCCGCGGCCGGTCCGCTGAGGTCAGCCGGCGGGGTCGACGACGCCGTGCCGGAACGCCCAGACGACGAGCTGCACGCGGTCGCGCGCCCCGGTCTTGGTCATGGCCCGGCTCAGGTGCGACTTCACGGTGCTCGGCTCGAGGAAGAGGGCCGTCGCGATCTCCGCGTTGGACGACCCGCGGCACAGCAGGTCCACGATGTCGAGCTCGCGCGGGGTGAGGAGCGCGGCCGCGTCGTCGTCCCGGGAGACGGGCGCACGACGGCGCGCGAACTCGCCGATGACCCGTCGCGTGAGGGACTGGTCGACCAGGCCGTCCCCGGCCGCCACGCGGCGCACGGCGTCGACGAGCACGTCCGGCTCGGCGTCCTTGAGCAGGAACCCGCTCGCGCCGGCCTCCAGGGCGCCGAACACGTAGTCGTCGAGGTCGAACGTGCTCACCACGAGCACGGGCACCGGGTCGGCGACGTCCGGCCCGGCGAGCGCGCGCGTCGCCGTGATCCCGTCGCCGCCGGGCATGCGCACGTCCATGCACACGACGTCGGGCCGCTCGCGCCGCGCGACGCGGACGGCGTCGGCGCCGTTCGAGGCCTCGCCGACGACCTCGACCCCCTCGCTCTCGAGGATGACGGTGAACCCGGCACGGACGACGGCCTGGTCGTCCACGAGCACGACGCGTGTCACGAGACCTCCTGGTCGGCGGTGCGGGTGTCGCGCGCGGGTGCGCGCGGCACGGTGAGGCGCACGAGCCACGCCCCGTCCGGGGCCCGCCGCGCGTCGAGCGAGCCGCCGAGCACGGCCGCCCGCTCGCGCATGCCGACGAGCCCGTGCCCGGTCTGCGGGTCGGCGGCCGGGACCGTGCCCGCCGCCGGGTTGCGCACGGTGAGGACGAGGTCGGCGGCCGACCACGCGAACCGCACGGCCACGGGCCGGCCCGGCGCGTGCCGGCGCGCGTTGGCGAGCGCCTCCTGGAGCACGCGGTAGACCGCGATCTGGGTGCTCGGCGTCGGCTCCCACGGGCTGCCGTCGGTCTCGACCGTGACGACGGTGCCGGCGGAGCGCGCCGTGTCGAGGAGGGCCGGGACCTCGGCGAGCGTCGGCTGCGGCGCCTCGCGCTCCGCGCCGTCCTCGTCGTCGCGGCCGCGCAGGATGCCGACGACGAGGCGCAGGTCGTCGAGCGTCTCGCGCCCCTGCGCGCGGATCCAGCGCACCGACTCCTTGGCGCGTTCGGGATCGGCGTCGACGAGCCGCTCCGCGGCGGACGCCTGCACCACGATGCCCGAGAGGTGGTGGGCCGCGACGTCGTGCAGCTCGCGGGCCATGCGCGCCCGCTCCTCGAGGACCGCCTGGGCGGCGAGCGCCTCGCGCTCGCGCTCGGCGCGGAGCACCCGGTCACGGAGCTCGGCGACGAGCTCGCGCCGGGTCGCGACGTACGACCCGACCAGCGCCGCCCCGACGAACGTGAGCAGCGCGGAGAGCAGCGCGCCGCCCACCTGGAGCGCGTGCTGCGCGGGCCCGGTCACGGCGGGGACGGCGAACCCCCCGAGCGCGAAGACGAGCACGACCTGCGCGACCGCCGCGGCCGCGGGCGCGGCCAGGTGCGTGCGGCGCGGCGCGTACGCCCCCGCGGAGTAGGCGGCGACAAGGGTCGCGGGGGCCTGGAAGCCGACGTACGGCGGCAGGAGCACGGTGATCGCGACCTGGGCCGCCACGGCGAGCGCGAGGCACGCCAGCGGTGCCCGACGGCGGACCGTCAAGGTCGCCGCCTGGAGCACGACGAGCGCGAGCACGGTCGCGCGTGCCCCCGGGGTGACGATCACGGCACCCGGCCCCGCACCGAACGTCGCGCCGACGTCCGTCGCGAGCACGCGTTCGATGCCGAGGAACAGCACGACGGTCGCGGCGGCGACGACCGCGGCGAGCACGGCGTCGCGACCGGTGTCGGTGCGCACGCCGACCCGGTCGAGCGCGCGGCGCAGGGCCTCGGTCACGATCTCCTCCAGCGGGACGGGTACGGGCGACGGGTGCGGGCGGTCGGGTGCGGGAGATCGGGTGGGCAGGCGGGCCTGCCCAGCCTACGAGGGCGCACCGACCCGACCGCGAGGTAGAGCCGTGGTCCACCGAGGTAGAGGCGTGGTCCACCGAGGTAGAGGCGTGGTCTCCAGGAGGGGTGACCACGCCTCTACCTCGCGATACCAGGCCTCTACCTCGGCGGTCGTCAGACCAGGTCGCGGCGCTGCAGCGTGAGGGCGCCGCTCCCGAGGAGCGCCGCGACCCAGGCGACGAGCCCCGCGAGCGCGGCGAGCGTCCCCAGCGGTGCGGCACCTCCCAGGAGCGCCGCGCCGGACTGGCCCGTCGAGGCGAGGGCGCCCAGGCCCAGGGGCAGCCACTCCGCCGCGGCGGACTCGCCGCCCGACAGCAGGGTGACCGCACCGCGCACGATCGGCTCGGCGAGCGCGAGCGCCGCGACGGTCACGACGGCGGCCACCTGGCCGCGCACGAGCGTCCCGATCCCCAGCCCGAACCAGGTGAGGAGGACGAGCACCGCGAGGCCGCGCGCCCACACGCCGAGGACCTCGCCCGGACCGAGCGCGAGCGTTGCGCCCGGGGTCGTGACGATCGCGACGGTGAGGCCCAGGGCGCCCACGACGGCGAGCACCACGCCCACCGCGAGAGCGACGGTCGCGGTCGCGCCGGCCTTCGCCGCGAGGATGCGCAGCCGCGACGGCTGCACGAGCGCCGTCGGCACGATGCCGCCCGTGCGGAAGTCCGTCGTCACGGCGAGCACGCCGAGCAGGAGCATGCACATGGTCGCGACGCCGACCGAGCCGGAGCCGTTGAGCCCGTTGCCGAGCAGGTCGAGCATGCCGCGCTGGAACGACGGCTGGGCGGCGTCGGTGAGCGCGCCGAGGTCGGGCGCCAGGTCCTCGAGCATCTCGGGCGACGCCTGGAACCCGACGGTCGAGCTGCCGCCGAGCGCCTCGGTGCCCCGCAGGATCGTGGGCAGCAGGAGGGTGAAGGCCTGGACGACGAGCATCCCGGCGACGGCGACGGCCGCGACGACCCACGTCGCGCGGGTCGTGCGGAGCTTGAGCATCTCGGCGCGGTACATCAGCGCACCCCTTCGGTCGTGGCGGTCAGGTCGAGGTAGAAGTCCTCCAGGGACTCCCCACGGAGCAGGTCGTCGAGCGGACCGTCGGCGACGACACGGCCCTGCCCGACGACGACCAGGTCGTCCGCGACCTGCCGCACCTCGGAGAGCACGTGGCTCGCGAGGAGCACGGTGCCGCCGTCGTCGGCGAACGCGCGCACGAGGTCGCGCAGCCACCGCATGCCCGCCGGGTCGAGCCCGTTGGCGGGCTCGTCGAGCACGAGCACCTCGGGGTCGCCGAGCAGCGCGGCGGCGATGCCGATGCGCTGCCGCATCCCGAGCGAGTAGGTCCGCACGCGCCGGTCGGCGGCGGGCGTCATACCGACGAGCGCGAGCACGTCGTCGACGCGCCCCGGCGGGATCCGGCCCGCCGCGGCGAGCACCCGCAGGTGGTCGCGGCCCGTGCGCCCGGGGTGGAGGCCGCCGGCGTCGAGCAGCGCGCCGACGGTGCGGGCGGGGTGCGCCAGGTCCGCGAGCGCGCGACCGTCGAACGTCGCGCTCCCCGCGGTCGCCGCAGCCAGCCCCAGCAGGACGTGCAACGTCGTCGACTTCCCCGCGCCGTTCGGCCCGAGCAGGCCGACGACGCGGCCCGGCGCGGCCGTGAACGTCACGTCGTGCACGGCGTCGAACGCCCCGTAGGTCTTGCGCAGCCCGGAGACGTGGATGGTGGTCATGCCGGTCCCTTCCTCGATGCGTCCCGCACGGGCCTCCCGCGCGGTGCCCCACCAGGCTGTCGCGCGGGCGGTCCCCGGGTCTTGCGGCGCAGGGGGGAACCCGCGTTGCGACCTTCGTCGCAACCCGGTCGGTCGGGGTGTGGACCCGCGCCGTCCGGTGCGGCGTCGTCGCAGGTGAGGGCGTCGGGCGTGACATCGGACCGGGCCATGGGGCAGGGTGGACGTCCACCCGACCGTTCTGGCGGGCAGCGCCACGCGTCGTCCGCCGGTCCCCGACCGCCCTGGAAGGAGGCGACGTGCGCCGACGTCATGGCTCGACCGGATTCCCGGAGGACGGCCGCGTCGCCCCGACGACGCCCGGCGCGCGCCGCGCCGCGACGCCGTGGGTCACGGTCGCCGCGGGCGCCGGCGCGGTGACGCTCGTCGTGGCGGTGGCCGGGATGGTGGGCGCCGCGACCGGAGGTGGCGAGGCCGTCGTCGTCGGCGCCTCGGCCGACGGCGGGACCGCGGTCGAGGACGGCGTCCCGGCCGTCACGCCCCGCCCCGACGCGCCCCGCCCCGAGGTGACGCGCATCCCGCCGCCCGCCGCGGACCCGGCGGACGGCGCCGGCCCCGCGACGACGCCGGCGCCCCGGCCGTCGGCCGGCGGGACGGACACGCCGCCCGCGTCGGCCGACCCCGCGCCGACCACCGAGCCCTCCGCCGCCGCGCCGAGCGGCACCGCGCCGGAACCCGCGCCGACGACCACGGCACCCACGACCGAGCCCGACGAGGCGTCCGTCTCCTGGGTCCAGGAACGCCTCCGCGTGCACGGTGCGGACGTCGCGGTCACCGGCACGCTGGACGAGGCGACCCGGGCAGCGCTGCGCGCCTTCCAGGAGGCCAACGGCCTTCCCGGCGACGGCGCCGTGACACGCGCGACGGCCGAGGCGCTCGCGGCCGCCCCGGAGGGCGACGACGAGGAGTCCACGGACCCGGGCGGGACCGCTCCGACCGAGCCCGCGCCGCCGTCGGACCGGCCGTCGGGCACCGTGCCGGGGCCGACCCCGAGCACCGGGGACCAGGCCGAGGCCACGCTCGCGCCGGTGTCCTGAGCGCCGCGGGCCGGGCGGGCGGGTGAAAGCCGGCCGACGGGCACCGGGGACCTGTCGCGGTCGGTAGGGTTTTCCCTCACGGACGACGGACGGAGCAGGACCCATGACGAGCGCGGCCCTCGGCGCCGGCCACGACCGTGGCGCTCCCCGTCGCACCGCGAGCCCTGACCCTGGGCGCGGGTACGCGAAGGGCCGCGCCAAGCGCGAGGAGATCCTCCAGGCCGCCGTCGTGCTCTTCGGCGAGGTCGGCTTCCACGCCGCCTCGCTGCGCGAGCTGGCGTCGCGCGTGGGCATGTCGCACCCCGGTCTGCTCCACCACTTCCCGACGAAGGTCGCGCTCCTCGAGGCGGTGCTCGACCACCGCGACACCGTCGACCACGCGGACCTCGAGGACGATCTCGCGCGCGGCATGGACTACGTCGACGCCCTCGTGCGCCTGGTCGAGCGAAACGCCCTCCGGCGGCCCATCGTCGAGCTGTTCACTGCGCTCGCAGCGGAGGCGACGTCCCCGGACCACCCGGCGCACGAGTACTTCGTCCGGCGGTACGAGTGGGCGGTCGCGCGCACCCGGGAGCAGCTCGTCCGCCGGTCACGCGCAGGTGGGCTGCGGGACGGGGTCGACCCGTCGGCCGCGGCGCGGCAGATCGTCGCGCTCATGGACGGGCTCCAGGTCCAGTGGCTCCTGTCGCTCGACCGCCCCCGGTCCGAGCGCGTCGACATGGCGGCCGACCTGCGCGCCTACCTCCGGCTCGTCCTCGAGGGGGAGGCCCCCGCGCACTGAGCGCGAGGACCTCCGGCCGGGCTCATCCGAGCAGGTCGGCGGGGAGCGGGTCGGTCCCGGCGGCCAGGCACAGCCCCGTGCGGTCGCCGTCGCGCCACGACGCCTCGGTCGGCGACCACACGACGAGCTCGACGCCCTCGGGCGCGTCGGCGCCCAGCACGTCGGGCGTGCACACGCGCGCGACGCGGCGGTCCACGGCCTGCTGACCGGGCCACACCTCGTCCGCGCCCAGGTCGGTCCGGGCGACGACCTGCGCCCGGTGCTCGTCCGCGCACGGCACGGCCCGCACCCGCGACACCTCGCCGTCGGGCGGCAGCTCGTCGAGGCAGGTCCCGAGCACGAGCTGGACCGCGTTGACCGTCTGCGGGGCGTCGACGTCGCCCGCGAGCGGCGTGCGCGCCTGCTCGCCCTGCCACCAGACGAGCGCGCCCGCGGTCCACGCGACCGTGACGACGGCGCCCACCACCATGCCGGTGATGGCGAGCCCACGACCGCGCGTGCCCCGGGACCGCACGCGGGAGAGCCCCGCGGCACCGAGCCCGATCCCGACGGGCCCGAGCACGACGCCCGCGGGCACGCTCGCCACGGCGAGCGGCTCGATGCGCGGCGGCGCGGGCTGCCACCCAGGCGCGTAGTACGTGTCCGGTGCGAAGCCCGGCTCGACCGTGGTGGCCGGGGGCTGCACCGGGGTGCCCGACGGCACAGGGGCGCCCGACGGCACCGAGACGCTCGGTGGGGCCGGCGTGCCCGTCGGCGGAGGCGGGACCGGGGCCGGCGGCCGGGGCGGGCCCGACGGGCCGCCGGGCGGGGCGAAGAGGTCGTCGTCGGCCACGGCTACGAGTCGCTCAGGGTCGCGGCGAGCACGATGAGCATCGCGAACGCCGTGGCGACGGCCCCCACGACGATGCCGGTGACGGCGAACCCACGACCGCGCGTCCCGTCGCGCATCACCTGGTTGAGCGCGACGATCCCGAGGACGAGGCCGATGATCCCGGGGAAGCCCGCGCAGACCACGAGGCTCGCGATCGAGACGATCATCGACGCGAGCGCCAGCCCGTTCGTCCGCGGCGGCGCCGTGTACACGGACCCGTACGGGGGCGGGTAGGCGCCGTAGCCGGAAGACCCGGGGTAGGTGGAGGGGTCCGACGGCGGGTACCCGCCGCCCGGGGCGGAGCCGTAGGCCGGTGCGGTGCCCGGGCCGTAGGGCGACCCCTGCCCGGCCGGCGCGGCGGGCGCACCGTAGGGGGCTCCCGCCCCGGGTGCCGGCGTGCCCGGGTACCCGCCGCCCGCCCCGGACGGTGCGACGAAACCGCCCTGCTCCGGCGCCGGGGCGCCGGCGTCGGTCGGCGGGTTGTACGGGGTGAGCGGCGGCTGGTGCGGGCGCGGGGCGGCGTACGGGTCGACGGGTTCGTCGGGTGACCCGTACGGCGGGACGGGGGGCGTGGTCATGGACACACCGTAGCGACGGGGCGGGGCGCCGTCCGCCGTATGAACAGGCTCTTGTAAGCAATCGCAAATGTTGCTACATCTTGCAGCAACGGTACAGCCAGGGTGCGTCCTCCACGACGGCGGCACGCGGACCGGCGGCCGACGTCCCGGCACCGACGCCGGGACACGACACGGAGGATCACCGATGCGAACAACGAGGCCCGCAAGGTCGCGGGCACGCCTGGCAGGGGCCCTGGCCCTCGCCGTCGCCCTGCCGGGGGCGGCCGGCCTGAGCGCCGTCGCGGCGCCGAGCGCGACGACCACGACGACGACCGCGACGGCCATGACGACCGTCTACTACCCCGAGCGCCCGGGCTGGACGGTGACCAACGTCCACTACGGCGTCGACGGCGCCGCCTGGACGGCGGTCCCGGGCGTCCCGATGGCGGACGCGTGCCCGGGCTGGCTGACGGCCGAGATCGACCTCGGCGCGGCGTCGGGGGTGCAGCTCACCTTCAACGACGGTGCCGGGACCTGGGACAACAACCGCGGCGCCAACTACCGGGCGGGCGCGGGGACCGTCGTCGTGCAGGACGGCGTGCTCACCGCGGGGGCGTCGCCGTGCGGCACCGACCCCACCGACCCGACAGACCCGACGGACCCTGCGGACACGACCGCGACGATCTACTACGCGACGTCGTGGGCCGCGCCGAAGATCCACTACCAGGTGGGCTCGGGCGCGTGGACCAGCGTCCCGGGCACGGCGATGACCGCGGCGTGCCCGGGCTGGTTCACGCACACCATCGACCTGGGCACCGCGAGCGGCGGCCAGGTCGTCTTCAACGACGGCGCCGGGCGGTGGGACAACAACGGCGGAGGCAACTACCGCTACACCGCGGGAGCGCAGACCGTCTCGGGCGGCGTCGTCGCGCCCGTCGCGCAGAGCCCGTGCGGCCCCGACGTCCCCGAGGAGCCGGACACGCAGGCGCCCAGCGTCCCGTCCGGGCTCGTCGCGACGGCCGACGGCGTGCGCGTGACGGTCACGTGGGACGCCGCGACGGACGACACGGCCGTCACCGGCTACACCCTCACCCGCACCGGAGGAGCGGGCCCGGTGACGCGGGACGTCACGACCCCGTCCGCGACGGACGTGGGACTGCTCGAGCGGACCGCGTACACGTACTCCGTGACGGCCGTCGACGCCGCGGGGAACCGCTCCGCGGCGAGCGCACCCGTCACCGTCACGACGGGCACGAAGCCCGTGGTCGACCCGGGGACGACGGGCGAGCCGCTCGGCGGTGACCCGCGCGAGGACTCGATCTACTTCGTCATGACCGCGCGCTTCAACGACGGCGTGAGCGAGAACAACCGCGGCGGGTCCCAGCACGTGAAGTCGGGCAACGCGGCGAACGACGACCCCATGTTCCGCGGCGACTTCCAGGGGCTGATCGACAAGCTGGACTACGTCAAGGGCCTCGGCTTCTCGGCGATCTGGATCACGCCCGTCGTGCTCAACCGGTCCGACTACGACTTCCACGGCTACCACGGCTGGGACTTCTTCCGCGTGGACCCGCGCCTCGAGACGCCGGGCGCCTCCTACCAGGACCTCATCGACGCCGCGCACGCGAAGGGCATCAAGATCTACCAGGACGTCGTGTACAACCACTCGTCGCGCTGGGGCGCCAAGGGCCTGTTCGTGCCGACGGTGTGGGGCGCGCGCGACGGCCAGTGGGACTGGATGTACTCGGCCAAGGAGGAGGGCCTCGAGTACGACCCGATGGAGGAGAACGACGGGAACGACCCCACCCTCACCGCCGCGCAGAACGCGCTCGCGAAGGGCCGCACGTACAACGGCGACCTGTGGTCGACGACGGCCCCGGCGGGGAGCACGTGCTCCGGGTTCGGCACGCCCACGCAGTACAAGAGCCCAGAGGGGTTTCAGATCTACAACTGCCAGTGGCCCTCGCCCACGTCGGGCATGTTCCCGAAGAGCACGTACCACCAGTGCTGGATCGGCAACTGGGAGGGCAAGGACGCGCAGGACTGCTGGCTGCACGACGACCTGGCCGACTTCAACACCGAGAACGCCGAGGTGCAGCAGTACCTCATCGACGCCTACAACCGGTACATCGACATGGGCGTCGACGGCTTCCGCGTCGACACCGCCGTGCACATCCCGCGCGTCATGTGGAACCGGCACTTCCTGCCCGCGATCCAGGAGCACGCCGTGGCGACGCACGGCGAGAAGGGCAAGGACTTCTACGTCTTCGGCGAGGTCGCGGCGTTCGTCAACGACAAGTGGAACCGCGGCTCCGTGAACCACTCCGCGCAGTTCTACACGTGGAAGGAGCGCAAGGAGTACTCCCTGGACGACGTCGTGGCCGCCGCCGAGCAGTTCCAGTACGAGAACCTCCTGGGCACGGGCAACCAGCCGACGTCGGACAACGCGTTCCTCGGGGGCGCCGACGGCAACACGTACCACACGCCCGACCACTCGAAGTTCTCGGGCATGAACGTCATCGACATGCGCATGCACATGAACTTCGGGGACGCGGGCAACGCGTACCACAACGGCAAGGACTCGGACGACTCGTACAACGACGCGACGTACAACGTGGTGTACGTCGACTCGCACGACTACGGGCCGAACAAGTCGACGGTGCGCTACAACGGCGGCACGGACGCGTGGGCCGAGAACATGAGTCTCATGTGGACGTTCCGGGGCATCCCGACGCTCTACTACGGCTCGGAGATCGAGTTCCAGGCGGGCAAGCCGATCGACTGCGGGCCGACGTGCCCCCTCGCGACCACCGGACGCGCGTACTACGGCGACCACCTCGCGGGCGACGTCGTTGCGAGCGACTTCGGCGTCGTGGAGTCCGCGTCGGGCGCGGTCGCGCAGACGCTCCAGAAGCCGCTCGTCCAGCACGTGCAGCGGCTCAACCAGATCCGTCGCGCCGTGCCGGCGCTCCAGAAGGGGCAGTACTCGACGGTCGGCGTGCAGGGGAACATGGCGTACAAGCGCCGGTTCACCGAGGGCGTCGTGGACAGCTTCGTGCTCGTCACGGTGACGGACGCCGCGACCTTCTCCCGCGTCCCGAACGGCACCTACGTGGACGCCGTGACGGGCGACCGGAAGGTCGTGACGACCGGGACCCTGACCGTCCCCGCACCGGGCAAGGGCAACCTGCGCGCGTACGTCCTCGACCTCCCGGGCAATCCCGCGCCGGGCAAGGTCGGGCAGGCGGGCCCCTACCTCAGGTAGGCCAACGACGGTCCCGCCCGCGGCCGCGTGCCGCGGGCGGGACGGTCGCTCAGCCCGCGAGGTCGACGACGACCGGCACGTGGTCCGACGCGCCCTTGCCCTTGCGCTCGTCGCGGTCGATCGTCACGCCGGTCACGCGGGCGCGCGCGGCGGGGGAGAGGTAGGCGAAGTCGATCCGCATGCCCTCGTTCCGCGGGAAGCGCAGCCGCTGGTAGTCCCAGTACGTGTACGTGTGCTCGGCGGGGAGCGCCTCGCGCGTGACCTCGGTGTACCCGGCTGCCCCGAACGCGGCGAACGCGTCGCGCTCCGCGGGAGTCACGTGCGTCTTGCCCGCGAAGTACGCGACGTCCCACACGTCGGTGTCGAGCGGCGCGACGTTCCAGTCCCCGACCAGGGCGACCTGCGTCGCGGGGTCGTGCGCGAGCCAGCCCTCGGCCCGGCCGCGCAGCTCGTCGAGCCAGCGCAGCTTGTACGCGTAGTGCGGGTCGCCGACCTCGCGGCCGTGCGGGACGTACAGGCTCCACACACGCACGCCGCCGCACGTCGCGCCCAGGGCACGCGCCTCGACCTTCTCGCCGAAGGCGGGCTGGCCCGGGAAGGAGGTCTCGACGTCGTCCAGGCCGACGCGCGAGACGACCGCGACGCCGTTCCACTGGTTCACGCCCACGTGCGCGACCTCGTACCCCGCCGCCTCGAACGGCGCGACGGGGAACTGCGCGTCGGCGCACTTGGTCTCCTGGAGCGCGAGGACGTCGGTCCCGGTCCGCTCGAGGAACGCGATCGCCCGGTCGACCCGGGCGCGGACGGAGTTGATGTTCCAGGTCGCGAGGCGCACGGGCTCCACCGTACCGACGTCGGTGTCCGTGTGGCGGCGGGGTCCGGGCGCCGCCGCCCGTAGGCTGTGGCCATGGCGACAGCACTCATCACCGGCGCGAGCGCCGGCCTGGGCCTGGAGTTCGCGTGGCAGCTCGCCACGGCGCGGCACGACCTCGTGCTCGTCGCGCGCGACGAGGCGCGCCTCGAGGAGGTCGCGGGCCAGATCCGGGCCGCCGCGGGCGTGCGGGTCCAGGTCCTGCCGGCGGACCTGTCCGTGCCCGACGACGTCGCGCGCGTGGCCGAGCGCCTCGCCTCGACCGGGGGCCCGGACGAGCGGCCGGTCGGGCTGCTCGTGAACAACGCGGGCTTCGCGACCCAGCAGCACTTCGTGGACGGCGACCTGGACGTCGAGCTGCGCGCGCTCGACGTCATGGTCCGGGCCGTCCTGGTCCTGTCGCACGCGGCCGCGGGCCAGATGACGGAGCGGGGTCGCGGCGCGATCCTCAACGTCGCGTCGGTCGCGGCGCTCACCGCGGGCGGCACCTACGCTGCCGCGAAGGCGTGGGTGCGCTCGTTCACGGAGGGGCTCGCCGTCGAGCTGCACGGCACGGGTGTCTCTGCGACCGTCCTGTGCCCCGGCTTCACGCACACGGAGTTCCACGACCGCGCGGGCATCGACAAGTCCGTCCTGCCGGACCTCGCGTGGCTCGACGCCGACCGTGTGGTCGCCGCGGCGCTCGCGGACGTCCGGCGCGGCGTCGTCATCTCGACCCCGTCGGTCCGCTACCGCGTCGCGTCGGCCGCGCTGCGGGCGATGCCGCGCTCGGCCGTCCGGGCGATCGGCAAGTACCGCTGAACCGGGAGCCGACTACGCTGGCGGCGTGACCAGTGATCTCTCCGCGACGCCCCGCGAGCAGCTGCTCGACCTCATCCGCGAGCTCGCCGTCGTGCACGGCCGGGTGACGCTCTCCTCGGGCAAGGAGGCGGACTACTACGTCGACCTGCGGCGGGTGACGCTGCACCACCGGGCCGCGCCGCTCATCGGGCACCAGCTCCTCGACCTCCTCGAGGAGCGCGGTCTCGGGACGGCCGAGGTCGACGCCGTCGGTGGGCTGACCCTCGGGGCCGACCCCATCGCGACCGCGCTCCTGCACGCCGCGGCCTCGCGCGGGCAGGACCTCGACGCGTTCGTCGTGCGCAAGGCGGCCAAGGCGCACGGCATGCAGCGGCAGATCGAGGGCCCGGACGTCGCCGGCCGCAAGGTCGTCGTGGTCGAGGACACCACGACGACGGGCGGGTCGCCGATCACGGCGATCGAGGCCGTCCGTGCCGCGGGCGGGGAGGTCGTCGGTGTCGCGACGATCGTCGACCGCGCGACGGGCGCGGGCGAGAAGATCGAGGCGCTCGGCGTGCCGTACCACTTCCTCTTCAGCCTGGAAGACCTCGGCCTGGCCTGAGCCCGGCCCGATCCCGGTCCTCCCGCCGTCCTGACGACGCCCCGTGGCCGCGCCACGGGGCGTCGTCGTGCGAGCAGCCGTGCGACGAGGCGCGCGTCACACGGAGATAGGTCAGGCTTACCTTGCTTTGGTGAGGCGAGCCTTATATGGTCCGTCACGACGGAGCGTCAGAACGCTCCGCGTCGTCGGTCCCGCTCCCGCCGGGACCTCGCCCGGACCAGCACGGGAGACCTTGTGCGCACTTCATCGTCGAGACGCGTCCGCCGCGGCCTCGCCTCTTTCCTCGCCGCGGCCCTCGCCGCCGGCCTGACCGTCGCGGGCGCGGGGGCCCCCGCGCAGGCGGCCCCGACCGACGTGACAGGCGGCTCGGCCACCTGGAACTTCGTCGACTCCTGGACGTCCTACGTCACCGGCCCGATCGCGCAGGGCACGGTCACGCCGGCCCTCCAGGGGGGCCAGTCCTCCTACGGCCCGGCGTCCGGCACGTACGACGACGCGTCCGGCACCGGCACGGTGCGGCTCGGTGGCGCGACCCGCTACCAGGGCCACCACGGCGCGCTCGACGTGACCGTCTCCGACCTGCGCCTCGACCTCACCGGCCCCACGACCGGCGTCCTCCACGCCGACTTCGCGGGCACGGTGAACGCCGGGGCGGGCGACGGTGCCAAGGTCGCGGACGTCGCCGTGTCGGCGACGCGCGACGGCGACCAGGTGACGTTCGTGGCGAACGGGACCGTCGCGGCGTCGCTCGGCGACGTCTCCTCCTACTTCTCGTCGTACGCGGGCAAGCCGATCGCGACGCTGACCGCGCGCGTCGAGTCGCCCGAGCCGGCGGCCCCGGCGCAGGCGACGACGACCACGCTCGCCGTGACGCCGGCGGGCACCTCCGTCGCGGGCACGACCGTGACGCTCGCCGCGACCGTCGCGCCCGCCGCAGCGGGCACGGTCGCGTTCCGTGACGGCAGCGCCGTGCTGGGCACCGCGCCGGTGGCCGACGGCGTCGCGCGCCTGGAGACGGCGAGCCTCGCCGCCGGTGCGCACGAGCTCAGCGCGACCTTCGACCCGGCCGACCCGGCGGCCTTCGTCGCCTCGACGTCGGCCGGTGTCGTGCACTCCGTGACCGCCGCCGAGCCCGAGCCCGAGCCCGAGCCCGCGGTGGACCCGGAGGTCACCGTCTCGCCGTCCGCCCCGGTGGACCCGGCGGTGGAGAACACGTTCACGATCTCCGGCACCGGCTTCGTCGGCGCGGGCGCGGCGAACGGTGCGTACGTGCTCCTCGGAGACGCCTCGATCTGGGACGGCAGCGGCCCGCTCGTCGCGAGCGGCTGGCTCGCCCAGGGCTGGGTGATGCCGCAGCAGGTGCGCGCCGGTGCGTTCACCACGACCCTCACCGTCCCGGCGGGGAAGCTCGACCCGGCCAAGGAGTACGTCGTCGCGACATCGGCCGCGCACGGCCTCTCGGCGACCGACCGCAGCCTCGACACGTTCACCTCAGTCTCGGTGCAGGGCGCCACGACCCCGGAGCCCGGCTGGGAGCCGTCGATCGAGCTGTTCGCCGCCGACGGCACCACTCCGCTCGGCGACGCCCCGGTGCGCCCGGACGACACGATCGTCGTCAAGGGCTCGGGCTTCGACCCGGAGGCGAACGTCGCGCCCGCCGGAAACCGCCCGCCGATCTCCGGGGGCGTCCCCGCCGGTACCTACGTGGTGTTCGGCAAGTTCGCGCCGGAGTGGCGGCCGTCGCAGGGCGTCGCGTCGTCGGCGCGCAAGGCCGGGTCGCAGCAGTGGGCGCTCTCGTCCGCGGCGCTCGACCAGGTCGACCCGCGCTACCAGAGCGCGATCCGCGGCCAGTGGGCCGAGCTGTCCGAGGACGGCACGTTCACCGCCGAGCTCGTCGCGAGCGAGCTGGAGCTCGAGGGCGGCCGCTACGGCGTCTACACCTACGCCGCCGGCGGCACCGTCAACGCCGCCCAGGAGCTCTACGCGCCCGTCGCGTTCACGACCGAGCCCGCCGCCCCCGTCTGGGAGCCGGAGATCGCGGTCTTCACGGAGGACGGCGTGACGCCGCTCGGCGACGCCGAGGTCTCGGTGGGAGACACGATCGTCGTCCAGGGCTCGGGCTTCGACCCCGCGGCGAACGTCGGTGGCCGCGGCGTCCCGATCCCGGCGACGCTGCCGCAGGGCACGTACGTCGTGTTCGGCAGCTTCGCCGAGCAGTGGCGTCCGTCCGAGGGCGCCGCATCGTCGACGCGCAAGGTCGGGTCCCAGGCGTGGGCCCTCGCCGAGCCGGTGCTCGACCAGGTCCCCGCCCAGTACCAGTCCGTGATCCGTGCGCAGTGGACGGACATCGCCGAGGACGGCACGTTCGCGGCACGGCTCGTGGTGAAGGACCCGGGCCTGCTCGACGGCGGCCGGTACGGCGTCTACACGTACGGCGCCGGCGGTGTGACCAACGCGGACCAGGAGCTCTTCGCTCCCGTCGCGTTCGACACCCCCGCGTCGCTCACGGTGACGCCAGCCACGACGACGGTCGAGGCCGGCAGCACCGTGCGGCTCTCCGTGAGCGGTCTCGTCGACGGTGACGCCGTCAAGGGCGTGACGTTCGGCGGCAAGGCTGCGACCTTCTCGCGTGACGGCGCCACGATCCTGCTCGCCGTCCCGGCCGACGCTGCCGCGGGGCCCGTCCCCGTCGTCGTGACGTCGGAGCTCGGCGTGACGGGCAGCACGACGCTCACCGTCACGGCCCCGGCTCCGGAGCCCACGCCGACGGTGACGGTGTCGCCGTCGGCGCCGGTGGACCCGGCGGTGGAGAACACGTTCACGGTCTCGGGCACAGGGTTCGTCGGCGACGGCGCGCGGTTCGGCGCGTACGTGGTGGTCGGCGAGAAGTCGATCTGGGACGGCTCGGGCCCGCTCGTCGCGACGGGGTGGCTCCAGCTCGGCTGGGTCATGCCGCAGCAGGTGGTCGACGGCGCGTTCACCACGACGCTGACGGTCCCCGCGGGCTCGTTCGACCCGTCGAAGGAGTACGTGGTCGCGACGTCGGCGGCGCACGGTCTCTCGGCGACCGACCGCAGCCTCGACACGTTCACCCCGGTCGCGGTGCGCCAGCCCGCGCCGGAGGCCCGGCCGACCACGACAGCCCTTGCCTCCTCGGCGACCTCGGCCGTCGAGGGCACGGCCGTGACGTTCACGGCGACGGTCACCCCGAAGGCGGCCGGCACGGTCCGCTTCACCGCCGGGGACACGACGCTCGGCACGGCGACGGTCGTCGACGGCGTCGCGTCGTACCGGGCGACCGGCCTCGCCGCGGGGAAGCACGTCGTCTCGGCGACGTTCGTGCCCGCGGACCCGGCCGCGTTCGTCGGCTCGGTCTCGGCTCCGGTCACGGTCACGGTCACCGCGAAGCCGACCGCTCCGACGACGACGGGCGCCCTGACCTGGGGCGTCAAGGAGTCGTTCCGCAGCTACATCGTCGGACCGGTGGCGAGCGGCGGGGCGACCGCGACGAGCGGTGCGAGCGTCGTCGACGGTCTGTTCCGCTTCGGCCAGGCCGACGGCGGCACGTGGACCTCGGCCTCGGGGCGTGGCACGGCGAAGTACACCGGCACGGTCCGCTTCACGGGCCACTCCGGCGCGCTGGACCTCGCGCTGACGAACCCGGTCGTCGACGTCACCGGACCCGGTGCGGGTCGCCTGCTCGTGGACGCACGCTCGACGGGGCTCGACGGCTCGACGTTCGACCGCAAGGGCGTCGTCGTCGCCACGCTCGCGCTCGGTGCGCCGACGACGAGCGCGGACGGGGCCGTGACCTACACGAAGGCTGCGGCGACGCTCACGGCAGACGGCTCGCTCGCGTTCTCCGGCTTCTACCCGGCGGGCACCGCGCTCGACCCGGTGACGTTCACCGTCGGCGCGGCGTCGACCGCCCCCGGTGACGGCGGCACCATCGGCACCCCGGGCACCGGGACGCCGGGGACGCCGACCGACCCGGCGAGGGCGACGCTCTCGGTGGCGCAGGCCCGTCCGGGTGACGAGGTCACGATCAGCGGCGTCGGGTTCGGCGCGCACGAGGCGGGGATCCGCACGGAGATCCGCTCGACGCCGCGCACGCTCGCGACGGGTGTCACCGCGAACGCCGGCGGCGCCGCGAGCTCGACGGTGACGATCCCGAACGACGTCGCCCCGGGCGAGCACACGCTGCTGCTGATCGGCGCGGACCACACGGCGTCCGCGCCCCTCACGATCGTCGGTGCCGGCACGACCGGCACCGGCACGGGCTCGGGCAGCGCGGCGGAGCAGTGCTTCGCGCAGGGCGTCAACGGTGCGACGCTCTCGTGGGGCGTGAGCGACCGGTTCCGCGCGTACGTGACGGGTCCGATCGCGAAGGGCTCGGTCTCGACGAGCGGCGTGCAGGACTCCGGCTCGGCGTTCGCGTGGAGCGGCGGCAAGGGCTCGTTCAACACGGACCTCGGCAAGGGGCGCGCGAGCTTCGGCGGCTCGGTGTCGTTCTCGGGCCACGAGGGCATCCTCGACCTGCGGATCAGCAACCCGCGCGTCGTCGTGGACGGGTCGTCGGGCACGCTCGTGGTCGACGTCCAGAGCAGCGACATGGAGGGCAACAAGTCCTCGTCGAGCGGCGTCGCGTTCGCGAGCCTGGACCTGTCGGGCAAGAAGTCGACGTCGGGTTCAACGATCACGTGGAGCGGCGCTCCCGCGACCCTCACGGCCGCCGGGGCGAAGGCGTTCGCCGGGTTCTACGAGGCCGGCACGGCGCTCTCGCCCGTGACGTTCAGCTTCCCGGTCGGCGGCGACGTCGAGTGCGACGCGTACTCCGGTGCGCTCGCCTCGACCGGGACGGACGCGGGGAGCCTCGCGCTCCTCGCGGGGACCCTGCTCCTCGCGGGCGGGGCGATCCTCACCGTGCGGCGCCGTCGCGCGGGTCGCGTGCCGGCGGTCGCGACCGCCTGAGCCACCGCCCACGCACGACGGCGCCCGGTCACCCTACGAGGTGACCGGGCGCCGTCGTGCGTACGGGCTCCCTGGGGCCGGTGGACCGGCAGGACCGGCCCCGGCGGGCACTCAGACGAGGTCGACGAGGTCCGCGACGGAGTCGACGACCTTGCTCGGCCGGAACGGGAACCGGTCGACGTCGGACATCTTCGTCGACCCCGTCATGACGAGGTACGTGTACAGCCCGGCCTCGATGCCCGCGACGACGTCGGTGTCCATCCGGTCGCCGATCATCGCCGTCTTCTCCGAGTGGGCGTCGATCCGGTTGAGCGCGGAGCGGAACATCATGGGGTTGGGCTTGCCGACGAAGTACGGCTTGCGCCCCGTCGCGGCGGTGATCATCGCCGCCACCGCGCCCGTCGCGGGCAGCGGGCCCTCCTGGGACGGGCCGGTCGTGTCCGGGTTGGTGCAGATGAACCGCGAGCCGCCGAGGATGAGGCGGATCGCCTTGGTGATGGCCTCGAACGAGTACGTGCGCGTCTCGCCCAGCACCACGTAGTCCGGGTCGGACTCGGTGAGCGTGTAGCCCGCCTCGTAGAGCGCCGTCGTCAGCCCCGCCTCGCCGACCGCGTACGCGCTGCCGTTCGGGACCTGGTCGCTGAGGAACTGGGCGGTCGCGAGCGCCGAGGTCCAGATCGACTCCTCGGGGACGTCGATGCCCGACGTCGCGAGGCGCGCGCGCAGGTCGCGCGCCGTGAAGATCGAGTTGTTCGTCAGGATGAGGAACGGGCGGCCCTTGTCGCGCAGCGCCCGCACGAACTCCGGTGCACCGGCGATCGCGTGGCCCTCGTGGACGAGCACGCCGTCCATGTCCGTCAGCCAGCTCGTGATCTCGCGTGTCATCTCAGGCGTCCTTCCCGTCCTTCTCGTGCCCGACGGCGGTCGTGCCCTCGGTGACGGCGTGCTCGCCGCCGGTTCCTGCCGCGTCGGCCGCGATCTGCGCCTCGAGCGCCGCGGCCCGCTTCTCGGCGCGGCGCCCGCGCCATACCTCCACGATCATCGGGACCACGGAGAGGAACACGATGAGCAGGACGAGCGCCTCGATGTTGTCCTTGACGAACGTGATGTTCCCCAGCAGGTAGCCGAGCCACGTGAGGCCCACGGCCCACAGCAGCGCGCCGAGCGCGTTGAACCCCACGAAGTGCCGGTAGTGCATCTTGCCGACGCCCGCGGCGACCGGCGCGTAGGTGCGCACGATGGGCACGAAGCGCGCGATGACGATCGTCCGGCCGCCGTACTTCTCGAAGTAGGCGTTGGTCTGGTCGATGTACTTGCGCTTGAAGAACCGCGAGTCCGGCCGGTCGAACACCTTGGGCCCGACGGTGCGCCCGATGAGGTACGCCGTCTGGTCGCCGAGGAACGCCGCCGCGAAGAGCAGCGCGAGCAGCACGGGCAGGCTGATCTGGAGCGAGTCCTGCGCGACGAGCGCGCCCGCGGTGAACAGCAGCGAGTCGCCCGGCAGGATCGGGAACAGCAGGCCGGTCTCGATGAAGATCACGACCACGATGCCGACGAGCGCGGCGTCGCCGAAGCGCTCGATGAGCGTCATCGGGTCCATCCAGTCCGGGCCCAGCGCGGCGACGGGTCCCGCGGCGCCGAGGCCCGCGGCGTGCGCGGCACCGGGCAGGGCGGAGGCGAGCTCGGCGAGGGTGTTCACGGGTCACCAGCGTAGTGGGGCCCACCTGCCCGTCCGGGACGCCGCACGTGCTCCCGTGCTGCGCTCCCGCGCGGACGGCCCGCGGCGGCGGCACGGTGCCGGGCAGAATGTCCGGCATGGCGAGCATCGCGGTGGTGGGCGGGACCGGTGCGGCGGGTCGCGCCGTCGTGCGGGAGGCCGCCGTGCGCGGCCACGACGTGCGGGTGCTCTCGCGGCACGCGCCCGACGGCGTCGCGCGGGTCCCCGGGACGGCGCACCACCGCGTCGACCTCCTCGGGTCCGACGACGGCGCGGTCGCGCTCGCGCTCGACGCGGCGCTCGCCGGGGTCGACGCGGTGGTCGACGCGAGCAACGGGACGTCGCCCGGGGCGATGAAGGTCTTCACGGTCGGCGCGCGCCGCCTCGCCGGGGCCGCGCACCGCGCGGGTGCCGGCCGCGTCGTCGTGCTCTCCATCGCGAACGTCGACCTGGGTGACTACGGGTACTACCGCGCGAAGGCCGGGCAGGAGCGGGTCCTGTCGTCAGGGGGCGTCCCGACGACGGTCGTGCGCGCGACCCAGTTCCACGAGTTCCTGGAGATCTTCCTCGGACGCGACGGGCGGCTCGGGCGGTGGGCACGCCTCGGCCTGCTGCCCGTGCCGCGCGGGGTGCGGTTCCAGCCGATCGCGCTCGCCGACGTCGCCCGGGCGCTCGTCGACGCCGCCGAGGGGACGCCGCCTGCGGGCGCAGTGGCAGGACCCGGCCCCGCCGCGACCGTGACGATCGGCGGCCCGGAGGTCCTCGACGCGCGCGACATGGCGCGCGCGTGGCGCACCGCGCACGGCTCGCGCCGCCCCGTCGTCGGGGTGCCGCTGCCCGGCCCGCTGGGCGAGTTCTTCCGTGCGGGCCACAACCTCGTGCCCGAGCACCGCTACGGGACGCTCACCTACCGCGAGTGGCTCCGGGAGCGCGCGTGACGCCGTCCGACGGGGTGCGCGCGGAGCCGCCCGAGGCGCGACCCGCCGCCGGGTCCGACGGCGAGCGCACCGACGAGCGCGCCGAGGAGCGCGAGGTCGGGGTCGGGCCGTGGCCCGGCGGGCCGGACGCGTGGCCGCGCGTCCCGGACCCCGGGGGCCCGCCCGGGGCGACCCGACTCGACCCTCGCTACGACCCCGAGCTGCTCGCGCACGGCGACCGGCGCAACGTCGTCGACGCCTACCGCTACTGGACCGTCGAGGCGGTCGTCGCCGACCTCGACGCGCGTCGCGACCCGGCGCGCTCGCTCCACGTCGCGATCGAGAACTGGGCGCACGACCTCAACATCGGGTCCGTGGTGCGCACGGCGAACGCGTTCAACGCGGCGGGCGTGCACGTCGTCGGGCGACGCCGGTGGAACCGCCGCGGCGCGATGGTCACCGACCGCTACCTGCACGTGCACCACCACGCCTCCGTCGACGACCTCGCGGACTGGGCCGCGGGGGAGGGGCTGCCGCTCCTGGGCGTCGACAACCTCCCGGGCTCCGTCCCGATCGAGGGGTACGCGCTGCCCGCGTCGTGCGTGCTGCTCCTCGGCCAGGAGTCCACCGGGCTGACACCCGAGGCCGTCGCCGCGTGCCGTGACGTCCTGCACATCACCCAGCACGGCTCGACCCGCTCGATCAACGCCGGGGCGGCGGGCGCGATCGCCGTGCACGCATGGGCCGCGCAGCACCTGGCCCCGGGCGGCGGCGCGAGGTAGAGGCGTGGTCACCGGGCGACCACAGGTCGAACGGCCCTGACGCCCGCGCTGTCATCCATGCCAGACTTTGACCCGACAGTCCACCCCGCACGACTCCACAGGAGCTTCGCATGCCCATCGCTACCCCCGAGGTCTACGCCGAGATGATCGACCGGGCGAAGGCAGGCTCGTTCGCCTACCCGGCCGTCAACATCACCTCGTCGCAGACCATCACCGCCGCGCTCCAGGGCTTTGCCGAGGCCGAGTCCGACGGCATCATCCAGGTCTCCGTGGGCGGCGCCGAGTACGGCTCGGGTTCGACGGTCAAGGACCGCATCGCCGGTTCGCTCGCGCTCGCGGCGTACGCGCGCGAGGTCGCGAACAGCTACCCCGTGCAGATCGCGATCCACACCGACCACTGCGTCAAGAAGAACCTCGACTCCTGGGTCCGTCCGCTCCTGGCCCTCGAGGCCGAGCAGGTGAAGAACGGCGGCCTGCCGACGTTCCAGTCGCACATGTACGACGGCTCGGACGTCCCCCTGGACGAGAACCTCACCATCGCGGCCGAGCTGCTCGAGCTCTCGCAGGCGGCGCGCACGATCCTCGAGATCGAGGTCGGCGTCGTCGGTGGCGAGGAGGACGGCCACGAGGCCGAGATCAACGAGAAGCTCTACACCACGGTCGAGGACGGTCTCGCGACGATCGCGGCGCTCGGCACGGGCGAGAAGGGCCGCTACCTGACGGCCCTCACGTTCGGCAACGTGCACGGCGTGTACAAGCCGGGTGCGGTCAAGCTCCGCCCGGAGATCCTCAAGGAGATCCAGGAGGCCGTCGGCGCGAAGGTCGGCAAGGCGAACCCGTTCGACCTCGTCTTCCACGGCGGCTCCGGCTCCACGGCCGAGGAGATCTCGGCGGCGGTCGACTACGGCGTCATCAAGATGAACATCGACACCGACACGCAGTACGCGTTCACGCGTCCGGTCGTCGGCCACATGTTCTCGAACTACGACGGCGTCCTGAAGGTCGACGGCGAGGTCGGCAACAAGAAGGCCTACGACCCGCGCGCCTGGGGCAAGCTGGCCGAGGCCGGCATGGCCGCCCGCATCGTCGAGGCGTCGCAGCAGCTGCGCTCGGCGGGCAACAAGATCCGCTGACGCCCGCAGGAGCCGGCTCGCCGCCGGCTTCGGGTGCACGAAGGCCCCCGGTCCGCGAGGACCGGGGGCCTTCGTCGCTCTCCGGCGTGAGGGAGGTCGGGCGCCCTCAGTCCGCGGTGGTACCGCCGTTTCCCGGCGGCTCGTCGAGATCGAAGCCGGGGTCCACGTCGACGATGTCGAGCAGCTCCCCGATGCGGGTCACCTCGAGGAGGAACCGGACCGTCGGCGGGGCGCGCAGGACGCGGACCCGGTGCGGGCCGCGCGAGGCGAGGCGTGCGAGGAACGCCACACCCGACGAGTCCATGAAGGTCACGTGGTGCGCGTCGATCTCGACCGGGAGGCCGGAGTCCTCCGCCGCGGCGGTCGCCTCCTGGAGGTCGGCGCCGAGGTCGGCGTCGATCTCTCCGGAGAGCACGATGCGGGCCCGCGTCGTGCCCACGATGACGTGCACGCTCGCCGGGTCGCCCGCCCCGGCGGGGTCGCCGGCGACGCCGACCGGACGGTCGGCGGACGAGGGTGTACCTTCGCGCACCGGCGCTCCTCTCTGCGTGGTCCCGACCCGTTCCGGTCTCGGGAAGCACCAATCTACGGTTGAATGTCCAGTCGGGACAGTAACGCGACCGTGGCGTCGGTTTCCAGACGATCGACGCACGGACCGTCGGAGGTGACGATGGGCAGCTCGCCGGGGCTCGGCACCGACCTGCCCGCGCACGTCCAGGAGCTGTGCGCGCGCGCGATGGAGGGCACCGGTGTCGCGATGTTCGTCACGGGACCGCGCGCGGACGAGATGCCGATCGTGTGGGTGAACGCCGCGTTCGAGCGCCAGACCGGGTTCGCCGCCGCCGAGGTCCTCGGCCGCAGCCCCCACGTCCTCGAGTCCCTCCTCGCCGAGCCGGTGGACGCGCAGGAGCTGCGTGCGGCGATCGCGGAGGAGCGCGAGGTGACGCACACCGTCCGCGCCCTGCGCCGCGACGGCTCCCCGGTGTGGACGCAGCTCTCGCTCGCCCCGCTCGCCGCCCCGGACGGCACCGTGACCCACTGGGTCGGGGTGCAGGTCGACGTCTCCGAGCACCTCGAGCGGTACGCGGCCCAGGTCGCGTCGCTCGCGCTCGAGCGGCGCGAGCGCGCGGTGCTGGACGTCGTCTCCCGCAGCTCCGACCTCCTGGCCGACCTCGACCAGCCCTACGCGCTGCGCGACATCACCGAGCTCCTCGCCGGGTACGTCGTCGACTGGGCCGGCTTCTACCTCAACGACGACGGCCTCCGGTACGCGGAGGGCGTCGACACCGCCGCGCCTCCGAGCGGGCGCGGGCAGCGGCACGGCCGCTACACGCCCGGGGCGTTCCCGGTCGCGCCCGGCCTGCACACGACCGACGCCCTCGGTGACTCCGCCGCCGTCACCGGGTCGGTGCCGCGCGTGCGCCTCGTGGACGTGCCGGACCGCGTCCAGGACGTCCTCGACGGGCGCATCGAGGGCCCCGTGACCCTCGACCTCTCCGCCACGTACCCGCAGTGGTCGGCCTCCGGCTGGCTCCAGCGCGACCTGCACCACCGGCTCTCGGGCCTGCCGCACCGGCCGGGCTCCGTGACGGTCACCGCCGTCCCGGGACGGCGGCGCATCCTCGGCCTGCTCGTCACGGGCGACGTCCCCGACGCGGCGCTCCACGGGCTCGGCACGGAGGCCGAGGCGCGCGAGGGGGTGCGCACGCTCCTCCAGATCATCGCGCGCCGCGCCGGCACCGCGATCGACAACGTGCGGCTCTACGCGCGCGAGCACCGGCTCGCCGAGACGCTCCAGCGCGCGATGCTGCCCGAGCAGGCCGACGTGACCGGCCTCGACGTGTGGACCTACTACGCGCCCAACTCGGAGCACGCCCAGGTGGGCGGCGACTGGTACGACGTGCTCCAGATCGCGCCCGACGTCGTGGGCCTCGTGATCGGCGACGTCGTGGGCCACGACGTCGAGGCGGCGGCGGCGATGGGCCAGCTCCGCTCGGTCGTGCGGTCGTACGCGTACGAGCTCACGACGCCCGGGCCGGTGCTCGAGCGCGTCGACCAGCTCGTCCAGGGCATGCGCATCCCGCGCTCCGCGAGCCTCGTCTACGCGGCGCTCACCCAGCCCGACGCCGAGCAGCCCGACGACGCGTGGCGCATCGAGTACTCGCGCGCCGGGCACCTGCCGCCGCTCCTGCTGCGGGACGGCACCGTGACGCAGCTCGACGACGCCGGGGGAGCGCTCGTCGGGTTCGGCGGCCGGAGCCGGTCGACGGGCGTCGCGGCGCTCGCCCCGGGCGACACGCTCGTCTTCTACACCGACGGCCTCATCGAGCGCCGGGACCGTGCGCTGCGCGTCGGGCTCGAGGCGCTCGTCGCCGCGTCCGAGGCCGTCACGGCCGTCGACGCCGCGGGCGTGGGCGAGGAGCTGCTGTCCCGCCTCGCGGACGCCCCCGAGGACGACGTCGCGCTCGTCGTCGTGCGCATCCCCGACCCGGTGCACGACGCGTCGGCGGTCGTGCTGAGCCCGCGCAGCCGCCGGTGGCTCCTGCCGAGCGAGCCCGCGTCCATCGGGCGCGCGCGGCACGCCGTCGTGCGCACGTGCCAGGCCTGGGGCGTGCGCGACAGCGCGAACGCGGAGCTCGTCGTCTCGGAGCTGGTGGCGAACGGCGTCCTGCACGGGTGGGGGCACCTCGCGCTGCGCCTCTTCGACACCGGGGACGGCATCCGTGTCGAGGTCGAGGACTCCAACCCGGCGCCGCCCGTCCCGACGGACGGGCACCCGAACCGCATGGGCGGGTTCGGCATGCAGATCGTCGAGCGGCTCGCGGACTGGGGCTGGCGTCCGACGGCGTCGGGCAAGCTCGTCTGGGCCACGCTGCGCCCCTCGGGGCGGTAGGACCGCTCGGGCGCGTCAGGCCTGGGGCTCGACCTTCGCGAACCCGGACGGCGGCGTCGCGGGCTCGCAGCGGTGGTCGGAGTCGATGCGGAACAGCTCGAGCGCCCCGCAGACCTCGAGCACGAAGAGGTCGCGGTCGTCGCAGCCGCGCAGCACCGTGGCGCCGCCCCGCTTGCGCCCCGAGTCCGCGAGCGAGATGAGGAACGCCGCGCCGGTGGAGTCCATGAACGTCACGCGGCACATGTCGATCACGAGGAGCTGGCGGCGCAGCCCGACGACGCGCGCGGCGATCTCCGGGAACTGGTCACGCTCGGCGAGATCGAGGTCTCCGGCGATGACGAGCGTCGTCGTCGCGGGGGACGTGGCGATCTCGATCATGCCGTCGACTCTAATCGCCGCCCGGGTGGGTCGCGCGTCCACCGCCCCTGCACGGCGGGCGCGCGACCCGGGCTGGTCAGCGCAGGGCGCGGACCTCGTCGGCCGACGTGCCGGAGTCGCGCAGGAACTGCTCGCAGCGCTCGGCCTCCTCGACCTCGCCGAGGTACGCGGCGCACTCGGCGAGCGCGAGCAGCGCGCGCAGGAAGCCCTGGTTCGGGACGTGGTCGGCGGGGATCGGGCCCTGGCCGCGCCACCCCGCGCGGCGCAGGGAGTCGAGGCCGCGGTGGTACCCGGTGCGCGCGAAGGCGTACGCCGTCACGGCGCCGCGGGACCCGTTCTCGTGGAGGAAGTCCTCCGCGAGGTATGCCCACGCGAGCGAGCTCGCCGGCGAGCGGCCCGCGATCTCGTACGGGTCGCCGTCGGCCGCGATGGCGTCGCGGACGTGCGCGAAGTCGTCGGGGAGGCGGACCGGCGCGGGGCCGTCGAGGAGGTTCGCGTGCGTGTCGCTCATGGAGCCATTCTGCCCGCCCGGGGCTCACGCGGCACCGGAACGTGCCGAACCCGGGGTCGCTCCCCACACCGGCCGCACGACGAGGAGTGATCACGGGTTCGGCGGACGCGCCGTGGGCGGCGGACGCCCGAAAGGTCAATGGCCGGTAAACTCGGCGCCGGTCCCCGGGTGACTGCCGCCCGGGTGACGCCTCGGGCCCGCGGGCCCAGCGCCGTCGGGCACGACCTGCCCGCTCCGCTCCGGACGCCGGTGCGCCCACGACCATGACCGGCCCGAGGAACAGGCAGTGCGAAAGTGGGGATTCCATGCCAGGCGTGGTGCTCGTCGGTGCCCAGTGGGGCGATGAGGGCAAGGGCAAGGCGACCGACCTGCTCGGCTCCCGGGTCGACTACGTGGTCAAGTTCAACGGCGGCAACAACGCCGGCCACACGGTCGTCATCGGGGACGAGAAGTACGCGCTCCACCTGCTGCCGTCGGGCATCCTGTCCCCGGGCGTCACGCCGGTCATCGCGAACGGCGTCGTCGTGGACATCGAGGTGCTGTTCCAGGAGCTCGACGACCTGATCTCGCGCGGCGTGGACGTCTCCCGCCTGCTCGTCTCGGGCTCGGCGCACGTGATCGCGGGGTACCACCGGACGATCGACAAGGTGAGCGAGCGGTTCCTCGGCAAGCGCCGCATCGGCACGACCGGCCGCGGGATCGGCCCGGCGTACGCGGACAAGATCAACCGCGTCGGCATCCGCATCTGGGACCTGTTCGACGAGAAGATCCTCGCGGAGAAGATCGAGGGCTCGCTGGACCAGAAGAACCACCTGCTGGTGAAGGTCTACAACCGTCGCGCGATCACGGTCGACGAGACCGTGGCCGAGCTGCTGCAGTACGCCGACCGGCTCAAGCCGATGGTCGCGGACACGGCGCTCGAGCTGAACAAGGCGCTCGACGCGGGCAAGAACGTCCTCTTCGAGGGCGGCCAGGCGACCATGCTCGACGTCGACCACGGCACCTACCCGTTCGTCACGTCGTCCAACGCGACGGCGGGCGGGGCGCTCACCGGCTCGGGTGTCGGCCCGACGCGCGTCAGCTCCGTCATCGGCGTCATCAAGGCGTACACGACCCGCGTGGGCGAGGGCCCGTTCCCCACCGAGCTGTTCGACGCGAACGGCGAGTACCTGCTCAAGCAGGGCGGCGAGTACGGCGTCACCACGGGCCGCGCGCGCCGCTGCGGCTGGTACGACTCGGTGATCGCGCGCTACGCGACCCGCGTCAACGGCATCACCGACATGGTGCTCACCAAGCTCGACATCCTCACCGGCTTCGAGAAGGTGCCGGTCTGCGTCGCGTACGACGTGGACGGCGTCCGGTACGACGAGATGCCGCTCGACCAGACGGCGTTCCACCACGCGAAGCCGATCTACGAGGAGCTCGACGGCTGGTGGGAGGACATCTCCGGCGCGCGGACGTTCGAGGACCTGCCCGTCAACGCGCAGCGCTACGTGCTCGCGCTCGAGGAGATGTCGGGTACGCGCATCTCCGCGATCGGCGTCGGCCCGAGCCGCGACGCGATCATCCCGCGGCACGACCTCATCCACTGAGCCGCCGTCCCTGAACCGACGACGCACGCCGCCCACGGCCCGGACGCCCCGCAGGGTGTCCGGGCCGTCTCGGTAGACTCGGCGCCCGTGAAGATCCTCGTCGTCGGGACCGGTGCCCGCGAGCACGCCATCGTCCACGCCCTCGCGCACGAGGCCGACCGCCCGGGCGCCGAGCCGCACGAGCTGCACGCCGCCCCCGGGAACCCCGGCATCGGGGACCTCGCGACGCTGCACCCCGTCGACCAGAACGACGGCGCCGCGGTCGCCGCGCTCGCCACGGACCTGGGCGTGGACCTCGTCGTCGTCGGCCCGGAGGCGCCGCTCGTCGCGGGCGTCGGGGACGCGGTGCGCGAGGCCGGGATCCCCGTGTTCGGGCCGAGCGCCGAGGCGGCGCGGCTCGAGGGCTCCAAGGCGTTCGCCAAGGACGTCATGGCGGCGGCGTCCGTCCCGACGGCGCTCGCGCACGTGTGCACCGACGTCGACCAGGTCGCGGCCGCGGTCGACGCGTTCGGCGCCCCGTACGTCATCAAGGACGACGGCCTCGCCGCGGGCAAGGGCGTCGTCGTCACCGAGGACCGGCAGGCCGCGCTCGAGCACGCCGCCGCGTGCTTCGCCACCCCGCGGCGCGCGGCGGACGGCACGCCCGAGGACCCGCGCGTCGTCGTCGAGGAGTACCTCGACGGCCCCGAGGTCTCGCTCTTCTGCGTGAGCGACGGCGCGACCGTCGTCCCCCTCGCGCCCGCCCAGGACTTCAAGCGCGCGTTCGACGCCGACGCCGGCCCCAACACGGGCGGCATGGGCGCCTACAGCCCGCTCCCGTGGGCGCCGGAGGGCCTGGTCGACGAGGTCGTGACGCGCGTCGCGCAGCCGACGATCGACGAGATGGCGCGGCGCGGGACCCCGTTCGTCGGCGTCCTGTACGTGGGGCTCGCGCTGACGAGCCGGGGGACGCGCGTCGTCGAGTTCAACGCGCGGTTCGGCGACCCGGAGACGCAGTCGGTGCTCACGCGCCTCGCGACGCCGCTGTCCGCCGTCATGCTCGCGGCGGCGCAGGGACGCCTCGCCGAGATCGGGGCGCTGCGCTGGCACGACGACGCGTCGGTCACCGTCGTCGTCGCGGCGCACGGCTACCCGGGCGCGGTGCGCGGCGGCGACCCGATCACGGGCATCGACGCGGCGGAGGACGTCGAGGGCGTGCACGTGCTGCACGCGGGCACGTCGCGCGCGGACGACGGCGGCCTGGTCGCCTCGGGCGGCCGTGTGCTGTCGGTCGTGGCGCGCGGCGCCGACCTGGCCGAGGCGCGCCGTCGGGCGTACGCCGCGGTCGACCGCATCGTGCTCCCGGGCTCGCACCACCGCACGGACATCGCGGCCAAGGCCGCCGCGGGCGAGGTCACGCTCGCGGGCTGACACCCCGCCGTCGGGCCCAACCGGCCCGACCCCGACGCGCCCGGGGTGCCCGTCGAGCACGACGCCCCACGCCGTCGAACACGACATGACGGTCGCTATCACGCTGATAGCGACCGCCATGTCGTGTTCGGCGCCGTGGGGTAGTTCAGGGGCGACGTGTCAGGCTCGGTGCCACTTCTGGGCCGCGGTGCCGTTGCACGTCCAGATCTGCAGCTTGGTGCCGTCGGCGCTGTTGCTGCTCGGCACGTCGACGCACTTGTTCGCCAGCACGGACACCAGGTCGCCCGCGCCGCTCAGCACGAACTTCTGGGCCGCGTTGCCGCTGCAGTTCGCGAGCTGGAGCGCCGTGCCGTCGGCCGTGGCCGCCCACGCGACGTCCATGCACTTGCCGCCCGCGCGGACCGTGCCGTCGGACTCGAACGTCCAGCGCTGCGCGTTCGTCCCGTTGCAGGTCCAGAGCTGCAGCCGCTTGCCGTCGCTGAAGTCCGAGCTCGGCACGTCGATGCACTTGCCCGCGAGCCCGACGAGCGCGCTGCCCGACCCGCCGCCTGTCGTGACGAGGGAGAGCCCGTACGCCGAGAGGATCGGGTTCACGGGCTGGTAGATGAACTTGCCGCCGTTGGAGCAGTCGTTGATGCGGCCCGACGTGACGCCCTGCGCCTGGTTGCCCGAGATCACGGAGCCGCCGGAGTCGCCGCCCTCGGCGCACGCGCTGCCGCGCACGAGGCCCGGGATGTCGCCGTTGCCGTAGTTCACGGTGATGTTCTTCTGCTCGATGACGCCGCAGCGCCAGCCCGTCGTCGCGCCGGACCGGCAGACCGACGCGCCCACCGGTGCCTCGGCGGACCCGGCGACGTCGACCGTTCCGCCCGCGTAGTTGTTCACGCGGGGGACGGGGGTGAACCCGGCGTCGACGCGCACCCAGGCGTAGTCGTGGCCGGGGAACGACGCCGCCTGGACCGTGCCCATGCGCGCCCAGCTCGCCGTGAGCACCTCCTTGCCTGCCGCGCCGCAGTGCCCGGCCGTGACGAATCCGCCCTGCACGGCGAAGCCGATCGAGCACGCCGAGCCCGACGACGCGCCGGGGTCCCGCGTGATGTACCGGTCGCCGCCACGCACGTCGGCCGTGAGCTCGTACGGCGCGTCGACGAGCTCGGTCCGGACAGCGGCCGCGTCGACCCCCGACGCTGCGACGAACGCCTCCGCCGCGGCCGGGTCGAGCGACTCGACGACGACCTCGTTGGTCGTCACGTCGACGTACCAGGCCTGGACGGCGTCCGGCGTCGACGCCTCGTCCAGCCCGGCGGCGACCCCGTCGAGGTCCGCGAGGCTGCGCTCGACGACGACGGCCTCGGCGCCGGCCGCCTCGACCTCCGGGACGGCGGAGGGGTCCGTGACGGCGACGACGGGCGTCGCGGCGTCGGCGTCGACCCACGTGCCGGCGTACGCCGCGCCCAGGCCGCCGCTCAGTACCTGCTCGACGGCGCCGGCCGCGGCGTCGAGGGCGAGCCGGTCGGCGACGCCGTCGGCGTCGAGGCCCAGGTCGCGCTCCAGCGCGCGGAGCTGGCCGGGGGACAGGTCGTCCGGTCCGGGGACGGGGCCGGCGAGCAGCGCGGGGACCTCGGCCCTGGTGGTCGACGCTGCGGCGACGGGTGCGCTCGCGTTCGCCGACGTCGCGAGCCCGACGCTCGCGGCGATCACGCCGATTCCGGTTGCTAGCGCTGTCAGGCGATGGTGCATCGTGCCGTGGTGCATCGTTGCCTCCTCGGTGCGGATGTCGCCCTGCCGTCGTCGGCAGGGCCGGGACAGCGGTGCAGGCGCCCCCGAGGGGGTCGCTCCGATGCAGGCCCCCGACGGTGAGGGAGCGCTCCCACGACCGTCCTGATGGCACAGTAGCGACTTCCGTGGCGTTCGTCGCGTCCGGGCTCGGAGGCGGGCGCGGTCCGTGCTGTCGGGTGAGGCGTCGCGGTGCTGTCCCCGAGAGGCCGCCGGGACGGGCGGCAAGGTCGGGCCACCCGTTCGGCGAGGCGGGCCGACGGGCCGACCGACCGGTCGCCGGACACGGTGCCGCGCCTGTGGAGGGCGGTGCGAGACTAGGGGCCGTGACCGACACCCCTCAGGACCCTGCCTCGGCCCTCTCGCTCGGCGAGGCGGACGCGCTCGACACCGCGGCGCTCGACCTGCCCGGCTGGACGCACGTGTACTCCGGGAAGGTGCGCGACCTCTACGCGCCGGACCTGCCCGCCGTCGGTGGCGTGCACCCCCTCGGTGACGTCGTGCTCGTCGTGGCGAGCGACCGGGTCAGCGCGTACGACCACGTGCTGTCGCCGGGGATCCCGGACAAGGGCGTCGTGCTCACCCAGCTCAGCCTGTGGTGGTTCGAGCAGCTCGCCGACCTCGTGCCGAACCACGTGGTGTCGACCGAGGTCTCGTCGGAGCCGGGCGACGGCCTCGTGCCCGACGTCGTCGCCGGGCGCGCGATGATCTGCCGCCGCCTCGACATGTTCCCCGTCGAGTGCGTCGTGCGCGGGTACCTCACCGGCTCGGGGCTCGTCGAGTACCGCGCCGGGGGAGACGTCTGCGGCGTGCCGCTGCCGCCCGGGCTGGTCGACGGGTCGCGACTGCCGGAGCCGATCTTCACGCCCGCGACCAAGGCCGCCGTGGGCGAGCACGACGAGAACGTCTCGTTCGACGCGGTCGCCGAGCAGATCGGCCTCGACGACGCCACGCGCCTGCGCGACCTGACGCTCGCCGTGTACGCGCGCGCCGAGCAGATCGCGCGCGAGCGCGGCGTGATCCTCGCGGACACCAAGCTCGAGTTCGGCGTGGACCCGACGACCGGCCGGACCGTCCTCGGTGACGAGGTGCTCACGCCCGACTCGTCACGGTTCTGGCCCGCGGACCAGTGGGAGCCGGGGCACGCGCAGCCGAGCTACGACAAGCAGTTCGTGCGCGACTGGCTCGTGTCGCCCGCGTCCGGGTGGGACCGCGCGTCCGACACCCCGCCGCCGTCGATCCCCGCCGACGTCGTCACGCGCACCCGCGCCCGGTACCTCGAGGCGTACGAGCGGCTCACGGGCTCGACGCTCGGCTGAGCCGTCAGGCGGTCCGCGCGGCGACCGGGCGCACGTAGGTGTGCCCGCTCGGCGCGGTCCACCGGACCGAGCCGTCGGCGAGCAGCGCGGGACGCCAGCCGTCGCGCGCGCGGACGACCCGGTGGTGCCGACAGAGCGCCACGAGGTTGTCGGCCTCCTGCGCGGCGGCCGCGGCGTCGTCGTCGGCGCCCGGTCGTGGGGCCACGACGTGGTCGAGGTCGCAACGGAACGCCGGGACGCGGCAGCCGGGGAACACGCAGGTACCGTCGCGTGTGAGGACGCGCGCGACGGTCTGCGGCGACGGTCGTGCCCTGCCGCGCTCCGCGGTGGGGGCGAGCGGTGCTGCCATGCGGACCTCCTGCGTCGTCGAGCCACGGTTCGTGCGAGGGCGGGGAAGGGGCAGGACCCCGCCCTCGCACCGTGCCCGAGCGTGCGTCTCGAACACGTGTTCGACTCTAGCGGCACCCTCTGACACGCGTCGAGGGCTGGCGTGATAGGTCGGCATCCGATATATATCGCTCATGGCGTCACGTCCTCCCGCGTTCCGGATGACCGAGCAGGCGTACCTCGTGCTGCTCTCGCTCAGCGCAGAGCCGCGGCACGGGTACGCGGTGATCCAGGCGGTGCGCGAGCTCTCCGACGGCGGCACCCGGCTCGGGGCCGGCACGCTCTACGGCAACCTCGACCGGCTCGTCGCCGCCGGACTCGTCGAGCCGACCGGCGAGGAGGTCGTCGACGGCCGCCTGCGGCGCTACTACCGGGCGACCGACGACGGGCGCCGGGCGGCGCGGGCAGAGACCCTGCGGCTGGCCGAGCTCGCCGAGCGCGCGCGACGGTCGCTGGAGGGCCGCGGCCCAGCGGGCGCCACCGACGGCCTGGCCGGGAGCGGCGCGTGACCGCCGTCGGGACGGACCGGTACGAGCGGTCCGCCCGGTTCTGGCTCCGCGCCTACCCGCCGCGCTGGCGCCGCCTGCACGGTGACGAGGCGCTCGCGGTCCTGCTCGACCTCGCGCCCGCACCCGACGACGCCGGGGCGCCGCACGGCATCGGCCCGCGCGAGGCGTGGGGGCTCGTGCGCGCGGGCTGGGGGCTGCGGTGGCGCGAGCACCCGCCGCTCGGCCGCTGGTTGCTGTACCGGCTGTTCGACGCTCGGCTGCCCGCGCGCTACTGGTGGTGGGTGGCCGACGACATCCACGGGGCGCTCTACCCGTGGCGCAGGGGCGTCGCGGCCGCGCTGCTCGTCACGGGGATCCAGATGGTCGCCCCCACCGCGATGGCGCTCCTCGGGCTCGTCTCGACGGGGTCGGGGCACGCGTGGCGTCTTCCGTTCGCCTGGTGGTACTGGCCGCTGGTCCTCGTGTGCGCCATCGGGTCCGCCACGCTGTTCTCCCGGTCGAACGGGGAGCGCGCGTGGCGCAAGCACGTGCTCGACGGCAACATCCCTGCCGGTCCGCCCCGCTCGGCGGGGGGCTGAGGCACTCCCGGAGCCCGGCCCGGTGCGACTGCGACTGGGCAGACCACGCCTCTACCTCGGTGAACCACGGCTCTACCTCGGTCGACCAGAGTTCTACCTCGGCGCTCAGGAAGCGTCGTGCCACCGTGCGGACGCCCGCCGGACCGCGCTCGCGCGCCCGGTAGACTGGCCGCGGAATCCCGCCGTCGGCTCCCGCTCGCCCCGTCCCACCGGCCGTCCTCGACGACCGTGACGTGGGCGGGATCCCGGAGCCCCGGCTCTCCCGAACTCTCTCGCCAAGGAGCCCCCGTGGGACGCGTCGTCGTCGAGGTCATGCCCAAGCCCGAGATCCTGGACCCGCAGGGCAAGGCCGTCGTCGGGGCGCTGCCGCGCCTCGGTTTCACCCAGTTCACGTCCGTGCGCCAGGGCAAGCGGTTCGAGCTCGAGGTCGACGGCCCGGTCACGCCGGAGATCCTCGCCGCCGCCCAGGAGGCCGCGGTCAAGGTCCTGTCGAACCCGGTCATCGAGGACGTCGTGCGCGTGGCGGACATCGAGGCGGACGCGGCCGCGACGATCACGTCCGAGGGGCTCGCCTGATGTCCGGCGCGACGCTCGCGACGGCGCGGATCGGCGTCGTCACGTTCCCCGGCACGCTGGACGACCGCGACGCGGCGCGCGCGGTGCGTCTCGCGGGCGGTGAGGCCGTGTCGCTGTGGCACGCGGACGCCGACCTGCACGGCGTCGACGCGGTCGTCCTGCCCGGTGGCTTCTCCTACGGGGACTACCTGCGCGCCGGCGCGATCAGCCGCTTCGCGCCCGTCATGGAGTCGATCGTCGACGCGGCGGCGGGCGGCATGCCCGTCCTGGGCATCTGCAACGGCTTCCAGGTCCTCACCGAGGCCCACCTGCTGCCCGGCTCGATGGTCAAGAACGACCACCTGCACTTCATCTGCCGCGAGCAGGTGCTCGTGGTCGAGAACGTGGACACGGCCTGGACGCGCGACTACACGGCCGGCCAGCGCATCACGATCCCGCTGAAGAACCAGGACGGCCAGTTCGTCGCGGACGACCGCACGCTCGACGAGCTCGAGGCGGAGGGCCGCGTCGTCTTCCGCTACGACGGCTGGAACCCGAACGGGTCGCGCCGGGGCATCGCGGGCATCACGAACGCGGCGGGCAACGTCGTCGGCCTCATGCCCCACCCCGAGCACGCCGTCGAGGCGGGCTTCGGCCCCGCGAACGAGGCCGGCCCGCGCGCGGGGACCGACGGGCTCGGCTTCTTCACGTCGGTCCTGGGCGCGCTCGTCAGCGCATGACGAGGTCGGCGTGACGGGCTCGCTCCCGCGCGTCCTGCCCGACGACGCCGCGCGCCTGGGCGCGCACGTCACCGTCGAGGCGGTGCCCGGGGACGACGCCGCGGCCGAGCTCCTGCGCACCCGTCAGCAGGCGGAGCTCGCCGTGCGCTACGGCGAGCCCGACGCGGGCCCGTTCGTGCCCGACGCCTCGATCGCGAACGTCGTGGTCCGTTCGGCCGGTGAGCCCGTCGCGTTCGTCGCGCTGCGCGACGTGTCGGGCACGCCCGACGGCCGCGGCGGCACACACCCCTCGCGGACGGGCGAGGTGAAGCGTCTCTGGGTCGAGCCGGCCCACCGGGGCCGCGGGCACGCGCGCACGGCGATGCGGGCCGCGCACCGGCACGCCGTCGAGGCCGGGCTCGACCGCCTGGTCCTGGAGACCGGGACCCTCCAGCCCGAGTCGATCGACCTGTACCTCTCGCTCGGCTACGTCCCGATCGAGTCGTACGGGCACTACGCCGGGCACCCGCTCTCGCGCTGCTTCGCGCTGGACCTGGGGACGGCGGACTCGGGCGTCGGCACCGACGGTGTGGACGCGACCTCGGCGACGAGCGGCGGGCGCGGGGCGCGCGACGCACGCAGACCCGCCACCCCGAGCGAGCCCGTCACCGTCCCCGCCCCTGGGGTCGTCGACGTTCGCGCGGTCCCGTGGGGCGACCCGGACGCGGCGGCGCTGCGACGGGAGATGCACGAGACGTCCTCGGCGGTGCTCTACCCCGAGCTGTTCGCCGGGCTCGACGCCGCCGGAGAGTTCGACGCCGTCGACGCCCGCGTGGGCGCCGAGGTCGTCGCGACCCTCGTCGCGTACCGGGACGGCGAGGCCGTCGGGTGCGCGTCGCTGCGCAGCCCCGCTCCCGGGGCGCCCGTGGACGCGCTCGAGGTGAAGAAAGTCTTCGTGCGCGAGCGCGCACGTCGGACCGGGACCGCGCGCCGGCTGCTCGACGCCCTGGAGGTCGTCGCCCGCGAGCGGGGGGTGTCCACCCTGCTGCTGGAGACGGGCATCCGGCAGCCGGGCGCGATCGCGCTCTACCGCTCGCTCGGGTACCGCGCCGTCGCGCAGTTCCCGCCGTACGTCGGGGACAACCACGTCGCGCTCTGCTTCGCGAAGCCGCTGGTCTGAGGGGTGAGCCAGGGTCTTCTCGGGGGTGTGCCGGATATGCCCGCGGTGTCCGGTCCCGCTAGGGTGTCCCCGTGATCCCCCTCGCGACCGGTGCCTACTCCGCGGCCTCCGTGATCCTCGAGCTGCTCGGCTGGGTCGCCTCGGTCGCGTCACGGGTGCCCGGCCGGATCGGGGTGCTCGCGGGCGAGCTGCGCGAGACCGCCGTCGAGTGGGGGCTCCCGGTCGGCGAGGTGTCCGACCTCTACGCCGCCTTCCCGGTGCGCCTCGCGCTCGCCGTCGGCGCCGTCGCGCTCGTGTGCGCCGTCGTCGCCCTGGTGCACGGGCTCCGCGAGCGTCAGCGTGCCGAGGGGGCCGTGGACGCCGTGCGCGTCAGCGGCCGCTGAGCAGCGGCACGACCTCCCGACCCAGGAAGCGGACGAACCGCTCGACGTCCGGCTCGTCGGCGGTCGGCTGGACCGCGACGGCCGTCGCACCCGCGTCGGCCAGCGCCTGGACGGCCGCGGCGATCGTCGCCGCGTCCCCGCCCGCGCCGACGCCCTGACCGGCCTCCTTGCCCCACAGCGGCACCTCGCGGTCCACGCGCTCCTGCGCGTCCGGGCCCGTCGCCGCGATGAGGGTCGCGTGGACGTCGAAGTCGCTCCCGGCGCTGGCCCTGTCCCCGTCCCGGCCTGCTCTGGCAGCCGCGGCGGCCGCCCGCACGTCGTCCGGGGTGAGAGCGTTCGCGAGGATCAGGCCGTCGCCCAGCTCGCCCGCCAGCGCGAGCGACCGGGGGCCGACGCCACCGAGCCACAGCGGGACGGACTCCGCGGGAGGCCAGTCGAGGCGTACGGCGTCGAGCGTGACGTACCGCCCCGCCGTCGTGACCTCCTCGCCCGCGAGCAGCCTCCGCAGGGCGGTGGTGTGCTCGCGCAGCAGCGTCAGCGGTGACGCGACGCGGACGCCGGCCTGCCCCATCCACGCCTGGACGCCGTGGCCCACGCCCGCGACGAGCCGGCCGGGGAACATCCGGGCGAGCGTCGCGACCTCCATCGCCGTGATCGCCGTGCTGCGCAGCGGGGCGGGCATCAGCCCGATGCCGACGCGGACGTGCTCGGTCCAGGCGAGCGCCGCGGCCGCCGAGGCCAGGCCGGACTGCTTGAAGCAGTCCTCCCACACCCAGAGGTCGTCGAGGCCTGCCTCCTCCGCGGTGGTGGCGAGCCGCCGCAGGCTCTCCGGTGCGTGGGTGGGCACGAACGCGATACCGAGCCGTGGTGTCGTCATCTCGTCATCGTGCCGGGCGCCACCGACACTCAGCCGTCGTGCCGCCGCGCACGTGAACTCCCGCGAGCGGGTCGCCGCGCGAGCTCGTCGGACCGCGCCAGGAAGGCGAGCTGCGCCGCGACGGACTGCCGCGCCGCGCCGAGGACCGTCGGGTCGACGTCGGCGTAGACGCTCGCGACGACCTGCTCCACCGCGTCGTGCGCACCCGCGGTGAGCCCGAGCCCGTCGAGCGCCGCCCGGACCTGGTCGAGGCGCTCGAGCCGGTGCTCGCGGTACGCGCGCACCCGTCCCGCGAGGTCCTCGATGACCGGCCCGTGGCCCGGGAGCCCCGTCGCCGGGGCTGGGCCCCCGGACGCGACCGCCTCGATCGCGTCGAGGCTCGCGAGGTACGCACCGAGCGAGCCGTCGGGCTGCGCGATCACCGTCGTGCCGGTCCCGAGCACGGTGTCCCCGGTGAGGACCGTCGCGCCCGTCGGCGGCACCGCGCTGCGGGTAGCGGCGTCACCCGACCGGGCGTCGCGCGGAGTCGCGTCACCGGGGATCTCGTCGCCGGGCGAAGCGCCGCCCGGGGTCGCGTCGCCAGGGCGCGTGCCCCCTCCGGCGCGGTCGTCGGCCGGGGCGAGCGGGCCGTCGTCGGGCAGCACGAGGCAGATCGAGTCGGCCGTGTGGCCCGGGGTGGTGAGGACGACGACGCGCAGCCCGGCGGCCTCGATCACCTCGCCGTCGCGCAGCGGCGCGCCGCCGTGGCAGTGTGCCGGGTCCGCGGCGCGCACCGGCGCCCCGGTCCGCTCGCGCAGCCCGGGGGACCCGGCCGTGTGGTCCGCGTGGCGGTGCGTGACGAGCACGAGCTCGACCGGCCCGGCCGCCGCGAGCGCGTCGAGGTGCGCGGCGTCGTCGGGCCCCGGGTCCACGACGACGCACGTCGCCGAACCCGGAGCGCGCAGCACGTACGAGCGCGTGCCGTCGAGCGTCATCGGGCCCGGGTTGTCGGCGCGCAGGACCGCGGCGAGCCGGGTGACGGGCGTGGGCTCTGTCATCGCGGGCCGGCTCAGGCGCGGTGGCGCAGGACCGTCGGGCGACCCTCGTCGGCCCACTGCGAGAAGCGGGCGTCGATCAGCGGGCCGACGAGGTCGTACGTCTCCCACGTGTCGGGCACGCGGTACACGTCCTCGGGCTCGCCGTCGCCCGGGCTCACCGCGTCGACGTAGTCCTCCAGGTAGAGGCCGCCGTCGTCCTCGTCCTCCTCGTCACCCGTGTAGTACGCGCTCGCGAACGCCGCGCCGACGTCGTCGAGGTCCTCGTCGGCGAGCTCGCCGTCGCACACGTCGAGGACGAACGCGCCGGGCGTCGTCGTGCGCTCGCGCAGCGCGGCGAGGTCGTCCTCGGCGTCCTCGGCGAGCTCCTCGGAGACGTGGCCCGCGAGCACCGCCCACGCGAGGAACATGCCGATGTGCGTCGCGCCCGCCGCGGGCCCCGCCTCGGGCGGGTACCCGTCGCCCTCGGAGTGCCAGGCCACGTCGTCGTACGTCGTCGTCATGCGGCGACGCTACCCCCTCCCGCCGAACACGACATGAGGGTCGATATCCCGTGGATAACGACCCTCATGTCGTGTTCGACCGCGTGCCGGGTCGTGTTCGGCAACGGGCGGGTGGGCCGACGGGCGTTCGGCGGGTCAGGACGTCCGGGCGCCGGAGAGGGCGCCCGCGAGGAGCTCGAGCGTGCGGGTGCGGCCCGGCGTGGAGTCCAGCGCCTCGTCGGCGCGCGACGCGGCGACGGGGACGACCATCACCTCGTCGACGCCGTGGCGCTCGGCGAGCCGACGGACCTCGGCCGCGGCGTCGTCGGGCGTCCCGACGGCCCAGCGCCGGAGGCTGTCCTCGACCATCTGCCCGGCCGTGCCGTCGAGGGGTGCCGCCTGGGCCTCCTCCACGGTCTCCAGCGCGGTGAGCGCCTGACCGGTGCGCAGCCGCGCCATCATGCGCGCCTGCGGGAGCGCGCGGGCCCGGGCCTCGTCGTCGCTCTCGGCGACGACGGCGTTGAGCGTGAGGAACGTGCGGGGCTCGGGGAACGCCTCGCTCGGGCGGTAGCCCTCGCGGTACAGCGCGAGGATCTCGTCGACGCCCTGGCCGGAGAAGTGGTTCGCGAACACGTACGGCAGCCCGAGCTCGGCCGCGAGGCGCGCGGAGTAGTCGCTCGACCCGAGGAGCCAGACGGTCGGTGCGCCGTCGGCGGCGGGCGTGGCGTGCACGTCGTAGACCTGGCCGCTCGTGAGGCGCAGCGTCGCGCCCTGCGGGCTCATGAGCGCGAGGATGTCGGTCACGTGCTGGGGGAACCGGTCGACGTCGGCCGTGGGGCCGGTGATCCGCAGGAGCTGCGTGACGACGGGGTCGGAGCCTGGCGCACGGCCGATCCCCAGGTCGACGCGCCCGGGGGCGATCGCCTCGAGCGCCGCGAACTGCTCCGCGACGACGAGCGGCGCGTGATTGGGGAGCATCACCCCGCCCGACCCGACCCGGATGCGATCCGTCACCGACGCGGCGGCGGCGATCATCACGGGCGGCGTCGACGCCGCGACCGCCGGCATGTTGTGGTGCTCGGCGAACCAGTAGCGCTCGTACCCCAGCCGGTCCGCGAGGCGGACCAGGTCGAGCGACGCCCGCACCGCCTGGGTGCTGGACTGGCCCGAGCGGACGGGCACGAGGTCGAGGACGGACAGGCGCGGGGTCTGGGTGCTCACCCTGGTGCCAACCGGCGACCCCTGCCCCCCATTCCCCCGGAGAGTCGCGGCACGCCTGTCAGGATGGTCGCCATGGACCTCCCCTCGATGATCATGGGCGCCGCGATCGCGTCCGTCGCCTGGATCGTGCTCGTGCCCTGGGCCCGGCTGAAGGAGCTGCGGGAGAAGGATCAGGCGGGGCGCGCGGAGGACTGACCGCCGGGCAGCGGTGTGCGCAGCCCGCTCGCCCGGTGGACCGGGCTGGTCACCGCGGTGCGGACGGCGGACTCGGAGCCGACGACGCGCACGAACGTCTGCGCGCGCGTCACCGCCGTGTAGAGCAGCTCGCGCGTGAGCAGCGGCGACGTGGCGGGCGGCAGGACGAGGGTGACGCGGTCGAACTGGCTGCCCTGCGCGCGGTGGACCGTCATCGCGTGCACGGTCTCGACCGGCGGGAGGCGGTGGGTGCGCACCCGCAGCGGGGAGCGCGGGTCGCCGAACACGGCGACGACGCCGGCGCCCCCGGGTTCTGCGACGAGCACGCCCGTGTCACCGTTGTAGAGACCCACCTCGGCGTCGTTCGTCGTGACGAGCAGCGGCCGGCCGGCGACCCACGGCGTGTCGGTCGCGTGATGGCCCGTGGCCTCCTCGACCCACGCCTCGACCTGCGCCGCCCACCGGCCCCGACCCGCCGGGCCGCGCCGGTGCGCGACCATGACCCGGTGCCGGGCGAGGGCGTCGAGCGCGGCGTGCGCGTCACCCGCGCGGGCGGCCTCGACGAGCGCCGTGCCCGCCGTGACGGCGTCGGCGCGCACGGCGGCGAGCACCGCGTCGTCCGGGACGTCGTCGGGCGTCTCGAGGAACTCCACCGAGCCGTGGCCCGCGCGCAGCAGCGCGAGCGTCGCCTCCGCGTCCCCGGTCCTGATCGAGGCCGCGAGCGGCAGGATCTCGGAGTCGCGGTCCTGGCGGTGGACGGTGCGCAGCCGCACGACGCCGTTGCCCAGCGCGGCGCGGTCGTCCACCTCGCCGTCGGCGGGCGGCGGGGACGCGGCGAGCGCGACGTCGGCCGTCGCGACCACGACGGCCGACGTCGCGGGCGGGGCGACCGGCTCTCGGTGCACGAGGTCCCCGAGCACCGCACCGGCTTCCACGGACGCGAGCTGGTCGGGGTCGCCGACGAGCACGAGCCGTGCGTCGGGCCGCAGCGCCTCGAGCAGCCGCGCCATGAGCGGCAGCGCGACCATCGACGTCTCGTCCACGACCACCACGTCGTGCGGCAGGTGGTGGTGTGCGTCGTGCCGGAACCGGGTGCTGCTGCCCGGTCGGTAACCGAGCAGGCGGTGCAGCGTCGTCGCGACGGGGGCGCCGACGCGCTCACGGTCGGCCGGGTCGCCGAACCCGGCGACGACCTCGCGCACCGCCTCCTGGAGACGCGCGGCGGCCTTGCCCGTGGGCGCGGCGAGCGCCACGCGCAGCGGTGCGCCGGAGGCCGGGACCAGTCCTGCGGGAGCGGTGCCCGAGATGGGCGGCGTCTCGCCGGTACCCGGACGCGCGGAGGAGGACGGGGCGCCGGACGCGGGGACGGCGGGCGACGAGGACGGGAGAGCGGCGTCGTGCAGGACGGCGAGCAGCCGCGCGACCGTCGTCGTCTTGCCCGTGCCCGGGCCGCCCGTGAGCACGGTGAGCCGACGTGTCGCGGCGTGCGCGGCGGCGAGCCGCTGCCGGGTGTCGTCCGCAGCGGGGAAGAGGCGGGACAGCGCGGCGTCGAGGCGGTCGCCGTCCACGGGCAGGTCGTCCGAGGCGAGCCGGGCGTCGACGTCGTGCCGGACCGCGAGCTCGTCCCGCCAGTACCGGTCGAGGTAGAGAGCGCCCCCCACCCAGCGCGCGGGGCGGTCGGTCGGCCCGTCGACGCCCGCCGCGACGAGCGGGCTGCGCGCGACCGCGTCCGCCCACGCGGAGCGGTCCGGCCAGGGCAGGTCCGTGGCGTCGGTGCGCGCCGCCTCCTCGTCCTCCGGCAGCTCGAGCGACCCGAGGTCGTCCAGGCGCACGCACACCGACCCGCTGCGCACCGCGCGCACCGCGAGCGCGACCGCTAGCCGTACGCGGTCGTCATGCTCGCCCGTGAGCGCGCCGAGCCGCAGCGCGACGCGCAGGTCGGCCGCGGAGACGACGCGCGCGGCGTTGAACGTGGCGAGCCACGCGGGGACCCCGACGGCGAGGCGCGGGTCGCCCTCGTCCACGGGGGGAGCCGGCGGCGCGACAGGCACCGTCTCGCCGAGTGGGGTCGTGGTCATGCGCGACCTCCGTCGAGCAGGGCGGACAGGGCGACGACGAGCCCCGGCGGCGGCGTCCAGGCGACGACGCCGTACGGCGCGCCGTCGGGACCGGTCGGGGTGTCGGGGCCGGCCATGCCGCGCACGAACAGGTAGGCGCCGCCCGCAAGATCGCGGTCGGGGTCGTAGTCGCGCACGCGCCAGCGCAGGTAGCGGTGCAGCGCCACGAGGTAGAGCACGAGCTGGAGGGGGTAGTGCGAGGCGAGCATCGCGTCCCGCGTCGCGTCCGGGTGGTAGTCGCCGACGGCGAGCGGCACGCCGGGCGGGCCGACGCGGTTCGTCTTGTAGTCGACGACGAGGTAGCGCCGGCGGCCGGCGGGGTCGGGACGACCGTCCGGCCCCGCGACGGGCACGCGCAGCACTGCGTCGATCGACCCCGTGAGGTATCCGCGCAGCGGGACGCCGCCGGAACCGCCGGCCGTCCCGCTCTCGCTCTCGTCGGCCAGGGCCGCGAGCAGGTCCGGGTAGCGGGCGAACGCGTCGTCGGCGGGCAGGTGGGCGCGCAGGACGTCGGCGAGGTCGCGCAGCGTCGAGGGCCGGACGCCCTCGGTCTCGTCGCCGCCCGCGAGCGGGAGCTCGAACTCGAGCTCGGGGAGCCGGTCGCGCGGGTCGACGTCGGCGAGGGTGAGCCCGCCCGCGATCGGTCCGAGCGGGGTGCGCAGCGACAGACCCAGCGCTGCGGCGAGCGAGGCGGGCTCCACGCCGGGCACGCGGACCGTCGCCGCCTGGGCGCACCGGGCGCGCACCTCGGCGTCGAGGTCGTCGGCGGCCGTGTCGACGTACTCCAGGATCTCGTGCACCAGGGTGCCGAACGCGGTACCTCCCGGCTGCCCCTCGTAGGGCGAGGGGACGTCGGCACCGGGACGGGTGGCCGGGGTCTCGGCCGGCACCCCGGTCGCCACGGCACCGGTCGCGTCGGCGTCCGGCGACTCCTCCGGCTCGTCCTGGATGCCCGGGTCCTCGGGCTCGCTCTCGATCACGCCGACCGGACCGTGGTGCGCCGCCGCCGTGAGCGCCGAGTACGACGCGCGCCGCCACTCGCGGTCGGGCAGGTGCGCGGTGGTCGCGAGCGCGAGGTCCGAGGCGGTCCGGCGCCCGGGAGACCAGCGGGTGCCCTTCGGCCGGCTCTCGACCTGCTCGACGACGACCGTCCCGCCCGAGCGCGCGGCGAGCGCCTCGAACGCGGACCGGACGGCGTCGTCGCGCATCGCGTCGGGCCGGGCATGGCGGCCGGGCTCGCCGCCGAGCATCCGGTCCGCGAGCAGCAGGCGCGTGAGCGGCCCGGAACCGGTGCTGCGCTTGGTCGGCGTCCAGTGCACGACGACCTGGTGGCGGGCTCGCGTGAGCGCGACGTACAGCAGGCGCAGGTCCTCGCCCAGCTCCTCGTCGCGCCAGCGCGCCTTGGCGTCCACGAACCCGGGGGAGCCGACCCCGCCCAGGTGCAGGACGCGCTGCCCGTGGTCGTCGTGGAACGCGAACAGCTCCTGGTCGTCCGACTCGAACCGCTCCCAGCCGAACGGGACGTAGACGACGCCGAACTCGAGGCCCTTCGCGGCGTGGACCGTGACGACCTGCACGGCCGCGGCGTCCGTCTCGAGGCGGCGTGTCCGCTCGTCGGTGAACACCGCGCCGACCTCGGCGATCCGGGCGCGCAGCCACGCGGTGAGCGCGGCCGTGCCGAGGCCTTCGGTGACCGCGGCCTCGTGCAGGGCCTGCGTGACGTGGCGCAGGTCGGTGAGGTAGCGCTCGCCGTCGGCCCGGGCCATGACCCGCGCCGTCGCGCCCCGCCGGGCCGCGACCTCCGCGACGGCGGCGACGCCCCGGTCCGCGAGCAGGCGCGCCCAGGCGCGGACGGTGTCGCCGAGCTCGTCGTGGTCCGCGTCCCCGGCCGTCGCGAGCCGCTGCGCGTCCCAGCCCACGAACGGCGTGAGGGCGAGCGCCGTCGCGCGACGGTGCAGGCCGGGCTGCTCCAGCGCGGCGAGCAGCGTGAGCCAGTCCTGGGCCGCTGCCGAGCCGAACACGCTCGACGGCCCCGACACCACCGCGGGGACGCCCAGCGCGACGAGCGCCGAGCGCACCGCCTCGGCCTGGGCGTTCGTCCGGGTGAGCACCGCGACGTCGCGCGGCTCGAGCGCCCGCCACCGACCGCCGCCTGCGTCGTCGCCCGCCGCCGCGAGCGCGTCGTCGCGCACGCGGTCGCCGCCGCCGTCCGCGGTCCTGAGGCGGCCCGCGACGTCCGCCGCGACGTCCTGCGCGAGCAGGCTGCGCGCGTCCGGCGCCGACGGCGCCGACGATGCCCCGAGGCGGTAGGCGCGCCGCGTGACCTGCCGCAGCCGCACCGGCGCACCGCCGGAGAAGCGCGGCTCGGGGTGGGCCGCGTCGACGGGCCGGACCACGATGCGCGGGTCGCCCAGCGCCGTCTCGCCCAGGAGCGCGTGCAGGCCCGTGAGGAGCGGGCCGTCGCTGCGCCAGCTCGTGCTGAGCGTCGCGGTGTCCGCCGCGTCCTCGACCGCGCGCAGGTACGTCACGACGTCCGCGCCGCGGAACGCGTAGATCGCCTGCTTGGGATCGCCGATGAGCACCAGCGTGCGGCACTCCTCGGGATGCCCGTGGAACGCCGTGCGCAGGATCTCCCACTGCTCGGGGTCGGTGTCCTGGAACTCGTCCACCATGACGACGCGGAACCGCGACCGGACCCGCCGCGCCGCCGTCGCGCCGTGCTCCGGGTCCGTCAGCGCGCGGCGCAGCAGCACGAGCAGGTCGTCGTAGTCGAGCAGGTGCATCGCACGCTTGCGCGCCTCGACCTCGCGGCGCGCGGCGACCGCGGCCTCGTACCGCGCCGCGGCCACGGACCCCTCGGGCGCGTCCGACGGCGCGATCACCGCCCCGTGGTCGCTCACCGCCGCCCGAGCGACGTCGCGCACGTCGCGCGGCGACAGGATCGGCTCCGGCTCGTCCGCGAACCTCCGCACGTACAGGTCGTCCGTGACCTCCTCGACGAGGTCCGCGACGTCGGGAAGGAAGCTCGTCGTGAGGTCGACGTCCGCCGCCGTGCCGAGCGCCGTGAGCATCTGCTGGCAGAAGCCGTGCGTCGTCGTGATGGTCGCGGCGTCCAGCTGGGACAGCGCGACACGCAGGCGCTCGCGGCGACGGGCGAGCTCGTCGTCGTCGACCGCGGCGAGGAACGCGACGAGGGGCTCCGGGTCGTCCGCGGGAGCGGGCCCGCGCAGCGCGCGCTCGGTCGCGACGAGGCGCTCGCGCACGCGGTCGCGCAGCTCCGACGTCGCGGCGCGGCCGAAGGTCACGAGCATGATCTCCGGCAGGGCGGCCACACCCTCGGCGACGTAGCGCGTCGTGAGGGTCGCGATCGTGTGGGTCTTGCCGGTGCCGGCGCTCGCCTCGAGGACGACCGTCCCGCTCGGCAGCTCGCCGAACGGGTCGAAGCGCCGAGGGGTCCCGCTCCTCACCGCGTCGCCCCCGTGCGGGGTGGCGTGGTCGGTCGCGGTCCGGGACGTCGCGCCGTTCACCGGGCACCTCGCAGCTCGTTCTCCAGCAGGGGCTCCCACACGCGGCGCGCGAGCGCGCCGAGGCGGGTCGGGTCGTCAGGGAAGCGGCCCAGGTCGGCCGTGGTGGCGAGCCCGGCGACGTCGGGCAGGGCCGGGTCCTGTCCCCACGCGAGGACGACGTACGGGTCCTTGCGCTCGAAGCCCTTGTTCCACGCCCAGCCCGCGCGCATCAGGGCGTCGCGCGCGTCGCTCGTGCTCCGCTCCTCGGTGTAGCGCAGCGACACCTCGGGGAGCACCGGCAGCGGCTCGCGCGACGCCTCGTCGCGCAGCGCCACGAGGTCGGCGAGGACCCGCGCCGCCGTGTCGTGGTCCGGTGGCGTGAGCGTCGACCAGGCGACGCCCGGACCCCGGGACGAGCGGCCGATCGCGACGGCGTCCCACGGGCGTCCCGGGTCGCTCGCCGCGAGCGCGAGCGCCTGCACCCACGCGCGCAGCCGGTGCTTGGGCCCGAGGCGGGAGTACTCGGTGCGCACGACGCGTGCGCCGTGCACGCCGGGGACGCTCCCGACGAGGGTACGGCCGTCGGGCAGCACGGCGCGGACGTCGACCGTCTCGGCCGAGCTCAGCACGTCCTGGCTCACCGGGCGTCCCGCGGCGAGGTCGGCCTCGCGTGCGGCCTCCACGGCGGTGACACGCAGCGGGCCGACGGCGCGGACCACCTCCTGGAGCGCCGAGCGCCCCAGCTCGCGCGGCGGGACCTGGCCCCGACGCCACTCGGCCTGCATCGCCCGGTTCGGGTCGACGCCGGAGAGCGCCGCCCGCAGCACGCGGTCGCCCACGCCCCAGCCGGAGAGCCCGGTGAGCGCCAGCGGGAGGCGGTCCTCGACGTCGTCCTCCTCCAGCACGAGGCCCACGTCGAGCGTGTGCTGGGCGAACCACCTCGGCGCGTTCTCCAGCAGGCGGACCAGGTCGTCGAGCTCGACGTCGGCGCGGATCCCCGGCGCCGGGGCCGGGTCCTCTTCCTCGGTCCGACCGCTCGTTGCGCCGACGGGCAGCGAGAGCGGTGCGCCGACGAGGGCACCGACCGGCTCACGCTTCTCCCGTGCGCGTCGGGCGCCGGCGAGCGCGGCGTCGTCGTGGCTGAACGGCCCGGGCACGCCCAGGGCACCCGGGACGAAGTTGCGCTCGTCCACGGTCTGGAGCGGGTGCTGCACGACCACGTGCTCGCGCGCCGGGCGCCCGTCGGGAGTCCTCGCCACGCGGTCGAGCGCGTCGAGCAGCTCCGCGACGGGGACCGCCGGCGGGCGGACGGCACCTGTGCGCTCGTCAGCGCCCGTGTGCACGACGACGAGGTGGTCGCCCGCCGCGGCGACGGCGTCGAGGAAGATCTGCCGGTCCTCGCTGCGCGCGTCGCGCTCGCCGATCTCCGGGTGCCGCGCGAGCAGGTCGTCGCCCGCGGGCGCCGCGGTGCGGGGGAACACGCCGTCGTCGAGGCCCAGGAGGCACACGACCCGGTGCGGCACCGAGCGCATCGGCTCGAGCGAGCACACGGTGAGCGCGCCCGTGCGGAACCCGGCGCGGGTCGGGCGACCCGCGAGACGGTCGTCGAGCAGCGCGCGCACGTCCGCGAGCCGCAGCGCGACCCCGCCGTGCGCCGCGCCCGCCGCGCGCACGTCGCCCAGCACGCGGCGCGCGGAGCCGATCTGCCACGCCTCCGTGGGCGGCGCCTCGGCGAGCAGCGTGAGCGCGCGGTCGAGCGCGTCGAGCCAGTGCGCGAGCGGGTGCACCCCGTCGAGCGCGCGCAGCGTCTCCGTCAGCCGCGCGACGAGCTCGGCGAGGCGGCCCGCGAGGTCCACGTCGGTCGAGCCGACGTCGTCGAGCGGCAGCGCCGGCCCGACGAACCGCGCGTCCTCGTCGGCCATCGCCGCGCCGAGCAGGAGGCGGTCGAGCGCCGCGTCCCACGTGCCCTGCCGCACGTGCCCGTCGATCCCGAACCGCGCGCGCCGCTCGCCGTCCTCGCCCCAGTGCACGCCCGCCTCGACGGCCCACTGGCGCAGGCGGTCCACGTCGTCGTCGGAGAACCGGAACCGGCGGCGCACCGGCGCGCTCGCGGCGAGGTCGAGCACCTCCGACGCCGTGACGCGGCCGTCGGCGAGGCGCAGCAGCGTGGCGAGCAGCGCGAGCACGGGGTTGGTCGTCCCGGCGCCGCGGTCGGCGAGGCTGACCCGCAGGCGCTGGCCGGGGTGCGCGTCCTCGCCGAGCTCGGGGACCGCACCGAAGGTCGCCGTGACCAGGGGCGCGAACGTCTCGACGTCGGGGCACAGCACGATGACGTCGCGCGCCTGGAGCGTCGGGTCGGCGGAGAACAGCCCGACGAGCGTCTCCCGCAGCACCTCGACCTGCCGTGCCCTGCCGTGGCACGCGAGCACCTGCACCGACCGGTCGGCGGGGTCGACGACGTGGGTTCCGTCCGGCGTGTCCGTGCGGAGCGCGCTCTGCAACGCGCCGAGCAGCGTCGGCGGGGTGGGCGCGGCCTCGTGCCGGGTCTCGTGCACCGCGCCGCTCCCGGCGAGCCGGAGCTGCAGCTCGACCGCGTCGCGACCGGTGGAGGCGAGGAACGGGTGGCGCGCGAGCGTCGGCAGCTCTGCGCGACGCCGGATGCGTGCGTCGTCCCCGGCGACGTCGGCACCCGCGGCCGCCCCGCCGTCGTACGCCGCGACCTTGTCCCACAGCGCGGGTGACGTGTGCACGAGCCACAGGTGGACGTCACGGTGCTCGGCGAGCGCGCGCAGGACCCGGAGCTCGTCCTCCGGGAGCCGCGTGGGCCCGAACACGGACAGCCGCGGCGGCAGGTCGACGGCCGCCGGGTCCGCGCGCAGCGCCGTGACCGCCTCCGTGACGCGCCGCGCCGGGTCCGTCGCCGGGACGCGCTCCACCAGGCGGCGCCACAGCTCGGGCTGCCAGGCGAGGTCGTCCGGGGCGGCGGCGGTGCCCGCGACCGGGGACGCGGCCGACCACGCGAGCACGACCTCGGGCCGCTGGCGCGCGTAGTCGACCAGGAGGTCCGCGAGCCGCCGCGCGAGCGTGAGCCGACGCCCCCGGCGCACCTCGTCGCCCGGGTCGCCGACGTACCGCGCGAGCGGCGCCGCCCACGGCTCGGCGAGGTGCGCGTCGAGCACCTCGAGCACGGACCACGCGAGACGCTCGGGCCGCCACGGGTCGTCGTCGGGGTCGAGGTCGGTGAGGTCCGCGACGACCTGCTCCACGAGCCGGCGCGGCCCGCGGAAGTCGACGTTCGCGCAGATGCCCGACGTCTCGCCCGCGCCCAGGTGGTGCGACAGCCGCTGCGCGAGCCACCGCTCGACCCCTCGCGTCGGGACCGCGACGACGTCCGGCGTGAACGGGTCCTCCGGCGCCTCGGCGAGCACGGCGGCGAGCGGCGCCACGAGCGCCTCCGCGCGCTCGGAGCGGTGCACGTGCAGCAAGAGGACCCCTGTCGGTGGTGGCGGACCGGTCGTCGCGCCCTGCCGGTCGGCCGAGCGCTACGAGGAATCTACGAGGTGCGTCCCACACCGTCGAACCGCCGTCCACAGGTCGCCGGGGACTACGGTGTCTCCGCCGCACGCGCGCGAAGGCCGCGGCGGAACCGGCACCCGAGGGAGGCCTGATGCGACAGCGGAGGACGACGGCCGTGCTGTGCGCGATCGCCGACGGCGCCGCGCCGGGCACCGTCGCGGCCGCGTCCCGCGGCGCGCTCCTGGCGCTGCGCGACCGGGTGGCACGGCTCCAGGTCGACGTGCACTCCGACGAGCCGTGGCCACCGGACGCGACGCACGCGGTGCACGCCTTGGACGAGCTGCGCCGCGCACGACGCGGACGCCTGGCCCGGCGCTTCGGGTGGGAGCCCCCGATCTCGCTCGCGCTCGACCCGCGCGACGACCGCGAGCTCGACCTCGCCCTCGCCGTCGCCCCCTACACGATCTGCGGCTCGGGCTTCGACGAGCACTGGACGCTGCTCTGGGACGTGAACGACACCGGGACGTCGGTGACTTTCTCGCTGCTGCCGCACGAGCTGGACGTGGTCCGGTCGCACGTCGCACGGTCGGGCGGACGCCCGGAGGATGTCGTCGTGCTGGGCGACCGTCGCGGCTGAGGCGCGTGGGAGCGCTTCGCGCGCTCAGCCGCGCCGTGCGACGAAGACCCACTCGCGACCCGGACGGTCGGGCGCGTCCCGGACGTCCACGACCTCGAACCCGCACGCCACGAGCGACGTCTCGACCTAGTCGCGCTCCCGGAAGCGCAGCGTCGAGTCGGAGTGGAGCGTGGTGCCGTCAGGCAGCACGGTCGTGTCGTGGAAGGACACGAAGGGGAGCGACACGTCGGTGAGGTCGGTCCACGACTCGACCGGGCCGACGTCGGACACCTCCACGCGCGTGGTCGTCGCCTCGCGGACCCACCCCTCCCAGGCCCGGCGGGCGGGGACACGGGTCTCGAGCACCAGCCATCCGCCCGGCACGAGCACGTCGTGGACGCCCCGCAGCGTCGCGGTCCACACGTCGTCGGTGAGGAACACCTGCGCGACGTTCGCCGTCATCGTCGCGAGGTCGACCTGGAGCGGGGGGAGCGCCGTCGCGTCGCCGTGCAGCCAGCGCACGCGCTCGGCGCCCGGCTTCGTGCGGGCGACGTCGAGCGACGCGCCCGCCGGGTCCACGCCGACCACGTCGAGCCCGCGCTGCGCCAAGAGGCACGCGAACGTCCCGGTGCCGCACCCGACGTCGAGCACACGGCGCGCACGGAGCTCGTCGACGATCGCGACGTAGGCGTCGAGGTCGCTGCGGTCGGGGTCGAGAGGGTCGTAGAGAGCGGCGAGGCGGGGGTCGTCGAAGATCGCGTCGGGCACCCTCCGACGCTACGAAGGGTCGGCGCAGCCGGTCCACGCCTTTGCCGAGCGTCCAGAGTCGACGATGCACCCGCTGCCCGCTGCCCGCTGCCCGCTGCCCGCTGCCCGCTGCCCGCTGCCCGCTGACTACGTGGTCGTGGCCCGTCCCGACGCCGGGACGGGCCACCACCGCATGTTCGGCGGGAAGGGGTCAGGCGTTCAGCGCCTGCTCCACGTCCTCGATGACGTCGAGCGGGTCCTCGAGGCCCACGGACAGGCGCACGGTCGTCTCCGCGATCCCGACGGCGGCGCGGCCCTCGGGGCCGAGCTTGCGATGCGTCGTGGTGGCCGGGTGGGTGACGAGCGACTTGGCGTCCCCGAGGTTGTTGGAGATGTCGACGACCTGGAGCGCGTCGAGGAACGTGAACGCGCGCTTCTTCGCCGTCTCGGGGTCGGTGCCCTCGGGGACGGCGAGGTCGAACGTCACGACCGTCCCGCCGCCGCTCTGCTGCGACTGCGCGAGCTCGCGCTGCGGGTGCGACGCGAGGAACGGGTACCGCACACGGCCGATGCCGGGGAGCTGCTCGAGCGCCTCGGCGACCTGCGCCGCGGCGGCGTTCTGCGCGGCGACGCGCACGGGCAGCGTCTCGAGGCCCTTGAGCAGGACCCACGCGTTGAACGCCGAGAGCGACGGCCCCGTGTTGCGGATGAACGTCTGCACGGGCCCGGTGACGTACTCCTCGCTCCCGAGGATCGCGCCGCCGAGCACGCGGCCCTGGCCGTCGATGTGCTTGGTCGCCGAGTACACGACGACGTCCGCGCCGAGCTCGAGCGGCTTCTGCAGCAGCGGCGTCGCGAAGACGTTGTCGAGCACGACCACCGCGCCCGCGGCGTGCGCGAGCTCGCTGACGCGCCGCGCGTCGACGATGTCCTGCATGGGGTTGGACGGCGTCTCGAAGAACACGACGTCCGCGGGCGTCGAGAGCGCCTCCTCCCACTGGGAGAGCACGTGCCCGTCGACGTAGTCCGTCCGCACGCCCCACTTGGCGAAGATCTCGTCGAAGATGACGATGCTCGACCCGAACAGCGCGCGCGCCGCGACGATCCGGGACCCGGAGCCCACGAGCGCGGCGAGCGACGTGAACACCGCGGACATGCCGGACGCCGTCGCGTAGCACGCCTCCGCGCCCTCCAGCAGGCGCAGGCGCTCCTCGAACGCGTGCACCGTCGGGTTGCCGTAGCGCGAGTAGACGAACCGGTCGAGCTCGCCCTTGAACGCGGCCTCGGCGTCGGCGGCGCGGTCGTACGTGTAGCCCTGCGTGAGGAACAGCGCCTCGGACGTCTCCTGGAACTCCGTGCGGTGGTGGCCGCCGCGCACGGCGAGCGTCGCGGGGCGCGCGCTCGCGGGCAGGGGCTTGCGGCCGGAGCCGCCGGGCACGCTCCCGGGCAGCGCGGCGCTCACCGGGCGGCCTCGTCGTAGGTCGTGGTGGGCAGGCCGCGGACCTTCCAGCCCTCGACGTCGCGCAGGCCCGAGAATCCCTGGGCGCCCTCGAAGCCCTCGAGCACGTTGTACGACGGCCCGAGCCCGGCGGCCGTGGCCGCGCGCGCGGCGCCGATCGAGCGCTGGCCCGAGCGGCACAGGAAGACGACGGGGCGCTCGTCGCCGGGGGTGAGCCCGGCCTCGACGAGCTGGTCCAGGAAGCGCGGGTTGGGCCCGGCCGGGGTCACCCACTCGTCGAACACGACGTCGCGGGCGAGGTCCGAGGCGTCGGGCACGCCGATGGTGCGCCACTCGCCCTCGGTGCGGACGTCCACGAGCACGGCGCGCTCGTCGTTCGCGAGCAGGTCCCACGCCTGCTGGGGGGTGAGGTCGCCGGCGTAGCCGACGGCGGGTCGCGCGTCGGGCGGCGCCGGCCGGGATGCCGACTGCTGCTGGGACTGGTCGCTCATGAGTCCTCCTCCATCGATCGTGGCAGTAGCACCCTGCGCCCGGCCGTCTCGCGACGGACCGGGGGGTTGCTGCGGCGTCGACGTGCCACGTCACTCGGCCGCTCCGGATGGTTGCTCGGGATCGTACGCCACCCGTCCGACGCGCGGAGCGCTCGTCTCGCCGAGCGGCCTCGCGAGGCGCTGCCGACCTGCCCGGGGATCCCGTCCCGCCATCCGAGACGCCCTGACCACCGGTTGACACGGCACGTCCCGCGCGCACATCCTGGGACGCAGGTCATGAGTGCCAGCGTGAAACCCCGGTTTGCTGGCCGGCAACCCTCCTCTCGCGGCGGGGTGCCCCGGGTGACGACCAGGCCGTACGCCGACCGGCGCGCGGCAAGCGCGGGGATCACCGTCCCCGGACCGCCCTCGGAGGACTGTGCCATGACTGCTCTCGCCGACGTCTCGTGTCCGACCGAGGTCTCGGAAGCCCCCGACCTCGCGGCGGTCGCCGACGCGCCCGCCCTGCTGCCCGTCGTGGGCGCGGACACGCTCGTCCCGCTCGTCGACGGCCGTAGCGTCCCCTACGCGAACCTCGACGTCGCGGCCTCGGCCCCGGCGCTGCGCTCGGTCGCGGACCGCGTGACCGAGGTGCTGCCGCTCTACGCGAGCGTGCACCGCGGTGCGGGCTACCTCTCGCAGGTCTCCACGGCGCTCTACGAGGCGTCGCGACGCACGATCGGCGCGTTCGTCGGCGCCCGCGAGGACGACGTCACGGTCGTCACGCGCAACACCACCGACTCGCTCAACCTGCTCGCGGGCTGCGTCCCGGCGAACGCGGACGGGACTCCCGGGCGCGTGCTCGTCCTCGACGTCGAGCACCACGCGAACCTGCTGCCGTGGCAGCGTGCGGGCGGCGCGACGGTCCTCGCCGGCGGCGCGTCCGTCGCGGAGACGCTGTCCGGCCTGCGCACCGAGCTCGCGCGCTTCCCATACGCCCTGGTCGCCGTGACCGGCGCGTCGAACGTCACGGGCGAGTCGCTGCCCGTCGCGGACGTCGTGCGGATCGCGCACGACGCCGGGGCACGCGTCGTCCTCGACGGTGCGCAGCTCGTCCCGCACCGCGGTTTCTCGCTCGCCGCCACCGGCGTCGACTACGTCGCGTTCTCCGGCCACAAGACGTACGCGCCGTTCGGCGCGGGCGCGCTCGTGGGCCGTCGCGACTGGCTCGACGCGGGCACGCCGTACCTCGCCGGCGGCGGCGCGGTGCGCCAGGTCGCCGTCACCGGCACGCAGTGGCAGACGGCGCCCGCGCGCCACGAGGCCGGGTCGCCCAACGTCGTGGGTGCCGCGGCGCTCGCGGCGGCGTGCGACGCGCTCGCCGCGCTCGACCCGGCCGACCTCCACGCGCACGAGGCGACGCTGCGCGCGGCGCTCGTCGCCGGGCTGGAGGCGGTCCCGGGCATCCGGGTCGTGCGGGTCTGGGAGGACGCGGTCGACCCGGTCGGGGTCGTCACGTTCTCCGTCGACGGTCACGACCCGGGCCTCGTCGCCGCGTACCTCTCCGCCGAGCACGGGATCGGGGTGCGCGACGGCCGGTTCTGCGCCCACCCGCTGCTCGCGCGCCTCGGGTACGACGCGGGTGCGATCCGCGCGTCCGTCGGCGTCGGGACGACGGGCGCGGACGTCGTCCGGCTCGTCGACGCCGTGCGGTCGTACGTGGAGCAGGGCCCCGCGACGCGTTACGAGGTCGTCGACGGCTGCTGGGCCGTGGCCGACGACCCGCGCCCGGTCCCCGCCGGCTCGGGCCTCGAGGGCCTCTTCGCGACCGCCGCGGCGGGCTTCCTCGCCGACGCCGCGGGGTGCGGCCCCGCCGTCTGAGCGGGTCCCGCCGGGACGTCCCGGGCAGCCGTTCACCGGGCCGTCGACGAGCGTTGTCCACCGCGTCGCCGAACCCTCTTGGCGGCGTCGTCCGCGTGTGCTCTGATATGCGCTGTGCTGCACGACGTCGTCCTCTCGGGGCACGGATTCCGCCTGGAGCCGTTGGCCCTGGAGCACGCTGAGACACTGGCCGGCCTCGTCGACGAGGCGATGTGGTCAGGCATGAGCATCCCCATGCCCTTCGGGGTCGCGGGGATGGCCGAGCTGGTGGCCGCGACGCGCGCCGCCCCCGACCTGACGGGCTTCGTCGTGCGCGCCGCCGGACCCGACGGGGCTCCGGGCGACGTGCTCGGCAGCACGGCGTTCCGCGACCTGTCGCTCGTCGACCGCCGGGTCGAGGTCGGCCGGACGTTCTACGCCCGCTCCACGTGGGGGAGCCTCGTCAACCCCGTGACCAAGTGGCTGCTGCTGCGGCACGCGTTCGAGACGTGGGACGTGCACCGCGTCGGGTTCCGTGTCGACACGCGCAACACGCGCTCGCTCGGGGCCATGCGCCGGCTCGGGGCGCACGAGGAGGGCGTCATGCGCGGCCACCGCACCGCGCCCGACGGGACGCGGGCCGACTCCGTGATGTTCTCGATCCTCGCGCCCGAGTGGCCCACCGTCGAGGTCGGGCTGCTGGAGCGGATCAACGCCCCGCGCGTCGTGCCCGTGCTGGCGCCACCGCTGCCGCGGGTGGACCTGCCGCTCGCGGCGTCCTGACCGGGCCGTCCGCGAGCAGACCGCGGGAATGCCGCGAGGGCCCCGCCGCAGCGGAGCCCTCGCGAGCAGATGAGGGGCGGTGACTAGCGGTCGAACGCGTCCTTGACGTCGTCGCCCGCCTGCTTCACGTCGGCCTTGGCCTGGTCCTTCTTGCCCTCGGCCTCGAGCCGCTCGTTGTCCGTGAGCTTGCCCGCGCCTTCCTTGAGCTTGCCACCCGCCTCCTCGGCGGCGTGCTTGGCCTTGTCTCCGAGTCCCATGAGTGCTCCTCTCGTCGGTACGTGCTCGACCGTAGGCACGGCCCGGGTCACTCGCACGCGGTCGGGCACCCGGCGTGTGGTGGGATGTGCGGGTGCAGCACGACACCACCCTCGAAGGCTTCGGCGTCCGCCTCGTCCCGCTCGACGAGAGCCACGCCCCCGCGCTCGGCGCGCTCGTCGACGACGGCATCTGGGCCGGCATGTCGAGCCGGGTCCCCGCCGGGACGGACGCGATGACCGGCTACGTCCGCGACGCCGTCGCCGCCCCCGGTCGGCTCGCGTTCGCCGTCGTCGGCGCGGGGTCCGGTGACGCGTCCGACGGCGCGGAGGCCGTCCGCGGCTCGACGTCGCTCTACGAGTGGGTGCCCTCGCAGGGCAGGATCGAGCTCGGCTCGACGTTCTACGCGCGCGAGTGGTGGGGCGGCGTCACGAACCCGGCGTGCAAGTACCTGCTGCTGCGGCACGCGTTCGAGGACCTCGGCGTCGCGCGCGTCGCGCTGCGGGCGGACGCCCGCAACAGCCGCTCCATCGGCGCGATCCGGCGCCTGGGCGCGGTGCCCGAGGGCGTGCTGCGCAGCCACCGCGTCGCACCCGACGGGTCGCGCCAGGACACCGCCTACTTCTCGATCCTGCTCGACGAGTGGCCGACCGTCCGCGACGGCCTGCTCGCGCGCCTCGACGCGCTCGTGGGCTCCACGCCGACGGAGCCTGTGGACGACGGTTCGGGGAGGGCCGTGCGCCGCTAGCGTGCGACACGCCCCGAGCGTCGGGGGCGTCGACGAAGGGGGCCGCACGCCATGCACCACGAACCGCCCGAGCCCGTCTGGGACTGGCAGAAGAGGGAGCGGCCGCGTGCTCCCCGAGTGCCTGTGGACATGCCTCCTGCTCCACGCACGGTTCATCGCGCCGGACTCGTCGTGACGTTTCTCGGGCTTGCCGTGCTCGTGTGCACGGGATTCAGCTTCGCCACGCTCTTCCTGGTCGCCTTCTTCGACTGGGCCTGGGGCAGGACGACGTACGACGGCGTGCTCTGCATCGTCATGGCCGTCGGCGGGCTCGGGCTCGCGCAGGTCGTGCTGGGCGCTGTGCTGACGAGCGCCGGTGTCGCCCGATGGGTGCTCGTCGGGACGTGTGCCGTCGGTGGTGCCACGTGCCTCGGTGCCGTCGCGTGGATCACGATGCTGCTTCCCGTCGCGAGCCCGTACTGGGCCGCAGCCGTTCTCGGGTTGCTGTTCGCGGCCGCCGTCGACGTCACGTCGGTGTGCGCCGCGCTCGGGCGCGACGTGCGTGACCACGCCCGGGCCGTCCGGCAGGCGCGCCGGTCGGCCCGGGCGGCGACGCGACTCGTCAGGAGCGAGGCGTGACCCGACCCGAGAGGTGCAACCGGCCCTTGCCGTCCCACGCCTGGTAGACGACGCCGGTCGTCGGGTCGCCCGCGCCGTCGGGCTCGGCCGGGGCGACCTGCCCGACGGCGTCCCGCGCCGCGGCAGGAACGTCGCCCGCGGGCCGCAGCGCCACGTCGACCGTGCTCGGCAGCAGGACCGGCTTCGCGAACGTGACGGTCCAGTCGTACGTGTCGCCGCGTCGTGGCCCCGCCTCGGCGAGTGCCCGCGCGGCCGTGTACATCCCGTGCGCGATGGCGCGCGGGAACCCGAACGCCTTGGCGCCGAGCCCCGACGTGTGGATGGGGTTCCGGTCGCCGGAGACGGCCGCGTACGCGCGACCGGTCGTCGGGCCGAGCGCCCAGCGCGCCGTCGGGAGCGGGGCGACGAACGCCTCCGTGCCCGACGCTGCCGTGGCGTCCTCCTCCGCCGGGTCTCCCGGGAGCGTGACGCCCTTCGCGAGGTACGTCGAGACGCCCCGGTAGGCGAGCGTCGTCGCCGACAGGCCGCTCCCGGACGCGCGCTCCTCGTCGGTGCGCTCGACGGCGACCTCCGTGACCAGGTCCACCTGGACCCCGCGCCGGTGCGGACGCAGCCGCTCGGCCCAGGCGCGCACCTCGAGCGTGTCTCCGAGCCGCACCGGACGCAGCACGGACACCGAGTTCGCGAGGTGCACCATGCCGAGCAGCGGCAGCGGGAAGTCGGTCCGGACCATGACGGCCGTCGCGAGCGGGAAGCCGAGCACGTGCAGGTACCCGGCGGGCAGCACCTCCGACGGGGCCTCGCCCACGAGGCGCGCGTACCGCGCGAGGTGCGCGGCGCCGCCCACGTGGCCGGGCGCGGCGGCGTCGCCCGTCGGCACGCCCGCGACGCGGTACGTGACCTCGGGCAGCTCCAGGTCACGACGCCCGCCGCCCGCGGGGAGGCGGTGCGCCGCCGCGATCCGGCCCGACGCCGCGAGCCCGCGCACGTACAGGCCACCGAGCCCGGGGACCGCGGGCAGGGTCTCGACGCGCGCGGGCGCGACGCGCGCCGGGCCGGCCGCGGTGCCGTCGGGCGCCGTCACCGGCCCACCACGTTCTGCCCGCACACGCGCAGCACCTGCCCGTTCACGCCCGCGGCCGCGGGCGACGCGAGGAACGCGATCGCCTCGGCCACGTCCACGGGCTGACCGCCCTGCTGGAGCGACGCGACGCGCCGCGCGACCTCGCGCTGGACGAACGGGATCGACGCCGTCATGTCCGTCTCGATGAACCCCGGCGCGACGGCGTTCGCCGTCCCGCCCGGACCGCCCGACGCCGCGAGCCGGCGCGCGAACGCGCGCGTGTGCCCGATGACGCCGGCCTTCGAGAACGCGTAGTTCGCCTGGCCGCGGTTGCCCGCGATGCCGCTCGTCGACGCGAGCGACACGATGCGCGGCGCGGAGGAGAACCCGTTCGCGCCGAGCAGGTACTCGGTGATCCGGAGCTGCGCGGCGAGGTTCACCGCGACCACCGCGTCCCACTTGTCCGCGGACATGTTGGCGAGCAGCTTGTCGCGCAGGATTCCCGCGTTGTGCACCAGAATGTCGAGCCCGCCGTGCCGCGCGCGGGCGTGCTCGAGGATGCGCGCGCCCGCGTCGTCGGCGGTCACGTCGAGCTGGAGCGCCGTGCCCTTGATCTCGTTCGCGACCTTCGCGAGCGCCTCGCCCGCCGCGGGCACGTCCACCACGACGACCTTCGCGCCGTCGCGCGCGAGCGTCCGCGCGACCTGCGCCCCGATCCCGCGCGCCGCTCCCGTGACGACCGCGACCTTGCCGGCGAGCGGCTGGTCGGGTCCCGCGGCCGTCTCACCTGCCGAGGCCGAACCCTGGCCTGCCGAGGTCGAGCCCTGGTCGGTCGGTGCGCCGGCGTCGACCTGGAGGAGCTGGCCGTCGACGAACGCCGACCTCGCCGAGAGGAAGAAGCGGAGCGTCGCGAGGACGCTCGGGCTGTCGACCGGGGCGTCGTCGGTCACCTGGATGCCGTTGCCGGTCGCGCCGTAGCGGAGCTCCTTGGCGACGGAGCGCAGGAACCCGTCGACGCCCTCGCGGGCGGCGGCGAGCTCGGGCGAGTCGCTCTCGGCGGGGGCGCGCGAGATGGTCACGACGCGGCCGTTCGGCGCGAGCCGCCGCAGCGACGCGGAGAGCGCCATGACGGGCGCGGACGCGTCCTCGGGGCGCTCGATCCCGCTGAGCACGACGACGACCGCGCCCCAGCGGGTCGTGTCGTCCGGGGTCTGGCGGACGTCGAGGTCCCAGGCGAGCAGGGCCTCGGCCACGCGGTCGGCGTCGTCGCGCACGCCCGGCGTGCCGCCGAGCACGAGCACGGGCCCGACGGTGAGCGGATCGCCCGCGCGGAAGCGGCGCAGGACCGCGGGGCGCGGGAGGCCGAGCTTCTTGGCGAGCGTCTTCGTGAAGCCGGAGTTGACGGCCTGGACGTAGGAGTCGGTCACGGTGGTTCCTCTCGGGTCGTCGGCCGTCAGGCGGGGGCGTCGGTCGCGGGGACGGACTCGAGGATCGCGGCGACGCCGAGCCCGCCCGCGGCGCACACGGAGATCAGCGCACGCGCGGGCGCCCCGGTCTCGGCGGTGCGCTGCGCCAGGAGCTTGGCCGCCGTCGCGACGATGCGCCCGCCGGTCGCGGCGAACGGGTGGCCCGCGGCGAGCGAGGAGCCGTTGACGTTGAGCCGCGAGCGGTCGATCGAGCCGAGCGCGCCGTCGAGCCCGAGCTCGGTGCGGCAGTACTCGTCGTCCTCCCAGGCCTTGAGCGTGGTGAGCACGGTGGAGGCGAACGCCTCGTGGATCTCGTAGAGGTCGAAGTCGCCGAGCGTGAGGCCGTTGCGCGCGAGCAGACGCGGGACGGCGTGCGCCGGCGCCATGAGCAGGCCCTCGTGCCCGTGCACGAAGTCGACGGCCGCGGTCTCGGCGTCCACGACGCGCGCGAGCAGCGGGAGGTCGCGCTCGCGCGCCCACTCGGCCGAGGCGAGGAGGACGGTCGAGGCGCCGTCGGTGAGCGGGGTCGAGTTACCCGCGGTCATGGTCGGCTCGGCGCCGTCGGCGCTGCCCGCGAGGCGCTTGCCGTACACCGGCTTGAGCGCGGCGAGCTTCTCGAGCGACGAGTCGGTGCGCAGGTTGTCGTCGCGCACGAGCCCGCGGAACGGGGTGACGAGGTCGTCGAAGAAGCCGGCGTCCCACGCGGCCGCGAGGTGCTCGTGGCTCGCGAGCGCGAGCTCGTCCTGCGCCTCGCGGGTGATGCCCCAGCGCGCCGTCGTGATCGCCTGGTGCTCGCCCATGGACAGGCCGGTGCGCGGCTCGTCCGTCGCGGGGGTCAGGGGCGCGAGGTCGGAGGGGCGCACCTTGGCGAAGGCCTTGACGCGCTGGCCGAACGTCTTGGCGTGGCTCGCCTCGAGCAGCGCCCGGCGCAGCCCCTCGCTCACGGCGATCGGCGCGTCGGACACGGTGTCGGAGCCGCCCGCGACGCCCGACTCGACCTGGCCGAGGCGGATCTTGTTCGCGACGGTGATCGTCGCCTCGAGGCCGGTCGCGCACGCCTGCTGCAGGTCGTACGCGGGGGTCTCGGGGGAGAGGGACGAGCCGAGCACCGACTCGCGGACGAGGTTGAAGTCGCGCGAGTGCTTGAGCACCGCGCCGCCGACGACCTCGCCGAGCCGCTCGCCCTGGAGGCCGAAGCGCGCGACGAGTCCCTCGAGCGCGGCCGTGAACATCTCCTGGTTGCTCGCCGAGGAGTACTTCTTGCCCGCGCGCGCGAACGGGATGCGGTTCCCGCCCACGACCCAGGCGTCGCGGGTGGCGCGGGGCTCGCTGGTCGTCGGAACCTGCTCGGGCGCCCGTTCGGGGGTCTGCTCGGGGGTCTGGCGGGGGCTGGTGCGGTTGGCCACAGTGCCTCACTTCCTGTCCGTGCTCGCTGCGCTGCGTCGGTCCCGGCCCGGGAACGAGCCCCTGCGCGACGTCGTGCTCGGTGGCGCGCGGAGACGAGGGGAGAGGGCCGGCTGGTGTCCAATACCAAGAGTACCTGATACTCTCGGTTTCGTGAGTCGGGTCACAGGGCCGTGCCCTGCCCCGACGCGGTGCCGGAGGACCAGGCACCGACGACATCGAGGTCGGGCGCAACGGAGGGCGACGTGAACACAGGTGCCGACGCGCGAGCGGCCACCCGAGGACGGGTGCAGCCGGGCGTGGCGGTGGACGGCCGGTCGACCCGCTGGGACGAGCACCGGGCGGCACGCCGCGCGGAGCTCATCCGGGCGGCGAGCAAGGCCGTGCACCGCGGAGGTCCCGGGGTCTCCATGGACGAGATCGCGGCGGCGTCGGGGACGTCGAAGTCGATCATCTACCGCTACTTCGACGACAAGACGGGCCTCCAGGTCGCGCTCGGCTCCGCCGTCGTGGGGCAGATGCACGACGCGCTGACCCAGGCGGCCGAGTCGGCCGAGACGCCCAAGCGCGCGCTGCGCGCGATGGTCGGCGTCTACCTCGAGATGATCGAGAGCTCGCCCAACGTGTACTACTTCGTCACGCGGACGAGCGCCGTCGCGGGGACGGAGGAGCCCGCCGCGCAGCTCGCCGCGAGCGGCATCACCAACGGCGCCGTCGGCGCGAGCCGCGCGCCCCTCGCGGCGTTCCTCGACTCGGTGATCGAGCTCGTCGCCGAGCCGTTCGCGCGCGTCACCGACGTCTCTCCCGCCGACGCCGCGGCCTGGGCCGCGGGCGCCGTCGGGTTCGTGCGCGGCGCGGGGGAGTGGTGGCTCGGCCATCGCGACCGGGCCGACGTCCCCGACCGCGAGCAGCTCACCGAGCGCGTCGCCGCCTGGCTCTGGGCCGGGCCCGTCGGCGTCCTCTCCCACAACCCGGGCACCCCCCGCACTCCCGACGACCGGCGCACGGTGCCCGCGACCCGTCGCGACGGCGTCCGCCCCGCCACCGACCGCCCTGAGCACCCGGCGACCGCCTCAGAACTCAAGGAGATCCCATGACCGCCACGTCCGACCGTCCCGCCCTCGCGCAGCGCGCGTCGACCACGGGTGACGCGAGCGCGACGCCGCACGGCGAGGCCCGCGTCGACGTCGCCTCCCTCGAGAAGCTCCTGCTCGGCCGGTGGGCCGACCTGCGCGCGACGGCACGCGCCACCGCGGGCGAGGAGGCGTTCCAGCGCATCGAGGGCCTGAGCCTGCGCGAGCACCGCGAGCGCGTGCTGGAGCAGATGCACCTGCTCGTGGGCAAGCGCCAGGTGTGGCGCGGGTACCCGGAGCGCCTCGGCGGCGCGGACGACGCCGGCGGCAACCTCGCCGGGTTCGAGGAGCTCGTCGCGGCCGACCCGTCGCTGCAGATCAAGGCCGGCGTGCAGTGGGGCCTGTTCGGGTCGGCGATCCTGCACCTGGGCACCCCCGAGCAGCAGGACCGTCTCCTCCCGGGCGCCATGGACCTCTCGGTGCCGGGCGCGTTCGCCATGACGGAGATCGGCCACGGGTCCGACGTCGCGAGCATCGCGACCACGGCGACGTACGACCCGGAGACCGAGGAGTTCGTCATCCACACCCCGTTCCGCGGGGCGTGGAAGGACTACCTCGGGAACGCGGGCGTCCACGGGGTGGCTGCGGTCGTGTTCGCGCAGCTGGTCACGAAGAACGTCAACCACGGCGTGCACGCGTTCTACGTGCCGATCCGCGACACCGCGGGCGAGCGCGACGAGCTCGGGCGCCTGCCGTTCCTGCCCGGCGTGGGCGGCGAGGACGACGGGCAGAAGGGCGGGCTCAACGGCATCGACAACGGCCGCCTGCACTTCGACCACGTGCGGGTCCCGCGCACCGACCTGCTCGCCCGTTACGGCTCGGTCGACGCGGAGGGCACGTACTCGAGCCCGATCGAGAGCCCGGGGCGCCGGTTCTTCACGATGCTCGGCTCGCTCGTGCAGGGGCGCGTGTCGCTCGACGGCGCCGCGGTCACCGCGTCGAAGCTCGGCCTCGCCATCGCCGTGCGGTACGCGAACGAGCGCCGTCAGTTCACGGGCGCGAGCGCGACCGAGGAGGTCGTGCTCCTCGACTACGGCACGCACAAGCGCCGCCTGATCGTGCCGATCGCCGAGACGTACGCCGCGCACTTCGCGCACGACCGTCTCCTCGACCTGTTCCACTCCGTGTTCTCGGGCGAGGAGGACACCCCGGAGCAGCGCGAGGACCTCGAGACGACGGCCGCCGCGCTCAAGGCCACGAGCACGCGGTTCGCGCTCGACGTGCTCCAGGAGACGCGCGAGGCGTGCGGCGGCGCGGGCTTCCTCACGACCAACCGCATCACGAGCCTGCGCGCGGACCTCGACGTCTACGCGACGTTCGAGGGCGACAACACGGTCCTGCTCCAGCTCGTCGCCAAGCGCCTGCTCGCCGACTACGGCAAGCAGTTCAAGGGCATCACCCCGGGCCAGATGGCGCGCGTCGTCGTCGAGCGCGCGGGCGACATGGCCCTGCACCGCACGCCGCTCAAGCGCGCGGCGCAGGCGCTCGCCGACGTCGGCGACCCGCGCCGCGCCGCCGGCCACCTGCGCGACCCCGAGACGCAGCGCGCGCTGCTCACCGACCGGGTCGAGACGATGGTCGCCGACGTCGCGCAGGCCCTGCGCCCCGCGCAGAAGGCCGACCCGGAGACGGCGACGAACCTGTTCAACGCCCATCAGGTCGAGCTCGTCGAGGCGGCGCGAGCCCATGCGGAGCTGCTGCGCTGGGAGGCGTTCACGCAGGCGCTCGAGACGATCGAGGACGCGGGCACGCGCGAGGTCCTCACGACGGTCCGCGACCTGTTCGGTCTGAGCCTCGTCGAGCGCCACCTCGCGTGGTACCTGCTCAACGGCCGCCTCTCGGCGCAGCGCGCCCGGACGGTCACGAGCTACCTGGACCGCCTCATCGACCGGCTGCGCCCCCACGCGCAGGACCTCGTCGACGCGTGGGGCTACGGCCCCGAGCACCTGCGCGCGACGATCGCGACAGGCATCGAGAAGGAGCGCCAGGACGAGGCGCGCGACTACTACCGGCGCCTGCGCGCGAGCGGCGACGAGCCGCGGAGCGAGAAGTCGCTGCGCAAGGCCGCGAAGGGCGGCCCGCAGGCCCGCTGACCGGGCGGGCCGGTCGCTGACCGGCCCGCCCCTGGAACGTCCTCGGCGCAGCAGGCGGAGCGGTACCGCCGCCGAGGTCAGGCCCGGGCGGCACGACGTCCACCAGCCGTCGTGCCGCCCGGGCCGTTGCCGTCCGGCCCCGCCGAACACGACATGGGGGTCGTTCTGGACCCGAGAACGACCCCCATGTCGTGGTCGACCGCTTGCGAGGTCGTGCTCGGCGCGGCACGGGCGCCGCCGGTCAGGTCGGGTTGCAGCGTGCCGCCATCGTGGCGAGCAGCCCGACGTCGGGCCGCCAGGGCTCGAGGTTCCACGTCGCCTTGTCCGGGGCGCCGACGGCGTGGCACACGAGCTGGTCGTGCATCGTCGGGGTGTCGACCTCCGGCTCGGCGGCGACGAGCTGCGCCCACACGAGCTCCTGACCCGCCTGGCCCGCGGCGCGCGCCCACGCGGTCGGATCGACGGCGAGCGACCGGCCACCCTCCCGCTCGCCCCAGTCCGTGCTCCGCACCGCCCGCGTCCCGAGCGGGACGACGACGTCCCACGCCGCCGCGCCGCCACCAGCCGTCCCACCCGTGGGGTCGGCCGACCCCGTCCCGTCCGCGTCGCCCTCGGGGGTCTTCGGCGCGCCGCTCGTCCCGGCGGTGCCCGGCGAGATGTCCGACGGCGTGCCCGCCGCGGGCACGAGCGTCACCTCCGCCCGGTGCGCGTCGCGCAGCACGACCCGTACGCCGGGAGCGGTCGGCGCGCCCGCGTCGCCGTCGCCCGGGACGGCGCCCTGCGGAAGATCCCCGCGCGGACCGACGACGCGGGGCGCGTCGAGCCCGCCGACGGGCGTGCCGGCGTCGTCCAGGACGGTCAGGGTGCCGTCCGGGTGACGTGCGAGCGAGCCGCCCTCGACGGAGACCAGGGCCGGGACGCCGGCGAGGACGAGAGCCACGTTCGACGTGCCCTCGTCGCCGGCCGAGACGGCTACCGCCGGAGCGCCTTCGCCCTCCGCGGTCGACGTGAGCGCGGGCGCCGCGATCTCGACGGTCACCGACCCCACGGGTACCCGCACGACCTCGGGCTCCGCTGTCGTGCCACCGCCTGCCTCTGCCGTGCCGTCGTGGCCGGGCTCGCCCGGCGCGCCGTCCGTCCGCGTCGTCGGGACCGTGCCGGGGCTCGGCGAGATCGCACCGCCGTCGGGCGTGCACCCGGCGAGGACGGCGAGCGCAAGGACGCCGGCGGCGAGCGTCCGCGCCGTCACGCGGGACCGGTGCCGCACACCGGCGCGGGCGGGCCGGGTCACGACGGCACGGGGAGCAGACCCGCCCAGCGGCGGCCGAGGTCGACGAGCCCCACGCGCCGGAGCGCGTCGACCTCGTCAGGCGTGAACCAGCCGACGTCGTCGGTCGACTCGTCCTCCTCGACGCGCAGCTCGCCGCCGACCACATGGGCGCGGTAGACGATCCGGATCGCGTGGAGCGACCGGTCCCGGTCCTCGGCGCGCAGCCGGGCCGCGGCGTCGATCACGATGCTGTCGACGCCGAGCAGGCCGTCGAGCTCGACGTCGTAGCCGGTCTCCTCGCGCACCTCGCGGACGGCCGCGGCCTCGGGGTGCTCGCCCGGGTCGATGCCGCCTCCGGGCAGGGTCCAGCCGTCGCGGCCCCCCTCGCTCCAGTGGGGAAGGAGCATCCTCCCGTCCTCGCGGACGATCACGGCGTAGGCGGCGACCCGGGTCTGCATGGACCCATCATGCGCGACGACCGCCGTCGACAACCCGGTGTTGGCACGCATCAGGACTCTTGCGCAAGCAATCTGCATCGAATACTCTGAATCAAGTATTCGGAGGTGAGCGATGTCCCGTCGTCCTGTGTCCAACCCGCTCGCGCTCGCCGTGCTCGCGAGCCTGGCCGAGCGACCGATGTACCCGTACGAGATCACGACGACCCTGCGCGAGCGGGGCAAGGACGACAGCATCCGGCTCAACTTCGGCTCGCTGTACTCCGTCATCAAGTCGCTCGAGAAGCACGGCTTCATCACGCCGTCGCGCTCGGAGCGCGAGGGCAACCGCCCCGAGCGCGTCGTCTACGAGATCACGGAGGCGGGCAAGGTCGAGGCGGCCGCGTGGCTGCGCGAGCTGCTCGCCGTGCCGTCCAAGGAGTACCCGGACGTCGAGGCGGGGCTGTCGCTCATCGCCATGCTCTCGCCCGAGGAGGTCGCGGCGCTCCTGCGCGCGCGCCTCGCGTCGCTCGACAACGAGATCCGCACGCGCGACGCCGGGCTCACCGGCGCTGCGGCGGCCGGTCTGCCGGAGATCTTCCTCGTCGAGGCCGACTACCGGCTGGCCATGCTGCGCGCGGAGCGCGCATGGATCGACCGGTTCGCCGCACGCCTGGAGGCGGGCGAGGTCGGCGGCCAGGACGGCTGGGCCGAGATGGCGCGCCTGCGCGCCGCGGGCGCCTCGCCCGAGGAGATCGAGGAGGTCGTGCGCCGCCACCTGCCCGCCGACCTCACCCCCTGAGACCACCGGAGCGCGCCCGACCGGGCGCGTGCCGGACGGAGTAAGAGTGGTGGCCCGGATGCGCCAACATCCGGACCACCGAGCCCGAGTCGTCCCGCCGGAACCGACAGGACTGCTGCGTCAACAGTCACCCAGGGCCCTCCCATGCTAGCCGCGCGGGAGGGGCCACCCCCGGCGAGACGGCTCCCGACACAAGGAGCCTCATCGTGCCCTCCACCACCCGCGCCCGGGAGACGGCGATCGACGCCGTCGACCTGCGCAAGACGTATCCGGGCGGCCGCGGCCGCCCGCCCGTGCACGCGCTCGACGGCCTGTCGTTCGCCGTGCCCGCGGGCACCGTGTTCGCCCTGCTCGGCCCCAACGGGGCGGGCAAGTCGACGACCGCCAAGATCCTCACGACGCTCAGCCGCGCCGACTCCGGTACGTCGACCGTCGCGGGGATCGACGTCGCACGCCACCCCGAGCGCGTGCGCCGCGCGATCGGGTACGTCGCGCAGAAGCCCGTGACCGACCCGATGGACAGCGGTCGCGAGAACCTCGTCCTCGCGGGCCGGCTCCAGGGCCTCGGCGCGCGCGACGCCCGCGCCCGGGCGACCGAGCTCCTCGAGCGGTTCTCCCTCACGGACGCGGCCGACCGCCTCGTGAAGACGTACAGCGGCGGCATGGCGCGCAAGCTCGACGTCGCGATGGGGATCGTGCACCGGCCGCGGGTCCTCTTCCTCGACGAGCCGACGACCGGCCTCGACCCCGAGGCGCGCGCCGAGATGTGGGCCGAGATCGAGCGCATGACGGCGCGCGAGAGCATGACGATCCTCCTCACCACGCACTACCTGGAGGAGGCCGACCGCCTCGCCGCGAACCTCGCGATCGTCGACCACGGCCGGGTGGCCGTCGCGGGGACGCCGGACGCGTTGAAGGACGAGCTGCGCGGCGACGGGATCGTCGTCGAGCTCGCGGCCCCGACCGTCGCGTCCGGGCCGCCCGACGGCGGAGCCGCCCTCGCGGCCCGCGTCACCGCCGCGGTCGGCACGTGCGCGGGCGTCCGCGACGTGCACGTCGAGGGCCGGACCCTGCGGGCCCGCGCCGACTCGGGCGCCGTCGCGCTGCCCGCCGTCCTCGCCGCGCTCGACGCCGCGGGGCTCCCCGTCGCGTCCGCGACGCTCGCGCGCCCCAGCCTCGACGACGTGTACCTGCGGCACACGGGCCGCACGTTCACGGCCGCGCAGTCCTCCGCGGACGCGACGCCCGGGAGCGGGCCGGGGGCGGATGCCGCCGCGACCGTCGAGGGGGTGGCCGCATGACCGCCCTCGTGCACACCGGGCTGCTCACCGCCCGGGCGCTGCGCCAGGGCGCGCGCATCCCCGTGTTCATGGTCATGAACCTCGTGCAGCCCATGATCTGGCTGCTCCTGTTCGGCCAGCTCTTCCGGTCGGTCGTGGAGATCCCCGGATTCTCCACGGGCGGGACGTACCTCGAGTTCATCACGCCTGGCGTCGTCATGATGACGGCGATGTTCGGCGCCGCCTGGGCCGGGACGTCGTACGTGCAGGACATGGACCGGGGCGTCATGGACCGCTTCCTCACGTCGCCGGCGTCGCGCGGCGCGCTCATGGCGTCGACGATGATCTACCAGGCCGTCCTCGCGGTCGGGCAGGCGTTGGTCGTGCTCGCGGTCGCGTGGCTCTGCGGGGCGCGGTTCGGCAGCACGCCCGGCGAGACGACGCTCGGCGTCCTCGCCCTGCTGCTCGCGGTCGTGCTGCTCACGGCCCTCTTCTCGGCGCTGAGCAACGCCATGGCCCTGCTCACCGGCCAGCAGGAGGCGCTCATCGGCATCTCGCAGCTCATCACCCTGCCGCTCGTGTTCCTGTCCTCGGCCGTGATGGACACGAGCCTGTCCGCCGACTGGGTGGCCGACGTCGCGCGGTACAACCCGTTCGACTGGGCCGTCGTCGCCGGGCGTGAGGCGCTCGCCGCGTCCCCCGACTGGGGCGCGGTGTGGGGACGGCTCGGGCTGCTGGCGCTCGCGGCGGTCGTCATGGGCTGGCTCGCGACGCAGGCGTTCCGCACCCGGCAGCGCTCGGCCTGACGGGTGCGCACGACGGCGGTCGCCCCGCCCGGGGTCAGCGGTCCCGGGTGAGGGCGAACGCCGTCGTGCCGACGAGCGCGAGGCCCACGCCCCACCAGACGAGCCCGACGCCCGCGGCCGCGAGGCCGGCGGCGACGAACAGCGCGACCTGCGCGTCCAGGCGCCAGGGCTGCGGGAGGCGGTGGGTCGCGGCCGGGGCGAACCAGCGCCCCCACACGACCACGACGAGGGCGGGCAGGCCGAGGGCCAGCACCACCGAGAGCGCGACGCCCCCCGGCCCGGACGCGCCGCCGAGGCGCCAGCCCACGACCGCGACCAGCGCGAGGAGCCCGAGCTCGCAGAGGAACGCGACGACGCCGGTGGCGCCGACGCGTGGGACGTCACGAGGGGGGCGGTCGTCGGTGGACGGGCTGCTCATCGCTCCTCGACGTCGTCCTCGAGGTGGGACACGTCCGAGAACGCGGTCTGGCGGTGGCGCACCGCACGGTTGTACAGCCACGTGACGAACGAGAGCAAGATCCCGAGGCCGACGAGCGCGCCCGCGATGACGTACTGCTCCTGCTGCTCGGCGCTGCGCGCCCACGGCCCGGCGAGATAGGCGCACGTGAGCGCCCCGAGGACGGCGAGCCACGTGCGGGTGCGGAAGTGCTCGTGGTCCACGCGGTCGCGGCGCAGCACGAGGAGCGCGATGTTGACGATCGTGAACACGACGAGCAGGAGCAGTGACGTCGTGCCGCCGAGCAGCGCGATCGCGTTGGTGCCCGCCTCGGTCCCCGACTGCCGCACGACGTACACGATGAGCGCGAACGCGATGGCTGTCGTCACGACGATCGACACCCACGGCGTCCGGCGGAACGGGTGGACCTGGCCGAACGCGCGGGGCAGCACGCCCTGGTTCGCCATGCCGTAGAGCAGGCGGGACGCCATGAGCATGTTGATGAGCGCCGAGTTGGCGACGGCGAACATGCCGATGAACGGGAAGATCGTGTCGAACGGCAGGTTCGGCGCCCCCGCAGCCACGACCTGCGTGAGCGCCGAGCCCTTCGAGTCGTCCACGAGGTCGCCGACGGGGACGAGCGCGACGGCGGTGATCGCGACGAGCACGTAGATCGCGCCGGTGATGGACAGCCCGGTGAGCATCATGCGCGGGAAGTCGCGCACGGGGTTCTTGCACTCCTCGGCCATGTTCACCGAGTCCTCGAACCCGACCATGGCGAAGAACGCCAGCGTCGTCGCGGCCGTCACGGCGAGGAACACGCTCTTGTCGTCCGGGCTCTCGAACACCACGACCCGAGAGAAGTCGGCGCGGCCCTGCGTCGTCGCCCACAGCCCGACGAAGATCACGAGCAGCAGACCGGACAGCTCGACGAGCGACAGCACGACGTTCGCCCGGACGCTCTCGCCGACGCCGCGGAAGTTGACGAGCGCGACGAGGGCCATGAAGCCGAGCGCGATGAGGAGCCTGCCGTCGCCGCCCGTCGGGAGCTCGAGCCCGAACCCGTCCGAGACGAACCCCGCGAACGCGTTGGACGCCGTCGACGCCGACGTGATGCCCGAGCTCATGACCATGAACGCGACCACGAAGGTCAGCAGGTGGATGCCGAACGCCTTGTGCGTGTAGAGCGCGGCGCCCGCGGCGCTCGGGTACTTGGTGACGAGCTCGAGGTAGGAGAAGGCGGTGATCGTCGCGACCACGAACGCGAGCAGGAACGGCAGCCACGCCGCCCCGCCGACCTCGCCCGCGACCTGGCCCGTGAGCGCGTACACGCCCGTGCCGAGGATGTCCCCGACGATGAAGAGGAGCAGCAGCTTGGGCCCCATGACGCGCTTGAGCTCCGGCTGCTGCCGTTCCTCCGTGCGACCCGCGGTCTGGCTCATGAGAGGCTCCCTCGCGTCTCGACGTCCCGAACTTCCATGGAACCCCCGGCCGCGGTCTCCTGTCAGCGCGAACGGGCGCGTGTCGCCTCCTGGCCGCCGAACCCGGACTCGTCGTCGGGAACCTCGCCGAACCCGGGGTTGCCGCCGGGTTCGGCGAGGTGGGGCGCGACGACCCCGGGTCCGGCGGCGTGCGTGTGGGGGACGGCCTCGCTGCGCGGCGGCCTCCGGCGCAGGACGCCCGTCGTCGTCGCGACGCCCAGCAGGAGCACGACGCCGCCCACCACCTCGGCCGTGTTCGGCACCTCGTCCAGCACGAACCACGCGGCGAGCATGCCGACGGGCGGCACGAGCATCGTGAACGGCACCACTGCGGACGCCGGGTACCGGGCGAGCAGCGTGTTCCAGATCCCGTACCCCACGAGGCTCGCGAGCCATGCCGTGTACAGGGTCGAGAGCACGGGCGCGGGCGTGAGGTGCGTGAGCGCGTGCCCGACGGCTTCCGGCCCGTCCAGCGCGAGGGACAGCCCGAGCATGGGGACGGGCACGACGAGCGCCGACCACACCGTCATCGACAGCCCGTCGAGCCCTGGCCGCGACGCAGAGCCCTGGTCCGCCGAGGGAGAGCCCTGGTCGCGGCGCCGTCCGGCGCGCCGGGCGACGACGTTCCCGACCGCCCACGACGCCGCGGCGGCGAGCGTCACGACGAACGCGAGCGCCGGCGTCGACGCGCTGCGCCCCACGCCGACGACGACGAGCCCGGCCGCGCCGACGAGCACGCCGACGAGCTGCGAGCGTGTCGGGACCTCGCGCAGCGCCGCGGCGGCGAACAGCACGGTGAGCCCGACCTGCGCCTGGAGCACGAGCGACGCCAGCCCGGCGGGCATGCCGAGCGCGAGCGCGGTGTAGAGGAGGCCGAACTGGCCGAGGCTCATGAACGTGCCGACGAGCAGCACGTCCCGCCGGCGCGCGCGGGGCCGCGGGACGAGGAAGATCGCCGGGACGAGCACGACGAGGAAGCGCACGGCGACGAAGAGCGTCGGCGGCATGTCGCCGAGGCCGAGGTCGATGACGACGAAGTTGACGCCCCAGACGACGGCGACGAGGACGGCGAGGAGGGACGAGCGCAGGGGCATGGGTACGAGGGTGCGCCCTGCGCATCGTGCACGTCCATCGCACGGTCGTGCACGGTTCCCGGTAGCATCGCTTCCCGATAGCCTGAGGGCATGATCGACCTCGCCGCCGTGGACGCGCTGCTCGCCGTCGAGCGCACCGGGACCGTGCACGCCGCCGCGCGCGACCTCGGGTACACGCCGTCCGCCGTCTCGCAGCAGGTCAAGCGCCTGGAACGCGACCTCGGCGCGCGCCTCCTCGACCGGGAGGGCCGCGGCGTCGTCCTCACGGCCGCGGGGCGGCGCGTGGTCGAGGAGGGGCGAGTGCTGCGCGAGCAGGTCGAGTCGCTGCGCGCCCGCCTGCACGACGCCGGTGCCCGGCCCACCGGGACCGTGCGGCTCGGGTCGTTCTCGACCGCGGTGCGCGGCGTCGTCGCCCCGCTCCTCGCGCAGGTGCGCGACGACGTGCCGGACCTGCGCCTCGTCGTCGAGGAGACCGAGCCGTGGGACGCGGTCGCGGCCGTCGCGGCGGGCACGCTGGACCTCGCGCTCGTCCACCACTGGGAGGGCGTCGGCCTCGCGCTCCCGCCGAGCCTGCGCGCCGAGGAGCTGTTCCGCGACGAGGCCGACGTCCTCGTGCACGCGTCGAGCCCGCTCGCGGGGCGGGCTGCGCTCACGCCGTCGGACCTGCTCGACGAGACGTGGGTCTGCACGCCCGACGGCACCATCTGCTACGAGTGGTTCTGCCACATGTTCGCGCGCGAGCCGCGCGTCCCGCGCATCGACTTCCGGTGCCTCGAGTTCGCGTCACAGGTCGAGGTCGTGGCGCAGGGCCTCGCCGTCGCGCTCGTGCCGCGGCTGGGTCGCGGCCCCCTGCCGACCGCCGTCGTCGCGGTCCCCGTGCGCGAGCCCGTCCCGACCCGCCCGGTGACGGTCGTGTGGCGCGCGACCATGACCGACGCCCCGGCGGTCCGCTACCTGCGCGAGCGCCTGCGCTCCGGAGGAACCCCGGGCGGTCGTCGGCCGTTGGGACCGACGAGCGCACCTGCCACCGCACCGACCGACGAAGGGGCACGATGACCGAGCACGAGCCGACCCGGCGGTCCGCCGACCCGCGCACCGTGGCGATCGCGGGCCTGATGACCGTCGCCTGGTACGCCGTGCCCGACGTCGTGCGGCCGCGCTGGGCCCGCGCGCTCGCCAAGACGGCGGTCGGGACCGCGGGCGTCGTGCTCACCCTGACCTCGACGGCCGAGGGGATCGAGGCGCGCGAGGGCGTGCGGGCGCTGCGGGACGCGGCCCGGGATGCGGGCGCGACCGACGCCGAGCCCGACGCCTCTCCCGACCGTCCGGAAGACCGTCCGGCCGCCGACGCGCCCGACGCCGCGCGCGAGGACAACACGTACGTCCCCGACCGCGACGAGGCGACGCCCGTCCCACCCGCGGTCGTCGTCGTCGGCTCCGTGGCGGGCGTCGCGCTCGCGACGACGCTCGTCGTCGCGGGGGAGAAGTGGGTCTACCGCCGCGGCGAGCGGCTGCGCGCCCGGGGCGTGCGCCTGCCGCACACGCGCGTCGGGCTCGCGCTCGGCGCGCTCGCCGTGGCGCTGGCGGCGGCGGAGCCGCTGCTGTGGAACGCTGGGGACCGCTGAGGCAAGAGACCCGGGCCGACCCGCCGGCGTGAGGTCGTGCACCGTGCGGCCTCGCAGACCGGGAGGGGTCGACCGTGATCGGGTTCGGGCTGGCGCTCGCGGGGGTCGCCGCGGCGATCCACGTGTACATCTTCGTCATGGAGTCGCTCACGTGGACGAGCGCGCGCACGCGCGCGACGTTCGGCACGTCGCGCGAGGAGGCCGAGGCGACCAAGGAGCTCGCGTTCAACCAGGGCTTCTACAACCTGTTCCTCGCGGTCCTCGTCGTGCTCGGCATCGTCCTGTACGCGGCGGACCGGCAGGACGTGGGCCTCACGCTCGTCGTCGCCGGCGCAGGGTCGATGGTCGCCGCCGGGCTCGTGCTGATCCTCTCGTCGCCGTCGAAGGCGCGCGCGGCGCTCGTTCAGCTCGTCCCGCCGTTGCTCGGGGTGATCGGGGTCGTCGTGGGGCTGACCTCCTGAGAGGCCGCCACCGCTGCGTCAGGCGGACGCCGCGACCCGCATCGCGCTCAGCAGCTCGAGGCGGCTGAGGATGCGCTCGCGCTCCGCCTCGAGCTCGTCGCGGTAGCGGCCGCCGGCCGGCTCGACCGTCTCGAACGCCTCGTGGCCCACGTACGACCCGGTCCGCCGCGAGTACCCGGTGAGCTGGCGCTCCACGAGGGTGAGCTCGTGGCCGAGCCGCTCGAGGTGCGGGTCGAGCAGGTCCCCGGTCGAGGGGCGGGCGGGGGCGTCGGGGAGCGAGAAGGTCGTGGTCACCCTCCCCATCCGAACCCGAGTCGCGTCCGGCTGCATCTCGGGAGGGCCCGGGTGCCGGCCCGGCCGCCGCGCGAGGGACGTGCCCGGCGTCCCGGCCCTGAGACGCGCGGACGGCGGTCGCCGCTCCGCCGGTAGACTGGCTGTGCGCCGTCGTGCGCTCCCCGCTCAGCGCCCACCCGAGGGAAACGATGACCGCCCCCGCACCCCAGGCTTCCGCACGCTCCGACGCTCGTCCCGCCGCTGGACCGACGCTGGACACCGTCGAGCACGCCGCCGCCACCCCCGACGAGGTCCAGCCGTACGCCGAGCTCGGCCTCAAGCCCGACGAGTACCAGCGCATCCGCGACATCCTGGGGCGCCGCCCCACGGCCGCGGAGCTCGCGATGTACTCGGTCATGTGGTCCGAGCACTGCTCGTACAAGTCGTCCAAGGTCCACCTGTCGAAGTTCGGCGCGGCGACCACGGACGAGATGAAGAAGCACCTGCTCGTCGGCATCGGCGAGAACGCGGGCGTGGTCGACATCGGTGACGGCTGGGCCGTGACGTTCAAGGTCGAGTCGCACAACCACCCGTCGTTCGTCGAGCCCTACCAGGGCGCCGCGACGGGCGTCGGCGGCATCGTGCGCGACATCATCTCGATGGGCGCGCGCCCCGTCGCCGTCATGGACCAGCTCCGCTTCGGCGCCGTCGACCACCCGGACACGGCGCGCGTCGTGCACGGTGTCGTGAGCGGCGTCGGCGGCTACGGCAACAGCCTCGGCCTGCCGAACATCGGTGGCGAGCTCGTGTTCGACGCCTCGTACCAGGGCAACCCCCTCGTCAACGCGCTGTGCCTCGGCGTGCTGCGCCACGAGGACATCCACCTCGCCAACGCCTCGGGCGTCGGCAACAAGGTCGTGCTGTTCGGCGCCCGCACGGGCGGCGACGGCATCGGCGGCGCCTCGATCCTCGCGTCGGAGACGTTCGAGGACGGCGTGCCCGCCAAGCGCCCGAGCGTCCAGGTGGGCGACCCCTTCATGGAGAAGGTCCTCATCGAGTGCTGCCTCGAGCTCTACGCGGCGCAGGTCGTGGAGGGCATCCAGGACCTCGGCGCCGCCGGCATCTCCTGCGCGACGTCGGAGCTCGCCTCCAACGGCGACGGCGGCATGCACGTGTGGCTCGACGACGTCCTGCTGCGCGACCCGACGCTCAACGCGGGCGAGATCCTCATGTCCGAGTCGCAGGAGCGCATGATGGCGGTCGTCGCGCCGGAGAAGCTCGACGAGTTCCTCGCGATCACCCGCAAGTGGGACGTCGAGACCGCCGTGATCGGCGAGGTCAACGACTCGGGCCGCCTGACGATCGACCACCACGGCGAGCGCATCGTCGACGTCGACCCGCGGACCGTCGCGCACGAGGGCCCGGTCTACCACCGCCCGTACGCGCGCCCGTCGTGGCAGGACGGGCTCAACGCCCGGACCGTCGAGGCCGACGCGCTCGCACGCCCCGAGAGCGGCGACGACCTGCGTGCGACGGCGCTGCGCCTCCTCGCGTCGCCGAACCTCGCGTCCAAGGAGTGGGTGACGAACCAGTACGACCGGTTCGTGCAGGGCAACACCGCGCTCGCGCAGCCCGACGACTCGGGCGTGATCCGCGTCGACGAGAGCACGGGCCTCGGCGTCGCGCTCGCGACCGACGCGAACGGCCGCTACGGCAAGCTCGACCCGCGCACGGGCGCGCGCCTCGCGCTCGCCGAGGCGTACCGCAACGTCGCGACGACGGGCGCCCGCCCGCTCGCCGTGACCGACTGCCTCAACTTCGGCTCGCCCGAGGACCCGGACTCGATGTGGCAGCTCGTCGAGGCGATCGAGGGCCTCGCGGACGCGTGCCGCGAGCTCGGCGTGCCCGTGACGGGCGGCAACGTCTCGCTCTACAACGGGACCGGCGAGCCGGGGCAGATCGACTCGTCGATCCACCCGACACCGGTCGTGGGCGTGCTCGGCGTGCTCGACGACGTCGCGCACGCCACGCCGTCGGGCTGGCGCGAGACGGGCGAGAGCATCTACCTGCTCGGCACGACGCGCCCCGAGCTCGACGGGTCGGCGTGGGCCGAGGTCGAGCACGGGCACCTGGGCGGTCTCCCGCCGCAGGTCGACCTCGCGGCGGAGAAGGCGCTCGCCGGCGTGCTCGTCAACGCGAGCCGCGACGACCTCGTGTCGGCCGCGCACGACCTCTCCGAGGGCGGGCTCGCGCAGGCGCTCCTCGAGGCGTCGCTGCGCTTCGGCGTCGGCGCCACGGTGTCGCTCGACGCGCTGACCGAGCGCGACGGCGTCACCCCGTTCGAGGCGCTGTTCTCCGAGTCCACGGCCCGCGCGCTCGTCGCGGTGCCGCGTGGCGAGGAGTCCAAGCTCGTCGACGCGTGCGTCGCGCGCGGCGTCCCCGTGCTGAAGATCGGCGAGACGGGCACGGAGCCTGGTGCCGCCGCCGAGTCGGGCGAGGCGCTCGAGGTCACGGGCCTGTTCACCGTCCCGCTCAGCGAGGCGGACGCGGCCTTCCGCGCCACGCTGCCGGCCATCTTCGGCTGACACCCGCCACCGACGCCCCGGTCACCGCGAGGTGACCGGGGCGTCGTCGTCCGCGGACCCTGGCCGACCACGACCCTGCCCGCTGTCGAGCACGACACGGGTGCCGTCAACGGGCGGAGAACGACCCTCATGTCGTGTTCGCCGGACCGGGGCGCCCGGCTGCGCGGGTTTCGTGGAGGTCGGCGGGCGAGGTGGTGCGGCGGGTCGCGGCGTCCGCCGCGACGCTGCGAGAGTCCGGGCATGACCTCGCCGACCACGAGCCTCCCGCCCGCGCGCGTCATGACCCGACGGCGCCCGGGCGGCCCGGTCCTCACGGTCCTGCTGGCCACGGGGCCCGTGGCGGTCGTGCTGCTCACGCTCGTGCGCGCGGTCCCGTACGACGCGGTGACGCCGTTCGCGCAGGTCGTCGGGTTCACGCCGTTCGTCGCGGCGGCCGCCGTCGTCGGCCTCGTGGTCACGCTCGTCGCGCGCCGGTGGGTCCTCGCGGCGCTGCTCGCGCTGTGCGTCGCCGCGCAGGCGGTGTGGCTCGTGCCCGCGTTCGTGCCCGGTCCGGCGCCGCCCGACGACGCGGCGGCCCTGCGCGTGATGGGGGCCAACGCGTGGCTCGGGTCGGCCGACGCGGACGCGCTCGTCGACCTGGTGCGCGAGCAGGACGTCCAGGTGCTCGCGGTGCTCGAGCTGACGACGGACCTGCGCGAGCGCCTCGTCGCGGCGGGCATCGAGGACGTGCTCCCGTACAGCGCCGACGCGAAGGTGGGGTCCGGGGCGCTCGGCAGCGGGCTGTGGAGCGCGCTGCCGCTCGACGACGTCGACGTCGAGCCGTTCTCCAACGACGCGATGCCGTCTGCGACCGTCGAGGTCGACGGCGTGCCGGTGCGGGTCACCGCCGTGCACCCGATCCCGCCGATCCCGGAGTACGTGCGGGTCTGGGGCGAGGAGACGGCCGCGCTCGCCGAGCGCGCGGCGGCGGACCCGCTCCCGCAGGTGCTCGTCGGCGACTTCAACGCGACCCACGACCACGCGACGTTCCGGCGGCTCCTCGGCGACCGGTTCCACGACGCGAGCCGCGCGTCGGGCGGCGGGCTCGACCTGTCGTGGTCGCCGCGCCCGGGCACCGTCCCGCCGGTCCTGAACCTCGACCACGTGGTGACGGACCGGGAGAACGTCGTGACCGACGTCGACTCCCTGCCCGTGCCCGGCAGCGACCACCGCACGATCGTCGCGACGGTCCACGTGCCCCGCCCCTGACGCCGAACCCGGGGTTCCGCGCCACCGACCAGAGTTGGTGACGCGGAACCCCGGGTTCGGCACCGGGCGGGGTCAGCCGCGCGCGGGCTCCGGGGAATCGACGGGGGTCTCGTGGTGCGGGTGGCGGCGCTCGAGGGCGGCGCCCTCGACGTCGACGTCGGGCAGGACGCGGTCGAGCCAGCGGGGGAGCCACCACGCCTTGTCGCCCACGAGGTGCATGAGCGCCGGGACGAGCAGCATGCGCACGACGAACGCGTCGACCAGCACGCCGAACGCGAGCGCGAACCCGATGGGCCGGATCATCGCGCTGTGCGAGAAGACGAACCCGCCGAAGACGGAGATCATGATGATCGCCGCGGCGGTCACCACGGCCCGGCCCGCTCGGACGCCCTGCACGATCGCGACGCGCGCGGGGGCGCCGTGCGCGTACGCCTCGCGCATCCCCGAGCCGAGGAAGAGCTGGTAGTCCATCGCGAGGCCGAACAGGATGCCGACGAGGATCGTGGGCAGGAAGTTGAGGATCGGGCCCGGCGTCTCGACGCCGAACACCCCCGAGAGCCAGCCCCACTGGTAGATCGCGACGACCCCGCCGAGCGCGGCGAAGTACGACAGGATGAACCCGAGCGTCGCGACGACTGGCACGAAGACCGACCGGAACACGAGGACGAGGATGACGAGCGACAGCCCGACGACGACCGCGAGGTAGATCGGCAGCGCCTGCGCGAGCTTGTCGGAGATGTCGATGTTGCCGCTGGCCGAGCCGGCGACGCCGAGCGTGACCTCGCCGTCGAGCGGTTCGAGGGCGCGCAGCGCGTGCACGAGCTCTTCGGTCGACTCGCTCGTCGGGCCCTCGGCCGGGATGACCTGGAACGCCGCGACCGTACGGTCCTCGGACGTCCCGATCGGGGCGACCGCGACGACGTCGTCGAGCGCGCCGAGCTCCTCTGCGACGTTCACCTGGTACTCCAGCGCCTCGGCCTCGGTGGGCTCGCCCGGGAGGTCGGCGACGACGAGCAGCGGGCCGTTCGTGCCCTCGCCGAACTGCTCGGCGATCGTCGAGTACGCGCGGTACTGCGTGGAGTCGTGCGCCTCCGACGACCCGTCGGGCAGGTTGGTCCGCAGGTCCAGCGCGGGGAGCGCGATCACCCCGAGCGCCACGACGGCGAGGGTCGCCGTGCCCACCGCGCGCAGCGTCGACATGGGACGCACGGGCTTCGTCCCGTCCGGGGCGACCGGGCCCGACGTCGCGGTGTCGGTCGTGGCGCCCGTCCCGCCCGAGGCCTCGGCGGCCTCGGTCCCGGCGAGCGCGGCGCGCTCGCGACGGCTGAGGATGCGCGTCCCGATCATGCTCAGCAGGGCGGGCGTGAGGGTGACGGCGATGAGCACGGCGATCGCGACGCACAGCGCGCCGACGGTCCCCATGAGGCCGAGGAACGGGATGCCGGTGACGTTGAGCGCGAGGAGCGCGATGAGCACCGTGGCGCCGGCGAACACGACGGCGTTGCCCGACGTGCCGTTCGCGAGCGCGATCGACTCCTGCACGTCGTCACCCTGCTTGAGCTGGCGGCGGTGCCGGTTGACGATGAACAGCGAGTAGTCGATCCCGACCGCGAGCCCGAGCATGAGGCCGAGCACGGGGGTCACCGACGACATCTCGACGACGCCGGAGAGCGACATCGCGGCGAGCGCGCCGATCCCGACCCCGATGAGCGCGGTGAGGATCGGCAGCCCGGCGCCGACGAGCGTGCCGAGCATGACGACCAGCACGATCGCCGCGACGACGAGGCCGATCGCCTCGCCCACGCCGAAGACCTGGGGGACGCCCTGCGTGATGTCGGACGAGAAGTCCGTCTGGACGCCCTCGACCGGGTCGTCGGTGAAGACCGCGACGAGGTCGTCCTTGGTCTGCTGCTCGATGCTCATGTTCGGCTCGGTGAACGCGACGCTCGCGACGGCGGCGCTCCCGTCCTCGGAGACCATGCGGATCTCCGACGCCATCTCGAGCAACGGCGCGGAGGCCTCGAGCTGGGCGGACTGCTCCTCGAGCGTCGTGCTCTGGTCCTCCAGCGCGGTCACCTGCTTGTCCAGCGCCGCGGCCTGGGCGTCGAGCTCGGCACGCCCGGCGTCGAGCTCCGCCTGCTGGGCGTCGAGCTGCGGTGCGACCTGGTCGAGCGCGCCCGCGGCCTGCGCCTGCGCGCGTGCCGCGTCGAGCTGGGTCTGGCCCTCGTCGAGCTGGGCCCGCGCGGCGTCGAGCTGCTCCTGGCCCGCGGCGAGCTGCGTGCGTCCGTCCTCGATCTGCGCGCGCCCGGCCTCGATCTGGGTCCGGCCGTCCTCGACCTGCTGGCGCTGGTCCGCGAGCTCGGTCTGCGTCGCGAACGGGTCGACGGCCGTCTCGACGCCGTCGACCTCCTCGGCCGCGGCGAGCCGGTCGGAGATCGCCGCCTCCTGCTCGGGCGTGAACGCGGAGCCGTCCTCCGTGGCGAAGACGATGGTGCCGCTCCCGCCCGAGGCCTCCGGGAGCGCCGTCTGGAGGCGCTCGGTGACCTCGGCGGTCGGCGTGCCGGGGATGGAGAAGCTGCTCGCGAGCGTGCCGCCGAACGCGACGAAAGCCGCCCCGGCCAGCACGAGCACCGCGAGCCACGCGGCGAGGACGGTCCGCGCGCGGCGCGCGCACGCGCGCCCGAGGCGGTAGAGGAGTTCAGCCATGAGGATCCTTCGGGTGGGAGTCCGGGGTGGTCCGGGAGGCGGTCCGGGTGGGGTGGTCGGTGCCGACGGCCGGGTGGCCGGGCGGGGTGGCAGCGTCAGGCGGGGCTCGCCCAGCCCGCGCGCACGCGGTCGACGAGGCGGTCGAGGAGGTCGGCCCACACGCGGCGCGAGGCGTCGTCGTCGGCGGCGCCGGTCGCGGCCCACCAGCGTCGCTGGATCACCAGGACCCCGGCCATGAGCGCGCCGACGAGCATCTCGATCTCGAGCGGGTCGACGTCGGGGTGCCGCCGCGTGGTCTCGGCGACCAGGCGCTCGGCGAGGTGGGTGAACGTGCGCACGACCATCGTCGTGACGCGCGGGGTGGGCTCGGTCGCGGTGCCGCCGAGGGCGCGCGTGAGGTAGGCCATGGGGCCGACGAGGTCGGTGCTGCGGAGCGCCGCGGTGACGTCGTCGAGCGGGGTCGTGCGGTCGGTACCGGGGTCGGCCGCGCTCGCCCCGAGCGCCTCGACCACCGTGCCCAGCACGTCCTCGCACACCTCGACCACCACGTCGTCGAGCGACGCGAAGTGGTTGAAGATCGTGCGCCGCGCGACGTCGGCCCGTGCGGCCAGCTCGTCGACCGTGAACCGGGCGCCCCCGTTCTCCTCCATGAGCGACGCGGCGGCATCGACGATCGCGCGGCGGTGCCGCGCGCGCAGCGCGGCGCGGCGATCGGTCGCGGGGCTGGTCGGGAAGCTTGCCGCAGAGCCCGTCGGTGAGCCCGGGGTCGGGTCGGTCACGGGCGCGTCCGCCGGCTCGGGCGCGGAGAGATGAGGCACCTCTTGACACTAAGTGCATCGATGCACTCAGTGCAAACAGCGCCCCGGACGACTGAAAGTTGACCGATCAAGTCCAGTATGTGGGAAGGTCTCCTCGGTGCGTTGACACCCCGCGGTGGGCGCTCGTAAGTTCCCGCGCAACCGAGGTCGACGTACCCCGGTCACAGGACATGGTCATGAGCTCCGACGCCAAGCCCCGGCTCGTCGGACGGCAACCCTCCCGCGCGGTGGGGTGCCCCGGGTGAGGACCAGGCCCTGCGTCGCGCGGACACCGCGCGGCACGGGGCAACGACGCGGAGCCCGGCGACGGGCACGAAGGAGACGGACGATGGACCGGCGAATGTCGAGCACCGCGGTGAGCGCCGCGCACGCGTCGACGTGCCCCTGTCCGCTCGCGGGCCGCCCTGGCGCCCGCGCCCTCGGGACCGCGGGTCCCGCGCGCGTCGCCTGTTGTCGCTGACGACGACCCGCCTCTGACACCCCGCGCCACCCCGCGCGCGGTCCGGGTCCCTCCCGGCTTCCCCAGCCCCGTCCTGCCGCCGCGCGCGGCCGGACCGCCCTGCCCACCTTCCGGCACCCCGCCGCGCCCTGAGCGCGCCGTCGGCTCAACTGAGAACGGATCCTCGCGATGTCCGACCCCCGCCCCGCCCGTACCCTCCACCTCGGTGTCGACCTCACCGACGCCGGCGCGCACCCCGCCGCCTGGCGGACCGTGGGCTCCCAGGCCCAGCGGCTCTTCGACGCCAAGCGCCTCGTCGAGCTCGTCGCCACCGCCCAGCGCGGCCTGCTCGACCTCGTCTCGCTCGACGACGCGTTCACGCTCCAGCCCGGCCGCAACGGGTCCGTGCGGGGCCGGCTCGACGCCGCGCTCGTCGCGTCCCGCCTCGCGCCCCGCAGTGCGGGCATCGGTCTCGTCCCGACCGTGACGACCACGCACACCGAGCCGTTCCACGTGTCCAAGGCGATCGCGACGATCGACCACGTGAGCTCCGGGCGCGCGGGGTGGCAGGTCGGGTGGTCGACGACGCCGGCCGAGGCCGCCGCGTTCGGTCGCAAGGGCGCGCAGGACGAGCGCGACGCCGTCGCCGAGGCGGACGAGGCCGTGGAGGTCGTCACGCGCCTGTGGGACTCGTGGGAGGACGACGCCGAGATCCGCGACGTCGCGACGGGCCGGTTCGTGGACCGCGAGAAGCTCCACTACGTCGACCACGAGGGCATCCGGTTCGCCGTCAAGGGGCCGTCCATCACGCCGCGGCCACCACAGGGCCAGCCGCCCGTCGTCGTCCGCGCGGACACGCCCGCCTCGCTCGACCTCGCGGCCCGCCGGGCCGACGTCGTCCGGGTTCGCGCCGCGACCCGCGACGAGGCCGTCGCCCTGCGGACGCAGGTGCGCGACGCCGCCGCGGACGCCGGGCGCGACCCCGACACGCTCCGGGTCCTCGTCGACGCCTACGTCGTCATCGGCGACACCCGCGCGAGCGCCCAGGCCCGCCTCGACCTGCTCGAGGACCTCGAGGGCGTCTCGTGGGACACCGACTCGCTCACGCACGTCGGCACGGCGCGCGACCTCGCCGTCACGGTCGAGGAGTGGGCGCACGACGGCGCAGCCGACGGGTTCCTCCTGCGGCCGTCGTCCCTGAGCACCGACCTCGACGCGATCGTCGACGGCGTCGTGCCGCTCCTCCAGGGGGCCGGCCTGTTCCGCACGGCCTACCCCGGGACGACGCTGCGCGACACGCTCGGCCTCCCGCTCCCCGCCAACCGCTACGCGGCGATCGCCTGAACCCGGACGGAACGACGACATGAGCACGCGCCCCCGCAAGCAGATCCACCTCGGCGCCCACTTCCCGGGCGTCAACAACACCACCGTCTGGAGCGACCCCCGCTCGCGCAGCCAGATCGACTTCGCCTCGTTCGAGCACCTCGCCCGCCGCGCCGAGGACGCGAAGCTCGACTTCTTCTTCCTCGCCGAGGGCCTGCGCCTGCGCGAGCACAAGGGCCGCATCCACGACCTCGACGTCGTGGGTCGACCCGACACCTTGCCCGTCCTCGCCGCGCTCGCGGCCGTCACGGACCGCCTCGGCCTCGCGGGCACGATCAACACGACGTTCAACGAGCCGTGGGAGCTCGCGAAGCAGTTCGCGACGCTCGACCTGCTCTCCGAGGGCCGCGCGGCGTGGAACCTCGTGACGAGCCCCGACGCCTTCACGGGCGCCAACTTCCGCCGCGGCGGCTACCTCCCGTACCCGGAGCGTTACGCGCGGGCGGCCGAGGTCGTCGAGGTCGCGCGCGCCCTGTGGGACTCGTGGGACGACGACGCGGTGCTGGCCGACCGGATCGCGGGCGAGTTCCTGCGCCCCGGGTCGGTGCGGCCGGTCGCTCACCACGGGTCGTACGCGGACGTCGTCGGGCTGTTCGAGACGCCGCGCGGGCCGCAGGGCCACCCCGTCCTGTTCCAGGCCGGCGACTCCGCCGACGGCCGGGACTTCGCCGCCCGGACCGCCGACGTCGTGTTCTCCGCGCACTCGACGTTCGACGCCGGTCGCGCGTTCTACGAGGACGTCAAGGGGCGCCTCGCGGCCCACGGGCGCGAGCGCGACTCCCTGAAGATCCTGCCCGCGACCGTCGTCGTGCTGGGCGACACGCCCGCCGAGGCGGAGGAGCGCGCGCGGGAGATCCGGCTCCAGCAGGTCTCGGGCCCGACGGCGATCGCGTTCCTCGAGCAGGTCTGGGGCCGCGACCTCGAGGCGTACGACCCCGAGGGGCCGCTGCCCGACGTCGAGCCCGACACGGACAACCTGTCGATCACGCGCGGACGCGTGCGGCACGCGAAGGACCCGGCGGCGGTCGCCGCGGCGTGGCGCGAGCAGGCGGAGGCGAACGGCTGGTCGATCCGCGAGCTCGTCATCCAGGTGACGTCGCGCGGCGGGTTCGTCGGCACCCCGCAGCAGGTCGCGGACGACATCGACCGCCACGTCCAGGAGGACGCGTCCGACGGCTTCATCCTCGTCCCGCACCTCACGCCGGGCGGTCTCGACGACGTGCTCGACCAGGTCGTCCCCCTGCTCCAGGAGCGCGGCTCGTTCCGCACGGAGTACGAGGGCACGACCCTGCGCGAGCACCTCGGCCTCGGCCGGCCCAGCACTGCGCGAGAGGTCGCCGACCCCGAGCCGGCCTCGGCCGAGCTCGTCGGCTGACCGCAGCCCGACCCGCACCAGTCCCGCAGACCTGCACCGCACCGACCTCGGAGGACCCATGAGCACGAGCACGCCGACCGCCACGGGCGCCGCGGCCACCGCGCCCACCACCGGCACGCCCGTCGTCGCCGCGTCGACCCCGTCGCCCGACGCCACGGCGTGGGCCGGCTGGCACGCCGAGCGGGAGGAGGCGCTGCGCCCGCCGCACGGCTGGCTGAGCCTCGTCGCCTACCACTGGCTGCCGACCGAGCCCGCCGCGCTGCCCGGCGTGCCCGGCCTCTGGTGGGCCGACGCCGACGGCGCGCACCACCGCGCGGGCACGGACGGCGCCGTGCGCACGACGGCGGGCGTGGCCGTCACGACGGTCGTCGTCCCCGAGGGCGGGTCGTCGGTCGCGGGGACGTACCTGCCGGAGGGCCGGGAGTCCGGGACCGGTCCGGCGAGCGCGCGGAGCGGTGAGCACGACGGACCGGACGAGACGCGTGAGGTCGCCGTCGAGGTCGTGCGCCGCACGGGCCGGTACGCGGTCCGCCTCCGCGACCCGCTCGCCCCCGCCCGGATCGCGTTCGACGGCGTCCCGTCCTTCGCGTACGACCCCGCCTGGGTCGTGGACGCGGCGGCGCGCTGGTACGACGCGCCGCGGCCCGTCGTCGTCGGTGCCGCGCGCCCCGGGCTCGTGCACCACGTGAGCACGGTCGGCGAGGTCGACCTCGTCGTCGAGCGCGACGGCGTCGTCCACCGTGCGACGCTCCACCTCACGGGCAAGGCCGGCGGCGCGGTGACGCTGCTGTTCAGCGACGAGGCGGACGACGTCGCGCCCTGGCGCGTCCTGTGGGTGGACGCCGACGTGGCGCCGGGCGCCGAGGGGCGCGTGCGGCTCGACCTCAACCGGGCGATCAACCTGCCGTACGCGTTCAGCGACTTCGGGACGTGCCCGGCGCCGGTCGAGGGCAACCACGTGCCGTTCGCCGTCACCGCGGGCGAGAGGGCGCCCCGGTGACCGCGGTCGCCGCGCGCCCCGCCGGGCGGGGAACGCGCGAGGTCCGGTCCGTCGCGATGCACGACCCGCTCGTGCGGCCGCTCCTCGACGAGCTGTCCCAGGAGTACTGGACGCGCTACCAGCGCGTGCTGACCGCGGACGAGCTCCGCGCCGAGATGGAGCACTACCCCGCGCAGGACTTCGCGGCGCCGCACGGCGAGCTCGTGCTGGTGCTGGAGGACGGCGAGCCGGTCGCGGGCGGTGCGTTCCGCCGTCGGACCGAGCCCGAGCTCGGCGACCCGGCACGCCTCGCCCGGCAGTCCGCGCGGCGCAGCGACGGGACGCCCGCCGTGCGGACCGCCGAGCTCAAGCGGATCTGGACGCACTCCGCGCACCGGCGCCAGGGCCTGGCGCGCGTCGTGCTGGCGGAGCTGGAGCGCCGAGCGGTCGAGCGCGGGTACCGGCGTCTCTACCTGACGACCGGTCCGCGGCAGCCCGAGGCCGCCGGCCTGTACCTCGCGACGGGCTACACGCCCCTCTTCGACACCGGGACCGATCCCGAGGAGATCGGCCCGCTCGCCTTCGAGAAGTGGTTGGAGGTCGCGCCATGAGCACCGTGTCGCTCCCGCAGGACGAGTCCCGGCAGCTCGCGCCGCCGTCGGGCCGGCACCCCGCCGACCGGCGCGGCGGTGTCGAGGACGCGCTGCCGCTGGAGAGCCTGCGCATCGTCCCCGCGCGGCACCCGGGCCGCTGGGCCGCGACGGCCGGCGTGGCCGTGCTGCTCGCCATGGTCGTCAGCTCGCTCGTGACGAACGACCGCTGGGAGTGGGGCGTCGTCGCGCAGTACCTCACCTGGCCCTCGATCCTCGAGGGCGCGTGGGCGACGATCCGGCTCACGCTCGTCGCGTCGGTCGTCGGGTTCGCGCTCGGCACGGTCCTCGCGCTCATGCGGCTGTCGCGCTCGCCGCTCCTGCAGTCGGTGTCGTGGACGTACACGTGGGTGTTCCGGTCCGTGCCGCTGCTGCTCCAGCTCCTGCTCTGGTACAACCTCGCGTACCTGTACCCGTACCTCAGCGTCGGCATCCCCTTCGGGCCGGAGTTCCTGTACTTCGACACGCTGTCCGTGATCGACAAGTTCTGGGCCGCGATCCTCGGCCTCGGGCTCTCGCAGGCCGCGTACTCGGCGGAGATCGTGCGCGCCGGGATCCTCTCGGTGGACCAGGGGCAGCAGGAGGCGGCCGCGTCGCTCGGCATACCCAAGCGGCGCCAGGTGAGCCGCATCATCCTGCCGCAGGCGATGCGCTCCATCATCCCGACGGCCGTCAACGAGGTGATCGGGCTCCTCAAGGGCACGTCGATCGTCTACGTCCTCGCGTACGGCGAGCTGTTCTACATCGTCAGCGTCATCTACGGCCGCAACGGCCGCGTCGTGCCGCTGCTCATCGTCGCGTCGATCTGGTACCTCGTGCTGACGACGCTCATCACGGTCGTCCAGTACTACGTCGAGCGGCACTACGCGAAGGGCGCGGTCCGCACGCTGCCGCCGACGCCGCTCCAGAAAGCCCGCTGGACCGTCCTGGTCTGGGCGTCGCGGCTCTCCGGCCGGCCGGTGCCCGACTCCGTCCCGCCCGCGTACGCGGCCCGTGCCCGCGTGGGCGTGCTGACCCGCACCGCGCGCACGGCGGGAGGTGCGGCATGAGCGCCGTCGCCGCCACCCCCGACGTCGCGACCGCCGGGCTCGTCGAGATCCACGGCGTCCACAAGAGCTTCGGCACGCTCGAGGTGCTGCGCGACGTGTCGCTCACCGTGCCGCCCGGGTCCGTGACGGTCGTGCTCGGCCCGTCCGGGTCGGGCAAGTCGACGCTGCTGCGCGCGATCAACCATCTGGAGAAGGTCGACAAGGGGTTCATCTCGCTCGACGGCGAGCTCATCGGGTACCGCCGCAAGGGCAACACCCTGCGTGAGCTGAAGGAGCGCGAGATCCTCGGCCAGCGCACCCAGATCGGGTTCGTCTTCCAGAGCTTCAACCTCTTCCCGCACCTCACCGCGCTCGAGAACGTCGTCGAGGCGCCGGTCTCGGCGCAGCGCCGCCGTCGCGAGGACGTCGAGCCCGAGGCCCGCGCGCTGCTCGAGCGCGTCGGGCTCGCGGACAAGGCCGACGCCCGGCCGCGCCAGCTCTCCGGCGGGCAGCAGCAGCGCGTCGCCATCGCCCGTGCGCTCGCGCTGCGGCCCAAGGTGCTCCTGTTCGACGAGCCGACCTCGGCGCTCGACCCCGAGCTCGTCGGGGAGGTGCTCGAGGTCATCAAGGACGTCGCGAGCACCGGCACGACGCTCGTCGTCGTCACGCACGAGATCGGCTTCGCCCGCGAGGTCGCCGACACCGTCGTGTTCATGGACGACGGCGTCGTCGTGGAGCAGGGCACCCCCGCCGAGGTGCTCGACCACCCGCGCCACGAACGCACCCGGGCCTTCCTCCAGAAGGTCCTCTGACCCGCCGCGAACCGGGTTCCCGACCCGTCGCCCCACGCACCGCCCCGCCACCGCTTCCCGACGTCGTCACCCGCGACCGGCCGTCCGGCCGTCCCGCACACCCGCACTCCCTGCGTCGCCCGACGCACCACCCGAGAGGTAGGACACCCGTGACCGCAACGACCACCCGCGCCCGCGCCCCCCGCGCGCTCGCCGCCCTCGCCGTCGTGCCCCTGCTGGCGCTCGCGGCCTGCTCCGGGGTGAGCACCGAGGCCCCGGCCGCCGCGGAGGAGGACACGGCCACCGAGGAGAGCACGACGTCCGTCTCGGACGCCCTCGACGTGAGCACGAGCCCGGACCAGGACCGCATCCGCACCACCGAGTCGGCCGAGGCGGTCGCGCTCCTGCCGGACGCCTGGAAGGACAAGGACGAGATCGTCGTCGCGATCTTCGCCGGCTCCGCGCCGCCGCTCGGCTTCCTCGCCGACGACGACGAGACGCCCATCGGCAACGAGACCGACATCGCGCAGCTCGTCGCCGACGCGCTCGGCAAGGACCTGCGCCTCGAGGTCAAGGCCTGGGCCGACTGGCCGCTGGCTCTCGGCTCGGGCGACGTCGACGCCGTGATCTCCAACGTCACCGTGACGGAGGAGCGCAAGGAGACCATCGACTTCTCCACGTACCGCAACGACGAGCTCGGCTGGCTCGTCGGCGCCGACTCCGACATCACGTCGATCACGAAGCGCGAGGACATCGCGGGCAAGGTCGTCGCCGTCGGCTCCGGGACCAACCAGGAGAAGATCGTGCTCGAGTGGGACCGCCTCAACCAGGAGGACGGCCTCGAGCCCATCCAGGGCCCCGAGTACTACGAGCAGTTCTCCGACGTCCTGCTCGCGCTCCAGTCCGGGCGCATCGAGACGTACGTCGGCCCCAACGCGTCGCTCGCGTACCAGGCGGCGATCTCCCCGCAGGACTTCACGGTCGTCGGCACGCTCAACGGCGGCTGGCCCGACACGGCGCAGATCGCCGTCGCCACGAAGAAGGGCAACGAGGCGGCCCCGGCCATCACCGCCGCGATCAACCACGCCATCGAGGACGGCACGTACCTCGAGGTGCTCCAGCGGTGGGGCCTGGAGTCCGAGGCCGTCGAGGAGTCGCAGACCAACCCGCCCGGCCTGCCGAAGACGGAGTGACCCGCGCATGACCACCAGCACCCAGCACGTCGACCACCTCGTGGTCGGGGGCGGCGTCATGGGCTCGGCCGCGGCGTGGCAGCTCGCCCGGCGCGGGCGCGACGTGGTGCTGCTCGAGCGCTTCGCGCCCGGGCACGCGCACGGCGCCTCGCACGGGACGTCGCGCATCTACCGCACGACGTACGCCGAGCCCGAGTACCTCGACCTCGCGCAGGAGGCGCTCGGCCTGTGGCGCGAGGTCGAGGCGGAGACCGGCACCGAGCTCCTCGACGTGACCGGTGGCGTGAGCCACGGGCGGCGCGACGGCGCGGCCGAGCGCCGTGCCGACGCGATCGGCGCGGCGTTCGCGGCCCGCGGGATCGAGCACGAGTGGCTCGACCCCGCGGCCGCGGCCGAGCGGTGGCCGGGACTGCGGTTCGAGGGCCGGGTGCTGCACGAGGTCTCGACGGCCGGGCGGCTGCACGCCGACCGCGCCGTCGCGGCGCTCCAGGGTGCCGCGGCCGCCCGGGGCGCCGACGTCCGGCACGAGGTCGCCGTGCGGCACGTCGAGCGCGTCCCGGAGGGCGTGCGCGTCGTCACCGACGGCGGCGACGTCGTCGCGCGGGTCGTCGTCGTGACGGTCGGGGCGTGGAGCGCCGGCCTGCTCGGCGGCCCGACCGGCGGGCTGCTGGGGCAGGAGCTCCCGCTCGTCGTGACCCAGGAGCAGCCGGCGCACTTCGCGCTCGCCGCGGGCGCGTCCCCGCAGGGGTGGCCCGCGTTCACGCACGACGTCGGTCCCGGCACCGCCTGGCCGAGCGGCGTCTACGGCCTCGCGACCCCGGGCGAGGGCGTCAAGGTCGGCTTCCACGGGGTCGGCCCCGTCGTCGACCCCGACCGGCGTTCCTACCGGCCCGAGCCGGGCCAGCTCGCCGCGCTGCGCGACTACGTGCGCACCTGGCTGCCCGGCCTCGACCCCGACGCCTACGTCCCCGTGAGCTGCACGTACACGACCACGCCGGACCACGACTTCGTGCTCGACCGGCGCGGCGCGGTCGTCGTCGGCGCCGGGTTCTCCGGCCACGGCTTCAAGTTCGCCCCCGCGGTCGGCCGCGTGCTCGCCGACCTCGCGACCACCCCCGAGGACCTCCCCGCAGCCGACCGGTTCGCGCTCGCCCGCCTCGCCGCACTCCCCGAGAGGACCGCCTCGTGACGATCGCTCCCGCACCTGCCGCCGCGGACGCTCCGGCTCCGTCCGCGGACCCCACGCCGCTCCCCACGCCGCCCCACGACACCGACGGCCCCCGCGCTGCGCTCGCGGCGCGGTACGGCGTGGACCCCGGCTCCGCCGAGGACGTCGCGCCGGGAGCGACCGAGGGACTGGCGCCCGTCGTGGACCTGCCCGGCACCGTCCTCGCGACGCAGCTCGGTCACCGGACGGTGCGCCGCTACCTGACCGACACGCTGGCCGACCACGTCGTCCCGACGCTCGTCGCCGCGGCGCAGTCCGCGCCGACGTCGTCGAACCTCCAGCTCTGGAGCGTCGTCGCCGTCACCGACGCCGCGCGCAAGGACCGGCTCGCGGCGCTCGCCGGCGACCAGGAGCACATCCGCACCGCGCCGCTGCTGCTCGTGTGGCTCGCGGACGTCGCGCGGGCGCGCGCCCTCGGCGAGCGCCAGGGCGTCCGGCTCGAGGCCACCGACTACCTCGAGACGACGGTCGTGGCGTTCCTCGACGCCGCGCTCGCCGCGCAGAACGCCGTCGTCGCGGCCGAGTCCCTCGGCCTCGGCACCGTCTTCATCGGCGCGCTGCGCAACCACCCCGCGCAGGTCGCGGCGGAGCTCGGCCTGCCCGAGGGCGTCGTCGCGGTCGTCGGGCTCGTCGTCGGGCACCCCGACCCCGCGGGCGGCGAACGGGTCAAGCCGCGGCTGCCGCAGGCCGCCGTCCTGCACGCCGAGCGCTACCGCGCCGCCGACCAGGAGCAGCACGTCGCGGCGTACGAGGAGCGCATCGCGCCCTTCTACCGCGAGGAGGGGCTCGACGGCGGCTGGCACGACCGTGTCGTCGACCGCCTGCGCGTCCCCGGTGCCCTCCGCGGGCGCGCCCACCTGCGACCCACGCTCGCCGCGCTCGGGTTCCCGTCCAAGTAGCCGGCGACCCCGCACGCGACCGCGTCGCCCCGAGCCACCGCACCCCACCAGAGGAAGCCATGTCCCACCAGCACCCGCACCAGACCGCCGCCCCCGGCGGGCCGCGACCGGCGTCCGGCCGCGTCCCGCTGTCCGTGCTCGACCTCGCGATCGTCCCCGAGGGGGCGACGGGCCAGGACGCGGTGCGCCGCGCCGTCGGGCTCGCGCGCGACCTCGACCGGCTCGGCTACCACCGCGTCTGGTACGCCGAGCACCACCTGTCACCCGGCGTCGGCTCGGCGTCGCCCGCCGTGCTCGCCGCCGCCGTCGCGGCCCGGACCGAGCGCATCCGCGTCGGCAGCGGTGCCGTGCTGCTGAGCACGACGAGCCCGCTCGTCGCCGCCGAGCAGTTCGGGACGATCGCCGCGCTGCACCCCGGCCGGGTCGACCTCGGGCTGGGGCGGGCGTTCACGCCGCCGAAGGGCGGGACGGGCACGCAGGGTCCGGTGCGCGCGGTGCGGTCCGCCGCGACCGGTCCCCGGGTCGTGGAGGGGCTCTACGTCCCGGGAGCGCCGCCGTCGGACGTCAACGACTCCGTCCTGCGCGAGCGGATCCTCGCCCAGAAGCGGATCGTCGGCGCCTCGCGCACGCCGGTCAGCTTTCGCGACGAGCTCGACCTCGTGCTCGGCCTGCGTGCCGGGACGTACCGCGACGAGCACGGGACGCCGTACGTGAGCCCGCCCGTCGAGGGCGCCGACTGGGACCTGTGGGTCCTCGCGTCGAGCCCTGGTGAGAGCGCGCGCGTCGCGGGCGAGCTCGGGCTGCCGATCGCCGCGAACTACCACGTGGCGCCGTCGGCGACGATCGACACCGTCGCCGCCTACCGCGAGGCGTTCCGCCCGGGCGTGCTCGACGAGCCGTACGTCGTCGTGTCCGCCGACGTGCTCGTCGCCGACACGATCGAGCGCGCTCGCGAGCTCGCGACGCCGTTCGCCGACTGGGTCCTGTCCATCCGCAGCGGCGCCGACGGCGCGATCGCCTACCCGGAACCGGGCACGTCGCCCGCGTGGGAGGAGCGGCCCCAGGCCGAGCGCGCGCTCGTCGCGGACCGCGTCGACACGCGGATCGTCGGCGACCCGGGGACGGTCGTGCAGCGGCTCGAGACGCTGCGCCGCGCGACCGGCGCCGACGAGCTGCTCGTCACCACCGCGACCCACGACGCCGACGACGCGCGCCGCTCGTTCGAGCTGCTCGCCGAGCACTGGTTCGCGGCGGACCCTGCTCCCGACGCCGCGGCGACACCCGCAGCCACCGACGTCGCACCGGCGCTCGCCGCCACCCCCTGACGCGAGATCGACCTGCGCGTCGCCAGGTCGACCTCCTGAGGTCGATCTCGGACGTGCGGGTCGATCTCGCGACGATCCCTCGAAGGAGAAGACCCATGACGACCACCCCGCCCCTCGAGACCGCGAGCGACGCCGCGGCCAGGGTCGCCGACGGCGCGCTGCTGATCGACGTGCGTTCGGCCGGCGGCCGCGCGTCGCACGGCGAGATCCCCGGCGCGACGCTCGCCGACCGCCACGACCTCGACGCGCTGTTCGGCCCCGCCGACAACCCGGCGATCTCGCTCGACACGCCCGTCGTCGTCGTGTGCGGGTCGCCGAACGGCTCCGGCCCCGTCGCCGCGGCGCTCGCCGAGCGCGGGTACACGAACGTCTCGCACGTCGACGGCGGCTTCCCGGCCTGGAAGGACGCCGGCCTCCCGGCGTCCGACCCGGTCGAGGCGCCTGCGACGACTCCGGAGCCGACGGCGTCCGAGGACCCGACGGCGTCCGCCCGGCCCTGAGCCGGCGCCCGACCCGCACCGCGCACCACCCGCACCCACACCTACGGAGACCCTCATGCCCGTCGAGTTCCTCGGCATCGCCACGACCAACGACGCGTCGGAGACCACCGAGCGCACGACCGCCGCGTTCGACCCCGCCTACCTCGAGCGCATCGTCCGCGCGCACGAGGACAACGGCTGGACGCGCGTGCTCTTCGCCTACGGCTCCTCCGGCCCCGAGCCCGCCGCCCTCGCCGCGTACACCGCGGCGCGCCTCGACTCGATCGAGCTGCTCCTCGCGCACCGGCCCAACGTGTCCTACCCGACGTACGCCGCCAAGACGTTCGCCACGCTCGACCAGCTCTCCGGCGGGCGGCTGTCCGTCCACTTCATCACGGGCGGCAACGACCACGAGCAGGGTCGTGAGGGCGACACGCTGACCAAGGACGAGCGGTACGCGCGCACCCACGAGTACATCCAGATCGTCAAGCACGCGTGGGCGAGCGCCGAGCCGTTCGACCACCACGGCTCGTTCTACGACTTCGACGACTTCGTGCTCGACGCCAAGCCGTTCGAGGGTCGCACGCCGACCATCTCGTTCGGCGGGTCGTCCGACGCCGCGTTCCGTGTCGGCGCGGCCGAGGCCGACATCTACGCCGTCTGGGGCGAGCCGCTCGACCGCACCGCGGAGCAGATCGCGCGCGTCCACGCCGAGGCCACCGCCGCGGGCCGCGCGACGCCGCCCCGCATCCACGCCGCGTTCCGGCCGATCGTCGCGCCGACCGAGGAGCTCGCCTGGGAGAAGGCGCACCGCGTCCTCGACCGGATCGAGGCGCGCAAGGCGGCCGCGGGCGGGCAGCTCAGCCGTCGGCACCCGATCGACAGGCCTGAGAACGCCGGGTCGCAGCGACTCCTCGAGATCGCCGCCCAGGGCGAGCGTTTCGACACCGCGCTGTGGACCGCGACCGCGAAGGCCACCGGCGGCGCCGGCAACTCCAACGCGCTCGTCGGCACGCCCGAGCAGGTCGCGGAGGCGCTCCTGGCGTACTACGACCTCGGCGTCCGCGTCGTCTCCGCCCGCGGCTACGACCTGCTCGACGACGCGGTCGACTTCGGCCGCTACGTCATCCCGATCGTCCGCGAGGAGGTCGCGAAGCGCGACGCCGCCACCGCGGAGGCCGCCGCGGCCTGACGGTCCGCGACCGAGATCGGCAGAGAAGGACGAGATCGGCAGCCCCGGCCGAGGTCGGCACGTGCACCTGCCGACCTCGACAGGTGCTGCCGATCTCGGTGGCGCGCCCGCCCGACCACGAACGACGACAGCAAGGAGCAGGACCGTGCGTTTCCAGGTACTCGACATCGTGTTCAACCCGCCCCATCCGGTGACCGGGGAGGCGGTCGCGCCGTCCGACCGGTTGAACCGGGTCGTGGAGACGGCGGTGCTGGCGGAGGAGCTCGGGTTCGACTCGTTCGCGGTGGGGGAGCGGCACGCGGGGGAGGTGCTGTCGTCGGCGCCGACGGTGATCCTCGGGGCGGTCGCGGCGCGGACGTCGCGCATCCTCCTGAGCACCGGCGTGACGGTGCTCTCGCTGCTCGACCCGATCCGCGTCGCCGAGGACCTCGCGACGGTGGACCAGCTCAGTCGGGGGCGGCTGGAGATCGTCATCGGCAAGGGCAACGAGGTGCTCCAGTACCCGCTGCTCGGGCTGGACATCGACAAGCAGTACGAGTACCTCCAGGAGAACTACGAGCTCCTGCGGCTGCTGCTGTCCGAGGAGGACGTGAGCTGGACCGGGCGGCACCGGCACGCGCTGGAGCACGCGACCACGCTGCCGCGGCCGTTCGCGGGGCCGTTCCGCATCTGGCACGGGTCGGCGACGTCGCAGTTCGCGGTCGATCTCGCGGCGCGGTACGGGGACCCGATCGTGAGCGCCAACGCCCTCCAGCCGCGCGAGAACTACCAGGTGCTCATCGACCGCTACCGCGAGCGGTACGCGGAGCACGGGCACGACCCGGCGTACGGGTTCGTGGGGTCGGGCTCGGGGGGCCTGTTCCTCGCGGACACGACGGAGGAGGCGATCGAGCAGTACCGCCCGATCTACGAGGGTCAGGTCGCGGCGGCGGCACGCCGGGGATACGGGCCGGACGCCGTCGGGAAGGCGCCGAGCTTCCGGACGGTCGAGGACGCGGTCGAGCGGGGACCCGCGCTCGTGGGGTCGCCGGAGCGCGTCGCGGAGAAGATCCTCGACTACCACGCCTCCTACGGGCACGACCTCCAGTCCGTCTCGGTGAACCACCTGATCCCCGCCTCGCAGCAGGAGGACGTCCTGCGCCGGTTCGCGGAGGAGGTGGTCCCGGTCGTGAAGGCCGAGGTGAAGACCGACCTGTGGAGTCCGGCCGACACCCGTCGCGCGGCGGGGTTCACCGCAGCCTGACGAGGCATCCTCGACGCCATGGTCGGCTCGCTCTTCCTCGAGCGGAGCGGCGTGAATGATGGAGGAGACTGCGCCGCGGGCTCGGCTGCAGGCCAAGAGCACCTCTGCGGGCGAGGTCTACGGTGTAGCGTCGCGTCTCCGGCGCGTCTCCGGCGCGTCTCCGGCGCGTCTCCGGCGCGTCTCCGGCGCGTCTCCGGTCTCGACGCCGTCTCTCGCATTCACGCCGCCTTCCCTGGCGCGACGACCCATTCGTGAGGTGCGCCATGACGAACCACTACTCGCTCGACGCGTTCTTCGGCTCGTTCTTCCATCAGGACTGGGAAGAGGACTACGGGAGCGCCGCAGGTGCTCTGGCGCGCTTCCTCGATCTGGCCGGCCCCAGCAGGTACGGCGGACTCGTCGAGGAAATCGACAGCACCCTGGACAACTACCGTTCCGACGAGCAGGTCGCCGAGTGGATCAACGGCCGACTTCACGCCGAGATCTATCCTGAGGCTGTGGGAATGCCGCTGCGCGACTGGCTCCTTGTGGTCAGGGGAGAAGTGGCGGCGAGAATCACCGCATCAGATCCTGACGGTCCCTGACGAGTTTCGCTCTCCTCGGCTTCTCGCGTGCGGGCTGTGGTCGGCGGGTTTGATCGCCACGGCTCCGGTGGCGCGTAGTGCTCGGCTGTGTCGACGCGCGTCCGAGCGCGCCCGGTCCGTGGTGGCACCCACCTCCCGAGTCGCCCGCCCCGGTGCGGTGACACGTGAGGCGGCCGCGACTCGCGTCGTCTCGGCGGAAACATCCGTCCGCCTGGCGGGACGCCCGTCTCGAAACTTGACTCAACCGGTCGGGATTGTCTTTCCTGCTCCCAGGTGACGAGCGTCAGCACGCAGGCCCGGCTCGCTGACCAGCAACCCTTCGACGTGACGGGGTGCTCCGGGAACGACCTGACCGCGTGGCTCCCGCCGCGCGGTAAGCACGGCACCCCGGTGGGTTCCCCCGCCGCGCCGGCCCTCGGCCCGGCGCGGACGACCACCGGCGCCGGACGATCGCCGGTCCTCAGCCGGCACACGAGGAGAGCAGCACGACATGATCCCCACACCTCACCGACGCCGGTCCTTGACCGTCGCCGCGGCGGCCGCCGCGACGGGCCTCCTGCTCAGCGCGTGCGCGGGCGGCGGCTCCGGCGCGTCAGACGGCGACGGGTCGCCGAGCCCGTCCGGCGAGCCCGTGGCAGGCGGCGACCTGACCTTCGCGATCACGGTCGACTCGCACTGCATCGACCCGCAGCAGGTCGGCAACAACGACGCCATCGCCGCGGCCCGCCAGACCGTCGCGTCGCTCACGGCGCAGGACCCGGAGTCGGGCGAGATCCTGCCGTGGCTCGCGGAGAGCTGGGAGGTGAACGACGACGCGTCGAGCTACACGTTCCACCTGCGCGACGACGCGACCTACGCCGACGGCACGCCGATCGACGCCGAGTCGGTCAAGACGAACTTCGACGCGATCGTCGCGCTCGGCGCGACGGCGTCGCTCGGGTCGCAGTACCTCGTCGGCTACGAGGGCACGACCGTCACGGACCCGCAGACCCTCACGGTCGACTTCGCGGCGCCGAGCGCCCAGTTCCTCCAGGCCACCTCGACGTTCTCGCTCGGCCTGCTCGCGCCGTCGTCGGCCGACCTGAGCGTCGAGGACCGCTGCGCCGGCAAGTTCGTCGGGTCCGGGCCGTTCGCCGTGAAGTCCTACACGCAGGACCAGGAGATCGTGCTCGAGAAGGTCGCGGGCTACGCGTGGGGCTCGGAGGCCAACGACCACCAGGGCGAGGCATACCTCGACACGGTGACGTTCAAGGTCATCCCCGAGGCGAGCGTGCGCAGCGGCAGCCTGGTCTCCGGCCAGATCGACGCCACGGCCGCGATCTCGACCGTCGACCTCCCGCAGTTCGACGGGAACGGGTTCTGGCTCGAGTACCGCGCCAACCCGGGCGTCGTGTTCAACCTCTTCCCCAACGAGTCGAGCCCGCTCGCGGGCGACGAGGCCGTGCGGACGGCGATCCTCCAGGGCATCGACCGCGAGCAGATCGCGGACACCGTGCTCAGCGAGCAGGACGAGCCGGCCACGAGCGTCCTGTCGCACTCGACGCCGCTCTACGAGAGCGTCGCGGACGAGCTCGCCTACGACCCCGAGGGCGCGAAGAAGATCCTCGACGAGGCGGGCTGGGTCGAGGGCGCCGACGGCGTCCGTGAGAAGGACGGCCAGAAGCTCTCGACGACCGTGACGTTCTGGCAGGTGCCGGAGCCGCTCGAGCTGGTCCAGCAGCAGCTCGCGCAGATCGGCGTCGACCTCCAGCTCCAGCACGTGACCGTCGCGGAGTCGCAGGCCATCAAGGAGAGCGGCGACTTCGACTTCGACTACTACAACCTCACGCGCTCCGACCCGGACGTGCTGCGGACGATCTTCTCGGCCAACGCGCGCAACATCAACCAGCGCGACGCGGAGGAGGTCGACGACCTCCTCGACGCGTCGGCCGCGGCGACCGACCCGGCCGAGCGCCAGGAGCTCGTCACGGAGGCGTCGCGCCTCCTGGTCCAGAAGGGGCACGCGATCCCGGTCTACGAGCTGTCGACGACCATCGCGGCGGCCGACACGGTCCACGGCCTGACGTTCGAGGCGTCGTCGCGCCTCGACTTCTACGACGCCTGGGTCACCCAGGGCTGACCCGCCGGGCCCGCCTGCCCGACGCCGCGGCGTCGGGCAGGTGGGCATCCCCCACGGAAGGAGGCCGACCATGGGCCGGTACGTCCTGCGTCGCGCCGGGCAGGGGCTGTTCGTGCTCTGGGCGGCGTTCACGATCTCGTTCTTCGTCCTCTACCTGCTGCCCAGCGACCCGGCCGCGCTCATGGCGAGCGGCGGGGGCGAGGCGGACCAGGTGGACCCCGCGCTGCTCGACGCGCTCCGCGCGCAGTACGGCCTCGACCGGCCCGTGCTCGTGCAGTACGCCGACGCGCTGTGGCACGCGCTGCGGCTCGACTTCGGGACGTCGTACTCGTCGGGCGCGCCCGCGACCCAGCTCGTGCTCCAGGCGCTCCCGGAGACGCTCCGGCTCACGGCCGCGGCGCTCGTCCTCGCCGTCGTCGCGGGCGCCGGCATCGCGATCGCGAGCACGTTCCCGCGTGCGGCCTGGCTGCGCCATGCGCTCGCGTCGCTGCCGCCGCTCGGGGTCGCCCTGCCGCCGTTCTGGCTGGGCCTGCTGCTCCTCCAGTGGTTCTCCTTCCAGCTCCCGGTGTTCCCCGCGATCGGCAACGAGGGCGCGATCAGCCTCGTGCTGCCCGCGATCACGCTCGCCGTGCCGGCGAGCGCCGCGCTCGCGCAGGTGCTCGCGCGGAGCCTGCGCGGGACGCTCGGCGAGCCGTACGTCGAGACGGCGCGCGCGAAGGGCGCGAGCCGGGCGCGCGTGCACTTCGGCCACGCGCTGCGCAACGCCGCGATCCCCGCGCTCACCGTGCTCGGGGTCCTCGTCGGCGGGCTGCTCGGCGGCACGGTCGTCACGGAGACGGTGTTCTCGCGCGCGGGCCTCGGGCGGCTCACGGTCACGTCGGTGGACGCGCAGGACATCCCCGTGGTGCAGGCGGTGGTCGTCCTCTCGGCGCTCGTGTTCGTGGTCGTCACGCTCGTGGTCGACCTGCTCTACCCCCTGCTCGACCCCCGGATCGACGCACGACAGAAGGCGGTGGCCGCATGAGCACCAGGCCGGGAGTGCGCATCGTGCTCCGGGACGAGGCCCGGGTCGCGGACCGTCCCGCGGTGGCCGACGCGCCGCCGTCGGGCCTGCTCGTCCCCGACGCCGCGCCCGCCGACGCGCCCGAGGTGCGCACGCCCGAGGAGATCGAGGTCGCGGACCGCGAGGACGCCCGCGCGATCATCCGGTACGGGCGGGTCCGCGGCGCCGGCCCGCTGGGCCGGTGGCGCCGCGGGGTGCGGTACGCCGTGCGGCGTCCCGGGCTGGTCGTCGCCGTGCTCGTCGTCCTGCTCGTCACGGCGTGGGCGGTCGTCCCGCAGCTCTTCACGGCGTACGACCCGCTGACGGGCGTGCCCGCGGACCGGCTGCAGCCGCCGTCGGGCGCGCACCTGTTCGGCACCGACCACCTGGGGCGGGACGTGTACGCGCGCGTCGTCCACGGCGCGTCCGCGTCGCTGAGCGCGACCGTCGTCGCGGTCGCCGTCGGGCTCGTCGCCGGGTCGCTGCTCGGCCTGCTCGCGGGGTTCGTGCGCGGGTGGGTGGACGACGTCGTCGGCCGGTTCGTCGACGTGCTGCTCGCGATCCCGAGCATCCTGCTCTCGCTCGCGATCATCACGGCGCTCGGCTTCGGGACGGTCAAGGTCGCGATCGCCGTCGGCATCACGAGCGTCGCGACGTTCGCGCGCGTCATGCGGGCCGAGGTCCTGCGGACCTCGACGTCGGTGTACGTCGAGGCGGCCCGCGCGTCGGGGGTGCGCTGGTACGGCGTGCTCGGGCGCCACGTGCTGCCCAACTCGACGGGGCCGGTGCTCGCGCTCGTCGCGCTCGAGCTCGGGACCGCCGTGCTCGCCATCTCGGCCCTGAGCTTCCTCGGCTACGGGACGCCGCCGCCCGCACCGGAGTGGGGGTCGCTCGTCTCGGGCGGGCGCGACTACCTGGCCACCGCGTGGTGGCTCACGACCATGCCGGGCCTCGTGATCGTCGCCGTCGTGCTGTCGGCGAACCGGATCGCGCGGGCCCTGGAACGGACCGGAGGGGACGCATGACCGCCACGACGCCGACCACCCAGGAGCGTCCCGGCACGACGTCGGACGAGGTGCCCGCGCTCGAGATCCGCGGGCTCGAGGTCGCCTACCGCACGCGCGACGGCGGCTCGTACGCGGCGGTCCGCGGCGTCGACCTCACGGTCGGGGCGGGCGAGGTCGTGGCGCTCGTGGGCGAGTCCGGGTCGGGCAAGAGCACGACGGCCCACGCGGCGCTGCACCTGCTGTCGCGCGGGGGAGCGGTAACCGGCGGGACCATCCGGCTCGGCGGACGCGACGTCGGCGACCTCTCCGAGAAGGAGTGGCAGCAGGTGCGCGGCCGCGACGTCGGCCTCGTGCCGCAGGACCCGACGGTCTCGCTCAACCCCGTCACGCGCGTGGGCGACCAGGTCGCGGAGGTGCTCGTCATCCACGGGCTCGCGCGGCGCAAGGAGGCGCGCGAGCGGGCGGTCGAGCTGCTGCGCCAGGCCGGGATCGACGACCCGGAGGCCCGCGCGCGGCAGTACCCGTCGCAGCTCTCCGGCGGGATGCGCCAGCGCGTGCTCATCGCGATCGCGGTCGCCGCGCGTCCGAGGCTCGTCGTCGCGGACGAGCCGACGAGCGCGCTCGACGTGACCGTCCAGCGCCGCATCCTCGACCACCTCGACAGCCTCGTGCGCGACCTCGGCACCGCCGTCCTGCTCATCACGCACGACCTCGGGGTCGCGGCGGACCGCGCCGACCGGATCGTCGTGCTCGAGCGCGGGGTCGTCGTCGAGGAGGGCACCGCGGACCAGGTGCTGCACGACCCGCGCCACCCGTACACCCAGCAGCTCATCGCGGCGGCGCCGAGCCTCGCGAGCTCGCGCCTCGTCGCGGGCGGCACCCCGGAGACGGCGCCGGGCGACGGCGTCGTCCCGCGCGCCGACGCGAGCCGCGCCGCGGTCGCGAGCCGCGCCGACGGTCACGGGATCGCGGTGCCCGACGGCGCCGGTCCGGACACCGCGAGCACGACCGTCCTCGCGGTGCGGGACCTGCGCAAGGAGTTCACGCTGCCGCGGGGCGCCGCGCACCGGACGCTCGTCGCCGTGGACGGCGTGAGCCTCGCGGTCGGGCGGGGCGAGACGTACGCGCTCGTGGGGGAGTCCGGCTCCGGCAAGAGCACGACGGCGCGGCTCGCCCTCCGGCTCGAGCGGCCCACCGCGGGCACGGTGGAGTTCGCGGGCGAGGACATCACGACGGCGCGCGGCGAGCGGCTGCGGTCGCTGCGTCGCGGCTTCCAGGTGGTCTACCAGTCCCCGTACGCGTCGCTGGACCCGCGGTTCACCGTCGAGCAGATCGTCACCGAGCCGCTGCGGGCGTACCGGGTCGGGTCGCCGTCCGAGCGGGCCGACCGGGCGCGTGCGCTCGTCGAGGACGTCGCGCTCCCGGCCGACGTGCTCCGACGGGGACCGCGCGAGCTCTCGGGCGGGCAGCGGCAGCGCGTCGCCATCGCGCGGGCGCTCGCGCTGAACCCCGCGCTCGTCGTGCTCGACGAGCCCGTCTCGGCGCTCGACGTGTCCGTGCAGGCGCAGATCCTCGAGCTGCTCGTGCGGCTCCAGGCCGAGCACGGGCTCGCGTACCTGTTCATCTCGCACGACCTCGCGGTCGTGCGCCAGGTGTCCGACCACGTCGGCGTCATGCACCGTGGGCGCGTCGTCGAGCAGGGGGCGGCCGAGCAGATCCTGCTCGACCCGCAGGAGGAGTACACGCGCGAGCTCGTGGCGGCCATCCCCGGCCGACGCGCGCTCCAGGACGCGTCCCGGGCGTCGTCCACGACCGCAGGGAGCGCCCGATGACCGTCGCCGCCGCGCGAGCCTCCACGAGGTAGAACCGCCGGTCGCGAGGTAGAGCACCAGGTGTTCTACCTCGCGACCTGCGGCTCTACCTCGCGGGGCCGGACCGGTCAGGCCTCGCGGTTCTCCGACGAGAGGAACCAGGCCTGCTTCTCCAGGTCGGCGATGATCTCGTGCAGGATGTCGGCGCTCGTCGGGTCCTCGGCGTCGACGTCGTCGTGCACCTCGCGCACGACCTCGACCGTCTGGGCGAGGCGCTCGACGATGGCGTCGACCGTGTCGCCGACGGAGACGAGGCCCGCCGGGTACGGCGAGAGGTCGGTCGTCGTGGCGACGGTCTCGGTGCGGCCGTCGGGCACGACCTGGAGCGCGCGCATGCGCTCGGCGACGGTGTCGCTGTGCTCGCGCGCGGCGTCCACGACGTCGTCGAGCTGGAGGTGCAGGTCGCGGAACCCGCGGCCCGTGACGTTCCAGTGGGCCTGCTTGCCCTGGACGTGCAGGTCGACGAGCGCGACGAGCACGCGCTGGAGGTGCGAGCGGAGCGCCTCCGACGCCTCGAAGCGGGCGGTGGCGCGGTGGATGGTGGGTGCGGACATGGTGCTCCTCGCTCTCTCGGGGGTCTCCCGGAACGTGCGGCGGTCACCCGGCTTCCGTCGGTGCCGACTCGTGACTCGTTCTCTTGAACGATTCCAGAGTAGGCACCATTCCGCGTCCCCGCCAGCAAGGACAGGCGTGCCTGACCTGCGGTGACACGCCGGGGGCACCCGCCGCGACGAGACCCGTCACGTTCTCTCGCCAGGTGAGAGGACCGGCCCTCGCTCTTGCCGCGGGGGCGCTCGCGGTGGTCCGCTGGCGGCATGACCGACGACCGTGACCCCGCCGCTCCTCCCGCCCCCGCACGCCCGGCCGCGCGCACGCTCGGTACGGGCGACGCCGCGCTCACCGTCTCCGCCCTCGGGTTCGGCGGCATGTCCGTCACGGACGCCTACGGGCCTGCGGACGCCGGTGAGGCGGAGGCCGTGCTGCGCCGGGCGCTCGAGCTCGGCGTCACGCTCGTCGACACGGCCGACGTCTATGGCCACGGGCGCAACGAGGAGCTCATCGGTCGCGTGCTGGGCGCTCACCGGGACGAGATCGTCCTCGCGTCGAAGTTCGGGCTGCCGCCGGCCGGTGGCCACCCCGACGGGCGGCGCGTCGACGGGCGCCCCGAGTACGTGCGCTCCGCGATCGACGCGAGCCTGCGCCGCCTCGGTACCGACCGGCTCGACCTGTACTACCTGCACCGCATCGACCCGCAGGTCCCGATCGAGGAGACGGTCGGGGCGCTCGCCGAGCTGGTCGAGGCCGGAAAGGTACGGACGATCGGGCTCTCGGAGCCGTCGGCGGCCACCGTGCGCCGCGCGCACGCCGTCCACCCGGTGACGGCCGTGCAGAGCGAGTACTCGCTGTGGACGCGGGACCCGGAGGACGAGGTGCTGCCGACGCTGCGCGAGCTCGGAATCGGGTTCGTCCCGTTCTCGCCGCTCGGTCGCGGCATCCTCACGGGCACCGTCGACGCGACGGACAGCTTCGCCGAGGACGACGTGCGCCGTTCCCACGCCCGCTACGCGGGCGAGGCGTTCGAGCACAACCGTGGCCTGGTCCGGTCGCTCGAGGAGCTCGCCGCCGCGCGCGGCGTCACGACGGCGCAGCTCGCGCTCGCGTGGCTCCTCGCCCAAGGTGACGACATCGTGCCGATCCCCGGCACCAAGCGCCTCGCGTACCTCGAGCAGAACGTCGCGGCCGCCTCGGTCGCGCTCACCCCGGACGACGTCGCGGCGATCGGGGCGGCCATCCCGCGCGAGGCCGTGCAGGGCGTCCGCCACCCGCAGCCGGACCTGCTCGCGGGATGAGCGCCGACGCAGCGGCCGTGCCGGCGACACCCGCGCCTCCGCCCGACGAGGAGGGCGCTCGCCGCCCGCTCGCGGTGCACTGGTTCCTGCCGACCTCGGGCGACGCGCGCGGCATCGTCGACGGCGCGCACGCGAAGGACACGCCCGGCCGGGCGACCGGGTTCCGCGCGCCGTCGCTGGACTACCTGGAGCAGGTCGCGGTCGCCGCCGACCGCCTCGGCTACGAGGGCGTGCTCACACCGACGGGGACGTGGTGCGAGGACGCGTGGCTGGTCACGTCCGCGCTGATCCGCAGCACGGAGCGGCTGAAGTTCCTCGTCGCGTTCCGCCCCGGCCTCGTCTCGCCGACGCTCGCGGCGCAGATGGCCGCGACGTTCCAGCGTCTGTCCGGCGGGCGGCTGCTCCTCAACGTCGTCACGGGCGGCGACGAGAACGAGATGCGCAGGTTCGGCGACTGGCTCGAGCACGACGAGCGGTACGACCGTACGCGCGAGTTCCTCGAGGTCGTGCGCGGCGTGTGGGACGACGCGCCGCTCTCGTACGAGGGCACGCACTACCGGATCGCCGACGCCCGGACGTCCGCGCCGCCGGACCCGCTCCCCGAGATCTTCTTCGGCGGATCGTCGGAGGCGGCGCTGCCCGTCGCGGCGGCCCAGGCCGACGTCTACCTCACGTGGGGCGAGCCGCCCGCGCAGGCGCGCGAGAAGATCGAGCGCGTGCGCGAGCTCGCCGCCGCGCAGGGGCGCACGATCCGCTTCGGTGTGCGCCTGCACGTCATCACGCGCGACCGGTCGGCCGACGCGTGGGACGTCGCGCAGCGGTTCCTCGACGACCTCACGCCCGAGCAGATCGCGGGAGCCCAGCGGCTCCTGGGCTCGTCCGGGTCGGTGGGGCAGCAGCGCATGGTCGCGCTCCACGGTGGCGGTGACCTCGCGGCCACCCGGTGCGCGCGGGACCTGGAGATACACCCCGGGCTGTGGGCAGGCGTCGGGCTCGTGCGCGGTGGCGCCGGGACGGCGCTCGTCGGCAGCCACGAGGAGGTCGCCGACCTGATCGAGGAGTACCGCGCGGCCGGGTTCGACGAGCTCGTGCTCTCGGGCTACCCGCACCTCGAGGAGGCGTACTGGTTCGCGGAGGGCGTCCGACCGCTGCTCGACGCGCGCGGCCTCACCGCTCCCGTCGCGCGTGCCGGCGGCGGCGCCTCGCGCACCCACGCCGTGCCGTTCTGACCTGCTCCCGACCCGCCCGTGCGCCCGCTGCGCCGGACCCGCAGGACGGGAAAGCCATGGCTCGCCGCGGTGCGCGGACCTAGACTGGAGGAGTCCAGTGGGTCTCCCCGCGCAGAGGTCGGCTCCGATGTCGTGGCTGCTCATGATCTGGTGCGCGACGGCGTGCACGGTCGCCGCCGCGTGGTGGGTGCTGCGCCGCGCCGGGCGGCCCCCGAGCCATCGGACGACCAGCCGGCCGTACCTGCTGCGCCGCCGCCCGACGCCCCCCGACCCGCTCGTGACGCTCGCGCTCCAGGTGCGGCTGAGCGAGCTCGCGGCGGAGATGCGGCGCATCGAGGCGGACCCGGAGGTCTTCGCCCGCGCCCACCACTACCTCGCGGTCCAGGGCGCCTACGACGCGCTGCTGCGCGAGGCGTGCCGGCTCACCGGGCTCTCGGTCGAGGACGCGCCGCTGCGGGCCGGGTTCCGCACGGGCGACGACGAGCGGTTCCGCGAGGAGCTCGAGCTGAGCGCGCGCGGCTGGAGCTGGTGACCGGTCCACCCGTGAGGGGCGGCACGGGACGGGCGAGGGGCCCGACGGCGGTGCCTCCGCCGTCGGGCCCCTCGCCCGTGGTGCCTGTCGCCTGCGCTCAGAGCGCCGAGTGGTCCCCGATGCGGTGGTAGGTGCGGTCGTGGTAGACGAGGGGCGACGGCGTGCCGGCCGCCTCGCGCCGCGGGCCCGCGCCCGCGCCGACGCTCGACGAGAGCGCCCGCAGCGAGACCAGGTAGGAGTCGCCGACAGGCGTGCGCTGGACGACGCGGCCCCGGACCCAGGAGAGCGCGCCGTCGACCACGGGCTCGCCGGTGTCGAGGCGGGACCAGCCGCCGTCGGCGAACCGGTCGATGCCGCTCGTGGCGAAGCGTGCCGAGACGTCGTCCTGGTGGTCGGCGAGGAAGCTCACCGTGAGGGTCCTCGCGGCGGAGACGGCGGGCCACGACGACGACGTCGACGCGAGCGAGAACGCGAGCAGCGGAGGCGCTGCCGAGACGGAGATGACGGACGTCGCGGTGAACCCGACGAGGCGGCCGTCGTGCTCGAGCGCGATCACGGCGACCCCGGCGGGGTGGCCGCGGAACACGGACTTGTACTCGTCGGGCGAGAGCTGTGGCTCGTCCTGCTCCGCCAGGAGGGCCTCCAGGTGGGTGAGCTCGGCGGTCATCGGGCCACCCCCGCGAACGCGTCGGCGACGGCCTGGTCGGTGTGCGGCGGGTCGCCGCCGTCCACCCCGGGGAGCGGCGTCGCGGCGCGGCGCAGCGCGTCGCCCTCACGGGCGAGCCACGCGTCCACGACAGGGCCCAGGTCCGCGAGCTGGGGCTCGGTGACCGTGAGGGAGCGGGTCGGGACGACGGCGCCGAGCTCGACGAGCACGGGCCGCAGGTGCACCTCGCCGACGAGCGCGTGGGCGGGGTTGCCCGACACGACGAGCGGCACGACGACGACGTCCGCGAGCCCGTCCGGGCCGTAGAGGTCGAGGAACGCCTTGAGGAGCCCGGTGTACGACGCCTTGTAGACCGGCGTCGCCACGACGGCGACGGTCGCCGCGGCCAGCCGGTCGCGCGCGGCGTCCGCCGCGGGGCGCTCGGGGCCGAGGATCTCGGTGGCGAACGCCGCGAGGTCGATCGTCGAGACGTCGGCCGTGCCGAGGAGGGTGGCGACGCGGTGCGCCACGGTCTCGGCGGCGCCGAGCGTCCGCGAGCCGGGGCGCGGGTTGCCGGAGACGGCGAGGACCGTCGGGGAGAGGGAGCGGTGGGTCATGTGTACCTCGCAGTAGTCGTCGATCACGCTTGCCGCGCGGCCGTCCCGCGGGTGCGGGGCCGGTCGCGCACGGCCTGGTCATCTCCCGGAGCACCCCGCCGTGACAGGGGGTTGCCGACCAGCGAGCCGGGGCTTGGTGCTGGTGCTCGTGACCTTGGGGACGGGTATAGCAACGGCTCCCCGAAAACTGCACCAGATCGATCGGGTTTCTCAGTGGGTGGACGGTTGTGTCGTCCGCGCGGGAGCCGCGTGGCGTCTTCGGGTGCGCAGGGAGTGAGACGCCGGTACGGGAACTTCTGGCACAGGCGTACCGTCAGCAGGAGTTTCCGCCCAGACGAGGAGTGCCCATGGACAGCCGACTGCAGTCCGTCTACGACGAGGTCCTGCGTCGCAACCCCGGCGAGGCCGAGTTCCACCAGGCCGTGCGCGAGGTCTTCGACTCGCTCGGCCCCGTGCTGCGCAAGCACCCGCGCTACGTCGAGGCCGCCGTCCTCGAGCGTGTGTGCGAGCCCGAGCGCCAGATCATCTTCCGCGTCCCCTGGGTGGACGACACGGGCCGCGTGCAGATCAACCGCGGCTTCCGGGTCGAGTTCAACTCGGCGCTCGGCCCGTACAAGGGCGGCCTGCGGTTCCACCCGTCGGTCTACCTCGGGATCGTCAAGTTCCTCGGCTTCGAGCAGATCTTCAAGAACTCGCTGACCGGCATGCCGATCGGCGGCGGCAAGGGTGGGTCGGACTTCGACCCCCGCGGCCGCTCCGACGGCGAGGTCATGCGGTTCTGCCAGTCGTTCATGACCGAGCTGTACCGGCACATCGGCGAGAACACCGACGTCCCGGCCGGCGACATCGGCGTGGGCGGCCGCGAGATCGGCTACCTGTTCGGCCAGTACAAGCGGATCACCAACCGCTACGAGTCCGGCGTCCTCACGGGCAAGGGGATCTCGTGGGGCGGCTCGCTCGTGCGCACCGAGGCGACCGGCTACGGCACCGTGCTCTTCGCGCAGAACATGCTCGAGACGCGCGGGCAGGAGCTCGACGGCAGGCGCGTCGTGGTCTCGGGCTCGGGCAACGTCGCGATCTACGCGACGGCCAAGGCGCAGCAGCTCGGCGCGAACGTGGTCGCCTTCTCCGACTCCTCCGGCTACGTCGTCGACGAGGCCGGGGTGGACCTCGAGCTCCTGCGCCAGATCAAGGAGGTCGAGCGCGGGCGCGTCGCCGACTACGCCGCGCGCCGGCCCGGGGCCCGCGTCGTCACCGACGGGTCCATCTGGGACGTGCCGTGCGACGTCGCGCTGCCGTGCGCGACGCAGAACGAGCTCGACGAGAGCGCGGCCAAGCAGCTCGTCGCGAACGGCGTCGTCGCGGTCGCCGAGGGCGCCAACATGCCGACGACGCCCTCCGCCGTCGCGCTCCTCCAGGAGGCAGGCGTGCTGTTCGCGCCCGGCAAGGCCGCGAACGCCGGCGGCGTCGCCACCTCGGCGCTCGAGATGCAGCAGAACGCGTCGCGCGACTCGTGGTCGTTCGAGTACACGGAGGAGAGGCTCGCGCAGATCATGGCGGGCATCCACGACCGGTGCGTCGAGACGGCCGACGAGTACGGCACGCCCGGCAACTACGTGCTCGGCGCCAACATCGCGGGCTTCACCAAGGTCGCCGACGCGATCCTCGCGCTCGGCGTCATCTGACCGTCGTCTACCCTGGCCGACGGCCGCCGTCGCGCACGCCGCGCGACGTGACGGCCGCCGGACCGGACGACGGGAGAACGCAGTGACGACCACCGACCCCGAGGGCCCCGTCGTGCGCGCGGGCCGCGACGTCGTGCTCGAGCTCGCGGTGCAGGACCCGGACGGCGTCCGGGTGGCCGCCTCCGTGGGCGCCCGGCGGGTCGAGCTGTGCGTCGGCCTGGGCGCGACCGGCGGGCTCACGCCGAGCGCCGGCCTCGTGGAGGCGGCCGTCGTCGCGGCCGCCGACGCCGCGAGCCGTGCGCCTGCCGTCGAGGTCCACGTCCTGGTGCGGCCGCGCCCGGGAGGGTTCGTCCTCTCGGCCGCCGACCTCGACGTGCAGGTCCGCGACGTCCGGGCCGCGGTCGCGGCGGGTGCGGCGGGCGTCGTGGTGGGCGCGCTGACCCCGGACGGCGTCGTGGACGTCGCCGCCGTGCGTGCCCTCGTCGACGCGGCCGACGGCCGCGAGGTGACGTTCCACCGCGCGGTCGACGTCGTCGCGGACCCGCTCGCGGCCCTCGACGCGCTCGCCGGAGCGGGCGTGGTGCGCGTGCTGACGTCGGGTGGAGCAGCCCGCAGCATCGACGGCGTCGAACGCTTGCGCGCGATGTCGGCGCACGCCCGCGGACCCCTGGGCGGCCGCGTCCAGGTCATGGCCGGCGGGGGAGTGCAGCCTCGGGACGTCGGCGCGCTCGTGGCCGCCGGCGTGGACGCCGTGCACCTCTCCGCGAAGCGCGTCGTCGCGGACGACGCCGGTCCCGGCGGTGGTGGGGACGCCGGCTACGAGGTCACGGACCCCGAGGTCGCCGCGGCGGCGAGCGCGGCCCTCCGCGCCGCCCCGTAGCGCTGACCCCTCCGCGCGCGTGCGCTCGTGACGCGCTCGCGACGCCACGTCTCGACATCGCCTGACCGGCCGGTCCCCGCCACGCAGGGGCCGGCCGTCGCCCTCTCCCGACACGGCCGACACCGGTCATGTCTCAGTTAGGTAACTTTCCTGTCGTATTCGCCGGCGACCTCGCATCGATTAGTTAGTGTTCCTGCCACACGCCCCAGGGCGCACGACGAACGACGCGAGGACGCGTCGTCCATGCGAAAGGACCGATGATGATTCGAAGCACGGCGCGCAAGCGTCTGCTCACGGCGGTTGCGCTCGTGACCGGCGTGACTCTCCTGGCCGCGGGCTGCTCCGGTGGCGGCAGCAACGGTGACGGCGACGAGGGCGCGAGCGGGGGCCGCACGCTCAACGTGTGGGCAGGGACGCAGACGCCGATCGTCGCGAACTTCAACCCGTACTCGCCGAACCCGCTGCACGCGGCCAACGGGGCGATCTACGAGCCGCTCTTCTACTACAACAAGGCCCAGGCGAGCGACCCCGAGCCCCGCCTCGGTGAGTCCTTCGAGTGGTCCGAGGACGGCACCGAGCTCACGGTGAAGCTCCGCGAGGGCGTCAAGTGGACCGACGGCGAGGACTTCGACGCCGACGACGTCGTGTTCTCGCACACCAACGAGGCCGCCAAGCGTGACTTCGTCGTCTCGGTCGAGGCCGTCGACCCGTACACCGTGAAGTGGACGTTCGACTCCCCGCAGTTCACGTCCGAGGTCCAGCTCCTCGGCACGTCGCTCGTCGTGCCGGAGCACATCTGGTCCGAGGTCGACGACCTCGTGACGTTCGCGAACGAGAACCCGGTCGGGACCGGCCCGTACAAGGCCGACGCCGTCACCGAGGCGGCCTACACGGTCGTCGCGAACGAGGACTACTGGGCCGGCGCGCCCCAGGTCAAGAAGGTTCGCTACCTCGGCATCGACCAGAACCAGAGCGCCGAGGACCTCATGACCACGGGCAAGGTCGACTGGACGGCCATGTTCGTGGCCGACCCCGACCGCATCACCGCGGACGGGCGCCTGAGCATGATCAACACGCCGCAGGACCCGACGACGATCTACACGTGCGTGTCGGTCGACCTCGGCTGCACCGGCCCGCAGACCGACGTCGCGGTGCGCCAGGCGATCAACCTCGCCATGGACCGCACCGAGATCAACGAGAAGGCGTTCGCCGGTCTCGCCGCGACCGCGTCCCCGACGTTCGCGCTCCTCGGTCGCGACGACCGCTGGATCTCGCCCGACGTCGAGGCGGAGAGCCCGCAGACGGCGGACGCCGCGGCCGCGTCGAAGGTCCTCGAGGACGCCGGCTACACCAAGGGTGCGGACGGCATCTACGAGAAGGACGGCCAGAAGGTCGAGATGACCCTCATCACGGTCGACGGCTGGAACGACTACAACGCGGTCGGTGACCTGCTCGTCGAGCAGGCGAAGGCCGCCGGCATCTCGATCGTCCACAACAAGATCACGCAGCAGGAGATGTCGGACGCGCGCGTCGCGGGTACCTACCAGCTCATGGTCGGTGGCATCACGGGCCCGTCGCTCGACGACCCGTTCAGCATCTACCGCCAGTGGATGACGACGGACTACACGCGTCCCGTCGGCGAGGTCATGGAGTCCGGCCTCTTCAACTACGTGCGCTACACCAACCCGAAGGTCGACGCCGCGGTCGAGGCGGCCGCCTCGACGAACGACGAGGCCGCGAAGCAGGAGCAGTACGCGGTCATCCAGGAGGAGATCGTCCGCGACCTGCCCTACATCCCGGTGGTCGTGAACGCCTCGCAGACGTTCATGGACACGAAGGACTTCACGGGCTGGCCGACCGAGGACGACCTCTACGCCTTCCCGCCGTCGTGGAGCACGGTCTCGCTGGGCGTCGTGCTCTCGAAGCTCGAGCCGACGAGCTGATGCGACCGCGCCGAGGAGGAGGACCGGGGGACGAGGAACACGCATCATGAGGTACTACGCACGACGGATCACGTTCTACGTGATCACCCTCTGGGCAGCGGTCTCGCTGAACTTCCTCATCCCGAAGCTCATGCCGGGTGACCCCAAGCAGATCTTCATCGACAAGTTCCTGCGCAAGGGCGGCGAGCTGACGCCCCAGATGCAGAACAGCATCGACCTCCTCTTCGGCGCGGACGGCGACGCCTCCCTGTGGGACCAGTACGTGGACTACTGGGGGCGTCTGTTCCAGGGAGATCTCGGGATCTCCATCACGTACTACCCCCAGCCCGTCACCGAGCTCATCGGCCAGGCCCTTCCTTGGACGGTCGGGCTCGTGGGGCTCGCGACGATCATCTCGTTCGTCCTGGGCGTCGGGCTGGGGGCGTGGGCCGGCTGGAAGCGCGGCACGTGGGTGGACAGCATCATCCCCGCGTCGACGCTCCTCCAGGCGGTGCCCTACTTCTGGCTCGCCCTCATCCTCGTCTCGGTCTTCTCGGTCTCGACCGGGTGGTTCCCGCGGATCGGCAGCTACGACATCTTCGGGTTCGACAACGGACCCGAGTGGTCGTGGGCGTTCGTCGGCAGCGTGATCTACCACGGGTTCCTGCCCGCGCTGACGATCGTGCTGTCGTCGGTGGGCGGCTGGCTGCTCGGGATGCGCAACATGATGGTGTCCACGCTGTCCGAGGACTACGTCACGACGGCCGAGGCCAAGGGCCTGCGCCGGATGCGCGTCGCGATCACGTACGCGACCCGCAACGCCGCGCTCCCGTCGTTCGCCGGGTTCGGCGTCGCGCTCGGGTTCGTCGTGGCCGGGTCGGTCGTCATGGAGCAGGTCTTCAGCTACCCGGGTCTGGGCAAGCTCCTGTTCAACGCGGTCCAGGCGAGCGACTTCGCGCTCATGCAGGGCACGTTCCTCGTGATCACGCTCGCCGTGCTCGCGGCGAACTTCCTCATGGACATCATCTACGGATTCATCGACCCGAGGGCGCGCGCCAATGTCTGACAACTCCCGCGACACGGAGATCGTGACCCCCGCCGCCGACGCGGCCCCCGCTGCCACGGTCGTGGTCGACGGGCTCGCTCCGGCGACGACCACCGAGGGGATCGTCCCCGACGTCCTTGACGTCCCCGCGGCGCTCGACCAGGACGCACCTGCCGCGCCCGCCCGCCGTGGCCTGCGCGCGATGCTCCCGCGCCGGTCCGGCAAGCTCACCGCGGGGATCGTCCTCGTGGTCGGCATCCTGCTGTTCACGTTCGTCGCGCCGTTCTTCACCCAGGACCCCCGCTCCACGGCGAACGCGCGGTTCCTGCCGCCGAGCGCCGAGCACCTGCTCGGCACCAACCACATCGGGAACGACATCTTCGCCCAGGTCGCCTACGGGGGGCAGGGCTCCCTGATGGTCGGTCTCATCGCCGGCGCGATCGCGCTCGTGCTGTCGATCGTGTTCGGCATCGTCGCGGGCTACCGGGGGCGGTTCACCGACGAGGCCCTCTCGCTCGTCACGAACATCATGCTCGTCATCCCGGGCCTGCCGCTGATCATCGTCATCTCGGCCTACCTCCAGACGCGGTCCCTGGTCATCGTCGCCGTGATCCTGGGCCTCACGGCCTGGCCCGGTGCGGCGATCGTGCTTCGCATGCAGGCCAAGTCGCTGCGTGCGCGCGACTACGTGTCCGCGGCGCGCGTGGCCGGTGAGAAGACGCCGCGGATCATCCTCGTGGAGATCTTCCCCAACCTCCTGCCGCTCCTCACGGCGCAGTTCCTCGGCGCGGTGCTCCTCGCGATCCTCGCCGAGGCGGGCCTGTCGTTCCTCGGGCTCGGCCCGTCGGGCTCGATCACGTGGGGCACGATCCTCAACCAGGCGAGCGCCAACAACGCGCTGAGCCTCGGCATGTGGTGGTGGTTCGTCCCGCCGGGCCTGCTCATCGCGCTCTTCGGCTGCGGGCTCGCGCTCATCAACTTCAGCCTGGACGAGATCATCAACCCCCGGCTGCGCCTGGGCCCGGCCGCGGTCAAGAGCGTGCGCAAGGCCCGCAAGGCCGGCCTCGCCGTGGACGCGGACCCGGACGGCGCGGGGTCGGGCGCCGACGGCAACGACCCCGACGGCACGGACACCGACGCCGACGACGCGAAGGAGACGGTGGGCGCATGACCGCCACGACCACGGCCACCGGGCCGCTGACCAGCGAGGGCCACGCCGCGTACCTCGCCGGCAAGGAGCCGGTGCTCACCGCGCGGCACGTCTCGATCGACTACGAGGTCGAGCCGGTCGTCCACGCCGTCAAGGACGTGTCCCTCACGCTGCACCGTGGCGAGATCCTCGGCCTCGCGGGCGAGTCGGGCTGCGGCAAGACGACGCTCGCGTACGGGATCAACCGCCTCCTCAAGCCCCCCGCGCTCCTGACGTCCGGGACGGTGACGTTCCACGACCAGGACGGCGACGACGTCGACGTCGTCGCGCTCTCCGGTGACGCCCTGCGCGCGTTCCGGTGGGACAAGGTCTCCATGGTGTTCCAGGGCGCGATGAACTCGCTCAACCCGGTCATCAGCGTGCGCGACCAGCTCGGGGACGTCCTCAAGACCCACCGGCCGGGGATGTCGCGCAAGGACCGGGCGACCCGGTCCGCGGAGCTCCTCGAGCTCGTGGGCGTCGACCCGCTGCGCCTCGACAGCTACGCGCACGAGCTGTCGGGCGGCATGCGGCAGCGCGTCATGATCGCGATGGCGCTCGCGCTCAACCCGCAGGTCATGATCATGGACGAGCCGACGACGGCGCTCGACGTCGTCGTCCAGCGCGGGATCCTGCGCGAGATCATGCGGCTGCGCGAGCAGCTCGGGTTCGCCGTCGTGTTCATCACGCACGACCTCCCGCTCCTGCTGGAGATCAGCGACCGCATCGCCGTGATGCTCCGCGGCGAGATCGTCGAGATCGACACGGCGGAGTCGATCGTCGAGGGCGCCCAGCACCCGTACACGCGCCGTCTGCTCGGCTCGTTCCCGAGCCTCACCGGCGACCGCGGCTCGTTCGTCCGCACGGGCGAGGGCACCGGCGAGAGCCAGGAAGGACCGCACGCATGAGCACCCTCGAGGTCCGCAACCTGGTCAAGGACTTCTCGATCCGCAAGGGGCTGCGCCGTACGCGGCTGCGCGCGGTGAACGACGTGTCGTTCACCCTGGAGCCCGGCAAGACGATCGCGGTCGTCGGCGAGTCCGGCTCGGGCAAGTCGACGGTGGCTCGCATGATCGCCCAGCTCGAGACGCCGACGTCGGGCGAGATCCTGCTGGACGGCAAGCCGTCCGCGACCCGTGGCCGCGGCCTGGACGCCTACCGGCACGACGTGCAGATGGTGTTCCAGGACCCGTTCGCGTCGCTCAACCCGTTCCACACGGTGGCCCACCACCTGGAGCGACCGCTGCGCCTGCACAAGGTCGCCCGCGGGCGCCAGGCGATCGACGCGCGGGTCCACGAGCTCCTGGAGCGCGTGAACCTCACCCCGGCACCCGTGTTCGCGGCCAAGCAGCCGCACGAGATGTCGGGCGGGCAGCGCCAGCGCGTCGCGATCGCCCGCGCGCTCGCGCCGGGTGCGCGCTTTCTCGTGGCGGACGAGCCGGTGTCGATGCTCGACGTGTCGATCCGGCTCGGGGTGCTCAACCTGCTGGCCCGGCTCCAGCGGGAGGAGAACCTCGGGGTCCTCTACATCACGCACGACCTCGCGACCGCGCGGCACTTCAGCGACGAGATCCTCGTGATGTTCCGCGGGAACGTCGTCGAGCGCGGCCCGTCGGACCAGGTGATCCTCGACCCCCGGCACGACTACACGAAGCTGCTCCTCGGTGCGGCGCCGGAGCCGCAGAACCACGGGAAGCTGCGCGAGGAGGTGCGCCGCGAGCTCGCGGCGGCCGCGGCGGGGTCGGGCTCCGACGCCGACCGCGACCGGTTCGGCACGCGCGGCATGTGAGACCGGCGCACCCGCCGCTCGCTCGATCCGGGCGGCGGGTGCGCCTCCAGCCGTACGCGTCGGTGGTGGCGCGTACCCGCCGCGCGGGCCAGGTCTGTCGGACGCCCTGGCCCGCGCGCCCTCCTGCGCGCGCCGTCGTCCCTGATCCGGAGGTCATGGCGGCTGCGGAGCCGACCGGGCGGCAGACCGCCGGGCAGCGGGTGGGTAGGGTCGGGCTCGTGCCTGCCCGTCATCTGCGCCTCGCCCGCCCCGCCGAGTCCCCTGCGCCGAGGCCCACCGCGGACCCGGCCGCCACCGTGACCGGCGCGCTCGCGGCGCTGCGCCGCGAGATGGAGATCCCGGAGTCGTTCCCCGCCGCGGTGCTCGCCGAGGCGGAGGCCGTCGTCCGCGACGGTGCCGGCCTCGGCGACGGCCGCGTCGACCTGCGCGACGTCCCGTTCGTGACGATCGACCCGCCCGGGTCGATGGACCTCGACCAGGCGCTCCACCTCGAGCGGGCGGAGGACGACCCGTCCGGTCCTGCGGGTGCGGCGTTCGTCGTGCACTACGCCATCGCGGACGTCGGCGCGTTCGTCGCGCCGGGCGGGGCGATCGACGCCGAGGTGCACGAGCGTGGGACGACCCTCTACGCGCCCGACGGCCGCACGCCGCTCCACCCCGCCGTGCTCTCCGAGGGGGCGGCGAGCCTCCTGCCGGACGAGGAGCGCCCGGCGGCGGCGTGGCGCGTCGTGCTCGACGCGCGCGGCGAGATCCTCGACGCGACGGTCCGCCGCGCCGTCGTGCGCTCGACGCGGCGACTCACGTACGACGAGGCCCAGGCCGCGATCGACGCGGGCGGGTCGGAGGACGCGGGCGGGGCCGCGCTCCTGCTGCTCCGGGAGGTCGGCGAGCTGCGGCTCGCGCGCGAGCGCGAGCGTGGGGGAGTGTCCCTCGAGGTTCCCGAGCAGGAGATCGTCCCGCGCGACGACGGCACGTTCGGCCTCGCGTTCCGGTCGACCCTCCCGGCGGAGGGGTGGAACGCCCAGATCTCGCTGCTCACGGGGATCGCGGCGGCGCGCCTCATGCGGGCAGGCGGGGTCGGCGTCTTCCGGGCGCTGCCCGAGGCCGACCCGCGCGACCTCGCGCGCCTGCGCCGCACGGCCCGCGCGCTCGGCATCGACTGGCCGCGCGAGACGGCGTACGCGGACCTCGTGCCGACGCTCGACTCGCGCGTCCCGCGCCACGCGGCCTTCCTCAACGAGGCGACGTCGCTCTTCCGTGGCGCGTCGTACGAGGCGTTCGGGGGGACGGGGCAGGAGCCCGGCGCGCCCGACGACGCCGCCCACGCCGCGATCGGCGCCGAGTACGCGCACGTCACGGCGCCGTTGCGCCGGCTCGTGGACCGGTACGGCACCGAGGTCTGCCTCGCCCTGTGCGCGGGCGAGGACGTGCCGCGCTGGGTGCTCGACGCGCTGCCCGGCCTGCCCCGCACGATGGCGCGGACGGGCCAGCGCGCGGGGTCGTACGAGCGCGCGATCGTCGACGTCGTCGAGGCGGCGCTGCTCAGCGGGCGCGAGGGCGAGGAGTTCGACGGCGTCGTCGTCGACGTCGAGGACGACCGCGAGCGCGGCCGGCGCCTCGAGCGCGAGGGCGGCGACGCGTCGGGCGCGCGGCGCGGCCAGGTCGTCCTCACCGACCCCGCGGTCCGCGCGCCGGTCGAGAGCACCGAGGGCGCCGACCTCCCGCTCGGCGACCCCGTCCGCGCGACGCTGCGCGAGGCGTCGGTGGCGGAGCGCCGCGTCCGGTTCACCGTCGGCTGAGGGTGGGTGGGGCGACCTAGGCTGGTCCTCGTGCCTGCCCGACGACGTACCGACCCGGCCGCCGGCCGCCTCGCCCTGGCGGCGTGGCGCGCCGACCCCGCCGACCGCAAGGCCGTGACGACCGCGGTGCGGTTCACGCTCGAGGAGCTCGCGGACGTCGCGCCCGGGCACACCGTGGAGGTGCGCGTGCCGCCTGCGGGGGCGGTGCAGGCGGTCGAGGGTCCCCGGCACACGCGCGGGACGCCGCCCAACGTCGTGGAGACGGATCCGCAGACGTGGCTCGGCCTCGTGACCGGCGCGCTCGCGTGGGCCGACGCCGTCGCCGACGGCCGTGTCCGTGCCTCGGGAGAGCGGTCCGACATCTCGTGGCTCCTCCCGCTCCAGGCGGCCCGCGTCCGCTGAGGTCCTGCTCCGGGTGCGACGGCACGGACGGACGTGTTACCGGTGCGTAACGTTCTCGGCCCCAGGTCTGGCGGCGCGGCACGCGGGGGGCTAGCGTCCGATGATGATCGGCCGCCGTCCGTGCGGGCGCTCGTGGCACGACGACGTGCGGCGACGTTCTCGCGGCGGTGACGTGGCAGCAACCGCCCGTTCATCAAGGTGGGGTGCGATGTCCTGCGGAGGCAGGGCGTCGACCCCGTCCGAGGCTTGGACTCGGTCGATGGACGTGCGCGAACTGCTGCCCGGCCGTCCGCACGAGATGAAGGAGTCAGCGTGACCGACCACCAGCACCTGCGGCGACGGAGGGTGGTGGCGGGCACGTTGACCGTGGCCCTCGCCGCGCCGCTCTCCGTCGCGGCGGCCACCGCCGCGAGCGCGGCGCCCGACGGGTCGGGCCTCGTCATCAACGAGGCCTACCTGAGCGGCGGCAGTGCCAACGCCCCCTACACCCACAAGTTCGTCGAGCTGTACAACCCCACGCAGGCGGCGATCGACCTCTCCGGCATGTCGTTGCAGTACCGGTCCGCGACGGGCACGGGCGCCTTCACCGGCGTCACGCCGCTGACCGGCACGGTCGCCCCCGGGGGCTACTTCCTCGTGCAGGGCGGCTCCAACGGGTCTACCGGCGCGGCGCTGCCGACGCCGGATGCGACCGGGGGCCTCAACCCGTCGGGCACGACGGGCACCCTCGCGCTCGTGCGCTCCACGTCGGCGGTCACGCTGCCTGCGGGCAACGCCGCGGGCGCTGCGAACGTCGTGGACCTCGTCGGGTACGGGACGTCGAACACGTTCGAGACCGCCGTGAGCCCCGCGCCGTCGGCCAACAACGTGCCGGCGTCGATCAACCGCACCGGCTTCGCGGACACGGACGACAACAGCAAGGACTTCACGCTCTCCAGCACCGTCACCCCGCAGAACAGCGGCGACGACGGTGGAGGCCCGGGCCCCGAGCCGGGCGAGGTCGTCCCGATCGCCGAGATCCAGGGCACGGGCGCGGCGAGCCCGCTCGTCGGCCAGACCGTCACGACGCGCGGCGTCGTCACCGCGACCTACCCCTCCGGTGGCTACGACGGCTTCTACCTGCAGACCGAGGGCACGGGCGGCGACCTCGACGCCTCGCACACGGCGTCGGACGCGATCTTCGTCTACTCCAAGGCGGGCGCCGCGGCCGTGCAGGTCGGCGACCACGTCGAGGTCACGGGCGCGGTGTCCGAGTACTTCACGCTGACCCAGATCACGCCCGCCGCGGGCGGCTGGACGGTCCTCGACGAGGCGGCCGAGGCGGTCAAGCCCGCGAACGTCGCGTTCCCCGCGACCGACGCCGCGCGCGAGGTGCTCGAGGGCATGCTCGTGCAGCCCGCGGGCGACTACGTCGTCGCGGACAACTACGACACCAACTTCTACGGCTCGTTCCTGCTCGCCGCGGGCACGGACCCGTTCGTCCAGCCGACGTCGGCCGGGCGCCCGGGCAGCGCGGAGGCCACGGCCGCCGTCGCGGACCGCGCGGCGCGGGCCGTCGTGCTCGACGACGGGGCGACGACCAACTTCAACAACACGGCGAACAAGGGCATCCCGCTCCCGTACCTCACGGGCGGGGCGCCCGCGCGCGTCGGCGCGGGCGTGAGCTTCACGACGCCCGTCATCCTCGACTACCGGTTCGACGCGTGGACGTTCCAGCCGCTGACGCAGCTCACCGCCGGTGACGGCGGGAACGCCGCCACCGTGCAGCCGGCCACGTTCGCGGACACGCGCGAGGACGCCCCGGCCGAGGTCGGGGGCGACCTGTCGGTCGCGACGTTCAACGTGCTCAACTACTTCACGACGACCGGCGACCAGCTCACGGGCTGCACGTACTACACGGACCGCGCGGGCAACCCGATCACGGTCAACCGTGGCTGCGACGCCCGCGGCGCCGCGAACGCGGAGAACCTCGAGCGCCAGGAGACCAAGATCGTCGCCGCGATCGACGCGCTCGACGCCGACGTCGTCGCGCTCATGGAGATCGAGAACTCGACGCCGTTCGGCAAGGATCGCGACCAGGCGCTCTCCGACCTCGTCGACGCGCTCAACGACGCCGCAGGCGCCGACGAGTGGGCGTTCGTCCCGTCGCCGGCCGCGCTGCCGGACGAGGAGGACGTGATCCGGCTCGCGTACATCTACCAGGTGGACGCGGCCGAGCCGGTCGGGGACTCGCGGATCCTGCTCGACGACCCGGCGTTCGTCAACGCGCGCGAACCCCTCGCGCAGGTGTTCCAGCCGGCAGGCGGGGTCTCCGAGGGTGACGACGCGGCGAGCGACGACGTGCTCGTCGTCGCGAACCACCTCAAGTCGAAGGGATCCGGCACGCCCGTGCTGCCCGGCGACGAGGACTCGGGCGACGGTCAGGGCGCGTTCAACGCGTCGCGCGTCGCGCAGGCGACGGCGCTCGTCGGCTTCGCCGAGGACGTCGCGGCGGACGCGGGCACGGACAAGGTCCTGCTCGCGGGCGACTTCAACTCGTACTCCCAGGAGGACCCGCTCGAGGTCCTCAAGGACGCGGGCTACACGGACCTCGGCGAGACGACCGGCGAGCACACCTACCTGTTCGACGGGTACGTCGGGTCGCTCGACCACGTGTTCGCCTCGGCCGGCGCGGCCGGCGCCGTCACCGGCACGGACGTGTGGAACATCAACTCGGTCGAGCCCATCGCCAACGAGTACAGCCGGTACAACTACAACGCGTCGATCCTCTACGACACGACGCCGTTCCGGTCCTCCGACCACGACCCGGTGCTCGTCGGCCTTCAGCTCGGCGACACGGGTCCGGGCACCACGCAGCTCGACCTGCTGGCGATCAACGACTTCCACGGTCGCATCGACGCCAACACCGTGAAGTTCGCGGGCACGATCGAGCAGCTGCGCGCGGCGAACCCCGACGGGACCGCCTTCGTCTCCGCGGGCGACAACATCGGCGCGTCGCTGTTCGCGTCGGCGCTCCAGGAGGACCAGCCGACGATCGACGTGCTGAACGCGCTCGACCTCGCCGCGTCCGCCGTGGGCAACCACGAGTTCGACCAGGGCATGGACGACCTCACGGGCCGCGTCTCGGACGAGGCGGACTGGGCCTACCTGGGCGCGAACGTCTACGACAAGGGCACGACGAACCCGGCCCTGCCGGAGTACCAGGTGGTCGAGATCGACGGCCTCGACGTCGGCTTCGTGGGCGTCGTGACCGAGGAGACCCCGACGCTCGTCACGCCGTCGGGCATCGCGGACCTCGACTTCGGGGACCCGGTCGAGGCGCTCAACCGCGTCACCGCCCAGCTCCAGGACGGCGACCCGGCGAACGGCGAGGCCGACGTGGTCGTGGGCCTCGTCCACGAGGGCGCGTCGGCGGGCACGCCCGACGGCGCGACGCTCGAGGAGGAGGTCGCCGCAGGCGGCGCCTTCGCGGACATCGTCAACGAGACCGACGCGCGCGTCGCGGCGATCTTCACGGGCCACACCCACAAGCAGTACGCGTGGGACGCGCCCGTCCCGGGCGTCCCGGGCAAGACCCGCCCGATCGTCCAGACCGGCAACTACGGCGAGTTCATCGGGCACGTCTCGCTCACCGTGGACACCACGACCCACGAGGTCACGGCGTACACGGCGCAGAACGTCGCGCGCACGACGACGGACGACGCGACGCTCGTCGCGACGTACCCGCGGGTCGCGGCGGTCAAGACGATCGTCGACGCGGCGCTCAAGCAGGCCGAGATCATCGGTGCGCAGCCGATCGGCGAGGTGACAGCGGACATCACGACGGCTTTCGCGGGCGGCTCGTACACGGGTCCCGGCGGGACGTACGTGGGCCCCGGCCCGAACCCGACGTCCGGTCGTGACGACCGCGCCTCCGAGTCGACGCTCGGCAACCTCGTCGCCGACTCGCTCCTCGCGACGTTGTCCGACCCGGCGCGCGGCGGTGCGGACATCGGCGTCGTCAACCCGGGCGGGCTGCGCAACGAGCTCTTCCACAACGGCGACGGCGTCATCACCTACGCCGAGGCCAACGCAGTGCTGCCGTTCGTCAACAACCTGTGGACCGTGACCCTCACGGGCGAGCAGGTCGTCGAGATGCTCGAGCAGCAGTGGCAGACGGACGCGAACGGCAACCGCCCGTCGCGCCCGTACCTCGCCCTGGGGCTCTCGGACAACGTGTCGTGGACGGCGGAGACCGCGGACCCGAACGCGGCCCCGGGGAGCAACGTCTCGTCGGTGACGATCAACGGGGAGCCGATCGACCTCGCGGGCGAGTACCGCGTGGCGACGTTCTCCTTCCTCGCCACCGGCGGCGACAACTTCCGCGTGTTCACCGAGGGCACGGACCCGCGCGACTCCGGTCTGGTGGACCGGGACGCGTGGATCGCGTACCTGAAGGACAGCTCGCCGGTGTCGCCGTCGTTCGACCGCTCGCGCGTGGTGGTGGACGCGCTCCCCGGCACCGTGGCGGCGGGCTCCGACGTGAGCGTGGGGCTCTCGGGCCTCGACCTCACGTCGCTCGGGTCGCCGGCGAACACCTCGGTGGACGGCTACCTCGTCGCGGCGGACGTCACGTTCGACCCGGCGAACCCGGGCACCCCGGCGGGTACCGCCACGGTGACGGGCGGGGCAGCGACGCTGACGGCGACGGTCCCGGCCGACGCCGCGGCGGGCGACTACGACCTGTGGGTCGTGGCGTCGCCGAGCGGCACGACCGCCCGGATCCCGGTCACGGTCGAGGCTGCGACCCCGACGGTGGTGCTCGAGAACCTCGAGGCGTCTGCCCGCTGCATGGGCACGTTCGTCCACGTCGCAGTCCGTGCGACCAACGGTGAGGACGTCCCGGTCGAGGTCGTCGTCGAGACGCCGTACGGCTCCAAGCGGTTCCCGAACGTCCAGCCGGGCAAGAACGCGTACCAGTCGTTCAACACCCGGGCCAGGTCGGTCGAGGGCGGGACGGTGACCGTCACCGCCACGCTCGACGGCGTGACGCAGGAGTACGAGGTCCCGTTCGAGGGCCAGAGCTGCGGCTGACGCCTCGCTGACGCCGTGCGGCGCCGCCGACGAGGCGGCGACGCGTCCCGCGACCCGGGTCCCGTCCGACGGGCCCGGGTCGCGGTGCGTCTGGGTGCCGGGCGCTCGCGCCGCGGTCGTGCGCGGCGTCGGGGCCTCCCAGGAACCGCGGGTAGGGTCGTGGCCGTGAGCTCCGAGCAGTCCTCCGTGCCCGACGGCGCAGCCCCCGACCCGTCCGACGCGCCCGCCCAGCGGGTCGCCGGACGGGCGACCGACGCCGAGACCGCTGCACCTGAGACCGCCGCCGGGAGCGGGGAGGCCGCCCACGAGGTGGAGGTCGAGGACGTCCTCGACCCGGCGACGGTACGCCGGGCTCCGCGCTACGGGAGGTTCTTCGCGGTGGGGATCGTGCTCGGCGCGGTCCTCGGCCTCGGTATCGGTGGCGCCTGGCTGCAGTCGCCCGCCGCCGAGCCGGTCTTCAAGCCGGGCGTCTACTTCACGGTCATCCTCGTCACGTGCGCGGCCCTCGGTGCGGGCGTCGCGGGGCTGTGGGCGGTCATCGCGGACCGGCGGAGCCTGCGCGGACGCCGCTGACTCGCACGCCCGCGCAGCGCCTGCGCTTGGACGTCAGGCGGGCGCGTCGTCGCCCACGTGCCAGCGCTCGCGCGCCAGGGCGCGGTACCGCGCCGACCGGGTCACGCCGACCACCACGACGCACGGCGACGCGAGGGTCACGGCGACCAGGGCCGCCGCCGTGGCGCCGAACGGCAACCCGTCGACCAGGTGCGCGACGCCACCGCCCGCGAGGCCGGCCAGGGCGGAGGGCGCGAGCATCCCGGATCCGGCCAGGAGCACGAGGGCGACCGTCGTGGACGCCGACCAGGGGGACAGGACCTCCCGGACGACGTCGTCGGCGGGCGGCGCGGACGGCTCCGAGGAGCGCAGGCGCGCGAGCCCCGCCCGGCGCCGCCGTCCCTGTCGTGACACCGGGAGCAGGAGCCACACGGCGCCGAGGAGCAGTGCCGCCCCGACCAGCGCACCGCCCACGCCGACGAGGACGTCGATCGACGTCTCGCCCACCGGCCCGAAGTGCCGGTCCGGGCCGAACTTGCGCGGGTGTCGCATCCACAGGCCGATCAGGAACAGGACGAAGCCGACCATGCCGGCTCCGCCCAGGACGGCGGCCGCCCGGTCGTTCCGGAGCGCGACCCGCCCGTCGGGGCGCGCGGGGGCCGACGGCCCGAGCGCCGCGCGCCGCCGACGCTCGGCCTCCTCGGCGAGACGCACCTCGCTCGGCCCCCACGTCGTGCGCACGACGTCCTGCCAGGCCGACCAGCGCGCGCGCAGCCCGGGCAGGAGCAGCAGGCCGACCGCGGTGACCACCCCGACGACGGCGGAGACCGCGACGGTCGGCGTCCGCTCGGCGTCGTCACGGTCCATCGCGAACAGCCCGACCGCCCCGGCGAGGAGCGCGAGCACGAGGTACGTCCAGGTGAGCCCGGCGAGCGCTCCCGCCGGGCTCGACTCCGCCACGCGCTTGCGTACCGAGTGCGGCGGGACGTCGGTGCGAGGGCGGCCCTCGCCCAGCAGGGCGCGGGTGACCGCGAGCGTCGCGGCGGCGTGCACCGGCACGAAGACCGGCACGGCGACCGCGAGGGTCAGGATCCACCAGCCCAGCGTCGAGCGCAGGACCTCGTCGGCGTCGTACCGCGCGCCGGAGACGAGCTCACCGCCGACGAGCGCGAGCCCGAGGAGGACGAGGAAGCCCAGGACCGTGCCGACGAGGAACGCCCCGCCCGCCGCCACGAGACCGTCGAGCCGGGCCGGGCCCGCGGCGGCGCGGACCTCCACGAACCGGTAGGCCGCCCGCTCGCGGCGGTGCCGCGGTCGGTCGTCGCGGGCACGGTCGTCGCGGTCCCCGGGGGAGCGGTCGACGCGGGAGGGAGCCACGCGGGCAGGATAGCGAGCGGTCCTCCGGGGTCCGGGCGTCGTCGTCGGGCCGGCGCCGCCGGGGCGGCGCCGGGGTGGCGCCGGGTCAGCCGGGGACCGGGGCACCGACCGGCCGGGGAGCGGCCGACGTCGGCGCGCCCTCCGCCGGGGCGAGCCGCACGGCGACCCCCGGCGCGAGCCCCAGCGACCTGGCCTCCGCGCGGGTCACGACGACGGACACCACCTCGTCCTCGGTGGCCACCTCGGCGCGCACCTCGAAGCCCACGCGCGTCGTGCGGGTCACGACCCCCGTCACGGGGCCGCCCCGGCGGGACGGCGTCGCGCCGCCCACCGTGCCGTCCGCGGCGCCGTCGGGCAGCACCTCGACGTGCACGTCGTGCGGTCGCACGAGCACGCCGCCGAGGCGCGTCACCGGTCCGAGGAAGCCCATGACGAAGTCGTTCGCGGGGCGGTCGTAGAGGTCGTCGGGCGTGCCGACCTGCTCGATGCGTCCCTCGTTGACGACGACGATCTCGTCGGCGACCTCGAGCGCCTCCTCCTGGTCGTGGGTGACGAACACCGTGGTCACGGGGATCTCGTCGTGCAGGCGGCGCAGCCAGTCGCGCAGCTCCTTGCGGACCTTGGCGTCGAGCGCGCCGAACGGCTCGTCGAGCAGGAGGACGCTCGGCCGGATCGCGAGGGCGCGCGCGAGCGCCATGCGCTGGCGCTGCCCGCCGGAGAGCTGCGACGGCAGCCGGTGCGCGAAGCTCTCGAGGTGCACGAGGCGCAGGAGCTCGTCGACGCGCTCGGCGATCTCGGCCTTCGGCGTGCGCCGGATCTCGAGCCCGAACGCCACGTTCCGTGCGACGGTCAGGTGCTTGAACGCCGCGTAGTGCTGGAAGACGAAGCCCACGTTGCGGCGTCGGGCCGGCAGGTTCGTCGCGTCGCGGCCCTCGATCTCGATCTCGCCGGAGTCGGGCACCTCGAGCCCGGCGACGACGCGCAGGAGCGTCGACTTGCCGCCCCCGCTCGGACCGAGCAGCGCGGTGAGCCGACCGGTGGGGACGGACACGGAGACGTCGTCGAGCGCGACGAAGTCGCCGAAGGTCTTGCGGACGTTGCGGATCTCGATGCTCATGCGTCGGCCTCCGTGGGGGCGGCGGTGCGAGGGGAGGGGCGTGCGGGGCGGCGGGTGCGGGGCCCGGCGGCGTCGTCGGACCGGAGGAAGGTCACCGCGACGATGCACGCGACGGACACGGACGCGAGGAGGAACGCGACGGCGTAGGCCGTGCCCTGCTCGAAGTCCTGGTAGCGCTGCTCGACGAGGAGCGTGGACGTCTGGGTCCGACCCTCGAAGTTGCCGGACACCACCTTGACGGCGCCGAACTCGCCGAGCGCCCGGGCGAGCGTGAGCACGACGCCGTAGACGACCGCCCACTTGATGGCGGGCAGGGTGATGCGCCGGAAGGTCTGGAACCAGCTCGCCCCGAGGCTCGTCGCGGCGAGCTCCTCGTCGGTGCCGAGCTCCGTGAGCACGGGCACGACCTCGCGGATCACGAGCGGGAGGCACACGAACGCCGTCGCGAGGACGATGCCGGGCGGCGCGAAGATCACCTGGAGCCCGGCGTCCTCGAGCGCACCGCCGAACCAGCCGTTCTTGCCGTACACGAGGACGAGCGAGAGCCCGACGACGATGGGCGAGACCGAGAGCGGGAGGTCGAGCAGGGCGTTGAGGAGCGCCTTGCCCGGGAAGTCGTAGCGCACGATGAGCATCGAGATCCCGACGCCGAAGACCGTGTTGATCAGCACGACCTGCACCGCGACCGCTGCGGTGAGCTGGAGCGCGAAGACGACGGACGGGTCGGCGAGCGCACGCTGGAACGTCTCGAGCCCGTCGGCGAACGCGCCGCGCACGACGAGCGAGACCGGCCACCCGACGAGCAGCACCAGGTAGACGACCACGACGGTGCGCAGCGTGCGACGCACCCAGGGGGAGCTATCCACGGCGGACCACCCTGCGCTGGAGGAGCTGGATCGTCGCGATGACGAGGAGGGACACGAGCAGGAGCACCGACGCGACGGCCGCGGCCTGCTCGGGCTGGCCGTTCTCCAGGTAGGCGAGGATCCGCACGGAGCCGACCTCGGTGCGCATCGGCAGGTTCCCGGAGAGCAGGACGAGCGCGCCGTACTCGCTGATCGCGCGCGCGAACGACAGCGCCGCTCCCGCGGTGATCGCGGGGGCGAGCGCGGGGAGGATCACGCGACGGAAGGTCGTGAGGCGGGTCGCGCCGAGCGACGCGGCCGCCTCCTCGACGTCGCGGTCGAGCTCGGCGAGCACGGGCTGCACGCTGCGCACCACGAAGGGCAGGGTGACGAAGAGGAACGCGAGGAAGACGGCGGCGCGCGTGTTCGCGACGTCGATCCCGAGCGGTCCCGACGGCCCGTACAGCGCGAGCAGCACGAGCCCGGCGACGATCGTCGGGAGCGCGAACGGGATGTCGATGAGCACCTCGAGGAGCCGCTTCCCGGGGAACCGGTCGCGCACGAGGACCCACGCGATGAGCGTGCCCATGACGACGTTCACGGCCGTCACGGCGAGCGCCTGCGTGACCGTGAGCGTCAGCGCCGCGGCGGTCTGCGGCTGCGTGACCGCGGCGACGAAGGCGGGCCAGCCGCCGACCGACGTCTCGACGAGCACGGCGACCAGCGGGACGAGCGCGAGCGCCGAGAACCACACGAGCGCGATCCCGAGCCCCAGGCCGGAGGCGGCGGTCAGGCGGTAGGGGCCGTTGGGCGTCCGACGTGCCCGGCGGACCCGGCGCGGCCGGGACGCGGCCGGAGCCGGGCGGCGCTCGCGCGCCGCCCGGCCCGGTCGTTCAGCGAGGGTCGAGGACACGGGTCACTGCTTCCCGGTCTCGGCCTGGATCTCGGTCACCAGGCCCTCGTCACCGAAGAACTTGTCGTTCGTGGCCGACCAGCCGCCGAAGTCGTCGGCGATGGTGAGCAGCGTCGGGACGGTGGGGAACGGGTCGCTCGGGTCGTTGGCGCCCTCGACCTCGAAGTCGACGTCCCCGGTCAGGGGGCGGAAGCCCACGTGCGCGAACGCCTCCTGGCCCTCGGGCGTGAGGACGAAGTCGAGGTAGCTCTGCGCCTTGGGGTCGGCGTCGACCGTCACCGCGGCCGGGTTCTCGATGAGGAGCGTCTGGTCCGGGACCACGTAGTCGAACGTCTCGCCGTTCTGCCGCGCGAGGATCGCCTCGTTCTCGTAGGAGAGCAGGACGTCGCCGGTGCCGGACGTGAAGGCGGTGGTCGCGTCGCGGCCGCTGCCCGGGAGCGCGACGGCGTTGGTGAAGAACTTCCGCAGGTACTCGGTCGCGTCCTCCTCCGAGCCGCCGTTCGCGATGACGCTGCCCCACCCGGCGAGGATGTTCCAGCGGGCCGAGCCCGACGAGCCAGGGTTCGGGGTGACGATCTCGACGCCGGGCTGGACGATGTCCTCCCAGCCCTGGATGTTCTTCGGGTTGCCCTCGCGTACCACGAGCACGACGACGGACTGGCTGACGATGCCCTTGTTCTCGCCCGCGTTCCAGTCCTCGGCGACGAGGCCTGCGTCGACGAGGCGCGTGACGTCGCCCTCGAGGGAGAAGTGCACGTAGTCGGCCTCCAGGCCGTCGGCGACGGCGCGGCTCTGGTCGCCGGAGGCGCCGTACGACGTCTCCCACGTGACGCCCCGGCCGTCCTCGGTCTCGCCCCACAGCTCCTGCGCGGCGTCGTTGCCCGCCTTGGGCACGGCGAAGCCGACGAGCGAGAGGGTCGCGGGCTCGACGTCGGACCCTGCGTCGCCGCTCGCGTCACCACCGCCGGAACCGTCGACGGCGGTCGGCGCGCAGGCGGTGAGGACCAGGGCGGTGGCTGCCGCGGCAGCCGCGAGAGTGATCGTCGTCCGGAGGCGTCGCATGGTGTCGTCCTTCGTCGGGGTCCCGGGAGTCCGGGAGCGGGTGGTCGAGCAGGGCGGCCGGGCAGCCGGCGTGATACTGGACTGCCACGGTCGGGTAAGTCGAGATTCAAGCGCGGCGTTCCCACGCAGCGAAACCCCTGACCGACAGGTGGGACGACGTAACGCCATCGTGAACGGTCGTCCCGACGGCGCCGTGGTCGCGCGCGACGGCGCCCGTCCGCATGACCTCGCGCTTCGGTCCGGACGCGCCTGCTGTGGGACACTGAGGTACGTGGCCCCCCGCGGAGATGGACTTCTCAACCACGACCTCATGCCCGGCGAGAAAGGCCCCCAGGACGCCTGTGGCGTCTTCGGTGTCTGGGCGCCCGGCGAAGAGGTCGCCAAGCTCGCCTACTTCGGGCTGTACGCGTTGCAGCACCGAGGCCAGGAGTCGGCCGGCATCGCCACCAGCAACGGTGAGCAGATCCTGGTCTACAAGGACATGGGGCTCGTCTCCCAGGTGTTCGACGAGACGGCCCTCAACGCCCTGACGGGGCACATCGCCGTCGGGCACTGCCGGTACTCGACCACGGGTGGCGTGACGTGGGAGAACGCCCAGCCGACGCTCGGCGCCACCGCGTCCGGGACCGTCGCGCTCGGGCACAACGGCAACCTCACCAACTCCGCGGAGCTCGTCAACCTCGTCGCGGAGCGCTACGGGAACCAGCGCCGCGGCGAGCTGGCGCGAGGCAACACCACGGACACGGCGCTCGTCACCGCGCTCCTCGCGGGCGACGCCGACCACACGCTCGAGGCCACGGCGCTCGAGGTGCTCCCGCGGCTGCGCGGCGCCTTCTCGCTCGTCTTCATGGACGAGCGCACCCTGTACGCCGCGCGCGACCCGCAGGGCGTGCGCCCGCTCGTCCTCGGCCGCCTCGAGCGCGGCTGGGTCGTGGCGAGCGAGACGCCGGCGCTCGACATCGTCGGCGCGTCGTTCGTGCGCGAGGTCGAGCCGGGTGAGCTCATCGCGATCGACGCGGACGGCCTGCGCTCCCAGCGCTTCGCGCCCGCCGAGCGCGCGGGCTGCGTCTTCGAGTACGTCTACCTCGCGCGCCCCGACACGTCGATCAACGGCCGCTCGGTGCACGCCGCCCGCGTCGAGATGGGCCGCCAGCTCGCGCGCGAGCACTCCGTCGAGGCCGACCTCGTCATCCCCGTCCCCGAGTCCGGCACGCCTGCTGCCGTGGGCTACGCCGCCGAGTCCGGCATCCCGTTCGGCCAGGGGCTGACCAAGAACGCCTACGTCGGGCGCACGTTCATCCAGCCGTCGGACACGCTGCGCCAGCTCGGCATCCGGCTCAAGCTCAACCCGCTGCGCGACGTCATCCGCGGCAAGCGCCTCGTCGTCGTCGACGACTCGATCGTGCGCGGCAACACGCAGCGCGCGCTCATCCGCATGCTCCGCGAGGCCGGGGCGGCCGAGGTGCACGTGCGCATCAGCTCGCCGCCCGTGAAGTGGCCGTGCTTCTACGGCATCGACTTCGCGTCCCGCGCCGAGCTCATCGCCAACGGGCTCTCGCCCGACGAGATCGGGCAGTCGCTCGGCGCCGACAGCCTGGGCTACATCTCGACCGAGGGCATGATCGCGGCGACCGAGCAGCCGTCGTCCCAGCTCTGCACGGCGTGCTTCACCGGGAAGTACCCCATCGAGCTGCCGCCGGACGACCAGCTCGGCAAGCACCTCCTCGAGCAGGCCGAGCTCCCGCTCGGGGCACCCGAGGACGGGCTGCGCAGCCTGTCGGTGACCGCCGGCGGTGCCGGCGCGCTCCAGCACCCGTGAGCCCACACCTCCATCCGACCCCGGACCACCAGCACCACCGGCGCGCGCGCCGCGACACCTCCTTGGAGCCGACACCGTGACTGCCGACTCGCCCCAGACGGGCCTCACCTACGCCGCCGCGGGCGTCGACACCGAGGCCGGTGACAAGGCCGTCGAGCTCATGAAGGACGCCGTGCGCCGCACCCACGGGCCGCAGGTCCTCGGCGGCGTGGGTGGCTTCGCGGGCCTCTACGACTTCTCCGAGGTCGCGACCTACCGCCGCCCCCTGCTCGCGACGTCGACCGACGGCGTGGGCACCAAGGTCGCGATCGCCCAGGCGCTCGACGTCCACGACACGATCGGGTTCGACCTCGTCGGCATGGTCGTGGACGACATCGTCGTGGTGGGCGCCAAGCCGCTGTTCATGACGGACTACATCGCGTGCGGAAAGGTCGTGCCGGAGCGCATCGCGGGCATCGTCCGCGGCATCGCGGCGGCCTGCGAGGTCGCCGGCACGGCGCTCGTCGGTGGCGAGACCGCCGAGCACCCGGGTCTGCTCGGCCAGGACGAGTACGACGTCGCCGGTGCCGCCACGGGGGTCGTCGAGGCCGACCGGCTGCTGGGCCCGGACCGCGTGCGCGAGGGCGACGTGCTCGTGGGCATGGCCTCGTCCGGCCTGCACTCGAACGGGTACTCGCTCGTGCGCGCCGTGCTCAAGCACGCGGGCTGGGGCCTCGAGCGCCACGTGGACGAGCTCGGGCGCACGGTCGGCGAGGAGCTCCTCGAGCCCACGCGCGTGTACGCGAGCGACTGCCTCGCGCTGGCCGCCGACGACGCCGCGCAGGTCCACGCGTTCACTCACGTCACGGGCGGCGGGCTCGCCGCCAACCTCGCGCGCGTCCTGCCCGCCGGGCTCGTCGGCGTCGTGGACCGCGCGAGCTGGGACGTCCCGCCGGTCTTCCGCCTCGTCCGCGAGCTGGGCGGCGTGCCGCGCGGCGACCTCGAGAACACGCTCAACCTCGGCGTCGGCATGGTCGCCGTGGTCGGTGCCGACGGCGTCGACGCGGCGCTCGCGCGCTGCGCCGCGCTCGGTGTCCCCGCATGGGTGCTCGGCACGGTCGAGGCCTTCGACCCGACGGCGGTCTCCGACGTCGCCGACGGCGATCTCGTCGCGGGCACCAAGGGCGTCCAGGCGGGCGCCGTGCGCCTCGTCGGCGACTACCGCGCCTGACCTCCGGTGCCCCGGGCGGGGGCGGCGCCTGCCGACCCGCTCGGGGGAGGCCGCTCCCGCGGCCGGGCCCGACCACGTGAGAGCACGACGGCGGTCACGGTGCGGAGCCCTCGAGGCGAGCGGGACCACGGCGGGCCGGTGCGTGAGGGATGCACGGGTCAGGTCACGAACGACGACCGCGCCGTCGCCTACCGGAGCAGGCGACGGCGCAGTCGAGGTCGAGATGCTTCCGCGGCAGACCGCGGCGATGAAAGGTGGTCGACGACCGTCAGCGGTCGTCGGACCAGTCGTTGTAGCGCTGGTCGTAGCGCTCGAGGTCGTCCGCCGACTCGGCGCCGAAGCGCGAGTCCGTCACGACATCCGTGTGGCTGTGACCGGTGAGCTCTTGCTCGAGCGCACTGTAGTTCGTCTCGGGGCTGTAGTACTTCAGCGCGCGAGCGACCTTGGTCTGCTTTGCCTTCTGACGGCCGCGGCCCATGGCTCCGACCCCCTCAACGTAGAAGCGGGGCGGCTACGTACTCAGACGTGCGGCCCCGGGGTGTAGTTTCGTCTGTTCAGGGTCCAACGGTACATGCTCGGGGCCTATTCCATCCACTCAGAAGACCGTGACGGGCCGTGGACGTGCCTACCGTCACACAGTCTCCACGAGCGGGGGAGCGGCCCGGCGCGGTACGAGGCGCGGCGCGCGGCCGAGGAGCCCGGCCCGCACCGCTCGTAAGCCGCACGAGCGCCTATCCGGCCGATCCGACCATAGGCGGCCTAATTCACCCGTCCGTCAAGTCGCCCGAAATCCGCATGCTGCGACAATGGAGGGTACTGGCGTCGTGCTGTCGTCGTGATCCGGGGTATCTGCCGGACCAGCGCGTACCAGGAGGAGGTGTCGTGATGTCCATGCACGGAGAGTCCGAGGTTCTGCTCACGCCCGCCGAGGTCGCCAGCCTGTTCCGCGTCGACCCCAAGACGGTCACCCGCTGGGCGAAGGCGGGCAAGCTCTCGTCGATCCGTACGCTCGGGGGGCACCGCCGCTACCGCGAGTCCGAGGTCCGGGCGCTGCTCGGCGCCGCCAGCGAGCCCGCGGAGGGCACCGACAAGTCCTGAGCCGACCGCGCGCCGCGCCGCCGGCACGGCCGGCGCGTCGGATCGGCAGGCAGGAAGACGCCCCGGCACGCACGCACCGGGGCGAACGCTCGACGGAGACTACGAGCGCCGGCGCAGGATCGCCGCCGTGACGAGCGCGACGCCCGCCACCACGGCACCCAGCAGCAGCTTGACGTTGCGCGACCGGTCGGGGTCCTCCTCCGGCAACCCGCCCCCGGTGAGGAACGCGCCCGTGTCCGACGCCGCCTGCTTCGCCTGCTGGGCCGCCGCCTTCGCCTGAACGCGGGGGTCCAGCCGGGTCGTGAGCTCGTCGATCGTCCCCGCGAGCTCGGCGCGCGTGCGCGCGATCTCGTCCTCGAGCTGGGACTGGGACAGCGGGGGCACCGGGGCCCCGTCGGTTCCGCTCACGGGCGCAGTCCTTCCTTGATGGTGGCCACGTCTTCCTTGATGCTGTCGACCGCACCGGTCGGGGTCGGCGGGACGCCGCGCTGGAGCTGCTTGACGCCGACGAACGCGAGCGTACCGGCGACGAGCACGAGGGCGAGGCCGACGATCAGTGCGGCGAGCCACAGCGGCATGACGGTCGCAAGACCCTCCATCGCCGAGTGGAGGAGGAAGCCGAGGCCGTAGAGGACGAGCACCCCGCCCACGACGAGCAGGCCGATGCCGATGCCGGCGTGCTTGGCCTTGGTGGTGAGCTCCGCCTTCGCGAGCGCGATCTCGGACCGGACGAGGCGCGTGGCCTGCTCGGACAAGCGCTCCACGAGCTGCCCGACCGTCGGCTTCTGCTCCTCGGGCGGGATGCGCCCGTCGATCCAGTCGCTCATCTCTCCGCCTTTCCGCAGGTGACCCCACCACTCAACCGGCACCCGGGGCGGCGCGCAACTCCCCGCGGGCGGGCACCGGACGCGGAGAGGGAGCCGTGCGACGTCGTCGCCGAGATGCAGAAGACCCCCGCCCGGATCCCGGGCGGGGGTCTCTTCGGTGGCTCCGACCGGCGTCGATCCGGTGACCTTTCGATTTTCAGTCGAACGCTCTACCAACTGAGCTACAGAGCCATGGGGGAAGAGCCCGGCCGGCCGATGCCGACCGGGCTCTTCGCCTCACGCGACCCTGACGGGACTTGAACCCGCGACCTCCGCCGTGACAGGGCGGCGCGCTAACCAACTGCGCTACAGGGCCTTGCTGTTCTTCGCGAGACACACCTTAACACCAGAGGACCCGGTGGTTTTCACCAGTGAACCTGGTGGTGTGGTGGCCCGCTTTCGAACCGAGAGGATCGTACCGTACCGATGAGCCGATCCGTAAATCCGCTGGTGGTCACCGGTCCCGGTGCGATCTCGCGTACCCCCAACGGGATTCGAACCCGTGCTACCGCCGTGAAAGGGCGGGGTCCTAGGCCGCTAGACGATGGGGGCTCAGGAACGTGCGCCAGTGTACAGCGGCGGGACCGTGGCTTCCCGGTCGGGGTCGCGCCGGGGCGGTGGTGCGCCCGCTGCCGGGCCGTTGCTCCTGCCGGCGTCGTGGACGGGGGAGGATGGTCTCGTGGTGGAGATGACGCGGGCCGAGTTCGAGGACGCCGTGCGGGACGGGCTCGACCTCGTCCCCGAGGACCTCGCGGCGCAGATGGACAACGTCGTGGTGCTCGTCGAGGACGACGCGCCCGCCGACGACCCCGACCTCCTGGGTCTCTACGAGGGCGTGCCCCTCACCGAGCGGGACCACATGTGGGCGGCGGGCGCCCTGCCCGACCGCATCACGATCTTCCGCAACCCCACCCTCGCGATCTGCGACACGCGCGAGGACGTGGTCGAGGAGGTGGCGGTGACGGTCGTCCACGAGATCGCGCACCACTTCGGCATCGACGACGATCGGCTGCACGAGCTCGGCTGGGACTGAGCCCGGGCGGCGCCCGGGTTCCGCTCGCTACGATCGGGAGGTGACGACGAGCGCCGCGAGCGATCCCCGGCATGACGGCGCGCACGACCACGAGGCCGTCGCGCGCCTGCTCCACGCGCTCGCCGACCCGAGCCGGCTCGCGATCGTGCACCTGCTCACCGGCGCCGAGCGGCGCGTCGTCGACCTGACGCGCGAGCTCGGGCTCGCGCAGTCGACGGTCTCCGCGCACCTGACGACCCTGCGCGAGGTGGGCGTGGTCGCCGTCCGGCGCGAGGGGCGCTCGTCCTGGTACCGGCTCGTGCGGCCGGAGGTGGCGCACCTGCTCGCCGACGCGGAGCACGTCGCGCTCGCTCCCTGACCTGCGCGGGTGACGCGCAACACGGCTCAGCCGTTCTGGCATTCATCGTCAATCACCGATATCATCGTCATGCAACGATGAATGGAGGGGTCATGGGAGCCGGGCACGACCACGGCGCGGGGGGTGCAGCGCCCGACCACCGCGCGCGGCTCGCGGTCGCCTTCGGGATCACCGCGACGATCCTCGTCGCGCAGGCCGTCGGAGCGGTCCTCACGGGGAGCCTCGCGCTCCTCACGGACACGGCGCACATGCTCACCGACGCGACGGGGCTGGCCGTCGCGCTCGTCGCCGCGTCGCTCGTGCTCCGGCCGGCGACCAAGCGCCGCACCTGGGGCTTTCGCCGCGTCGAGGTGCTCGCGGCCCTCGCGCAGGCGGCGCTCCTCCTCGCGGTCGGCGCGTACGCCGTCGTCGAGGGTGCTCGACGCCTGTTCTCGCCGCCGGACGTCCCCTCGTCGGAGCTCCTCGTCTTCGGGATCGTCGGCCTCGTCGGCAACGTCGTCGCGATCGCCGTCCTCGCGTCCGGGCGCCGCGCGAACCTCAACCTGCGCGCGGCGTTCCTGGAGGTCGTCAACGACGCCCTGGGGTCGGTCGGGGTGATCGTGGCCGCCGTCGTCATCGCGACGACCGGGTACCAGCAGGCGGACGCGATCGCCGGCCTGTTCATCGCGCTCCTCATCGTCCCCCGTGCCTTCCGCCTCCTGCGCGAGGCGACGGCGGTGCTCATGGAGTTCACGCCGGAGGGGCTGGACCTCGACGACGTCCGGGCGCACATCCTCTCGCTCGACCACGTCGAGGACGTGCACGACCTCCATGCGTCCACCGTCGCGACGGGACTGCCGACCATCTCGGCGCACGTCGTGGTCGACGACGCGTGCTTCCGGGACGGGCACGCGCTCGAGATCACCGAGCGGGTCCGCTCGTGCGTCGCGCACCACTTCCCGGTCTCCGTCGAGCACTCGACGTTCCAGCTCGAGACGGCCGCCCTGCGCGACCGCGAGGCGCACGGCCACGCCTGAGCGCGCGGCACGACGCGCCGAGCCCGGGGGTGACCCCGCGCTCGCCGTCCGAGCCGGGTGGCAACGCCGGGTTCGGCGCCGCGGGGGTGGCGCTCGCCCCCACTAGGGTGGGTCTCATGACGATCCTCGTGACCGGCGGAGCCGGGTACATCGGCGCGCACGTGGTGCGCCTTCTCCAGGAGCGCGGCGAGAAGGTGGTCGTGGTCGACGACCTCAGCACCGGTCGCGCGGACCGTGTCGGCGGCGCGACGCTCGTCGAGGTCGACGTCGCGGCGCCCGAGGCCGTGGACGTGCTGACGCGCGCCCTCACCGAGCACGACGTGCGCGCGGTGATCCACTTCGCGGCACGCAAGCAGGTGGGGGAGTCGGTCGAGAAGCCGGCCTGGTACTACCAGCAGAACGTCGGCGGTTTCACCAACCTCGTCACCGCGATGCAGGCGGCCGGCGTGGACCGGCTGGTCTTCTCGTCGTCCGCGGCGACGTACGGCATGCCGTCGGTCTCCCTCGTCGAGGAGAAGCTGCACGCCGAGCCGATCAACCCGTACGGCGAGACCAAGCTCGTCGGCGAGTGGCTCGGTCGCGCGGCCGGTCGCGCGTGGGGCCTGCGGTTCGTCGCGCTGCGCTACTTCAACGTGGCCGGCGCAGGCTGGCCCGAGCTCGGCGACCCCGCCGTCCTCAACCTCGTCCCCATGGTGCTCGACCGCCTGGAGCGCGGCGAGCAGCCCAAGATCTTCGGCGACGACTACCCGACGCCGGACGGCACCTGCATCCGCGACTACATCCACGTCCTGGATCTCGCGCACGCGCACCTCGCGGCGCTCGGGTACCTCGACGTCGACGAGCGCCCGTTCGACGTGTTCAACGTCGGGACCGGTCAGGGGTCGTCGGTGCGTGAGGTGATCGACGAGATCGGGCGCGTGAGCGGGCTCGACGTCACGCCGGAGGTCCTCCCGCGCCGTGCGGGCGACCCGCCGCAGCTCGTCGGCGACCCGCGCCGGATCAACGAGCTCTTCGGCTGGCGGGCGACGAAGGGGCTGCCCGAGATCATCTCCTCGGCCTGGGACGCCTGGCAGGCGGGCCCCCGTCGTATCGACGTCGCGGCGGCCGGCCGGCCGGAGGGCACACACGAGGTGTGAACGACGGCATCCCGTGCGATCCTTTATTCCTCAGCATGCTGAGGAATGACCGGGGAGGGGCCCCGGCGACGGACGACGGGACCGCGACGTGGGCGACGAGAACCACCCGGCACGGCTGTACGACCTGACCGCAGCGCGCACGAGCCGGGTCGTGCTCGCGTCCTACTCGACCTCGTTCGGGCTGGGCGCACGCCTGCTCGACGCGCCGACGCGCGACGGGATCGACGCCGTCTACGGCCTCGTCCGCATCGCCGACGAGGTCGTCGACACCCGGCGCGGGGACGGTGCCGCCGACCTCCTCGACGAGCTGGAGGCGGAGACGGCGCGGGCGCTCGAGCGCGGGTGGTCGACGAACCTCGTCGTGCACTCGTTCGCGCTCGCGGCGCGACGCTGCGGCTTCGGCCACGCCGAGGTCGATCCCTTCTTCGCGTCGATGCGGACCGACCTCACCGTGCGCGTGCACGACCGCGAGAGCTACGAGCGGTACGTGTACGGCTCGGCGGAGGTCGTCGGCCTCATGTGCCTCGCGGTCTTCCTCAACGCGCGGCGCCGCCCGGGTGAACCGCTCCGGGTGCCCGACCCCGTGCTCGTACGGGGCGCGCGGGCGCTCGGCGCGGCGTTCCAGAAGATCAACTTCCTGCGCGACCTGCGCACGGACCACGACGAGCTGGGGCGCGCCTACCTGCCCGGCGTCGTCCCGGGCCGCCTGCGGCGTCGCGACGTCGAGGCGTTCTGCCGCGAGGTCGAGGAGGACCTCGCCGCGGCGCGGGCGGCGCTCCCGGGGCTGCCGGTGCGTCCGCGGATCGCCGTCGCCGCGACGGTCGCGGTCTACGAGCGGCTCCTCGCGCGCCTCGCGGCGACGCCGCCCGAGGACATCCTGCGCGTGCGCGTGCGCGTGCCGGACACCGTCAAGGTCGCGCTCGCGGCCCGCGCCGCCGGTGGCCAGCTCCTCGGCCAGGTGGCGTCCGGTCGGACCCCGCGCCCGCGGAAGGTGCTCGCGTGAGGGCACCGCGCGTCGTCGTGGTCGGAGGCGGGATCTCCGGGCTCGCCACCGCGGCGCTCCTCGCGCGCGGTGGCGCTGCCGTCACGCTGCTGGAGCGCCACGAGGTCCTGGGCGGCCGGGCGGGCACCCTCGAGCTGGACGGGTTCCGCTTCGACACCGGCCCTTCCTGGTACTTCATGCCGGAGGTGTTCGACCACTTCTTCGCACTGCTCGGCACGCGCGTCGAGGACCACCTCGACCTCGTCCCGCTCGACCCGGCCTACCGCGTCTTCTTCGAGCCGGACGGGACCGACGCCGCGTCGACGTTCGAGCTCTCGGCGAGCCCGGGCGTGAACCGGTCCCGGTTCGACGCGGTCGAGCCCGGCGCCGGCGGACGCCTCGCTGCCTACGCCGCGGACGCGAGCGAGGCGTACGGGCTCGCGCTCGACCACTTCCTGTACACCACGTTCGAGAGGCCTGACCGGGCGCTCTCGCCCGCGGTGCTGCGACGTCTGCCTCGCCTCGCCGCGCTGCTGCGCGAGTCGCTCGCCGACCGCGCAGCCCGCGCCGTCGAGGACCCGCGGCTGCGCCAGCTCCTGGGATACCACGCCGTCTTCCTCGGCTCGTCGCCGTACCGCGCGCCCGCGCTCTACTCCCTCATGAGCCACCTCGACCTCGTCGACGGCGTCCAGTACCCCCGCGGCGGGATGTACACGCTGATCGAGGCCGTCGCGCGGCTCGCGCAGGACGAGGGTGCGGAGCTGCGCACCGGGGCCGACGTCGCGGGCATCGAGGTCGCCGGAGGAGCCGGGCGGCGCGGGCGCGTCACGGGCGTCCGCCTCGCCTCGGGCGAGCTCGTGGAGGCGGACCTCGTCGTGTCGGCCGCCGACCGGCACCACACCGAGACCACGCTCCTCGAGCCGCGCTGGTCCGACCTGCCCGCCGCGGCGTGGGAGGACAAGGGACCGGGCATCTCCGCGCTGCTCGTGCTCGCCGGGGTCCGCGGCGAGCTGCCCGAGCTCGCGCACCACTCCCTCTTCTTCACGCGTGACTGGCCCGCGAACTTCGACGCCGTGCTCGGCACCGACCGCCGCAGCGACCCGCGCGGGCTGCGCGTGCCCGACCCGGCCTCGCTCTACGTCTCGCGCACGTCCGCGACCGACGGGCCGTCGTCGGGCGCCCCGGCGGCCCCGCCCGGCCACGAGAACCTCTTCCTCCTCGTCCCGTTCCCCGCCGACCCGACCCTCGGCGCCGACGCCTCGTCGCAGCGGGCGCTCGACGCGCTCGCGGACCGCTACCTCGCGCAGGTCGGCCGCTGGGCCGGGATCGACGACCTCCCGGGGCGCGTCGTCACGCGGCGCGTGCTCGGGCCGGCCCACTTCTCGACCGAGCTCTCCTCGTGGCGCGGCGGCGCGCTCGGCATGGAGCACACGCTGCGGCAGTCCGCGCTGTGGCGGCCGGGCAACGTCTCTCGCCGTGTCGACGGGCTGTACCACGCGGGAGGTGGCACGATCCCGGGCGTGGGACTGCCGATGTGCCTCATCAGCGCCGAGCTCGTCGCGAAGCGGCTGCTCGGCGAGACGTCGTCGCGCCCGTTGCCCGCGCCGCTGCGCTCCGGGTACCTGGCGGCGAGCCGGAGGCCGGAGCGGCTGCGGCCCGCGGGGGGCCGGCCGGTCGAGGTCCGCCGGTGACGGGTCTGGTGTATCTCGGGGCGCTCGCGGTCTCGCTCGGGGGCCTCGCGGTGCTCGACCGGCGCTTCCGCCTCGCGTTCTGGGCGGACGGGCGCCGCGCCGCGCTCACGGTGGGGCTGGGCGTCGTCGGGTTCCTCCTCTGGGACGTCGCGGGCCTCGTGCTCGGGATCTTCGCCCGCGGGGAGAGCCCCTGGATGACGGGGCTCCTGCTCGCGCCCGACCTCCCCGTGGAGGAGGCGGTCTTCCTGACGCTCCTGTGCTACAACGCGCTGCTCGTCTGGCGCGGTGCCGAGCGCGTGCTCGCCGCACGCCGTGCCCGGTCGGAGGGCGACGCGTGACGAACATCGTGCTCAACGTGATCGTCCTGGTGGTGCTCGTCGTCGTGTCGTGGCGCGTCCTGCTGCGCCTGCGTCCCGGCCCGCTCGTGTGGACCGCCGTCGTGATGTGCGTGCTCACGCTCGTGTTCGACACGCTCATGATCGCCGCGGACCTCTACGTCTACGACCCGGACAAGATCCTCGGCGTGTACCTCTGGGGCGCTCCGCTCGAGGACTTCGCCTACGCGCTCGCCGCGGCGCTGGGCATGCCGGTGCTGTGGACGGCGCTCGGGGCGCGCGGTCGCGACCGCGCCGCACCGGGAAGGGCCTCGGGCGGCCGGACGGACGAGGACGCCCGGTGAAGGACGTGCTGGCCGCGTCGCGGCCCTTCTCGTGGATCAACACCGCCTACCCGTTCGCCGCGGGCTACCTCGTCGCGACCGGGGGCCGCGTCGACCTCGCGCTCGTCGTCGGGACGCTGTACTTCCTCGTGCCGTACAACCTGCTCATGTACGGCGTGAACGACGTCTTCGACTACGCGAGCGACCTGCGCAACCCGCGCAAGGGCGGGATCGAGGGGGCGCTCGCCGACCCGGCGACCGCGCGCGCGACCCACCGGCGCATCCTGCGCGCGTGCGTGGCGACGAACGTGCCGTTCCTGGTCGCCCTGCTTCTGCTGGGTGACCCGCTCGCCGCCGTCGTCCTCGCGCTCGTCGTGTTCGGCGTCGTCGCCTACTCCGCCCCGGGCCTGCGGTTCAAGGAGCGTCCTTTCCTCGACTCCTTCACCTCCGCGATGCACTTCGCCGGGCCGCTGCTCTACGCGCTCGTGCTCGTGGATGCCGACCTGTCGGCGCGCACGGTGTGGCCCGTGCTCGTCGGGTTCGTCCTGTGGGGCATGGCGTCGCACGCGTTCGGCGCGGTGCAGGACGTGCGCGCGGACCGCGAGGGCGGCATCGCGTCCGTCGCGACGGCCGTCGGCGCCCACGCGACCGTGCTCGGCGCGGCGGGGGCGTACGTCGCGGCCGCGGCCGCCCTCGTCGTCCTGCCGTGGCCCGGCATCCTCGCCGCCCTGCTGCCGCTCCCGTACGCCGCCAACGTGCTGCGGTTCCGCGACGTGCACGACGACGACTGCGAGCGCGCGAACGCCGGGTGGCGCACGTTCCTGTGGCTCAACCTCGTCACGGGCTTCCTCGTGACGATGCTGCTCATCGTGACCGCGCTCGCCTGACCGTCGAGCCCGAGCGGGTGGGGGGTGCGGCGTCGGGCGCTCCCCGGGGACGACGACGGCCCCGGTCCGCGAGGTCGTCGCGGTGCCGGGGCCGTGGTCGGGGGAGCGGGAGCCTCAGGAGAGGTCGCCGTACTCCCAGTGCCAGGGCTCGTTCTTCGAGCCGCCGGCGCGGGCCCACTCGGGGTTGTCCCAGCCGTAGGCCGGCGCGTTGGCGCGCATCCACTCGTACTGCGCGGTGCCGTAGCCCTGGATGCCGCCGCCGAGGTCGAGCGCGAGCGCCCAGCCGTGGTTCGACATGCCGGGGGGCGCGGCGAAGTACCCGCGCGACGCCTTCACGGCGACCTGCGAGGCGTAGGAGCGGTAGGAGTCCGTCACGGAGAGGTTCACGCCGAACGCCTCGCGGAACTTCTCGTTGAGCGCCTCGATCTGGTGCGCGGCGTCGCAGCGGAGCTGCTCGCCCGGCGCGAACGACAGCTCGCACAGGGCGCTCGCGGGGATCTGCCCGTTGCCGTAGCCCGCCGTGGAGGTCGCCCACGTGTCGAGCTGTGCGGCGATCTCCGCGGCCGACGGCGGTCCGGGCACCACCTCGACGGTCACGCCCGACCCGGCCGCGTCGAGCAGCGTCGACAGCTCGGTGGTCAGGGAGGCGATCTCCTCGGAGGTCGGCGCGCCGGTGGGGGACTCGTCGCCGGCAGGCGTGGTCGCGGCGTCGTCGGTGGAGCCGGTCGCGAGGTCGGGCGACGCGGTGGCCGTGTCGGCGGCCGCGGCGTCCTCCTCGGGAGACTCGGTCGCGGTCTCGGCGGACGCGGAGGCGTCAGGAGCGGCGTCGTCGGGGTCAGCAGCGCTCTCGGCCGACAGGGACACCGTCGGCTCGTCGGACGCGGCGAGGTCAGGCAGCGCCGCGTCGAGCGCGGGTGCCTCGGCGGCAAGCTCTCCGAGCGGGGTGCGCGCCGAGGTGCGGCTCGCGCGGTCGCCCGCGCGGTCGTCGAGCGTGGGCACGCTCTCGGCGAGGACGTCCCCTGCGGGGCGGGAGTCGTCCACCTCGGCCGCGTCCGCGGCGTCGGGCGTGGCGCCGTCGGTCTCCGCGGGCTGCGTCCCGACCGAGACGGCCGGGAGGCTGGAGAGGCTCGGCGTCTGGTCGGCGGAGGACACCTCGGTGACGGCCTCGCTGAGGCGCGTGCGGGCGTCCTCGATCTGGGCGACCTGCTCGGGGGTGAGACCGGCGGCGCCCTCCCCGGTGAGGAACTGGGCGCGCTGGAGCGCGTCGCCCGCGGCCTCGACCGTCTCCGGGTCCGCGGCGACGGTTCCGATCGTGGCGGACGCGGGCGTGGCGCTCACGTCGGAGGCCCGGGTCGCATCGGCCGTGGTGCCGGTCCCGGCGGTCGACGGCGCAGTGCTGCTCCCGAGGGCCGCCGCGGCGGTGCTCGCGGTGAGCGCGACGGCCGCCACGGCGGCGCCGGTCCCGAGCGTGCGACGGCGGGGCGCGACGCGGGCAGCGCCGTGGGCGCCGCGGCGCGCGGCGGAGGCGAGGGCGGCGGTGAGCGAGGCCCGGCTCGCGGTGTGGCGGCCCATCTAGCGCGCCTCGCCGCGGGCGGCGGGTCGCGCGCCGGTCGTGCTGGTCGAGGTGCGGGTGGTCGTGCGGTGCTGTGCAGTGGTCAAGCGAACGATCCGATCATCGGGCCGTGGTCGCGGGCGGTCGAGCACGGAAGCGCTCCCATCCCTGGTGCACCTGCGCAGGACGGAGCGCTGGGTGACCACGACGGCGTGCGGTCGGGGCGGGACGCGCGCGCCCTCTCACCACGACGCCGGCAGGCCTGGTCGCATGGGGGACCCGGGAGGCCTGTCGGCTGTTCCATCTTCAACTAGACATGTGTCCAGCGGGGTGGCGTGACGGGGGGAAGCTTCGGGAATGAGGTGCCGACCGTGTGGTCAGGATGTGAAGAGGGTACGTGTCACGCGTCCTGCGTCCCGGGTGACCGCCGAGCCGACGAGGGTGCCGAGCGCGATCCCGAAGACGGCGACGACCGCGTTCGCGATCTCCTGGGCGGCTTCCGGGCCGCCGTTCACCAGGTCGGAGAGGCCCAGCAGGCTGAGCGCCCCGGGCACGAGGAGCCAGAACGCCGGGAGGGTCGTGACGGCGGCGGGCGGCCCGTGCGGCGTCCGCTCCACGAGCGCGGCGAGCGGTGCGATGACGAGCGCGCCCACGAATCCCGCGAGCGGCGCCGCGGCGAGCGCCCCGACGAGCTGGGCCGCGTACGCGCCGAGCAGGACGAGCAGCACCCAGGGGAGCGATCCGCGCGGCGACGACGCGAAGTACATCTGCCCGAGCCCGACGGCGAGGATCCCCACCCACGGCGCCCACCATCCGAGCTGGTCCGCGGCCGGGGCCGCGACGAGCGGGCCTGCCACCGCGGCTCCCGCGACGACCCCGAACACGAGCAGCAGGAGCTGGGCGACCCCGTAGACGAGCCGGCTCGCGCCGGCGACGATCTGGTTGCTCGTCAGCTCGATCGCGGCGACCGTGAGCACCGAGCCGGGCAGGAACGACACGAGCGGCGGCACGAGCACGCTGAGCGGGTCGTCGCCGAGCCAGGGGTGCACCACGTCCACCGCGAGGAGCGTCACGACGAACGCCGCGACGACGGGCAGGGCGGTCGCGAGCGTCGGCCACCGGGTCCCGAGCCAGCGCAGGGCGCCCACGAGGATCCCGAGCACGAGGTAGACCGGCAGGAGCCGGGCGGTCGGGTTGAGCACGAGGCCGAACCCGACCGTGAGCAGCCCGTGGCCCACGATCGTCAGCACCGCACCGAAGCGCGGTGGGCGCTCGACGATCGCCCGCAGCTCGGCCCGGGCGTCGGCGAGCGGGACGTCGGTCGTGCGCAGGCGACGCACGAGGGTCGTGAGCGCCCCGATCTGGTCGAGGTTGAGGCCGCTCGCGGCGGCGGCCGCGAAGTCGGCGACGGTGCCCCCGGCGGTACTGACCCGGACGAACACTCCTGTCGGGAGGACGAGAGTGCCCACGGTCGACGCGCCCGAGCGCCGCGCGACGGCTTCCAGGTCGTCCTCGACGTCGGTCACGGAGCGCCCGGAGTCGAGCAGAGCGGTGCCGAGCTCACGCAGGAGGGGGACGAGGTCCGGCGACACCTCGGGCGGCTCGGGGTCGACGGCGGGAGGCGGCTCGTCGCCCAGCGCGCGCAGCACGCGACGCACGACGGACGGGGCGCGGCGCACGTCGTCGAGCCAGCTCGCGTGCCGCCGGCTGGTCAGGGCCCGCCCTCCGCGCTCGCCGCGACGAGCGCGAGCACGGCGCGCGCGTAGGCGTCGGAGGCGTCCGCGGCGGCGAAGGTCCCGACGTCGTCGAGCACCTCGGTGCGGACGACGTACCCGCCCGTCGTCCGCTCGAGCCGCCGGAACGTGCCGCCGAGCAGCTCCCGGAGCTGGCCCTCGAGCGGGTGCCACAGGGCGTCCTCGAGGGCGACCGAGTCGAGCGCCCACTCGGTCGTCCCGTTGAACCCGAGCACGACGCCCGTGTCGAACTCGTGGGGCTCGATCGTCATGTCGCTCACGGTGAAGACGTCGCCGTCACGGCCCGTGGCCAGGAGGCGGAACCGGTCACCCGACGCGGGGGACCACCGCACGCCCGCGTCGCGCAGGGCGAGCGCGAGGTCCCACGAGATCATGCCTGCCACGGTAGGCCCGGGCCGCCCGGCGCGCGCGTCGGCCGTCGTCCCGACCCGCGGGACGATCCGTCCCGCGCCCGCGCGCGTTCACGACCCGGAAACACCCGCCACGTTCACTCGTCGCATGACCCACGACGTCCCCGGGGACGCGCGGCGCACCGGCGGCGATCCCGCCCCCGCCCTGCCCCCGAACCTGCCGTCCCGTCCCGGCCCTCCGCCCGTCACCGGCACCGGGCCCGTGACCGTCGCGATCGAGCGGCGGGTCCGGCCCGAGAACGTCCCGGCGGTGACGCGCTGGGTGCAGACCGGCGTCAACCTCGCCAACCGCTACCCCGGGTTCCTCGGCTCCGGCTGGGTCCGCGCGTCCGCCGGGTCGCACGACTGGCACATGCTGTACCGCTTCGCCGACGCCGCCACGCTCGACGCGTGGGAGACGTCGCCGGACCGGGTGCGCTGGCTCGCGCAGGGGCGGGACCTCGTCGAGGAGACGCGGGTCGAGCGCCGCACGGGCATCGAGGGCTGGTTCGACGCCCCGACGTCGACCGCGCCGCCGGCGAGCGCGACGGTCGCGGCGGCGCCGCCGCGCTGGAAGCAGTCGGTGAGCATCTGGCTCGGGTTCTTCCCGGTGAACCTGGCGTTCACGCTGCTCGTCGGGAGCCTGGTCCCGGCCTGGGACGCGGTGCCGGTCGTCCCGCGCGTGCTCGCCACGACGCTCGTCCTCACGCCCGTCATGACCTACCTCGTGCTGCCGCGCGTGACACGGCTGCTCGCCCCGTGGCTCGCCCGCCCACCGCGGGTCCGGACGCGTCGCTCCCGTCCCGCGGCCCGGAGGTGACCACCCGACGCCCTGCCTAGCCTGGGGGGATGGACACCGAGATCGAGAGCACGACCGACGTCCTCGTCACCCTCGGTGCGGTCGCCGCGGGCGTCCTGCTGGCGTTCGTCCTGGGGACGGTGATCTCCGCGGTGGTCCGCCGGGCGGGCCGGCGCAGCGAGCTGGCCCGCGACCTCTCGCGGCGGCTGCGCCGACCGGACCGGGCGGTGCTCACCGTCGTCGCGGTGTGGATCGCGGTCCGCCTGACGACGGACGCGTCCACACCGTGGCGCCCCGCGGTCGAGCACCTCCTGCTCATCGCGCTCATCGTCGTCGGCGCGTGGTGGGTGGGCGCGATCGCGTTCGTGCTCGAGGACTCCGCGCTCCAGCGCTACCGCATGGACACCGCGGACAACCGGCACGCGCGCCGCGTCCGCACCCAGATCACGGTGCTGCGCCGGCTCACCGTGGCGGTGATCGTCGTGTGCGCGGTCGCGGGCATCCTGCTCACGTTCCCGGCGGCCCGCGCGGCGGGCGCGAGCCTGCTCGCGTCCGCGGGGCTCATCTCGATCGTCGCGGGCCTCGCGGCCCAGACGTCGCTCGCGAACGTGTTCGCGGGCATGCAGATCGCCTTCACGGACGCGATCCGCGTCGACGACGTCGTGGTGCTCGAGGGCGAGTGGGGCCGGATCGAGGAGATCACCATGACCTACGTCGTGGTGCACCTCTGGGACGACCGCCGCCTCATCATGCCGTCCACCTACTTCACGACGACGCCGTTCCAGAACTGGACCCGGCGCGCCGCCGACCTGCTGGGGACGGTCGAGCTCGACCTCGACTTCGAGGTGCCGGTGGGTCCGATGCGCGCCGAGCTGCGGCGCCTCCTCGCGCTCACCGACCTGTGGGACGAGCGCGTGGGCATCCTCCAGGTGACCGACGCCGTCGGGGGACTGGTGCGGGTGCGCGCGCTGGTGAGCGCGCACGACGCGCCCACCCTGTTCGACCTGCGGTGCTTCGTGCGCGAGGGGCTGGTCGACTGGCTGCAGCGTGCGGCCCCGCAGGGCCTGCCCCGCACGCGCCTCGAGCGCGCGGTCGACGCCCTGGAGGTCGGCGTGCCCGACGAGCGGGAGGGGTCGGGTGCTCCCGGGCCGGACGGCGCGGGGGCGCCCGGCGGGCTCGACCGCGACGCCGCGGAGGACGGCGCGCCCGTCCCTCCCGCGCGACCACCCCGGCTCCCCGCCGAGCGCGGGTCGCGCCGCGCCGACGCGCCCGTCGTCCTCGGGACGATCCGACGCGCGGGCCGGGGCGCGGGCGCCGCGCCGAGCGAGGACCCGACACGGCTCGTGGGCGTCGTCCCGGGCCCGGACGGCGGCCTGGGCCGTCCCGGCGGCGCGGACGACGAGAGCCCCGCCGACGCCGAGGTGCCGGGCGGCACCCGGCCGCTGCCCGCTGTCGGGCACGACGCGCACGACGACGCCACGCCCGAGGCCGCCGAGTCCGCCTTCTTCAGCGGCACGCCCGAGGGCGAGGAGCGCTCGCGGGCGTTCGCCGGGCCCGGCCAGGACGTCATCGACGAGCGCGAGCGCACGGCCGAGCACGGCGTCGTGCCCGACGACGACGAGCCCGGGAGGTCGGCCACGTCGGGCGCGGACGACGAGCGGCAGGCCGGCGACCGCGGCCACGACGATCCCGGCGACGGCCGGTCACGCGGCTGACGGCCGGAGCGCCGTGCCCCGGCGCGGACCGGGTGCACGGGCGCGGGGAGTCGCCGTCAGCCGAGCCCGGGGACCTCGACCGTCGCGTCGGCGTAGGGCGCGACGAGGAGCGTCGCGGTGGCCCAGCCGCGCGTGAGGAGCCCGGTGTCCGAGTCGGGCTCGGAGTGCCGCTCCGTGCCGGAGTACTGGAGAACGAGGTGCCGGTCGCCGTCCTCGTGGATGTTCGCCTGCACGAGCCCGAACGTCGCGAGGGGCGCCTGCCGCAGCCCTCGCAGCCGGTCGGGCGGGACGTCGGGGACGTTGACGTTGAGGGTGCGCCGGTCGAGCGGGACGTCGCGCGAGCCGTCCCCGTCCATCCAGGCGAGCACGTGGTCGGTGACCAGGCGCGCGGTGTCCCAGTGCTGCGGCTCGGCCGCGTCGACCGAGACGGCGAGCGACCGGATCCCGTGCGTCATCGCCGACAGGGCCGCCCCGACCGTCCCGGAGTGCAGGATCGCGTTGCCGGTGTTGGCGCCCTTGTTCGCCCCCGAGAGCACGAGGTCCGGCCGAGGGCCGAAGCCGCCGTACGCGGCGACGAAGGCGATGAGCGCGGGGGCGGCGCGGACCGCGTAGGAGGTCACGTCGTCGGGCAGGCCGGGTGTCCGCCGCGGCTCGACGGCGAGCCGGCCGTCGCGCTCGGCGCCGAGCAGGGACGCGCTCGCGCCCGAGGACTCGCGGGCGGGCGCGGCGACGACGACCTCGTAGCCGGCGTCGAGCGCCGCCCCGGCGAGCACGGCCAGTCCGGGGGAGTCGATGCCGTCGTCGTTGGTCACGAGGGCGCGCACGGTGGTTCTCCTCTGTCGTCGGGGATGCGGTCGGTGCGGGGGTCAGGCGGGGGCCTCGCGCACCGTGATCCGGCGCGCGAGACGTTCGATCTGGTCGCGGCGCCCGGTCCCGAGACCGCGCCGCGTGACGTTGAGCGCGCCGGCCGCGGCGCCGAGGCGCACCGCGCCGGGCAGGTCGAGGCCGCGACCGAGCCCGACGGCGATCCCCGCCGTCATGGAGTCGCCCGCGCCCCGGTGGTCGACGGTCGTGATGCGCGGCGTGCGCACGGTGTACGTGTGCTCGCGCGTCACGAGCAGGGAGGGGTCGTGCGCGCGCGAGACGACGACCGCACGGGGCCCGGCGTCGACCATCGCGCGCGCGGCGGCGAGCAGCGCCGCCTCGGTGTCGTCGTCGGCGAACCCGCCCTCGACCATCTCCTCGTGGCTGATCTTGAGCACCGCGCCGGGCGCGTCCGCGACGGCGCGCGCCTGCTCCCCGGAGAGGTCGGCGACGACCTGTCGCTCCGACGCGTGCAGGTCGCGCGCGAGGCGCCCGAAGAACGAGGCCGGGACCCCGATCGCGGTCTCCGACCCGGTGAGGATGGTCACCGCCGCGTCGAGCCCGGACACGAGGACGGTGCCGTACAGGTCGTCGACCTCGTGCCGGTTCAGCGGGAAGGGGTCCATGGTCGCGACCTCCTCCCGGTGGCCGCTCCGCCGGTCGTGGACGTACGCGCCGTTCCCGCCGGTCGTCGTCGCGCGCAGGTCGAGGTTCTCGGCGCGCGCGAGGTGCGCGGCGACCGTCCCCGTCTCGCCGCCGAACGGGCCGCACACGACGACCTGCGCGCCGAGCGAGTACGCCATGCGCGCGAGCCAGAGGCCCTGGCCGCCGGGATGGACGTGCACCTCGGGCGACGTCTCGTACGGACCGGCGGGCTCGATCTCCACCGTGAGCAGGGGCGTCAGGGCGAGCACGCACACGCTGGGGGTGCGGGCGGGGGCGGGCGGGTCGGGCGGGACGGGGAGCGGACCGGGCGCGGGCGTCGGGGTGGCGCTCATTCGTCCACGCTAGGGCGACGGCGCGCGCTTCACCCGTCGAGAGCCGCCCGGGGGCCCGCCGGGACCGCGTCGGGTCGCGGGTCGGCCGACGCGTCCACCCGACCGTCGAACCGGGCGTCGAGCCAGCCGGCGAGCCGGTCGGGGCGGTCGGTCATGATGCCGTCGACGCCCTGGGTCAGGAGGTCGTCCCACTCGTCGGTCGTGTTCGCGGTCCAGACGTGCACGCGCAGCCCGGCGCCGTGGAGCGTCTCGACCAGGCCGGGCTCGTGGGCGAGGAGCGCGACCTCCGGGTTGCAGGCCACGACCCCCAGGTCCGCGCACACCTCGACGAGCTCGGCGAGGCTGTCCGGGTGCAGCGCGAGCAGCAGCGCACGGTCGAGGTGGCCCGCGGCGTCGCGCAGCGCCGCGACCGTGGGCGGCCAGAACGACTGCACGACCACCCGGTCCGCGATCCCCGCGTCGTCGATCTGCTGCGTCACGAGCACGACGTCCTCGACCGGCCACACGCCCTTGAGCTCGACGAGCAGCCCGATGCCCGGGTGCGCGACGGCGAACCGTGTGACCTCCGCGAACGTCGGGACGCGCTGGCCTGCGAACGCGCGCGAGAACGACGACCCGGCGTCGAGCGCCCGGACCTGGGACAGGGTGAGCCCGTCCACGCGGCCGGTCCCGTCCGTCGTCTCGTCGACCACGTCGTCGTGCAGCACGACCACCTGGCGGTCCGCCGTGAGGTGCACGTCGAGCTCGATCGCGTCGGCTCCCGCGCGCCACGCGGCCTCGAACGCCGCGAGCGTGTTCTGCGGCGCCACGGACGAGTTGCCGCGGTGCCCGACGACGAGCGGGCGGCCCCCGCGGTCGGCGGCGGGCCGGAGCAGGGGGGACGGGCGCCAGCCGACGGGTCGCGCGGGGGTGGTGGGCACCATGGCGTCAGTTTCGCGTACCTACGGGCGTCGTGCCACGCCCGGACCCACCGTTCGGGCTGGTCGACGGGACGTCGCCTGGCAAGGGTGCTCCGGGTGAGCGGACGTAATGTGTGCGGCGCAGGCATCAGAGGCGAGAAGCCCACCTGGTGGCGGAAACCGCCGAGCTATGTCACCGACGAGGTGCGCGCGGTCAAACCGGCCGAGCACTTCGCGCCCGGCTCGCGCGACCCCGGCGCGCGCACCGATGCCTACTTCGACCCGGCCGGCCAGGACCTCCTGGCTGGTCTCCTGCTCGCCGCGGCGCTCGACGCCCGGCCGATCACCGACGTCTACACCTGGCTCACGCGCCCCACGAACCAGGCCCCCGTCACGATCCTCACCGAGCACGGCTACACGCTGACCGCCGACCAGGTCGCCGGCATCATCGCCGCACCCGAGAAGCACCGCGGCGGCGTGTACGGCGCGGCGCAGCAGATGGCGTCCTGCCTCATCAACCGGCAGGTCGCGGCCTGGATCACCCCGCAGGGCCCGGCCGACACCCGGCCCCAGTTCAGCCCGGAAGAGTTCGTTCGTGCCGGGCTGCCGTCCGCGGCGGGGGAGTCGGCGCCAACGAAGCCCGGCACCCTGTACTCGCTGTCCAAGAAGGGCGTGGCACGGCCGGACCGCTCGTCACTGCGCTCACCGTCGCCGTCGTGGAGGCGGCCGAGGAACTGGCCGCGCAGTCCGCGGGCGGGCGCCTGGCGACCCCGCTCGTCGGCGTGCTCGACGAGGCCGCGAACGTGTGCCGCTGGCGCGAGCTGCCGAACCTCTCCTCGCACTACGGATCGCGCGGGATCGTCCTGGACACCGTGCTGCAGAGCTGGTCCCGACGCTCATCCGGACGGTCCCGTGGACGCCCGGTCCGCACCGCGAAGCCGTCGAGGCATCGATCGCCGCGAACGACCCGCAGGCGGGGCGCACCCTACGCGAAGCCCACGACGAGATCGCGACCGTCGCGGCCGCCACACTGTTCGAGGAGGCACCGTGAGCGACTGGGGCGCCGACGACTAAACGACGACGATCGAGGACCAGCCCGTCGACGTCCACGACGCGGTGGCGTCCAGTCAGCGCGCTCGCACGACGACCCGGCTCGACGACGCACGCGACGCCCTCGCGGACGCTGAGGGCGTCCTGCGCGTCGCCGAGGCCAAGGCCGCCACCGACTTCAAGGACGACGAGACGAAGGCGCCATAGCACCGCGGTCGCGGCAGCCGAGGACGTCGATAAGGCCTGCTGGGTCCTCGCCCGGCGTACCGCCGCGATCAGCGCACGGGAACGCGTGCTGCAGAACGCGGCCGCCGTGGTCCATCACGCCGACCAGGACCTCACCGACGCCTTCGACCAGGCACGGGCCGCCGTCGGGCACGCGAGCGACGAGGACGGTGCGTCGGCGCTCTACTACGGGTCGGTCGACGAGTTCGTGCGCGACTACCTGCGCAACGTCTACCGCCGCCACATCGTCGGCTGCGGCGAGCACCGGGTCTGGGCCGACGAGTGGTGGAAGGACGACGAAGCCGTGATCCGCCTCGAAGCGCACTGGCGCGCTTGGGAACACCTACGCCAAGACCCCGCCACCGGCATGAGCGTGTGGTGGCGCGACCACGCCGACCACCACATGGCCGTCCTGCTCGATCCCCAGGACGGTCCGTTCGGCCCCGTCGACGGGGAGCACGACCGCAACACCCCCCGGATCATCACTGCCCTACGCGGTACCCCCGGAAGGCATGCTCCCCGACGCGCGTACGAAATCGTTGCGGGGGGCGTCAAAGCCCTGATAGCCTCCCGCCGCAGGCACAAAGCAGTGTCGAGCAGGGGGAAAAATGCGCAACAAGGCCATTTCTACCACGCTCGCATTAGGGCTAGCACTAGGCGGCGCCGGTGCCGCGGTCGCGCAGGACCAACCGCGAGAAACCGCGGGGGTCGCAGCAGACAATCGGACCGACTGGGCCCCGTCCGGCTGCACCATGACGGACAAACATCTCACGTGGTCCATCTGGGGTGAGTACGAATCCGAGTACGAGCCGATCGCTCAATCTGCTATTTGGAGCTGGACCGGGTCCGGCACGCCCTTTACCGCCGCCCAAGACATCAATTCTGGTCCGTCAGACATCGGAGTTTGGGTGGAGAACTGGGGAGATACCGACTGGGCAGGGAGAGCGCCAGCATTTCAGAACTGCCCCGTTGACAACGTGATTCCCTGGCAAACAGTTCAAATCAATGCTTACGAGCACTTCGGTCGCACTGATCACAACAAGCGTAGCACAGTCGCCCACGAGATTGGCCACGCCATCGGACTGGCGCACCCCGGCTCACAGCACGAGAATACTCCTTGCGACTTTGTGGTCCTGATGAACCATTACTGGGCACCGCGCTCAGACTGTGACGTGTACTCGCCACAGACAGGGGACATGTACGGGGTGACGTGGATTTACGCCACAGTACCCGACTCGTTCGGGGCGGCGCTCAATGATTCGCCTGGGGATTTCCAGGGCGAAGCACGCGAGGACAACACGCCAGCGCCGACGAGTACTGCTGAAGCTTCAATTCTGGATTACACCGAAACCTATGACTCGCTCGAGGACCTGGAGTCGGCGGCCACTGACGTGGTGATTGTCAGGGCAACGGGTGAATCGCGGGTAGAGTACATCGGCGATCCTCCTCCCTGGGTAGATCCGCTCCCGTTCACAGTGGCAACAGTTCGAGTGGAAGCGGTGAACTCTGGCGATCTCAAGCCAGGGAAGGAGATCGAGATCCGGCAGTTCGGCGATGACTCGCAGTACGCTGTGAATGCCCCCGCTCTACTCAGCGCCGGGGAGAGCTACCTCGTGTATCTCAAGCCTTGGAGCCTCGACTCCACTGCGACTGGCCAGTACGTGTACGTGGGCGGTCAGGCGGCATGGGTAGTTGAGGACGGTGAAGCCGTGACCATCTCCGGCCAGACCGAACTCCCCGCTGCGCTGTCGATCGAGGGCACCTCCTCCAATACTCGCGTTGTCGAGCGCTCGAATTCATAGGAGCAGCACAGGGCTGGTGGGGCTGGACGAATCAGTTCGGCCCCACCAGCGTTATAACCGCCGCAGAGTGCCCACACTCAAGTGTCTGATCGACTTCGCAGAACAGTCTTGGGCCGTCCACCATGATGTCGACCACGGCGTCTCCGAGCGGAAAGTCGTTCGGAATCCGAACACGAGTGTCGATACCTCCGTCTTCGGTCGGTGAGACACTCTCGAACTTCACAACTTCGCCCGTCTGCGAAGATTGAACTCTAATCCAGTACGACGCCTGCTTTGTGAGTTCAGGGTCGCACGAACTGGTTGTATTGAGCCCGCTCGAGATGATATCGATCTCGTCGCCGGGGTGCGGGCCTGACGGCTCCACGGTTGGCGAGTTGGGCATACACGCTCCCGTCGATGACCCGCCTTCGATCATGGAGCAACCCGACACGAGGAGCGTACCCGCTACGAGGAGAGCAAGTCGTCGTGGTTGGCTTTGTTGCATAGTGCGAATACTGTCACATCCCGATGTGCCCGCGATTCGCTCTCGATCGAAGCCACCTCGCGCGAACCTCAACAACGATGGTCTGCACGAAGGATCCGTGATGTGCACGGCCTGGGTGAGCCGGAGCAGCTGGCGGATCATCGCGGCCTGCGCGACGGTTCCTTGCCCGCCGCGGGCCGCGCTCGCCAGGAGCATCGCCGCCCCCGAGATGGCGATCGTGCCGGCCTTGTCCGGGCGCACGGTGCGCCGGTGAGTCTGGGCCGAACGCGACAGCGCATCCGCGGCCGTGGCGAGGTCGCCGGGCGTCGCTTCGGTCGCCCTAGGTGTGATGTCCAGGGAGGTTGTCCGGATCCCGTGATGACGACACGGGGCCGGGTTACCGGATGACGAAGGCCTCCGGTTGTGAAGTGGAGCTGTCGAGGAACCGCTTCGCACCAACCGGAGGCCTTCGTGTCCCACGCTAATGCCCTGCTCACCCCGAAGACGCGCTTGCGGCTCGCGCTCCTCGGTCGTCGAGTCCGGATGGACATACTCGGCCGCGGCAAAGATGTTCATGGTCTCGGCCCGCACCGCGAAGAAATGGGCCGACCGGTATCGGGCCCAGGGCCTGGCCGGGATGACGGACCACAGCCCGACCCGCACGCCACCGCACCTGGTCAAGGCGATCGTGCGACTGAGATGGCGTCACCCCCTCGGACCCGTACAGATCGCCGGACGGCTGGGCATGCCGGCATCGACGGTCCATGCCGTCCTGGTCCGTTGCCGGATCAGCCGGCTGTGGCGCATCGACCGGGTCAGCGGTGAACCGCTGCGCCGCTACGAGCACGACCACCCCGGTGCGTTGATCCACGTCGACGTCACCAAGTTCGGCAACATCCCCGACGGCGGCGGGTGGCGCTACGTCGGGCGCCAGCAAGGCAAGCTCAACCGGGCTACCACCGCAGATCGCACGGGCAACCGCAACCCTGCCTACGCGCCTCAGCTCGGACGCGGCTACGTCCACACCGTCATCGACGACCACTCCCGGGTCGCCTACGCCGAGATCTGCCCGGACGAGAAAGCAGCGACAGCGATCGGGGTCCTCCAGCGCGCAGTGGCCTGGTTCGCCGCACGCGGCGTGCACGTGGAACGGGTCTTGTCGGACAACGGGTCTGCCGACAAGTCCTACGCCTGGGCGAACGCCTGCGCGGACCGGGGCATCATCGCGAAGAAGACCCGACCCTACCGACCGCAGACGAACGGGAAGGTCGAACGCTTTCATCGAACCCTCGCCGACGGGTGGGCCTACGCCCGGTTCTACACCTCAGAAGCCGAACGCCGCGCCGCCCTGCCCGGATGGCTCCACTTCTACAATCACCACAGGCTCCACAGCGCGATCGGCACCCAACCACCGATCAGCCGGCTGACCAACCTCCCTGGACATCACAGCTAGACCACGCGGCGAACGCGCCCGCGGTCTGGCGTGCGACGGTCGCCCACGTGTCCCGGTCCTCGACCGGGACCGACCGCAACCGGTCGACGAGCGCGCGCAGCTCGTCGTGCTGCTCGGCCCACATCTCTGGGTCCGGCTCGGTCGTCTCGCGACCCACGGATACGACCCGTCGGCCGCGCTTGGCGGCGTTACACTCGGCAGCCGCGTCGCTGGCGCCGGTCGGTGTGTCGGGCTACCCGTCACGCAGCCGGGGCAGGGACAGGTCGCGGGCGAGGTGACCGCCGCCGTACCAGATCGGTCGCTCGCCAGCCTGGGGCCGCTCTGCCACCGAGCAGTGCGTCACGACGTCCGTGCGACCGTCCGCGAACCGGGCCAGCAGCCCGGCGCGGCGCATGCGTCGCAGAATCTCGGCTTCGTCTGGCTCGTGCTGGCGCACCCGCGCTCTTGGAGTGCGAGCAGGTAGCGGGGCTGGTCGGTGCACTGCTCGGCAGCGGTGCGCGACCGTCGGTCCGCGCCCGGCAGTGCCACCCCGGGGGATGCGCGACAGTAGCCCGCACCGACTCCAGTTCCGCAAGGCACTGCTTCACCGCGAGTGCGTTGGGCGCGGCGGAAGCCCCGCGGACGGTCGTGGGGGCCGCGATGCTCAGCGGCGGCGGCCCGTGAGCGCGAGGAGGTGCGTGAGGTCGTCGGCGCCGTCGTCGACGTCGAGCGGTCCGCGGAACAGCGGGCCTGGCTCCAGGAACGTCGAGCGGGACTCCGCGTAGTGCAGCGCCCACGCGAGCAGCGCGGGCTCTCCCGTCTCGTCCGCCCCGACGGCGCGGGCGAGGTCCCAGGCGTGCACCACGAGGTCGAACGTCATCTGGGCGCAGTACTCCGCGCCCGACTCGTCGCCGTAGGACAGGTGCACGCGGCGGTCCAGGGCGTCGGGCGCGAGGAACGCCTCGCGGGCCTGGACGGACGCGTCGACCCACCGATCCACCGGGTCGTCGCCGAGCACGTCGCCCTCGAAGACGGCGCCGACGTCCTCGATCCAGCGCCCCGCGAGCAGCTCGGGCGCCCAGAGCTGCTCGGCCGTGAGGTGGTTGACGAGGTCGCGCACGGTCCAGTCGGCGTCCGGGGTGGGCAGCGACCACTGGTCGTCGCGCAGCGGGCGGACGAGCGCGTCGAACGCGCCGATCGCGTCGCCGTGGGCGGCGAGGACGTCCATGCGCACCTCCCGTGGCCTCGTGAGCCTCCACCGTGGCACGCCGGACCGCCCGCCGCAGGTCGAGCGCGGGCAGCCGGAGCGGCCCGCTCGTTCGACCTGGTCGAGCAGCGCGGCCCGCGGCCCCCGGGGACGGTGGGGGCCGCGGGCCGCCGTCTCACACCGACACGACGATCTTCACGTGGTCGTCCTTGTGGTCGATGAGCTCTCGGTACCCCTTCTCCACGACGTCCTCGACGGCGATGCGGCTCGTGACGAACGGGGCGAGGTCGACCTTGCCCTCCTGGACGAGCCGGATGACCGCCGGGTGGTCGTCCGCATACCCGATGGCGCCCTTGATGGTGAGCTCGCGCAGCAGCACCGTCATGACGTCGAGGGTCGGCGGCTCGGAGAACAGCGCGACGATCTGCAGCGTCCCGCCCGCCTTGAGCGCGTGGGTCAGGGTGTCGAGCACCGGCTGCGCGCCCGAGCACTCGATCGCCACGTCCGCGCCCCGGCCGTCGGTGAGCTCGAGGACGCGCGCGGCGACGTCGACCTCGCGCGGGTCGAGCACGTCGTCGGCCACCCCGGTCTCGAGGGCCTTGGCCTTGCGCGCCCCGCTCACCTCCGTGACGACCGCGCGCGCCCCGATCGCGTGCAGCACGGCGCACGTGAGCAGGCCGATCGGCCCCGCGCCGCCGACGAGCACGGTGTCGCCCGCCTTGGCACCGGACAGCCGGACCCCGTGGTACGCGACCGCGAGCGGCTCGATGAGCGCCGCCTGGTCCAGCGGGACGTCGCCGACGGGGTGCACCCACCGCCGCTCGACGACGATGTGCTCGGACAGCCCGCCGCCCCGCCCGGAGATGCCGATGAACCCCATCTTCACGCACGCGTTGTAGAGGCCGTCGCGGCACGGCGGGCACTCGCCGCACACCATGAACGGCTCGACGACGACCGCGTCCCCGACCGCGAGCCCCTCGACGCCCTCGCCGAGCTCCTCGACGACCCCGGAGAACTCGTGGCCGAAGACGACGGGCAGCGTCTCGCCCGACAGCGGGTGCGGCTGGGTCTCCGACGGCGCCGGCGGGAACGGGCCCTCGAGGTAGAGGTGGAGGTCGGACCCGCAGATCCCCGTCCACGCGGGCCGGATCTTCACGGTCCCCGGCCGGGTCTCGGGCTCCGGGACGTCCTCGATCCGGAGGTCTTCCTTGCCGTGGTACCGCGCCGCCTTCATCGTCCTCACCTCGTCCGTCGGGCCGCGCGCACCGCTCGGTGCGCGGCGGGCGATCCCCGGACCGGTCCTCGGTGAGACCTCGGCGGACCGTGGCGACCGACCGCACCTCCACGGTAGGTCGGCGCTCTGCCTCCACGCCGCGCCGAAGGTCCTCTCCGGCGGGGCCGGTCGTCGCCGGTGCTCGCCCGGGAGCCTGGGAGCGAGGTGCCGGAGCGAGGTGCCGGAGCGCGCCGGAGCGAGGTGTCGCGACGAGACGCCGGTGCGCGGTGCGGGGGGAGCCGACCCGATACTGGAGCGCGTGACGAGTACCCGCACCCGCCGACCTGTCCCCGAGCTCGTCGGGGGGCGCGCGTGATCGACCGGTGGACATGGCCCGCGTACGTCGGCGTGATCGGCGGTGCGCTGCTCTTCGCGGCGTTCCTCGTACCCGCGCTCGCGTGGCAGTCGCGCCGGTACGGCGGGCTGAGCGGCCGGCGCCTGGTCGGTGCCGCGGCCGTCGCCGTCTACGGGGTGGCCCTCGTCGCGTACACGCTCCTGCCGCTCCCGAGCGGGGACCTCGCCGAGTGGTGCGCCCAGTACGGTGTCGCCGGCGCCGAGCTCGTGCCGTTCCACTCGCTCGCCGACATCCGTCGCGACACCGCGGGCCTCGGCCCCGGCGCGACCCTGCGCAGCGCGGCCGTGCTCCAGGTCGTGTTCAACGTCGTGCTGTTCGTCCCGTGGGGACTCCTCGTGCGGCGCTACCTCGGGCGCGGCGTCGTCGTCGCGACGCTCTCCGGGCTGGCTGCGTCGGTGCTCATCGAGACCACGCAGTACACCGGCATCTTCGGGCTCATCCCGTGCTCGTACCGGGTCGCCGACGTGGACGACGTGCTGACCAACACGCTCGGCGCGCTCCTCGGGGCGCTCGCGGCCCCGCTCCTGCTGCGGTGGATGCCGCGCGCGGCGGAGCTCGAGGCGCGCCGCGAGGAGGCGCGGGCGGTGACCGTCTGGCGCCGCTGGCTGGGGATGCTGCTCGACGCGCTGCTCGTCACCGCGCTGGGCGTCGTGCTCCAGGTGGCCTACCGCACGGTGCTCTTCGCGCTCGGGCAGACCCTCCCTGACGGGTCGGACCGGCCGCAGTGGCTGCTCGGCACGCTGGTCCCGTTCGTGCTCGTGTTCGTGGTGCCGACGTTCCTCGGCAGCGGCGCGTCCTGGGGGCAGCGGACCGTGTGGCTCGCGCCGCGCTGGGGAGGCCGTCCCGGCACGACGGCGCAGCGCGTCGTCCGCGCGGCGGCCGGAGGCGCGCTGTGGGGAGCGCTGGGTCTGCTCGCCGACCTGCCGGCGGACGTCCCGACGGCGCTCGCGGTCGCGGGCGACGTGGCCGCGCCGGTCGCGTGGCTGTTCGCCGTGGTCTCGGTCGTGGCGGTCCCGTTCACGCGCGGACGGCGTGGGCTCTCCGGGGTGGTGTCCGGCGCGGAGGTCGTCGACGCCCGGGAGGCGGCGCTCAGTCCTGCGTGAGGAGCCCGATGGTCAGGGCGATCGCGCCCCAGACCACGAGGCCCCCACCGACGGCGATGGCCATCCCGTTCGCCCCGGTGGAGCCGGCCCGGCGCGCGCCGCGGGCGGCCGTCGCGGCGATCGCGAGGCCGGACACGACGAGCACAGCCCCTGCCACGATCCAGAACATCGCGGACACCGTCCCATACGTCCCCTGTGCTCCGCATCGTGAACGGGTGTCCAGGAGTGGCGGATCGGGGAGCGCTCAGACGCGTGCGCCGCGCCGACCAGCGGATTCTCCGCGCGCCCGGCTTCACGGAGAGCGAACACGCGCGACGGGGCGGGACCGAGCCGTGAGACGGGTTGCGCCGAGGCGCGGTCACCCCGCACGGTGTGCGGGTGCACCCGACCCCCGACGGCCCGCCCGTCCGCCGCGTCCTGTTCCCGGGGCGTCACCACGTCGTCACGCGCTACCAGGTCGACTACCTGCGGGCCCTGCGCGCCGGGCTCGTGCGCGACCTCGACGGGCGCCGCGTGCGCTGCGCCCCGGACGTCGAGGTCGTCTGGGTCGTCACGTCCGCGAACCACGCGGGCACGCGCCGCAACCCGCTGCCGGGCCACCGCCGCGAGGCGCTCGTCGAGAACGTGACGACCCGGGAGGGGCTCGCGTCCGTCGTCGTGCCGGTGCCCGACGTCGCGCCGGACGACCGGTTCGCGCACCTCGTCGTGACGAGCGTCGCGACGGCGACCGGGATCGCGCCCGACCCCGCCGACACCGTCGTCGCGTGCTCGACCCCGGCGCTCGTCGACGCCTACCGCGCGCTCGGCTACCGCGTCGCGGGCGTGGAGCTCGATGCCGCCGAGCCCGGCGGCGAGCCGCCCGCCCGGCCGTGGGACGTCGTCGAGCAGATCGCCGCGGGCGACGAGCGCTGGCGGGACGTCGCGCACCCGGCCGTGCCCGAGTTCTACGCGCGCTACCGGTTCGTCGAGGACGTGCGGCGGATCTTCGCCGACCCGGTCGTCTCCGGCGACGGCGACCTCACCTCCACGCGCGACTACCGCACGTACGCCGCCGCGTTCGAGGACGCGTCGGCGCGCAAGTGGGCCCAGGTGGCGCCGCACGTGCGGCCCGGACGGATCGTCGACATCGGGTGCGCGACAGGTGGCCTCCTGGAGCACGTCGCGCGCGAGCCGCGCCTGCACGAGTCGGACCTGTTCGGGGTCGACGTCGCGCGGCACCTCGTCGCCGAGGCCGAGCACAAGAAGGCGCAGGGCGCGTTCGCGAACCCGCACGTCTGGTTCGTGCAGGCCAACATCCTCGACCGGTCCGTGATGCCCGACGCGACCGTCGACACGACCCTGACGATCGCCCTCACGCACGAGGTCTCGTCGTACGGGGCGGGCGTGCACGACGTCGAGACCTTCGCGCGCCGCGTCCACGCCCACACCCGACCCGGGGGCGTGTGGATCAACTCGGACGTGTGCGGCCCCGCCGAGCCGGACCGCGTCGTCGTGCTCACGCTGCGGACCGACGACGGCGCCGCGGCCACCGGGGACGGGCCCGGTGGGGCACGCACGGACCTCGACGGCCTCGCGCGCGCGGACGTCGCCTCCTGGGTCGGGGCGCTGTCCACCGACGCGCGCCTGGTCCAGTTCGCGCACGACTTCCCCCGCCTGTCCGGTGCGGCGTTCGCGCCCGAGCGCCTGGCGCCGGGGTCGTGGCGGCTCACGCTGCGCGAGGCCATGGAGTTCCTCACCCGCAAGGACTACGTCGACAACTGGCTGTCCGAGTGCCACGAGCGGTTCTGCGACCTCAGCGGCCAGCGGTGGGCGGACCTGCTCGCGGACGCCGGCTTCGAGCTCGAGCCGGGCAGCGGGGCGTGGCGCAACGAGTGGGTCGTCGAGCACGCCCTCGCGCCCGTCGCCGCGCTGCACGACGCCGCGACCGGCGAGCCCGTCGACTGGCCCGACACCCACGTCCTCACCGTCGCGCGCCGCCCCGAGCTCGCCTGACCGGTCCCCGAGACCCGACCCCGCCGAGGTAGAGCCCTGGTACGCCGAGGTAGAGCCCTGGTACGGCGAGGTAGAGGCCTGGTCATGACCACGCCTCTACCTCGCGTGACCGGGGCTCTACCTCGGGAGATCGGGGTGGCGTCGTCGTACGCTCGGAGGCGTGCTCCTCGACGCCCGCACGCTGCGCGGCCTCCAGGACGGGACGGTGACCCTCGCGTTCCGCCGCTGGACGACGCCGCGCGTGAGGGTCGGGACGCTCCAGCGGACGCGGATCGGGGTCGTCGAGGTGACGTCGGTCGAGCGCGTACCCACCGGCGCGGACGGCGAGCCGCTGGTGTCCGACGCCGAGGCGCGGCTCGCGGGGATGGCCTCGCCCGAGCGCGTGCTCGCGCGAGGCGCGGAGCGCGAGGGCGACCTGTACCGCGTGGGGATCCGGCTCGCGGGGCCCGACCCGCGCGTCGCGCTGCGCGAGGACGCCGACCTGGACGCGGCCGCCGTCGAGCAGATCCGCGCGGCCCTGGACCGCAAGGACCGCGCCGCCGCCGCGCCGTGGACCCGGCAGTACCTCGAGCTGGTCGCGGCGAACGAGGGCGTCGTCGCGCGCGAGCTCGCCGCCGGGCTGGGGATGGCGCGCGACGACTTCAAGGTGCGCGTGCGCCGGCTCAAGGAGCTCGGCCTCACCGAGAGCCTCGACGTCGGCTACCGCCTCTCGCCGCGCGGGCGGGCCTACCTCGACGCGACGACGCCCGGCGTCTGACGCACCAGCGGGTCGTCGGCGCCTGCTCGCGCAATCGGGCGACGACGCGCCGGCAGGTGGCGGACGCCTCGACCCGTCAGCGAGAGGTCGCGCTCGACCGCGACGACGTGCTGACGGGCTCGACGGGCTCGACGGTCTCGCCGATCGCTGGGAGGCCGTCGATGCTCGTGGAGTTCTTGGTGACCCGGTAGTCATCGAGCTGCTCGGGCGTCTTGCGACCGGCCCAGCGGTCGAGCAGGTCGCGGTCCTCGACGAGCTCGAGGTGCGGGACGGAGAACCCGCACGAGTCGGAGACGCGCGTGACGTCCACGACGACGATCCCGCGCTGTCCGGCGGTCTCCGTCTTGGCGAAGTGCTCGCGCAGGGAGTCGAACTCCGCGCTCCCGGCCTCGACGTACCGGCCGGTGCCGTGGAACCGGACGATGTTGGGCGGCCCGGCGAACGCGCAGAACATCACGACGATGCGGCCGTTCTCCCGCAGGTGCGCGGGAGCCTCCGCGCCCGAGCCGGTGTAGTCGAGGTAGGCGACGCGGTGCGGCGAGAGCACGACGAACGTGCCCGCCATGCCCTTGGGCGAGACGTTGACGTGGCCGTCCGGTGCGAGCGGGGCGGTGCCGACGAAGAACACCGGCTGGGCGAGGACGAACGATGCCAGCCGGTCGGTGATCTCTGCGTGCACGGTGCCCATGAGGGCGAGTCTGGCACCGGCGTCGGAGGGCGGGGGTAGCGTCCGAGGGATGGGCGCCACGACACCTCCGGACCTCGACCCCAAGGCAACGCTGCAGCGTTACCTCACGCGCGAGCGGGAGGTGCTGCTGGCGCGAGCGGAGGGCCTGGGCGAGCACGACGTGCGTCGTCCGCTCACCAGGACGGGCACCAACCTCCTGGGGCTGGTCAAGCACGTCGGCAGTGTGCAGCTTGGCTATCTGCACGAGGCGTTCGGCGGTACGCACGACCTCCCGATGCCCTGGTTCGCGGACGACGCCGAGGTCAACGCGGACATGTGGGCGACCGCGGACGAGTCCCGCGAGCAGGTGCTCGACTTCTTCCGTGCCTCGACGGCGCTGTGCGACGCGACGGTCGCGGCGCTCGATCTCGACGCGCGCGGCGAGGTGCCATGGTGGCCGCCGGAGCGGCGGGAGATCACGCTGTTCCTCGCGCTCGTCCACGTGCTCGACGAGGTGGCGCACCACGCCGGTCACGCCGACATCGTCCGCGAGCTCGTCGACGGCGCGGCGGGTGACGATCGCGGCAACCTGCCCGCGCTCGACGACGACGAGTGGGCCGCCTACCGGGATCGGCTCGAGGCGTCCGCAGTCGAGGCCGCGCGGCGCGCGGGCGAGCGACCCTGACCGCGAGATCGACCCGCCCGTCGCCAGATCGGCCTTCGGAGGGTCGATCTCGGCCGCTCGGGTCGATCTCGGAGCAGCGTTGCCCCGACGGCGCGGTCAGCCGCGTTCGAGGAGGACCGCGACCTCGTAGTGCGACGTCTGCGGGAACATGTCGAGCACACGCGCGGCCCGCGGGCGCAGCGACGGCATGAGCGCGAGGTCGCGCGCGAGCGACGTCGCGTTGCAGCTCGAGTAGACGACGTGCCCGACGCCGGACTCCTCGAGCCACGTGCTGAGCGTCTCCCCGATCCCGCGACGCGGCGGGTTGACGACGACGAGGTCCGGCACGTCCTGCCGCGACAGCGCGAACGCCGTCGCGTCCTGGGCCAGGAACGTCGTGCGGTCGAGGCCGGCGTCGCGCGCGGTGAGCCGCGCGCTCGCCACCGCCTCGGCGCTCGTCTCGACACCGACGACGTCCCGGTCCGGACCGGCGACGTGCAGCGCGAACCCGCCCACCCCGCAGTAGAGGTCCCAGACCGTGGCGGGCGCGGCGTCGTCCACCCACTCCCGGCCCTGCCGGTAGAGCGCCGCGGCGACGTCGGTGTTGGTCTGGAAGAAGCTCTGCGGGCGCAGGTGCAGGTCGATCCCGTTGACGCGCATGCGCAGCGTCTCGGCGTCCGTGAGGAGGATCTCCGTCTCGCCCTCGACCACGGCCTTGTGCTCGGGGTGCAGGTTCGCGGAGACGACGCGGAGCGACGGCAGCGCGTCGAGCAGGCTCGGCAGGTGCTTGCGGACCCGGGGGAGCGACTCCGTGGACCGGAGGACGAACCGCGCCATGAGATCGCCGTCGGGGGAGAGCGTCACCAGCACGTACTTGAGCTCGCCGTGGCGGGCGCGCACGTCGTAGGGGACGAGCCGCGCGCGCGTCACGAACTCCGCGAACGCCGGGAACGACGCCTGGAGCGCGGCCGGGTAGAGCGGGCAGTCGGTGAGGTCGACGCCGCCGCCCTCGCCGAGGATGCCGAGCACCGGGGCGTCCGTCGTGCCCGTGACGACCATCTTCGCCTTGTTGCGGAAGCCCGACTCCGCGGACTCGACCGTGGGCAGCCAGGTCAGGTCGGGCGCGAGCGGCGCGAGGAGGTCGGCGCAGTGCTCCTGCTTGCCGGTGAGCTGCGCCGGGTACGCCAGCTCGAGGAGGCTGCACGACCGGCACCGGCCGGCGTCGTAGTGGTGGCACTGCACTCGTTCGAGTCTAGGTGCCAGGCGAGCACGGGCGCTGTGGACCCGTGCGGCGAGGTCGTGGGAGCGCTCCCTGGCGTCCGTGGCATCCGTCCGCTACGGTCGTGGCAGCGCTCCCACACCGGTGTGGGACGGCGCTGTCGCCGGGCCGGTCCGGCGAGTGCGGTGACGACGAAGTAACCGAACAAGGAGCAGATCCGGCATGAATCTCGACAGGCGGAGAAGAAGCAGGCGAGCGTGGGCCGCGCTGTGCGCGGCGGTCCTCGCGGTGAGCGGGGCGGTCGTCGGTACGGCGGCCCCCGCGAGCGCGGTCCCGGCGACCATCCCGCTCACGATCACCAACGACTCGGGCAAGGGGCCGATCTACCTGTACGTCCTCGGCGAGCGCGACGGCGTCGCCGGCTGGGCCGACGCGGGCGGCACGTTCCACCCGTGGCCCGGCGGGGTCGGGCCCGTGCCCGTCCCGGCACCCGACGCGTCGATCGCGGGCCCCGGCCCCGGCCAGTCCGTGACGATCCAGCTCCCGAAGCTGTCCGGGCGCGTCTACTACTCGTACGGCCAGAAGATGACGTTCCAGATCGTGCTGGACGGGCGCCTCGTGCAGCCCGCGGTCCAGAACGACTCCGACCCCAACCGGAACATCCTCTTCAACTGGACCGAGTACACGCTCAACGACGACGGGCTGTGGATCAACAGCACGCAGGTGGACCACTGGTCCGCGCCGTACCAGGTGGGCGTCAAGCGCGCCGACGGGCAGGTCCTCAGCACGGGCATGCTCAAGCCGAACGGCTACGAGGCGTTCTACACGGCCCTCGAGAGCGCGGGGTGGGGCGGGCTCGTGCAGCGCGCCCCCGACGGGAGCCGCCTGCGCGCGCTCAACCCGTCGCACGGGATCGACGTCGGCAAGATCTCCTCGGCGTCGATCGACTCGTACGTCACCGAGGTGTGGAACTCCTACCGCACGCGCGACATGGTGATCACGCCGTTCTCCCACGAGCCCGGGACGCAGTTCCGCGGTCGGGTCGACGGCGACTGGTTCCGGTTCAGGAACGGGTCCGGGCAGGAGGTCGCGGCCTTCAAGAAGCCCGACGCGTCGAGCGTCTACGGGTGCCACAAAGACCTCCAGGCGCCGAACGACCACGTCGTCGGGCCCATCGCCCGCACGCTGTGCGCCGCGCTCGTGCGCACCACGGCGCTGAGCAACCCGAACCAGCCCGACGCGAGCAACGCCGGCTTCTACCAGGACGCCCGGACCAACGTCTACGCCAAGCTCGCGCACCAGCAGATGGCGAACGGCAAGGCGTACGCGTTCGCGTTCGACGACGTCGGCGCGCACGAGTCGCTCGTCCACGACGGCAACCCGCAGGCCGCGTACATCAAGCTCGACCCCTTCACGGGCACCGCGACGCCTCTCGGCGACGGCGGAGGCGGCACCGAGCAGCCGAACCCCGGCGGCGGGCTGCCGACCGGCACCGGGACGATCCGCGCCGGCACCGCGCTGTGCCTCGACGTGCCGTGGGCGGACCCGACCGACACCAACCAGGTCCAGCTCGCGACCTGCAGCGGCAACGCGGCGCAGCAGTGGACGCGCGGGTCCGACGGGACCGTGCGAGCGCTGGGCAAGTGCCTCGACGTCGCCCGCAGCGGTACCGCGGACGGCACCGTCGTCTGGATCTACACGTGCAACGGGACGGGCGCCCAGAAGTGGGTCTACGACTCCGGCACCCAGGCCCTGCGCAACCCGCAGTCCGGCAAGTGCCTCGACGCCCAGGGCGGCGCGCCGCTCCGCGACGGCCAGAAGGTCCAGCTCTGGACCTGCAACCAGACCGAGGCCCAGCGCTGGTCGTTCTGACGCCGCCCGGTCGCTGACCTGACGGCACGCCCGGTGCCCGACGCCGCCCGCTCGCGGGACGTCGTCGGGCACCGGTGTGCGCGGGGCGACCCGCGCGGTGTCCGCGGGACGTCAGGCCGGCTTGGTCGCCTTGCCGTCCAGCCACAGGGTGTCGGACTCGTCGCGGTGCGTACCGTCGGACCCGACGTGCTTCGAGGAGATCTGCGGGCCCTTGGTGATGACGTGCACGATCGCCATGCCGTGCCCACGCCCCAGGCCGTAGTCGTCCTTGAGCCACTCGAGGATCGGCGTGGCCTTCGTGGACTCGTCGAACCCGCGCTCGTGCGCGAGGTCGACCAGCTGGCGCGGGGTGAGGCCGGTCTTGTCCTCGACCGCGTCGAGATAGGCCTGGAAGGACATGCGTGCTCCTCGTCGTCGGGGGCGGGCCGCTCGACCCGCCGGTGAACCTACCGACGGTCGCCCACACGCGGACTCATCGGTCCGGTCGTGGCGTCCTGCGCGGGGGGCGGGGCGGTCGACTGCCCGACCGCAGCACGTCCGTCACCGCGTTCTCCACCAGGACCGGCACGAAGTCGCGCACGTGCGCGGTCTGGTACCGCCCGAGCTCCGCGAGCACCTGGTCGCGCACGTCGTCCACCGGCACCTCCGGGAAGCGCGTACTGATCCGCTCGACCACGACGTCGATCTCGCGGTCCTCGTCCTCGATCGCCATGATCCGACGTTCCGGCCCCGCGGCGCGGGGCACAACCAACACCGGATGAACAGACGGCGCACGCGACGCGCCGCCCGGCGCCCGTATCGGTTCCTCTGCTCCCGGTACGCTTTGGCAACCGATGTGGACGATCCTCGTGCTGTGCGCGTTCCTCGCACTCCTGGCCGCCGCGGTGTGGCCGGCGGTGCGGCGCCGTGGCGCCCCTGGTCGCCGATTCCGCACAGTCGTCGCCGCCGCGACCGCCGTACTCGTGCTGGGCCTGATGCTCCTGACCGTGGCGCCCCGCGACGTCACCGACGACGGACAGCGGTACACGTGCATCGAGGAGCCCCTCGGCGGGCTGAACCCGCTGTCGTCCGACGCGACCGACGCGTGCGTCCAGGCCAACTGGACGGTGATCGCCGTCGTGCTGCTCGGGTGCGCGGTCCTGCTGGCTCTGGAGCACCTCGTCCTCCGCCGTCGCGCCCGATGACGCGGCGAAAGGTCCGATGGCGGGTGCGGGCCGTCCCGGAAGCGCCGCCTCGTGGTGCTCTCGATGCCGTGGTGCTGTGACGCCTCGGCACCGTGAGCCCCGGCGGCGCTCGGGCCGGCTCCGTCGCGAGCTTCTCGACCGGCCCGCCGCCGCGTACCGATGGGTGGAGGGACTGCCGTGGGAGCGGCTGTGGCTGAGACCCGTGCTGGTGTTAGCGCTGCTCGTCGTGGCGGGAGCGAGCGGCGGCTCCGCCGCGTGCACCGCGGCACTGCTCGACCAGTCCGTGGAGCCGTGGTTCTGGTGGGGTCTCGCCCTTCCGGTGGCTCTCGTGGCGCTCTTCGGGCTGTATGCCTCGTGGGGGTTGCTGGCCTCCCTAGGCTTCTGGGAGCGCGTACGGGGTCATCGGTGACGCTTCTCGCGGATGGCCCGCCGTGGGAGAGTGCGTCCGTGCTCGACGTCCTGATGGTGCTCTGCCTGCTCACCACCGGACTTGCCGCGGTGCTCCTGCGCTCGGCGTACGTGGTGGCACGGGATCCACGGATACGCCGTTCGCTCGCGGCCTGGGGTTGGCCCCTCGTGGGAGTGGCGGTGGCCCTCGGTCTCGTCTTCCTCGCCCTCGACGGCGCATGACGGGTCGAGCGCGAGGCAGCGACCAGGGGGCCTCCGGGGAGTGGTGGTGTCGAGAAGTCCGAGCGTTCGCGCGATCGCGGGAATCCCGACGCTGCCGTGGGCCCGTGGGGCTCGAACCCACAACCTACCGTCCCGGGTCCGGAGCGTGAGCAGAATTCCCTGATGGCGGCAGCGGTTCGCCTCAGTCAGTTCCGGTCGTTCCGGCTGTCACGTCACATGTCCCCTAGCACTCGATCCGGGGTCGCGTCAGGGTTCGAGGGGGAGACACTCGGAGGCGCCGCGGCGATGGCGGAGCACAAGAGGCTGACGGCGGGCCGGGTCAAGGGTGGCCGGAGGCCATCGCGTAGCGACGGCGTATCCCCCTTGAAGCGGACCGGAGTCGGCCGGATGCTCGGCTGTGGTGCGGGGCCGAAAGGCAGGGCAGACCCGGAGCCTGGGCCCGAGCAATGCTCGCGCTCTTGGCGGTGAAGGTTGGCGCTATGCTCGCGCACGTGGACCGACGAGGGGCCCTGGAGCAGCGACGAGATCTGCCGTTCCGCTACTCGACTCCGCCGTCGTCGGTGGGATGGGATCGGGCTCGCAGGCTGTTGATGGCAGCCGGGCTCATCGTGGCTCAGGCGGTTATCTCGGTTGCCGTCATGTTCGTGGCTGGACTCGCCGTCGCGGTTGGCGCCGGACCATACGAGGACATGCTCTCGGTCGTCGGGTGGCTGTTCTGGAGTGCCCTTGCCACACTCCTGACGACGATGTGCGTGCTCCTCATCGGCCTTCCCGTCCGGCTGATCCCCCGACTCCGCACCTGGTGGATGGAAAACGGCGAGTTCACGCTTCTGGGGGCGGGAGTTGGTGCGGCACTCGTCGTCGTCGCATTCCTCGTCGGCCACCCGGACACAGTGAGCGATGGCGACCATGAACTCCACGTGCTTCAGCCGAACGGATGGCTGCTGCTGGTCGGATGGCTCCTGCTGTCCTTCTCGTGCGCGCACGTCCGTTGGCCTCGGCGGTGGACGCGTTGGATCCAACGTCGGTTCGGCGCGGGTGACGTTCGCGCGGCTGGGAGCTCGGCGGCGACGCGATAGGTGCATTCGGCTCGCAGATCGGTCCGGGCCGTATCGCCGCTGATCAGCGCTGATGCATCGGTGGGCCCCGTGGGGTTCGAACCCACAACCTACGGATTAAAAGTCCGCAGCTCTGCCAATTGAGCTAGAGGCCCTGGACGCCGTCCGGCGTCCACGCACAGGCTACCCGCGCAGGCGTGTCCACCGGCGCGTCGACCGGTCACGCGGGCGCGGACCCTACGCGCGTCGTCGGATGCTGTCACGCGCAGTCTTGCTCCGTGAGAAATTCGGTGAGAATCGGGCGATTCGCTTGCGAGCGGCGCGCGTTCTTGTTTCGGTGGAGTGGACCGAGGAGCCCGCGGGAGGGTGCACCGACGGCAGGTCACGCCGGCCAGGCGTGGGCCGCACGGACGTGTCCCGCAGGGTTCCGCCCGGCGACGAGAGGAGCTCTCGTGCTCACCCTGACCGACAACGCCCGTACCGCTGTCCACGACCTGCAGACCCAGGCCGGTGTCCCCGAGGGAGGCGGTCTGCGGATCGCCGAGTCCGCGGACCAGGCGGGCAGCTTCGAGCTCGCGCTCGTGCCCGCCCCGCAGCCCGACGACACGGTCGTCGAGGACGGCGAGGCGAAGGTGTTCGTGGAGTCCGCCACGGCCCCGACGCTCTCGAACCTCACGCTCGACACGGACCCGAACGCGCAGGGCCCGGCGTTCGTCCTGACTCCTCAGGGCTGACCCACCAGTTCTACCGGCGCCCGCGCCGGACGACCTCGACGGCGCGTCCTCCTCCTCCAGGCGCGTCCTCGGTCGCACGACGGGCCGTCCGCTCCGGCGGGCGGCCCGTCGTCGTGTCCGAGAGGTCGGCTCAGGCCGCCGGACCCACGATCCACGACCCGCCGAGCACCGCCGCGCCGAGCGTGACGACGAGGAACACCCCGACCCAGAACAGCCCGGGCACGTGCGTGAGACGCGCGAGGATGTCGGCGTCGGACGTCGCCGCCCGTCCGCGCGACCGCTCGCTCTGCAGCTCGAGCACCGGCCGGACCGCGCCGAGCAGCAGGAACCACGTGACGGCGTAGGCGACAGCGCTCTGCACGTCGGGCGACGCCCACCACGACACGCCGACGAGCGCGGCGCCCGTGACGAGCACGGACCACAGCCCGAACCAGTTGCGGACCTGCAGCAGCATGAGGGCGAGCAGCACGACGAGCAGCCACAGCAGCCCGACGGCGTAGCCCTGCCGCAGGAGCGCGGCGGCGCCGAGCCCGATGAGGCCCGGGCCGACATAGCCCATGAACGCGGTGAGGATCATGCCGAACCCGCGGGGCCGGCCCGACGACACGGTGAGCCCGGACGTGTCGGAGTGCAGCCGGATGCCCGAGAGGCGCCGGCCGGTGAGCAGCGCGGCGAGCGCGTGCGACGCCTCGTGCGCGATCGTCACCACGTGCCGCGCGACGCGCCAGACCGGGGTGACGAGCACGACCGCCAGGGCGAGCGCGCCCATCGCGAGGACGACGGCGGTCGCCGGGGGAGCGACGGGCGTCGTCGCGGCCTCCCACACCTGCCCGACGACGTCCCCCACGGAGGCGGCGACGTCACCGCCCGAGGTGGCGCCGCCGTCGGACAGCACGGCCAGGTCTACGGCGAGGGAGGGCATCAGCGCGTGCACGCGCGCCATTCCACCACAGCCCGCTCGGAGCTCGACACGCCGAACCCGGGGTCGCGGGTCACGGGACCGTCGGCGTGCCCCGCAACCCCGGGTTCGGCGCAGGGGCCCGCCCGGTCGAGGCGGACGAGACGCACCTCACCCGTGCCTCGGCGTCGGGCATGAGAGACTGGAGGTCGAGGGCAGCGCGATCCCGCGCGCCCCGCGTCGTGGAGATCCCCCCGGATTGCGTGCGGCGGACCCCGACCTTGAGCCCCGAGAGGCCCATCACCTGTGACTTCCTTTGCCGATTTCGGCCTGCCCACCCCCGTCGTGCGCGAGCTCTCGCGCCAGGGCATCGACTCCCCGTTCCCCATCCAGACCGCCACGCTGCCCGACTCGCTGAAGGGCCGTGACGTCCTCGGCCGCGGCCGCACGGGCTCCGGCAAGACGCTCGCGTTCTCGCTGCCGACCGTCTCGCGCCTGTCGTGGGCCAAGTCGTCGCGCCAGCCGCGCCGGCCGCGCGCCCTCGTGCTGTGCCCGACGCGTGAGCTCGCCAACCAGATCAACGCCACGATGGAGCCGGTCGCCAAGGCGCTCGGCCTCGTGACGACGACGATCTTCGGCGGCGTCGCGCAGTCGCGTCAGGTCGCCGCGCTCGACAAGGGCGTGGACATCGTCATCGCGTGCCCCGGCCGCCTCGAGGACCTCCTCAACCAGCGCCTGCTCACGCTCGACGCCATCGAGATCACCGTGCTCGACGAGGCCGACCACATGGCCGACCTCGGGTTCCTGCCCGGCGTGAAGCGCATCATGGACAAGACGCCGAAGCAGGGGCAGCGCATGCTGTTCTCCGCGACGCTCGACAACGGCGTCGACCAGCTCGTCAAGCGCTACCTCAACAACCCGGTGCGCCACTCGGTGGACGACGCCGCGGCCGCGCCCCCGCAGATGACGCACCACATCCTCGCGGTGCGCGACGCGGACGCGAAGAAGCAGATCGTGCACGAGCTCGCGTCCGGCACCGGCCGTCGCGTGCTGTTCATGCGCACCAAGCACCAGGCGAAGAAGCTCGCCAAGCAGCTCACCGCGAGCGGCGTCCCGGCCGTCGACCTGCACGGGAACCTCGGTCAGGGCGCGCGCGAGCGCAACCTCGAGGCGTTCTCCTCGGGCACGGTGAAGGTGCTCGTCGCGACGGACATCGCGGCGCGCGGCATCCACGTCGACGACGTCGAGCTCGTCGTGCACGTCGACCCGCCGGCCGAGCACAAGGCGTACCTGCACCGCTCGGGCCGCACCGCGCGCGCCGGGTCGGAGGGCGTCGTCGTCACCGTCATGCTCCCGGAGCAGCGCGGCGACGTGCGCGACCTCACGCGCAAGGCGAAGATCACGGCCCAGCCGAAGCCCGTCGCCCCCGGCGACGCGACGATCAAGGGCCTCGTCGGCGAGGTCGCGGAGTACGTGCGCCCGGCGGACATCACGCCGCCGCAGACGCAGGCGAAGCGCGGCACCACGTCCACCAACGGCGGGTCGCGCGCGTCGCGCCGCAACCGTGGCGGTCAGGGCGGCGGCCGTCCCGCCGCCCAGGGCGCCGGTCAGGGCACGACGGCGCAGCGCGGCCAGGGCGGTCAGCGCTCGGCGGGTGCGGGTCGTCCCGAGGGCGGCGGCAGGGACGGACGCGGCGCCTCGGGCACCGGGAACGGCACGGCGGCGGGCCAGGGCGGCGGCCGCCGTCGCGGCGGCCGCGGTCGCGCGCAGCGCCCCGCCGGTGGGTCGAGCACCGTCTACTCGACGTCCAGCCCGCGCTGACTCGTCGCCCACCCGGTCGTGGGCATGAGATGGGCCCGGTCTCTTCGTCGAGACCGGGCCCGTTTCATGCCCACAGCGGAGGGTGACGTCGGGAACACCGGGGCGCTGCGTGCGGTTGGGATCGTCGGAGGTGGATCATGACCAGCCAGACCCACGAGAACCAGCCCTACGAGGTCGTCAAGACCGACGACGAGTGGCGCGCCGAGCTGTCGCCGCAGGAGTTCGCCGTGCTGCGGCAGGCGGGCACCGAGCGCGCGTGGACGGGCGAGCTGCTCGACGAGAAGCGCGTCGGCGTCTACGCGTGTCGCGCGTGCGGCAACGAGCTGTTCCGCTCGGACACCAAGTTCGACTCGCACTGCGGGTGGCCGAGCTTCTTCAGCCCGCTCGCGGGCGACCGCGTCGAGCTCCTCACCGACCGCAGCCACGGCATGGTGCGCACGGAGGTGCGCTGCGCGCGCTGCGGCTCGCACCTGGGCCACGTGTTCGACGACGCGCCCCAGACCCCGACGGGCGACCGGTTCTGCATGAACTCGGTCAGCCTGACCTTCCAGGCCGGCGAGGAGTGACCGACCGGGCGACGGCCCACGTGTCGACCGCGCACGCGAGGCCGACGCCCACGAGATAGCAGACCAGGTCCCGCACCGCGAACGTGCTGCCCAGCAGCCACGCCGCGGGCGGGACCGCGTCGTTCACGGCGGCGGCCAGTCCCGTTGCCTGGAGCGCCTCGACCGCCCAGCACCAGCCGAGCGCGAGGATGCCCGCGACGAGCGGGCGGGTACGCGCGAGCACGAGGACCACGAGCACGTAGGTCGCGACGGCATAGAGGACGTCACCGCCGACGTCACCCCACGGGTCGGGCACGCGCGTCGCGACGAAGAACCCCGCGACCACGACGAGCCCGAGCACGAGGGCGACGACGAGGCGCCGCCGACGGGGTCGCGAGGGCATCGGTGCCGCGACCGCACGAGGCGCGCGGCCGCCGTCGGGCATCGTCACGCGAGGTCAGGGCGGGGCGTCACCGGTTCGCGGCCCAGCGCACGACGTCGTCGGAGTAGCGGTGCAGCAGCGCCGCGAGCGTCGCGACGTCGGCGCGGTCCCAGCCGTCGAGGGCCTCGGTGATCGAGATGACCCGCCCGCTGTGCGCGGCGTGGAGCCGGGCCTCGCCGTCGGGTGTGAGGGTGATGAGCTGCCCGCGCGAGTCGTCGGGGTCGACCTCGCGCGCGACGAGGCCCAGCGCGTGGAGCCGGCTGAGCTGACGCGAGATCGTCGCGCGCCCGACGCCGAAGTGCGCGGCGAGCTCGGAGCCACGGACGCCTGGGTGGTCGGCGATGTGCGCGAGGAGCGGGTACGCGCTCGCCTCGAGGTCCGGGTGGATCCGGCGCGCCATGGCGGTCGCTGCCGCCCCGCCGCGGCGCAGCAGGACGCGCAGCTCGCGTTCGAGATCGACGTACGCGACGTCCGGCTCGGCGGCGCGCGCGGCGTCGGGAACGGTGCGGGTGGGAGCGGTCTCGGCGGGCACACGCCCATCATGACGCCCGGGACGGCACGCGGTCACGCCCGTCCGGAAAACCTCACCCGCTGGACGGTCGACCAACACGCAGAATGCATGAAACAAGCGGCCCCGAACCGATTCGAGACCGCCTGTTCCATGCACTCAGCGTGCGGGGTGGGTCAGCGCGAGGAGCGCGTCCCCGCCTCGTCGACGACGCCCGCGGGCTCGTACGCCTCGAGGAGCGTCGACTCCGTCTCCTCGGCCAGCGTCACGCGGCCGGGGGTCGCATCGACCGGGGCCTCGCTGCCAGCGAGGGCGGCCTCCTTCTCGAGGCGCTCCTGGAGACCGGTCTTGGTGCCGAGCGGCACCTCCTTGAGGAACGACACCGCGATCAGCGCGACGAGCGCGAGCGGCACCGCGACGAGGAAGATCTCGGCGATGCCGTCGCCGTAGGACTTCTCGACGAGGTCCTTGATCGGCGCGGGCAGGGTCGAGACGTCGGGCACGGCGTTGCCGCCGCCCATCGAGTCGGCCGGGATGCCGAGCTTCGTCAGGCCGTCCTGGATCGACGTGGTGACCTTGGTCGCGAGGACCGCGCCGAGCACGGACACGCCGATCGCGCCGCCGAGGCTGCGGAAGAACGCGACGGTCGAGGTGCCGGCGCCCATCTCCTCCACGTCGAGCGTGTTCTGCACGGCGAGCACGAGGTTCTGCATGAGCATGCCCATGCTGACGCCGAGGAAGAACAGGTAGACGCTGATGAGCGTGAAGCTCGTGTGGTAGTCGATGGTCGACAGCGCGAACAGCGACGCCATGAGCACCGCGCCACCCGTGACCATGAAGGCCTTGTAGCGGCCGTAGCGCGTGATGAGCTGGCCGAAGAGGGTCGACGCGACGAACGTGCCGACGATCATGGGGATCGTCAGGAGGCCCGACTCGGTCGGGGTCTTGCCGCGCGCCACCTGCATGTACTGGCTGAGGAACACGGCGGTGCCGAACATCGCGACGCCGACCGCGACGGACGCGACGACCGCGAGGACGAACGTGCGGTTCTTGAACAGGTGCAGCGGGATGAGCGGCTCGGGCGTCACGCTCTCGACGAGCACGGCACCGACGAGCGCGAGGACCGCGCCGCCGACCATGGCGAACGTCTGCCACGAGAGCCACTCGAAGTTCTGGCCCGCGAACGTCACCCACAGCAGGAGCGAGGACACGCCGGCGCTGATGAGGATCGCGCCCCAGTAGTCGATTCGGACGACGCGGCGCGCGACCTTCGGCAGGTGCAGCGTGCGCTGAAGCACGATGATCGCGGCGATCGCGAACGGCAGCCCGACGAAGAAGTTGAGGCGCCAGCTCACGGCGTCGGTGAGCACGCCGCCGAGGAGCGGCCCGCCGATCTGGCTCACGGCCATGATGCCGCCCATGAGGCCCATGAACTTGCCACGCTCGCGCGGCGAGATGATGTCCGTGATGAGCACGGTGGCGAGCGCCATGAGGCCGCCCGCGCCGATGCCCTGGAACGCGCGGAGCGCGATGAGCGTCCCGACGTTCTGCGACAGGCCGGCGAGCGCCGAGGAGACGACCGCGACGACGAGCGCGACCTGGATGAGGACCTTGCGGTTGGTGAGGTCGGCGAGCTTGCCCCAGATCGGGGTCGAGATCGTCATGGCGAGCAGGGTCGAGGTGACGACCCAGGTGTAGGACGACTGCGAGCCGTCCAGGTCGCTGACGATCTTGGGGAGCGAGCTCGAGACGATCGAGCTCGCGAGGATCGCGACGAACATGCCGAGGAGGATCCCGGAGAGGGACTCCATGACCTCGCGACGGGTCATGGACGTCTCGGTGCCGCCGGGTGGGGCGGTGCGTTCTGGTGTGGTGCTGGTCATGAGGCGCTGAGTTCCTTTGGCTCACGGGGCCGTGTCGGACCGGCCGTGTCGTGCGGCGGTGTCGAGGGGCGGTGTCAGGTGGTCGTGGCCGGTCGCGCGGCGGCGCGGTCGGCGGTCGAGGGCGTGCCCGACGGCGGTGGTGCCGCCGGGCGCCGTCGGTCACCCGGTCGTGCGGGGAGCGTCGTGGCCGGCGACGACCGCCGCGGCGACGCGCTCGATGTGGCGCGTGGCCTCGACGATCTCGTCGTCGTGCCACTCGGCGAACGTCGTGGCGGCCAGGGCGTCGATGTGCTCGTACGCCCGCAGGACGAGCGTGCGCCCGTCCTCGGTGAGCTCGACGGTCCGGGCGCGCCGGTCGTCGTCGTCCACCGTGCGGCGGACGAGGCCCTCGTCGACCAGGTGGCTCACCTGGCGGCTGGCCACGGACAGGTCGACGCGGAGCCTCGCGGCGACGTCCCCGAGCTGGACGGGACCGCACCGCTGGAGCATGCGGAGCAGCCCGAACGACGAGCGCGGGATGTCGAGGTCTCGCGCGATGCGCACGGCCGACTCGCGCTGGGCGCGGGCCAGCTCGTCGAGCGCGCGGATGAGGCCCGCCGCAGGGGACGGGTCGGGTGCGAGCTCGGGGGCCGCGGTGGTCGCGGCGGGGGTGATGACGGGCACGACTACTCCTTGGTTGCTGCAGGCAAGCATACGCCTCGCAGTTGCTTTCAGCAACCATTGTCTGGAGCAAGGAATTCCCGGGTCTCGTCGAGGCCGGGAGACGCCCGAACCCGGGGCCAGTCCTCACCCGGCGCGTGCCGTGAGGACCGACCCCGGGTTCGGGCGGAGAGGCTCAGTGCGCGGTGCGCCCCACGCGCTCGTCGCCCATGTCCTCGAGCTCCACGCCCTTGGTCTCGGGGACCTTGCTGAAGACGAAGACGAACGACAGCGCCGCGAAGATCGCGTACATGAGATAGGGGATCGTGGCGCCGAAGGCCGACAGCATCGGCGGGAACGTGAGAGTGATCGCGAAGTTCGCGAGCCACTGCGCCATGGCCGCGACGCCGAGCGCGGCCGCGCGGATGCGGTTCGGGAACATCTCGCCCAGCAGCACCCAGACGAGCGGCCCCCACGACGCCCCGAAGAACACGACGAACGCGTTCGCCGCGACCAGGGCGATGGGGCCCCAGGGGTCAGGCAGGGTGATGTCCTTGCCGCTCCCGACCGCCTGGGTGAACGCGAGCGCCATGAGGCCCAGCGAGACCGTCATGCCCGCCGAGCCGATGAGCAGGATCGGGCGACGGCCCACCTTGTCCACGAGCGCGATCGCGATGAACGTGACCGCGACGTTGGTCACGGACGTGATCGTCGAGACGAGGAACGACTGGCTCTCGTCGAACCCGACCGCCTGCCAGAGCGTCGTCGAGTAGTAGAAGATGACGTTGATCCCGACGAACTGCTGGAACACCGAGAGCAGGATGCCGACCCACACGATCGGCTTGAGCCCGAACGTCGAGCCCTTGAGCGAGCCCTCCTGGGCGTTCTTCTCGTCGACCGCGATGGAGCGGTGGATCTGTGCGATGCGGTCGTCGACGTCCTCCTCCGGGCCGAGGACGGACTCCAGCACGGCCCGCGCCTCGTCGTCCCGACCCTTCGCCACCAGGTAGCGCGGGGACTCGGGGATCCGCAGGGCGAGGATGCCGTACACGGCCGCCGGGATCACGCACACGAGGAACATCCACCGCCACGCCTCCCAGCCGAACCAGAGCTCGTTGGAGGCGCCGCCCGCCGCCTCCGCGAGGAGCTGGTCCGACAGCAGCGCCGCGAAGATGCCGACCGTGATCGCGAGCTGCTGGAGCGACCCCATGCGACCGCGCAGCCGCGCCGGCGCGATCTCCGCGATGTACGCGGGGGCGATGACCGAGGCGATGCCGATCCCGACACCCGCCATGAAGCGCCAGATCGCGAGGTCGAACGCCGACCAGGCGATCGCCGACAGGATCGAGGAGGCGAAGAACAGGATCGCGCCGAACACCATGACGCGCGTGCGGCCCCAGCGGTCCGCCAGCCGGCCGCCCGACCACGCTCCGAGGGCACAGCCGAGGAGCGCGATCGCGACGACGAGGCCGGTGACGGCGGAGTCGAGGTCGAACTGCCCCTCGATCGCGGCGACGGCACCGTTGATGACGGAGCTGTCGAAGCCGAAGAGGAAACCGCCGACGGCGGCGGCGACGGCCAGGCCGATCGCCTTGCGGTGGGCGCTGCGTGCGCTCACGGTCCCGTGACCTGCTGCGTCGCTGCTCGACATCTCTCCTCCGCTCCTTCCGGAGCCGGTAGGAGGCCCCTTTCGTCACTGTAGGACGGGGTACTCGCGGTGGCGCGGTGAACGGGGTGCGGTGAACGTCACGCGCTCGGACCCGAGCTGCGCAGGGGCTGGCGTCGGGCCGGTACCGCTGCGACCGCCCCCGCGCCGGGTGGAGACTGGGCGCGTGCCCGACGACGCCCCCACCACCCCCGGACCCCGGCCCGACCCCGGCCGGTCCGACCGCACGGAGCGACCCCGCCGCCCGGCGATGCTCGACCCGCGCGACGCGGACGAGCTCCCCGGCGAGCTCGATCCCGCGCTGCGCGACCAGGTCGCGCACACCACCGCGCACGCGATCGTGCACCGCGCACGCGACACCGAGGACCCGCAGGTCGTCGAGCGCCTGATCCACCTCGTCGAGACCGAGGGGCTCGACGTCGTCGCCGGCCTGTGGTCCGACGCCGCCCCGAACTCCCTGCCGGGCGCGCTCTGGCGGCTCTACGTGCTGCGCGAGTGGGTGCGTCGTGACCCGCAGACGGTGGCGCTGCGGTACCGCCTCGGCGTCGACGCGGCCCCGGTCCACGAGGCCATCGCCGGGGTCCCTCGGCCGCCCGGGCCGCAGGACGTGCGCGACCTCGCCGACGCCGTGCTCTCCGGCGTGTTCACCGGCGACCTCGCGGTCGCGCTCGAACGCGCCGGGTCGTTCTGCCGCATCCTCGCCACCGGCGCAGCGTTCGACGCCGACGCCCGCGAGGTCGCCGACCCCGACGGCGCGCTCCGCATGACCCGCGGGGCGGGCTCTCTGCTCCGTACCGCGCAAGAGCTCGAGCACGCCGCTGAGCTCTGGCGCGCCGACCGCCTCGACTAACCCTCCTGCGGCCGCCGAGGGAGAACCCCGGTCGCTCGAGGTAGAGCCGTGGTTGCGCGAGGTAGAGCCGTGGTCACGCGAGGTAGAGCCGTGGTCGCGCGAGGTAGAGCCGTGGTTGCGCGAGGTAGAGCCGTGGTTCTTGTGTTCGACGGCGCGTGGCTGGGTGGGGTGGTCGGGGTGGGTGGTGGTGCCGCGTCCACCATCCGCCGCTCGTTCCTCGCGGCTCCCGCGTTCTCGGTCGGGATCGTCCCGCGTTCGCCGGCTCACTCCGGACGATCCCTCGTTCCAGGCCCGCCACGGCGCGGCACCACAACCCACCCCGCCCTACGTCGTCTCGCCCTGGTCGGCCCTCACCCGGGCGACGGCTCGCGGTGTCAGTTCAACTCTTGCCGTGCCGACTGTTTCCGTGGCGTCCGCCGTCCCGCCGTCCCGCCGTCCCGCTGTCGTCTTGTCCTGCTGTCCGGCGGAGTCCCGATGCTGCCCCGTCGTGTCGAGCAGGTGATCGGGTCGCAGGCCGTGACCACGGCTCTACTTCGCGTGACCATGGCTCTACCTCGCGTGACCACGGCTCTACTTCGCGTGACCAGGGCTCTACCTCGCGTGACCAGGGCTCTACCTCGCGCGACCACGGGTTTACCTCGGTGGACCGGGGTTCTACCTCGGGTGGGTGGGCGGAGGGTGCGGGATACGGGGCGGGTGCGCACGTCGGGGGGTGGGGTTCTCGCGGAGCGCGAACACCGGGTCGGCTGGGTACCTCGCGGGGCGTCCGGCACGTACGATGGTTCACGACGCCGGGCCGCGGTAGCCCCGGGCTCCACACTCAGCCGCTACGAGCGGCCACGCGCCGAGAGGCGCTCCCGGTCCGGCGTCACTACTTCCCCTCCTGGTGCGAGCACGACGCCGTGCGCCGGAGGGCCGCCGCCCCGGCGAGGACGCCGGCTGCGGGCTGTGAGCGTCCTGAGGATCCGGGACCTTCGCCCCGACGATTCCAGCATCGCTCCGCGCGTCGGCTACATTTGACGAGAGTTCGACGTGCGTTCATCCAGAGATCATCCGACCCGAGATCGTGACCACCCCGGCCGACCGGCCTGTCCGGCGGCCGAGCGGCCCTTGTGGCCGACGCCAGCTCAGACCCCTACCCCGCGTCCCTTCCGGAGCCTCCCGTGCGCCTGCGCCTGACACCGCGCGACACCTCGTTCTTCGACCTTCTCGCCGCCTCGGCGCAGCACCTGGTCACCGGATCAACGCTCCTCGCGGAGCTGCTCGGCGCGGACCGTCCGACGCGCAAGCAGCTCGCGAAGCAGCTCAGCGAGACCGAGCACCTCGCGGACGACGCGACGCACTCGATCATGCGTCGGCTCAACCAGACGTTCGTCACGCCGTTCGACCGGGACGACATCTACGCCCTCGCGTCGGCGCTCGACGACTGCATGGACTTCATGGAGGAGGCGGCCGACCTCATCGTCCTCTACAAGGTGGACGAGCTCCCGGCCCGCGTGTCCGAGCAGGTCCAGGTGCTCCAGCGCGCGTCGGAGCTCACGGCCGAGGCGATGCCGCGCCTGCGCTCGATGGACGACCTCCCCGAGTACTGGGTCGAGGTCAACCGCCTGGAGAACCAGGCGGACAAGGTCCACCGCAAGCTGCTCGCCGAGCTCTTCGACGACGTGTCCGACCCGGTCCTCCTCATGAAGCTCAAGGAGATCGTCGAGGTCCTCGAGCAGGCGGCCGACGCCTTCGAGAAGGTCGCGAACACGGTCGAGACCATCGCGCTCAAGGAGTCCTGAGCCCCGTGGAGGCAGTGCTCGTCGTCGTCGTCGTGGCGTTCGCCCTGGCGTTCGACTACACCAACGGGTTCCACGACGCCGCGAACGCCATCGCGACCTCGGTCTCGACCAGGGCCCTCACGCCGCGCGCGGCGCTCCTCATGGCGGCGGTGTTCAACCTCATCGGCGCCCTGCTCGGGACCGCGGTCGCGCAGACGATCGCCGAGGACATCGTCGCGGTCAACGACGTCCCGCCCCATCAGGGCCTCGTGATCGTGCTGTGCGGACTCGTCGGCGCGATCACGTGGAACCTCATCACGTGGTGGCTGGGGCTGCCGTCGTCGTCGACGCACGCCATCATCGGCGGCCTCGCGGGCGTCGGGATCGCGTCGGGGATCACGGTCCACTGGGATGCGATCCTCGACAAGGTCGTGCTCCCCATGGTCTTCTCGCCGCTCATCGGCTTCGGCCTCGCGTTCGCGCTCATGGTGCTGTTGCTGTGGGTGTTCCGGAACGCGGCGCCCGCCCGGGCGTTCCGTCGCTTCCGCATCGCGCAGACGGCGTCGGCGGCGGCGATGGCCCTGGGCCACGGTCTTCAGGACGCGCAGAAGACGATGGGCGTGATCGTGCTCGCGCTCGTCGCGGGCGGGTTCCAGGACGACAACACGATCCCGCTGTGGGTCAAGCTGTCCGCGGCGACCGCCATCTCCCTCGGTACGTACGCCGGCGGGTGGCGCATCATGCGCACGCTGGGCCGCAAGATCATCGAGCTCGACCCGGCGCGCGGCTTCGTCGCCGAGTCGGTCTCCGCCGTCGTCCTGTACGCGAACGCGTTCATCTTCCACGCGCCGGTGTCGACGACGCACACGATCACCTCCGCGATCATGGGCGTCGGTGCGACCAAGCGCCTGTCCGCGGTCCGCTGGGGCGTCGCGAAGAACATCGGGGTCGCGTGGGTCCTCACCATCCCGGCCGCTGCGCTCGTGGCGGCGGTCGTGTACTGGATCCTCAGCCCGATCCTGCTCTGACGCCGCGCGCCGGACGCGCGCACCGCACACGACGACGAGGACGGCGCTCCGCCGACCCGGGTTCCGCCCGGATCGGCGGAGCGCCGTCCTCGTCCTGGTCTCAGTGCAGCGGCGGGGCGACCTTCTCCGCCGCGACGACGCGCGGTCCCTTGGGCGTGCGCGCCACGTGGGCGACGATCATCTCGCCCGGCTCGAGGAACGGGTCGTGCGCCGGCAGCGCGTTCGCGACGGGCCGCCGCGAGTGCTGGCCGAGCACGTCGAGCACCGTGGGCAGCACGGGCCGGTGCGTGCACAGCACCGACGACCGCTCGGCCTCGAGGAGCTCGCGGACCGTCCGCGCGACGCGCGCGGGGGAGCGCTCGTGCTGCGCCTCCGTGAGGTGGTCGATGCTCACGGTCTCCAGCCCCGACGCGCCGGCGTAGGGCGCGATCGTCTGGGCGCACCGGTCCCAGCGGCTCGTCACGACGGTCTCGACGCCGTACGCCGCGAGCACGGGCACCAGGGCGACGGCCTGCGCGTGCCCCGCCGGCGTGAGCGGACGGTCCTGCTCGTCGCCGTGCCACGCCGAGCGCGCGACGGCCTTGCCGTGCCGGGCGATGACCACGACGTGCGTCGCCAGCCGGCCCTCCTCGCGCTCGCGGACGAGCGCCTCGAGCGGGGCGCGGTCGGCCTGGCGCGTGAGGCGCTGCGCGGCGTCGTCGGCCGACAGCCAGGCGGCACGGTCGATCTCCTGCGGCGACACCGGCGGGACGGGCGCGCGCGCGGCGAGCGCACCGGCGTCCGCCTTCCGCGAGGCCCGGCGCGCCGCCCAGTAGTGCACGCGCTTCACGCGCCCCTCGGGCGTGAGGTACTGGAGCCCCGGCAGCGGGACGCCCAGCACGACCGGCTTGCCCGTCTCCTCGGCGACCTCGCGCGCGGCAGCGGCCTGGAAGGTCTCGCCGGGGTCGAGCTTGCCCTTGGGCCACGACCAGTCGTCGTAGCGGGGCCGGTGGACGAGGCGGACCTGGAGGTCGTCGTCGCGCACGCGCCACACGAGGGCCCCGGCGGACTCGATGACCGGGGCGTGCGACACGTGCGTGGGGCCGAGGGCGTCCACGAGCGGCAGCCCGCTGCGCAGGGCGGGGGAGGGCACACCCATCCGCTACCGCCTCCCGACGAGCCGGCGGCGCTGCCGCTGCACGAGGCTCGCCTGGAGGTCGACGAGAGGCGCACCGTCGGGGCCCGACTCGGGCCGGTGCCAGGTGCCGTCGGCGTCGAGGTGCCAGGACGCGGTGCGCTCGGACATCGACACGTCGAGCAGGTCCAGCAGCTCGATGACCTGGTCGGGGTCCGTGATGCGCACGAGGGCCTCGACGCGGCGGTCGAGGTTGCGGTGCATGAGGTCGGCCGAGCCGATGAACACCTCGGGCCCGCTCTCGGGGCCCTCGCCGATGGCGGGGCCGGCGGAGTTGGCGAACGCGTAGATGCGCGAGTGCTCGAGGAAACGGCCGAGGATCGAGCGCACGCGGATGTTCTCGCTGAGCCCGGGCACGCCCGGGCGGACGGCACAGATGCCGCGCACGACGAGGTCGACCTTCACGCCCGCCTGCGACGCGCGGTACAGCGCGTCGAGCGTCGTCTCGTCGACGACGGAGTTGACCTTGATCTTCACCCACGCCTCGTGGCCGGCCTGCGCAGCGGCCGCCTCGCGGTCGATGCGCTCGACGAGCCCCGAGCGGACCGTGCGCGGCGCGACCAGCAGGCGGTGGAACCGCGACTGGGGCGCGTACCCGGAGAGCTGGTTGAACAGGCGCGTGAGGTCCTGGCCGACGTCGGGGTCGCACGTGAGCAGGCCGTGGTCGGTGTACAGGCGCGCGGTCTTCGGGTGGTAGTTGCCCGTGCCGACGTGGCAGTAGCGCCGCAGGCCGTCCGACTCCTGGCGCACGACGAGCGAGAGCTTGCAGTGCGTCTTGAGCCCGACGATCCCGTACACGACGTGCACGCCCGCCTGCTCGAGCTTGCGCGCCCAGGAGATGTTGGCCTGCTCGTCGAACCGGGCCTTGATCTCGACGAGCGCGAGCACCTGCTTGCCCGCCTCGGCCGCGTCGATGAGCGCGTCGACGATCGGCGAGTCGCCCGACGTCCGGTACAGGGTCTGCTTGATCGCGAGGACCGCCGGGTCGGCCGCCGCCTGCTCGAGGAACGTCTGGACCGACGTCGAGAACGAGTCGTACGGGTGGTGCAGCAGCACGTCGCGCTCGCGGATCGCGGCGAACACGTCGGTGGGCGACGCGCTCTCGACCTCGGCGAGGAGGCGGTGCGTCGTCGGGACGAACGGCGGGAAGTGCAGGTCCGCGCGGTCGAGGTCGGCGATGAGGTTGAGCCCCGTGAGGTCGAGCGGCTCGGGGATCTCGTAGACCTCCTCCTCGACCACGCCGAGCTCGCGCACGAGCAGCGCGCGGATGCGCGGGCTGATCCCCGGCGTCAGCTCGAGCCGCACCGGCGGCCCGAACCGCCGCCGCAGGAGCTCCTTCTCCATGGCCTGGAGCAGGTTCTCGGCGTCGTCTTCCTCGACCTCCACGTCCTCGTTGCGCGTGACGCGGAACAGGTGGTGCTCGCGCACCTCCATGCCGGGGAACAGATGGTCGAGGTGCTGGGCGATGACCTCCTCGATGGGCACGAACGACGTCGGCCCGCGGTCCGGGGCGGCGGTCTGCGACGTCGGCGCGCTCGGGCGGCCCCGCGCGTCCACGGCGATGAACCGGGGCAGGAGCGGGGGCACCTTGACGCGCGCGAAGTGCTCCTTGCCCGTTGTCGGGTTGGCGACCACGACCGCGAGGTTGAGCGACAGCCCCGAGATGTAGGGGAACGGGTGCGCCGGGTCGACGGCGAGCGGCGTGAGCACGGGGAAGATCTGCTTGCGGAAGAACTTGTGCAGGCGCTCCTGCTCGCGCGTCTCGAGCTCGTCCCAGTGGACGAGCGTGATGCCCTCGGCGGCCAGGGCCGGCTGGACGTCGTCGGCGAACACGCGCGCGTGACGCGCCATGAGGTCGTGCGCGCGCTCGCTGATCGCGTCGAGCACCTGGCGGGGCGAGAGCCCCGAGGCCGCGGTGACGGCGATGCCGGTCGCCATGCGGCGCTTGAGGCCGGCGACCCGGACCATGAAGAACTCGTCCAGGTTCGACGCGAAGATCGCGAGGAACCGCACGCGCTCCAGGAGCGGCTGGCTCGGGTCCTCCGCGAGCTCGAGCACGCGCTGGTTGAACGCGAGCCAGCTCAGCTCGCGGTCGGCGAACCGGTCGTCGGGCAGCGGACCGAGGCCGAGCTCCCCGCCCACCGGCTCGATCTCGGGTTCCTCCGCGATGTGCTCGGCGATGTGCGCGGCGAGGTCCGGGTCGAGCGTGCGCTGCGTGGACGTGTCGGTCATGGGTTCATGGTGGCACCAGTTGGTGAACGGTGCGTGACACGGGTCACCGTGCGGTCGGGCGCGCGTACTGCACGTGCACCGCGCGGCGCGCGAAGCCCGCGCGTTCGTACGTGCGCACCGCGGGCACGTTGTCGCCGTCGACGTACAGCACCGCGGTCGTGACCCCCCGCTCGGCGAGGTGTGCGAGCCCGACGGCGGTGAGCAGCCGGCCGAGCCCCTCGCCCTGGGCGGTCGGGACCACGCCGACGACGTAGATCTCGCCCTCGCGTGCGCCGTCGGGCCGGCCGGTCGGGATCTTGGTCCAGACGAACCCGACGAGCTCGGCCGTGCCGGAACCGGGGTCCGGGATGCGTTCGAGGAGCAGGAGCCCGGCGGCGTCGAACCAGTCCTCCCGCATCCGGGCGCGCAGGTCGTCGACGGTGAGCCGACCCTGCTCCGGGTGGTGCGCGAACGCCGCCGCGTTTGCCCTGACCCACGCGGCGTCGTCGGGCCCCGGCACGAACGCGCGCAGCCGCAGGCCCGCGGGGATCTCGGGACGCGCGTGCGCCTCCGGCCCGTCGAGGGGCCGCTCGAGGACGAGCAGCTCGCGCACGACGTCGTACCCCGCCCGCGCGGCGAGGCCGCGGGCCGCGGGCAGGTCGCCGTGGGCCCAGACGCGCAGCGGCGGGCGCGACGTCCGGGCGGGCTCGCCGTCGGTCTCCGCGCCGGGGTGCGGCTGCCCGTCCTGGTCGTGGTCGGGGTCGGTCGGTCGCGGCTCGGCCGCGCGGTCGGCCGCGCTGCCGAGCAGGTGGAACCCGAGACCGTGCCGCCGGTGCTCGGGGCGGACGACGAGCTCGGCGCTCGGCGCCTCGCCCCGCTTGTCCACCTGGGCGTACCCCGCGAGCTCGCCCGCCCGCCACGTGAGGAGGTGCACGACGTCGTCCGTCGCCTCGCGCAGGTTGAGCAGCGGCTGCTCCGAGAGGGGAGCGACGCCGTCCGCGCGCTCGGCCGCCGCGGCGAGGTCGTGGACCTGCGCGATCTCGACGTCGTCGATGAGCGGCCCGGTGTGCCAGAGGATCGCGGTCTCCACCGGTCCATCTTGCCCCCGGCGCACGCGCCCGGCCGAACCCCGGTCCCGCGGACGACGCGTCATGCCTGGTCGGGAAGGCTCCGGGGCGGGTGACGGTTGTCACGTCCGAGGGTTCGCGGCATCGACGACGGAGGGCAGGGGCGCCATGGGTGCGTGCGCGGTGGAGGAAGCGACGGAGCAGGTGCCCGGGGCGCCACCCGCGATAGCGGCCCCGGTGCCGGACGTGCGGGAAAGGCCCGGACCGGCACCGTCTCCGCGCGAACCGCGGGAGCCGGCGATCTGGACCCGCAACTTCCGGTACTACTTCACGGCCCGCAGCGCGGGGCTGCTGAGCTGGGCGATGCTGCCCGTCGCGGTCTCGGCCGGCCTGCTCGGCTCCGGGTACGGGCTGGCCGTCGCGGGGTACGCGATGGCGTTCCTCGTCGCCCCGTTCGCGGGCCTCGTGCTGTTCGGCGGGGTGCTCGCGGACCGGTTCACGGCACGCCGGATGATGATCGTCGCCGACGTCGCGAACCTCACCGCGCACGTGCTCCTCGCGGTCCTCTTCGTGCGGGGCATCGAGCACCTGTGGCACCTGTACGCGCTGCTCGTGGTGGCAGGCACCGCCAACGCGCTGTTCCAGCCGGGGGCCGCGTCGACCGTCCCGCTCGTGGCGCGCGACGTGCAGGGCGCGAACGGGATCCTGCGGACCTCCGAGGCGATCACCGGGCTCGGCGGCCCCGCGCTCGCCGGCGTCCTGGTCGGGTTCGGGTCGACGGGCTGGGTGATGATCCTCTCCGCCGTCGCCTACGGGACCAGCGCGCTGTGCCTCCTCGCGCTCCGGCTCGGCGTCGTGCCCGCGCCCCCGGCCGGGGCGGGGCTCTGGCGCAACCTCGCCGTCGGGTGGCGCGAGTTCCGCTCCCGCACGTGGCTGTGGGGCGTCATCGTCATCTGGATGGTCTACGCCGTGCTCGCCTGGGGGCCGCAGCTCCCCGTGGCGGCGGGGGTCGTCGTGCCCGAGCACGGCGCGACCGCGTTCGGCATCCTCAACAGCGCGCTCGGCGTGGGGACGGTCGTCGGCGGGCTGCTCGCGATCCGCTTCAAGCCCCGGCGACCGCTCGCGGCCGGGGCCCTCGCGCTCGTCGCCTACCCCCTCTACCCCCTCGGCCTGGTGCTCGGCTGGCCGGTGTGGGCGCTCGCCGTCGCGCAGGTGCTCGTGGGTGTGGGGGTCGGCGTGTGGGGCGTCATGTGGGCGACGAGCGTGCAGACCCAGGTGCCGGGCGACGTGCTCAACCGGGTCCACGCCTACGAGGTCGCGGGGTCGGTCGGCATGTACCCGATCGGCGCCGCCCTGGCCGGTCCCGCCGTCGCCGCGTTCGGCACCGACCGCGTCCTCCTCGTGGGCGCGGTCGTGGGAGCTCTCACGGTCGTCGCGCTCCTCGCCGTGCGGCCGATCCGCACGCTCGAGCGCGTCCCGGACCGCAACTGACGGCACCCGACACCCCTGACGGCTCGCGCCCCGTCGTCGAGAACGACGCCGCCCGCCGTCGAGCACGACATGGGGGTCGATGTCGGCTCCTGAGCGACCCCCATGTCGTGTTCGGCACAGTGCCGGGGGGCGGGGAAGGTTCGGTGGGCCGGGGTCGTTGAGGGCGTCGTGAGCGAGGTGACGGACGTGCAGGAGACGGTGGACGCGGCCGTGGGGACGGCCGGTGGCCCGGGGGACGCCGTGCGCGACGTCGTGGTCGTCGGCGCCGGGCAGGCGGGGCTGTCCGCGGCCTACCACCTGCGCCGCGCCGGGCTGGACCCGCTCGTGCTCGACGGCGGTCGCGGCCCGGGCGGGGCGTGGCAGGACCGCTGGGACTCGCTGACCATGGCCGAGACGCACGCCGTGCACGACCTCCCGGGCGTCCCCCTCCCGGCCGGGGATCCCGCAGAGCGCGCGAACGTCGCCGTGCCGCGCTACTACGCCGCGTACGAGCGCGAGAACGACCTGCGCGTCGTGCGCCCGGTCACGGTCGACGAGGTGGCGCAGGACCCCGACGACCCCACCTTGCTGCTGGTCCGGGCGACGGTCGGCACCGGGCCTCACGCCCGCGGGCTCGTGGTCCGCACGCGGACGCTCGTCAACGCGACGGGTACGTGGACCCGGCCGTTCTGGCCCCGCTACCCGGGCATGGAGACGTTCCGCGGGCGCCAGCTCCACACGCACGACTTCCGGGCGGCCGAGGACTTCGCGGGCCAGCACGTCGTGGTCGTGGGCGGCGGGGCGTCCGCGACGCAGCTCCTGCTGCAGATCGCCCCGCACGCGTCCGGCACCACGTGGGTCACGCGCCGCGAGCCCGTCTGGGTCGAGGAGGAGTTCTCGCCCGAGCTCGGGCGCGCGGCCGTCGCGCGCGTCGCCGAGCGGACGTCCGCCGGCCTCCCGCCGGGGAGCGTCGTCTCGGTCACGGGCCTGCCGCTCACGCCGCGCTACCGCGCGGGGATCGCGAGCGGGGTGCTGCGCCGTCGGCCGATGTTCGAGCGGGTGACGCCGTCGGGCGTCGAGTGGGCCGCGGGCGCGAACGACGACGGCCTGCTCTTCCAGCCCGCCGACGTCCTCCTCTGGGCCACCGGGTTCCGCGCCGCGCTCGACCACCTCGCGCCGCTCGCCCTGCGCGAGCCCGGCGGCGGGATCGTCCTCCACGGCACGACGGCGGCGCGCGACCCCCGCGTGCAGCTCGTCGGGTACGGGCCCAGCGCGTCGACGATCGGCGCGAACCGGGCCGGGCGCGAGGCAACGCGGGGAGTCGTGCGCGCGCTCGGTGCGGGCCCTGGCCTCGGGGACGCGGCGGGATCTCGTCTCCCGGTGGCGGTGTAAGCCCTCGTCAGGGCGGTCCGCCGCGGCCTACGGTGCACCCGTGAGCACCGAACCGCCCGCCCCCGACCCGTCGTCCGTGCGCCCTGTGGCCGCGCCCGGCGACCCTGCCCTCCCGACGCAGCGCCGCACCCTCACGACGCTCGCCGCGACGCAGGTGCTCTCGGGGGTCGGCGTCGCGAGCGGAATCGCGGTCGCGCCGCTCGTCGCGTCCGCGCTCTCGGGGTCCGACGCGATCGCCGGCCTCACCTCGACGTCGGGCGTCGTCGGCGCCGCGCTCGTCGCGCTGCCGCTCGCGCACGTCGCAGGGCAGCGCGGGCGGCGGCCATCCCTGCTCCTCGGCTTCGGCGTCGCGACCGGCGGCGCGGTCCTCGCGACGGTCGCCGTGCTCGTCGGCTCGTGGCCCCTGCTCGTCGTGGCCATGCTCCTGTTCGGGTCGGGCACGGCCGCCGGGCTCGCGTCCCGGTTCGCGGCGACCGACCTCGCGACGCCCCAGCGGCGGGCGCGCGACCTGTCCGTGGTGGTGTGGGCGACGACGGTGGGCTCCGTCGTCGGGCCGACGCTCGCCGGGCTCGCGGACCGCGTGGCCGGCCCGGGCCTGCGCCTCGGCGACGCGCACGCGCAGCACGGCTCGACCGCGCCGAGCGCCGCGCCGTTCGTCCTCGCGGCGATCGCGTTCGCGCTGGCGGCGGCTGTCGTCGCGGTGTGGCTGCGGCCCGACCCGCTGCTCGCGTCGCGCGCGACGTCGGACGCGGCGGACGTCGCAGCGCCCGCCGCGGCCCCGGCTGCTGTGCCGGGTGACGGCCCGGGGCCGTCGTGGCGCGACGGCCTGCGCGCAGGGTGGGCTGTGGTGTCGGCCAGCCCGACGGCGCGCCTCGCCCTCGGCGCGATCGTCCTGAGCCATCTCGTCATGGTCGGGCTCATGTCGATGACGCCCGTCCACATGAACCACGGCGGCGCGACGCTCCAGGTCGTCGGCCTGGTCATCAGCGCGCACATCGCGGGCATGTACGCGCTCAGCCCGGTCGTGGGGTGGCTCGCCGACCGGGTCGGGCACGCGCGCGTGCTCTACGTCGGGGGCGCGCTGCTCCTTGCGGCCGCCGTCGTGGTGGCGGGCGCGCCAGGGGAGGACTCCGCGCGGCTGACGGTCGGCCTCGTGCTGCTCGGGCTCGGCTGGTCGTGCGGGCTCGTCGCCGGGTCGGCGCTGCTCGTCGACGCCACACCCGGCCCGTCGCGCACGTCCGTGCAGGGCCTCTCCGACCTCGCGATGAACACGGGCGGCGCGGTCGGCGGCATCCTCGCCGGGGCGATCATCGGCTTCTCGTCGTACGGCGCGCTCGCCTGGGGCGCGGCGGCGCTCGTCGTCGTGTGCGCCGTCGTGGCGGCCCCGCTGGCGCGACGGGCCACCCTGCGCTGACCGAGATCGGCGGTCCCCGTCGGGATCGGCGGTCGCAGCTGCCGATCTCGACGGGGAGCGCCGATCTCGCGATGTGACCGGTGGGAGCGGACTCAGGCGACGGCGGCAGGGAGGGCCGTGCGCTCGTCCCGGCGGACCGCACCGGCCTGCGCCGGGGTGAGGAACAGCGCCCGGGAGAGGTCGGTGCCGCGCGCGTCGGCGCCGCGCAGGTCCGCGCCGAGGAGGTCGACGGCGTCGAACCGGCCCCCGCGCAGGTCCGCACCGAGCAGCAGCGCGCCGCGGAGATCGGAACCGGTGAGGTCGAGACCGCGCAGGTCGGCGCCGACGAGGTCCGCGCCGGGCCGCAGCCGGCGCCGCAAGCCGCCGTCGGGCGCCCGGTGCACGACGGCGGAGCCCCGCGGCCCGTCGCCGCGACCGTCGCTGGGTCCTCGGCGGAGGGTGCTCCGCGATCCGGCGTCGACGACTCCCTGTTGCGGAGGGCGGCGGGACGCGGTGGCCCGGGCCGCGTCGCGCACGAGCGCGCTCGCACGGTCGATCAGCCGCCCGACGTCGCGGCGGACGGCGCCGACGTCGAGCGCGAGGAGGGCGGCCGGGGCGAGGTCCGCGAGGGGTGCCGTCTGCGCGAGGGCGCGCCGTGCGTCGTCGTGCACGGGCGCTGCGGCGGGCAGCGACAGCACCTCGGCGAGGTACCAGAGCAGCTCGTGGAGCTGCGTGACGACGGGGAGCGCGGCGAACGCGTCGCGCGCGGCGGCGGCGTCGTCGCGCCACGTCGCGCCGTCGTGCGCGGACCGGACGGCCGCCGTCACGCGCTGGCCCGCCCCCAGGCAGTCGTACGCGACGCAGCCGGGGAAGCCGGACTCGCGCAGCCGCGAGTGGATGCCGCACCCGAAGTCGTCGAGCAGGTTCGGGCACGGGGTGCCTGCGGGCTTGTCGATCGCGAAGTCGGTGGAGCGCACGAGGTGCAGCCCGACGCAGCACAGGCCGGTGCAGCGCGCGCAGTCGCTGCGCAGGTCGAGCTGCTCGACGAGGAGGGCGCGACCGTCGGCCGCGGGAACGGGTGGCACGTCTCGACGCTACGCCGTCCACGGGACGCCGGGCACGGACATATCGCCCGCGGCGGGGGCGCCGCTCCACGCGGCTTCGTCACACGCTCGCCCGGGGCGGTCGCGCCGAGCACGAGCCTGCCCACCCACGAGAACGGGGTTGGTGTCGTTCTCCGCCGGAGAACGACACCAACCCCGTGGTCGGCGTGGGCCCGGTCAGTCGTCCGAGGACGACGGCTTCTGCAGGCCGGCCGAGATGAGGTCCATCACCGACGAGTCGGCGAGGGTCGTCGCGTCGCCGACGGTGCGGTTCTCCGCGACGTCGCGCAGCAGACGGCGCATGATCTTGCCGGACCGGGTCTTGGGCAGCTCCGGCACGACGAGGATGCGCTTGGGCTTGGCGATCGGGCCGATCTCCTTCGCCACGTGGTTGCGCAGCTCGGTCTGCACGGCGGCGGCGCCGTCGGCGTCCGCAGCCCTGGCCGCGTGCTCGCCGCGCAGGATGACGAACGCGACGACGGCCTGGCCCGTGAGGTCGTCGCTCGCGCCGACGACCGCGGCCTCCGCGACGATCTCGTGCGAGACGAGCGCCGACTCGATCTCCGTGGTGGACAGGCGGTGGCCCGAGACGTTCATGACGTCGTCGACCCGGCCGAGGAGCCAGATGTCGCCGTCCTCGTCCTTCTTGGCGCCGTCGCCCGCGAAGTAGATCCCCGGGAAGCGCGACCAGTACGTGTCCTTGAAGCGCTCGAGGTCGCCCCAGATGCCACGCAGCATGGACGGCCACGGCTCGGACAGCACGAGGTACCCGCCGCCGCCGTTCGGCACGGAGTGCGCCTCGTCGTCGACGACGTCCGCGGCGATGCCCGGGAGCGGCACCTGGGCGGAGCCCGGCTTGGCGGCCGTGACGCCGGGGAGCGGGGAGATCATGATCGCGCCCGTCTCCGTCTGCCACCACGTGTCCACGATGGGCGTGCGGTCGCCGCCGATGACGCGGCGGTACCACATCCACGCCTCGGGGTTGATGGGCTCGCCCACCGACCCGAGCACGCGCAGCGACGACAGGTCGAACTTCGCCGGGATCTCCTCGCCCCACTTCATGCACGCGCGGATCGCGGTGGGCGCCGTGTAGAGGATCGAGACCTTGTACTTCTCGACGATCTCCCACCAGCGGCCCTGGTGCGGCGAGTCCGGGGTGCCCTCGTAGATGACCTGCGTCGCGCCGTTGAGCAGCGGGCCGTAGACGACGTACGAGTGGCCCGTGACCCAGCCGATGTCTGCGGTGCACCAGTAGACGTCGCTCTCGGCCTTGAGGTCGAAGACGTTGCGGTGCGTGTACGCGGCCTGCGTGAGGTACCCACCGGTCGTGTGCAGGATGCCCTTGGGCTTCCCGGTCGTCCCGGACGTGTAGAGGATGAACAGCGGGTGCTCGGCCTCGACCCACACGGGCGTGTGCGTCGTGTCGGCCGACTCGAGCGCGTCGTGCCACCACACGTCGCGGCCGTCCGTCCAGGCCGTGTCCTGCCCCGTGCGACGCACGACGAGCACGTGCTCGACCGTGGTCGGGTCCGCGCCCTCCTTGGGCGCGAGCGCCTCGTCGACCGCGGGCTTGAGGGCCGAGGCCGCGCCGCGGCGGTACCCGCCGTCGGCCGTGATGACGAGCTTCGCCTCGGCGTCGGCGATGCGGCTGCGCAGCGCGTCGGCGGAGAACCCGCCGAACACGACCGAGTGCGGGGCGCCGATGCGCGCGCACGCGAGCATCGCGACGACGGCCTCGACGACCATCGGCAGGTAGATGACGACGCGGTCGCCGGTCTCGACGCCCAGCGCCGCGAGCGCGTTGGCCGCACGCGACACGTCGCGCTGGAGCTCCGCGTACGTCACCGTGCGGGTGTCGCCCGGCTCGCCCTCGAAGTGGATCGCGACCCGGTCGCCCAGTCCCGCCTCGACGTGACGGTCCACCGCGTTGTAGGCGGCGTTGAGCGTGCCGTCCGCGAACCAGCGCGCGACGGGAGCCTGCGACCAGTCGAGCGTCTCGGTGAAGGGCGTGCGCCACGTGACGAGGTCGTTCGCCTGCCGCGCCCAGAACGCGAGCCGGTCGGCCCGTGCCTCCTCGTAGAGCTCCGGCTTCGCGTTCGCCTGCGCGGCGAACTCCGGGCTCGGCGGGAAGCTCCGGGTCTCGTGGAGGAGGTTCTCCAACCCGGGCTGGGCAGTGGTGGACTCGTTCTCTGGCACGCTGACCTCCGGTGCGCATCGACTCTGGTGCGGCGCCCGTGCGTGGGCCACCGGGGAGCGGCGGCGGACGCAGGGCGGTCGGACGCCCACCGCGGCAGGCCCCGACCTTCGGGAGTCTAGACCCGTTGTCGTGAGCGCGGTCACAGAGGTCCACCATTCGGCGGGATCGCTCGCAAATACCCCGAGGATGGGACCCGCGGGGCTCCCGGGACCGCCGCGTCAGCGCGCCCGGCGCTGGCGCACGGCCTCGTACAGCACGACCGTGGTCGCGCTCGCGGCGTTGAGCGAGCTGGCCGTGCCGAGCATGGGGATGCTCACCATGACGTCGCAGGCTTCGCGCCAGCCCGCGCTGAGACCGGTCGTCTCGTTGCCGGTGAGGACGAGGGTCGGGCGGGTGAGGTCGTGCTCGGCGAGCTCGACGTCGCCGTGCTCGTCCGTCCCGAGCAGGGTCAGCGGGACCCCGGCGGAGCGCTGTGCGGCGACCCAGCCGAGGACGTCGCGCCCCGCGGGCACGCGGACCGTCGGCACGGAGAAGATCGAGCCGGTGCTCGCGCGCACGGCCCGCGGGTCGTACGGGTCCGCGGCGTGCCCCGCGACGATCAGGCCGCCGCCCCCGAACGCGTCGAGCGACCGCGCGACCGTCCCGACGTTCCCCGGGCTCGTGGGCCGGTCGAGCACGACGCCGAGGAACGCGGTGTCGGCCCCCGAGGCGCGGCCGTCCGCGGCGATCCGCCCCAGGTCGTCGGGCGGTGTCGCGACGACCGCGAGCAGCTCGGGGGCGTCGTCCTCCTTGCCGCCGAGCTCACGCATCAGCTCCGACGACACGGCGAACCGCTGGGTGCGCACGCGGTCGAGCATCGCGTGCGCCCAGCTCGACAGCGACCGGTCCGCGTCCACGAGCCACGTCCGCACGGTCCAGCCGGACTCGACGGCGAGCGTGATCGGGCGCACCCCCTGGACGACCATCTCGCCCGCGCGGTGCCGCTTGGTGCGGTTGGTGAGCAGCGCCTCCCACTGCTGGAACGCGGCGTTGCGGGTGGTGACGCGCTGCACGGTCAGGCCTCCGTGGTGGTGGTCGAGGTCGGCGAGACCGACGTGGGTGCCGTCGCGGGCGCGACGCGCGGGAGCCCGCCGGTGAGCGCGGCGGGCTCGGCCTCGTCGGCAGCACGCGCGGCCCGCTCGACGGCGGCGGCGACGAGCGTCGTCACCTCGGGGTTGAACACGCTCGGGATGATGTAGGTCGGGTTGAGCTGGTCCTCGTGGATCGCGGACGCGAGGGCGCGGGCCGCCGCGAGCAGCATCCCGTCGGTGATGCGGTGCGACTGCGCGTCGAGCAGGCCGCGGAACACGCCGGGGAACGCGAGGACGTTGTTGATCTGGTTCGCGAAGTCGGAGCGCCCGGTGCCGACGATCGCCGCGTGCCGCGCCGCCTCGACCGGGTCGACCTCGGGGCGCGGGTTCGCCATCGCGAAGACGATCGCGCCGGGCGCCATGCGCGCGACGTCGTCGCCCGTGAGGACGTCGGGAGCGGACACGCCGATGAACACGTCCGCGTCCACGACGGCCTCGCGCAGCGTCCCGGTGACGCGCCGCGGGTTGGTGTTGACCGCGGTCCACGCGAGCGACGGCGACAGGCCCGGCCGTGCGGGGTGGACGACGCCCTCGATGTCGGCGACGACGACGTCGTGCGCGCCCGCGGCGAGCAGCAGCTTGAGTACCGCGGTCCCGGCGGCACCGGCGCCCGACAGCACGATGCGCACGTCCGGCAGGTCCTTGCCCACGACCTTCAGCGCGTTCGTCAGCGCCGCCAGCGCGACGATCGCCGTGCCGTGCTGGTCGTCGTGGAACACGGGGATGTCGAGCTCGGCGCGCAGCCGTGCCTCGATCTCGAAGCAGCGCGGCGCCGAGATGTCCTCGAGGTTGATGCCGGCGAACACGGGCGCGATGGCCTTGACGGTGCGGACGATCTCGTCGACGTCGGTGGTGTCGAGCGCGATCGGGAACGCGTCGATGTCCGCGAACCGCTTGAACAGCGCGGCCTTGCCCTCCATGACGGGCAGCGAGGCGAGCGGGCCGATGTCTCCCAGCCCGAGCACGGCCGATCCGTCGGTGACCACCGCGATGGTGTTGCGCTTGATCGTGAGGCGGCGCGCGTCGTCGGGCTTGGCCGCGATCGCCTCGCACACGCGCGCGACGCCGGGCGTGTAGATCATCGACAGGTCGTCGCGGTTGCGGATCGGTACCTTGGACTCGATCTTCAGCTTGCCGCCCAGGTGCAGCAGGAACGTGCGGTCCGAGACGCGGTCGACCACGACGCCCGGCAGCGCGCGCAGCGCCTCGACGATCTGCCCGGCGTGCTCCTCGCCGCGCGTCGCGACCGTGACGTCGACCGTGATGCGCTCGTGGCCCGACGCCGTGACGTCGAGGGCGGAGACGATCCCGCCCGTGTGCTCGATCGCCGTCGTCAGCTCGCTCACGGCGGTGGGACGCGCCTCGACCTGGAGGCGGACGGTGATGGAGGAGGAGACACTCGGCGCTGACGTCATGGGCTCCAGTATCGCGCGGCGGCCACGTACCGGGCACGACGACGGCGCCCCCTCAGGAGCGCCGTCCCGCCAGCATCGCGGCGGCTATCAGGCGTGCAACCGTGTCCGCTGCAACGGCGCGAGGTGGCCGTCGTGGCCGGGTCTCGTCCGGTCAGCGAGTCCCTACGTGGACTTCCTGCGCGTGGGTACCGCCGAGATGCTGTTGTCCCTCCATCACAGCCCGGGCGGTCGGCGAGCGCAACCGCTCCGCGGGTACTTCCACACCGTGTTCTACAGGCGTTCGAACAGCTCGGAGCGGTTGGTCCGGGAGGTCCGGATCGGCCCTTCGGCGCGTGCGGTGGGTTCGTGATCTCGGCTCGGGCCCGTCCGTCGCGGCGGCTTCAGCCGCGGCGGCGACGGCGCAGCGCGCGCCAGACGACCCACGCCACGACGCCGAGCGCGACGACGCCGGCCGCGGCGAGGGCCGGCGTCGACCCGGCGAGGTGCGACCGCAGGGCTACGGGCTTCGAGAACGTCAGGGTACCCCAGCCGTGCTCCGCGGCGAGCCGGCGCAGCGTCCGGTCGGGGTTGACGACGAACGCGTGCCCGACGGCGCCCAGCATGGGGGCGTCGGTCACGGAGTCGGAGTAGGCGTAGCTCGCCTCCAGGTCGTACCCCTCGCGCTCGGCGAGCTCGCGGAGCGCGACGGCCTTGTTCTCGCCGTACGCGTAGAAGTCGATCGCGCCCGTGTACCGGCCGTCCTCGACGGCCATGCGCGACGAGATCGCGTGGTCGGCGCCCAGCACCGCCGCGATGGGCTCGACGACCTCGCTCCCGGAGGCGGACACGATGACGACGTCGTGCCCGTGCTCGTGGTGGGACTCGATGAGCTCGACCGCCTCCGCGTAGACGACGGGGTCGATGTGCTCGTGCAGCGTCTCCTCCACGATGCGCGACACCGTGGCCACGTCCCAGCCGGTCACGAGGCTCGACAGGTGCGCGCGCATGCGCTCGGTCTGGTCCGCGTCCGCGCCGCCGACCATGAACAGGAAGTGGGCGTACGCGCTGCGCAGCACGTCCCCGCGGTTGATGAGCCCGCCGGCGAAGAACGGCCGGGAGAACGCCGCGGCCGACGACGTCGCGATGATCGTCTTGTCCAGGTCGAAGAACGCGGCGACCCGGCCGGTGCGCGGCGGGTCCGTCGGGTCCGGGAGCGGGGTCACGGTCGCGAGCCTAGCCGCGGAACGTGGCCGTCCACAGGAGCGCTCGCCGGGGCACCCGTCCACAGGTCGCGCGGGCGGCCCGACGGCGCCCCGCCGGTCAGGGCAGGGTGGGGCGCCGGTCGACGGGGCAGCGGAGGAGGACACGATGGGCGGAGCGGTCGTGGCGGTGGTGGGAGCGCGCGGCGGGGCGGGGGCGAGCGTCGTCGCGGCCTCGCTCGCCCGCGCGGTGGCACGACGCCGCGCACCCACCTGCCTGGTCGACCTCGCGCTCGTGGGCGGTGGTCTCGACGTGCTCCTCGGGATCGAGCAGGACCCGGGGGTGCGCTGGCCCGACCTCGCCGACGCGCGCGGCCGGCTCGACGGCGAGGACCTCCTCGCGCGCCTGCCGCGGTGGGGCACGGTCCCGGTCGTCAGCACCGAGCGCGGCGGCGGCCCGGAGGCCGCGGCGCTCGCAGACGTCGTGGCGGGGCTCGCCGAGGTCACGTCCGGCCGGTCGGGGGTCCTCGTGCTCGACGTCGACCGTGCCGCGATCGGGTCGGGCGCGGCCGGCGCCGGGCTGCTCGGGGCGTGCGACGAGGTGCTGGTCGTGACTCCGCTCGACGTGGCCGGGGTCGCAGGCGCCGCGGCGGTGCGCGACCGGGTCCTCGGTCGGGCGGCCCTCGTCCTGCGCCGCCCCGCTCCGGGGCGGTTGTCCGGCGGCGAGGTCGCGGACGCCGTCGGGCTCGAGGTCGCCGCCACGGTGGGCTGGGACCGGGCGCTCGCCGGGGCGATCGAGCGCGGCCAGGGTCCGTGCGTCGGCCGGGGGCCGGTCGTCCGCGCGGGTCGAGACCTCGCGGCGCGGTACGCGGGGAGCGACCGGTGAGCGGGCGCGACGCGGCTCCCGGGCGGACCGAGCGGGGGCGCGGCCCGCTGCTCGACGGCGTCCGGGACCGCCTCGTGCGGGTCGGTGCCGAGCCGGGAGCGCGCTCGGGGGCGGGACCCGACGACGCAGCTGTCGCCGACGCGCTGCGCGCGTCCGGGCGCGTGCTCGGTACCACCGCCCTGCGGGAGCTCACCCGCACGGCGCACGCGGAGATCTTCGGCGCAGGCCCGCTCCAGCGGTACCTCGACGAGCCGGGCGTGACCGACGTGCTCGTCAACGGGCCGGACGAGGTCTGGGTCGACCGTGGGACCGGGCTCCAACGGGTCGTCGTCCCGCTCGGCGGGCCGGAGGCCGTGCGGTCGCTGGCCGTGCGGCTCGCCGCCGCGGGCGGACAGCGCCTCGACGACGCCTCGCCCGTGGTCGACGCCCGGCTCCCCGACGGGACGCGGCTCCACGCGGTGGTGGCACCCGTGTGCGGGCCCGGAGCCGTGATCTCGCTGCGCGTGCTGCGGACGCGGACGTTCGGGCTGGCCGACCTCGTCGCGTCCGGCACGGTGCCGGGCGCCTGGGAGCCGGTCCTGCGCGGGCTCGTCGCCCGGCGCGCGAGCGTGCTCGTGTCCGGGGGGACCGGGACCGGCAAGACGACCCTGCTCGCCGCGCTGCTCGCGCTCGTCCCGCCCGACGAGCGCATCGTCTGCGTGGAGGAGGCCCGCGAGCTCGACCCTGACCACCCGCACGTCGTCCCGCTCACCGCGCGGCGGGCGAACGTCGAGGGAGCCGGCGGGGTCGACCTCGCCGACCTCGTGCGCGCCGCCCTCCGGATGCGCCCCGACCGCATCGTGCTCGGCGAGTGCCGTGGGGCGGAGGTCCGCGAGGTGCTCATGGCCCTCAACACCGGTCACGAGGGCGGCCTGGCGACGATCCACGCCAACGACGTCGAGGTGATCCCGGCCCGGCTGGAGGCGTTGGCAGCGCTCGCGGGCATGGACCGCGCCGCCGTGGCGGCACAGGTGGTCGGCGGGCTCGACGTCGTGCTGCACCTGCGCCGCGTGCGCGCGGGCGGCACCACCCGGCGCGTGCTCGCCCAGGTCGGGGTCGTGCGCGGCGACGTCCGGGCCGGGCTCCGGGTCGACGTCGCGGCCTCGTGGGACGGGGTGTCGGGCCTGCGCGACGGCTCCTCTGTCGGTGTCGGTGTCGATGAGGACGGCGGCGCCGGCACCACCGGGCCCGTCGCCGGACCGGCCTGGGACGAGCTCGTGGCGCGGTGGTGCGCGTGAGGTGCGCATGACGCTCCTCGTGGGCGTGCTCGTCGGCGCGGCGGTCTGGTGCGTGGCAGCGCGCGGCGGGCGCCGGGCCAGCAGCGTCGTCGGTACCTCGTCGTCGCGACCCGGGCGACCGGCGTTCCTGCCGCGTCGTTCCCGGGCACGGGCGATACCGGAGCTGGTGCGCGTCGTCGTGACACAGGTGGGGTCGCTCCTGCGGTCCGGTGCCGCGCCCGGCGCCGCGTGGGAGCGGGCGGTCGGGGTGCGGGTCGACGCCGCCGGCGTACCCCGGGTCGCCGACCTCGCGCCGCACGTGGGCGGGCCCGCGACCGCGCGGGCACTCGTCGCGGCGTGCCGGCTCGCGGCCGAGGTGGGCGCACCGCTCGCCTCCGTGCTCGACGAGGTCGCGGCATCGGTGGCGGCCGACGCCGAGGCCCGCGCGGAGCGGGACGCGGCGCTCGCCGGGCCCCGGGCGACCGCGCGCGTGCTCCTCTGGCTCCCGGCGGTCGGTGTGCTGCTGGGCTACGTCCTCGGTGCCGACCCGCTCGGCACCGCGACCGACGGCGGCCTCGGGACGGTCGGGGTCCTGCTGGGGCTCCTGCTCCTGCTCGCGGGCCGCACCTGGTCCGCGCGGCTCGTCGAGCGGGCGCGCAGCGCGGGGGAGGACCGGTGACCGCGCTCCTGGTGACGGCATGGACCCTGGCGGCGACCGCGCCGTGGTGGGTAGCGCGGGCGGTCGTCGAGCGGCGGGCCGTCGCGGTGTCGCGACGCGCGCAGAGCGCCGTCGGCCGCCCCGACGGGGCGCGGGGTGACGGCGAGCGGGAGGCCCAGGGCGGAGGTCGGGGGCGCCCGGACGACACCGGGACCCTCGAGACGGGCGTGCTCCTCGAGCTCTTGGCGGCGGCGGTCCGCTCCGGGGCCGCGGTGCCGCGCGCGCTGGACGTGGTCGGCTCGTGCGTCGGTGGTCGGGAGGGGGCTGGGCTGCGGGCCGCGGGCGCGGCCCTCCTCCTCGGCGCGTCCTGGGACGCCGCCTGGGTGACGGCGCCACCGCGGCTCGCGGTCGTGCAGCGCGCGCTGCGTCCGGCCTGGCTGCACGGCGCCGCCCCCGCACCCGCGCTGCGGGCCGCGGCGCAGGCGTCGCGACAGGACCGGACCGCCGCGGCCAAGACCGCCGCAGCGGGCCTCGCCGTGCACCTCGTGCTCCCGCTCGGCGCGTGCTTCCTCCCGGCGTTCGTGCTCGTCGGGCTGGTGCCCGTCCTCGTCTCGCTGGGGTCCGGTCTGTTGGGCGGGTAGTCGATCCTCTCGGACTGTCGGACTGTCGGACTGTCGGACTGTCGGACTGTCGGACTGTCGGACTGCGGGACTGCGGGACTGCTGGCACCGGGCCCGCACCCGTGCCCAGACTTGCTCGTGCCGGGTCGAGCGCGAGTGCTGTCGATGCCGTACCGACGGGCCGCTCGCTACGGTGGGCCGATGGATGCGACCGCCGTCGGCCAGACCGAGCGGGGAGACCTCGCCCAGGGGCGCTGGAAGGAGGTCGGTAGCGGCGAGTCGTCCGCCCGGGTGTTCGTGAGCACGGACGGTGCTCGGTACGCCAAGGTCGTGAGCGACGACCAGACGGCCGCGCTGGCCGGCGAGCGCGATCGCGTGCGGTGGGCCGCCGACCAGGGGATCCCCGGGCCCCGGTTGCTGGGATGGGCGGAAGCCCCGGACGGGGCGGTCCTGACGACCAGCGCGGTGCCCGGGACGCCGGCCGACCAGGTCCGTCCTGACCAGGTCTGGCAGGCGTGGACGAACATCGCCGCGGCGGCCGCGGCGCTCCACGACGTCCCTGTTGGCGACTGCCCGTTCGACCGGGGGCTGCGCACGATGTACGCGCTGGCGCAGGACGTGGTGGCGCGTGGCGCCGTGCGCCGGGAGTTCCTGCGCCCCGAGCAGGAGCCGCGGACGGGCCGCGACCTGCTCGCCGAGCTCGCCGCCGAGCTGCCCGTACGCCAGGAGCAGGAGGCAGCCGACCAGGTGGTCTGCCACGGCGACCTCTGCCTGCCCAACATCCTGCTCGACCCGGAGACGCTGGAGTTCTCCGGGTTCGTCGACCTCGCTCGCCTCGGCGTGGCCGACCGGCACGCCGACCTGTCGTTGCTGCTCGCGAGCGCGCAGGACACGTGGCCGGACGAGGCCCGGCACCTCCAGGACCAGCTCCAGCCGCTCTACGGGTCTCCGGTCGACCCGGACCGGCTCCGGTTCCACCTCTTCCTGGACCCCCTGACCTGGGACTGACGGCCCGCACGGAGCCAGCCTCCTCGGTGTTCCGAGCGGCGCCACCGGCGGGCGCGGAGCCTCGGGTGCGCACACGTGCAGGTCCTGGGCGCGCACACGTGCAGGGTCCTCGGCACGACGATTCCCCGGCGTGCGGGGACCGTCGCCGTCCACAGGTCCCTCGCGCGAGGGTCCCGTCCACCGACGACGCGGGGCAGGGTGCTGACCCGGTCGTCGACCCGCCACGGTGTCCTGGACCGCCCGCAGACGCGGGCAACGAGAGGGGAGACCTGACATGCCAGGACGAGTTCGGCGCGCGCTCGCGCGCCTGACGGGGACGAGCACGGGACAGGACGGTGAGGCTGGTCTCGCGACCGCGGAGTACGCCATCGCGACCGTCGCGGCGGCGGGTTTCGCCGGGCTGCTCATCGTCGTGCTCAAGAGCGGCGAGGTGCGCGAGCTGCTGCTCGGCATCGTGCGCAGCGCGCTGTCGCTGGGCTGAGCCGTGCGACGGGACGCAGGCACGGGCACCGGTGCGTGGTGCAGGCCCCGGTCGTGGACGCTCCGCTCGCGCGAGGTCTGCCCGCGCTGGGTCTGCCTGCGCGGGCTCCGGCCTCGCGACGGCCGGGAGCGGGGTGCGGTCACGGCCGAGCTCGCCGTCGCGCTGCTGGCGGTCGTCCTCGTCCTCGTCGTCGTCCTCACCCTCGCCGCGGCGGCGGGCGCCCAGATGCGCTCCGCCGACGCGGCGAGGGCCGCCGCCCGTGCCGCCGCGATCGGTGAGGACGACGCGACCGTCCGCGCGACGGCGCTCCGGCTGGCCGGGGACGACGCGACCGTCGGCGTCGTGCGCGGCGACCCGTGGGTCGAGGTCCGCGTCACGACGCCCGTCGTCGGCGGGTGGCTCTCCGGGTCGCCGCTGCGTGCGAGCGGCGAGGCCGTCGCGTGGGTCGAGCCGTGACCCCGGAACGGGCTGTGGTCGGGGGAGGCCCGACCGCGCGTGCGCGGCGAGCGCGCAGCACCGGTCGCGGTACGGCCCAGGCCGGGAGCGGGCAGCACGACGAGGCACTCGACGCGGAGCGCGGAGCGGGCACGGTGCTCGTGCTCGGCGTCGTCGCCGCCGTGCTCGTCCTCGCCCTCGGGCTGGCCGCGCTCGCGCACGCCCAGGCGGCACGTGGGGCAGCGCAGACCGGGGCCGACCTCGCGGCGCTCGCGGCCGCCACGGCCGCTCGCGACGGCTGGGACCCGTGCGGTCGCGCCCGCGAGGTCGCGGCGCGTAATGCGGTGTCGGTCACCGCGTGCGGCGAGCAGGGCGGCGGGGTCGTGCGGGTGGACGTCGCCTCGACCACCGGCGTCACCGTCCTCGGTGTCGCGCTGGGCCGGGCGAGCGCCGCTGCCCGGGCCGGCCCGGCGACGGAGCGCTGAACGAGCGCCCTGTCCACGGTGCCCACGGACCCAGGACCACGGACCACGGACCACGGTGAGACGGACCCGGTCGGGGTGGGTGCTGGTGCCGCGTTCGTGGTCGGGCCTGGAGCAGATCTCGACCGATGACAGGCGGGCCGCGAGGAACGAGCGGTGGTCGGTGGACGCGGAACCACCACCGCCCGGACCGCCCAGCGCACCGCGGGGTACGAGCCGGTTCTCCCTCGGCGCGGCCCGCGGTCCTACGGGGTGGGGGCGTGGGCGAGCACGGCGTCGAGCAGACGGACGGCGGCAGCCTTCTCGAGCGGGGCGTTGTACGACCCGCACTTCGGGGACTGCACGCACGCCGGGCAGCCGTCGTGGCAGGGGCAGCGGGAGATGGCGTCGCGCGTCGCGCGCAGCCACGTCGCGCCCAGCTCGAACCCGCGCTCGGCGAAGCCGGCCCCACCGGGGTAGGCGTCGTGCACGAACACGGTCGCCTCGCCGGTGTCGGCGTGCAGTGCCGTGGAGACGCCGCCGAGGTCCCAGCGGTCGCAGGTCGCGAGGAGCGGGAGGAGGCCGATCGACGCGTGCTCGGCGGCGTGCAGCGCGCCGGGCAGCTCGTCGGCGTCGACCTCCGCCTCCTCGATCACCGACTGCGGGACGGTCCACCACACGGCCATCGTGGGGAGCGTGCGCTCGGGGAGGTCGAGCGTCTCGGTGCCGAGCACCTGGAGGTCCGGGAGACGGCGGCGCTGGAAGCTCACGACCTGCGAGCAGACGTCGACCGGGCCGTAGCCCCATCCGACAGGTCCCCAGGACCGCTCGACGACCTCGCGCCCCGCCGCGACGTCGCCGTCTGCGGGCTCGTCGACGATCGTGATGGACGTCGTGGACCGCGACCACGTCCCGTGGTCGACGTCCTGGCGGCGCACGAGCGCGACGTGGTCGGCGAGGTCGAGGTGCTCGACGACGTAGGTGCGGCCCTGGTGGACGTACACGGCGCCGTCGTGCACGGACCCGTCCGCGGACGCGGCGTCGACCGTGCCGAGCAGCCGGCCGGTGCGCGCCTCGGCGACCCGCACGGGCGCGCCGCCCGAGCCGCGCAGGTCGGTCATGCCCGACGCGGGCTGCGCGTGCGTCCAGTACCAGCCGGACGCGCGACGGCGCAGCGCGCCGCGGGCGACGAGCACGTCGAGCAGGCCGCGCACGGCGTCGGGGTCGCCGAACGCTGCGAGGTCGTCGGAGCGCAGCGGGTTCTCGGCAGCGGCCGCGCACAGGTGGGGGGCGAGGACGTACGGGTTCGCGGGGTCGAACACGGTCGCCTCGAGCGGGGCGTCGAACACGGCCTCGGGGTGGTGCACGAGGAAGGTGTCGAGCGGGTCCTCCCGCGCGACGAACGCCACGAGGCCGTCCGCGCCCGCGCGTCCGGCGCGGCCTGCCTGCTGCCACACCGACATGCGGGTGCCCGGCCAGCCCGCGATGAGGACGGCGTCCAGGCCCGAGATGTCGACGCCGAGCTCGAGCGCGTTGGTCGTGGCGAGGCCCAGGACGTCGCCCGTGCGCACGGCGTCCTCGAGCTCGCGCCGCTCCTCGGGCAGGTACCCGCCGCGGTAGGCGGCGACGCGCCGCACGAGCCGCGGGTCGACGACGCGCACGCTGTCCTGCGTCTGGACCGCGACCGACTCCGCGCCTCGGCGCGAGCGCGTGAACGCGAGCGTGCGCGCGCCCGCGATGACGAGGTCCGCGAGCAGGTCTGCCGCCTCGGCCGTCGCGCTGCGCCGCGGGTGCTCGGCCGCGGCGTCGACGGCCGTCGGGACGGCCGGGTCGTCGTCGTGCCCCACGGCGCGGCCGTCCGTGGTCGCCGCGTCGAAGCCCACGACCACGGGCGGTTCCCACAGCGCGAACGTCTTGCGCCCCGCGGGCGAGGTGTCCCGCGCGACCGTCACGACGTCGTCGGGCTCGACCCCCACGAGGCGCGCCGCGCTCGTGGCCGGGTCGGCGGTCGTGGCCGACGCGACGACGAACGTCGGGGGTCGGTCGCCCTCGCGCGCGTAGTGCGCGGCGAGCCGTCGCAGGCGTCGCAGGACGAGGGACACGTGCGCGCCGAACACGCCGCGGTAGGCGTGGCCCTCGTCGACGACGACGTACCGCAGGTCGCGCAGCAGCCGGGACCAGCCCCGGTGGTTCGGCAGGAGCGCGAAGTGCAGGAAGTCGGGGTTGGTCAGCACGACGTCGGCGTGCTCGCGGACCCACCGGCGCTCGTCCTGGCCGGTGTCGCCGTCGCACGTCGCGACCCGCACGTCGCGCGTCCCGGCCGCGTCGAGCAGCCGTTGGAGCCCCGAGAGCTGGTCTGCGGCGAGCGCCTTGGTGGGCGACAGGTAGAGCACGGCGCCGCGGCGTGCGACCGACTCGATGCGGCCGGGGTCGAGGAGGCGTGCGGCGGCGTCGGCCCGGACCGAGGAGAGGGCGGGGAGCCAGAACGCGAGCGACTTGCCGGAGCCCGTCGAGGTGGCGAGCGCGACATGGCGGCCCGACCACGCGGCGTCGGCCGCGACGACCTGGTGCTCCCACGGGCGGTCCACGCCGAGCGCGCGGTACCCCGCGACGAGCGACGCGTCGGCCCACTCCGGCCACTCGGCCTGCGCGCCCGCCCGCGCGGGCAGCTCGCGCACGTGCAGCAGCCGCTCGTCACGCCGCCCGCCCGCGCGCAGCACGTCGAGCAGGGCCGCGCTCGTCGGTCGCAGGGAGGTGGAGGCGGGGGCGTGCGGCACGCTCCGAGTCTCCCACCTCCGGCTCGAGACTCGGCCGCGGACGGCCGCGCTCGGGACCTCCGGCCCTCGCGCCGGGCACTGCCCTCGGCCGAGGATCGGGTCATGGGAGCAGTGCGCGGGGTCCGGGTCGTGGCGACGACGGCGCTCGCCGTCGGGGCGCTCCTGCTCACCCGGCGCATGACCCAGACGTGGGGCACGTGGGAGGGCGAGCACGAGTGCGTGCTCCCCGGCGACGAGCTCGTGCCCGACGCCCGCGCCGTCGTCGCGACGCGGGCGGTCACGGTCGACGCGCCGCCGTCGGAGGTCTGGCCGTGGCTGGTGCAGCTCGGCCAGGGGCGCGGCGGGTTCTACTCCTACGACGTGCTGGAGAACCTCGTCGGCCTGGGCATCCGCAGCACCGACGTGATCGAGGAGCGCTGGCAAGGGCTGGCGGTCGGCGACGACGTCCACCTCGCCGACGAGGCCGTCCTGCGCGTCGCGCTCCTGGAGCCGGGCTCGCACCTCGTGCTGCTCGGCGCTCCCGGTCCGGGGCAGCCGGACACGATGCCGTTCCGGTTCTCCTGGGCGTTCGTCGTCCGCCCGCTCCCGCCGGGCGAGGACGGCACGCCCCGGTCGCGTCTGCTGGTCCGTGAGCGGTACCTGCCACTGGGCGCCGCAGGCCGCGCCGTCGTCGAGGCGGTCCAGCCGGTGAGCTTCCTCATGACGCAGAAGATGCTGCGCGGCGTCCGCGCCCGCGCTGAGCACGCGGCCGCACCCCGTTGACCATGCGGTGTTGCCCCGTCGGCGTCGTGCGACGGGAGTCCACCGCATGCTCGGCGGGGTGCGGGGCGGGGTCAGCCGCGGAAGACCTCGACCACCGCGCGGGCGAGGTACCAGGGGTCGACGACGGCGGTGAGCTCGCGTGCGGAGTGCATCGAGAGGATGGGGACGCCGACGTCGACCGTGCGGATGCCGAGTCGCGTCGCCGTGAGCGGGCCGATCGTCGAGCCGCACGGCACGGTGTTCTTCGACACGAACTCCTGGCTCGGCACCCCGGCGCGCGCGCAGGCCCGCGCCCAGGCCGCCGCGCCGTGCGCGTCGGTCGTGTACCGCTGGTTGGCGTTGATCTTGAGGATCGGCCCGCCGCCCGCGAGCGGCCTGTTCGCGGGGTCGTGGCGCTCCGGGTAGTTCGGGTGCACCGAGTGCCCGACGTCGCTCGACACGCACAGCGACGCCGCGAGCTGGCGGTGCCGCTCCTCCTCCGTCGCGTCCAGGCCGGCCGCGACCCGGGCCAGGACGTCGGCGAGGAACGGGCCCGACGCCCCGGAGCGCGACTCCGAGCCGATCTCCTCGTGGTCGAACGCCGCGAGCACCGGGATCACGTCGCCCTCGACAGGGGCGTCCGGCGTCCCGGCGACCTCGAGCAGCGCGACGAGCCCCGCGTGCACGGAGAGCAGGTTGTCGAGCCGTCCGGACGCGAGGAACGCACCGTGCGCACCGAAGACGCGCGGCGTCTGCGTGTCGGCGACGACCACGTCGTACCCCGCGACCTCGCTCGCGCGCACGCCGGCGTGGTGCGCGAGCTCCGCGAGCACGTCCCCGCCGCTCGTCCCGTGCGCCGCACCCGCGACGTCGGACCCCGCCGGCCCCGATGCCGACGCGAGCCCCCACACGGGCTGCGTGTGCTGCTGCTTGTCGAGCGCGAGCCCGTCGTTCGCGGCCCGGTCGAGGTGGATCGCGAGCTGCGGGATGCGCAGGAGCGGGCCGGTGCGCACGAGGTGCTCCACGCCGTCCGACGTCACCAGCCGACCGGCGAGCTCGAGCTCGCGGTCGAGCCACGAGTTGAGCAGCGGGCCGCCGTAGACCTCCACGCCCGCCTGCCACCAGCCCTCGCGGCCCACGCTCGGGCGCGGCTTGAGCTTGAAGCCGGGCGAGTCGGTGTGGGCGCCGAGGATCGCGAACGGCGTCGTCGCGCTCGCGCCGACCGGGACCGCCCAGGCGATGACCGCGCCGTCGCGCACGACGACGTACCGCCCGCCCGCGGGCCCGGCGCCCCCGCTGCCGCCCGCCGTCGGCCACGCCGCCGTCTCGTCGAGCCGCTCGAAGCCCGCGGCCTCCAGGCGCCGCGCGACCTCGTGGGCCGCGTGGTAGGACGACGGGGACGCCTCGACGAACGTCGCGAGGTCCTGGGCGTGCGCGTGCGCGCGCTCGTGGAGGGTCGGGTCGGTCACGGGGGTGCTGGGCGTGGACACAGGCTCCACCCTACGCACGCCCAGGAGCGCTCCGTAGGGTGGTCGCGCACCGCGAGAGAAGGAGTCCGCATGACCTGGGTCGTCCTGCCCGGACTGGCGCTCACGCCCGAGGACTTCGCCCCGCTCGCACGTGCCCTCGGCACCGTGTGCGGCACCGACGACGTCCGCGTCCTCGACGCGTGGCGCGTGCCCGTGACGGGACCGGTCGACGTGGTGCGAGAGGGCCTCGGCATCGACGGGTCGCGGCCCGTGGACCTCGTCGGGCACTCGGTCGGTGGGCTCACCGCGCTCGAGTGGGCCCTGCTCCACCCGGACGAGGTCCGCCGGCTCGTGCTCCTCGACCCGACGAGCCCGTGGGAGGCCCATCTCCCGGCCCTCCACACGGGACGGGTCACGGCCCGGGCCGGCACCGCGGCGGCGGGCGTGCTCGCGACCGGGCTCGCCGTGACGGGCGCGACCCTGCGCCGTGTGGGCGTCCGGGTGGTCACGCGCGCACCGGACCGCCTCCCGCGCGACGTCGCGCGCGCCCGCTACGGCTCGCGCGAGGTGTGGACGCTGCTCGCGCACCAGTGGTTCGCGAGCTGGGAGCAGGCGCCGCGGGTCCGCGACCTGCTCGACGACGACCGCCGTCTGCCCGCGGGCGCCGAGCCGCTGCTCGTCACCGGCCTGCGGGCGAGCGCCCGGTTCCTGCGCGCGCAGCGCGAGCTGTCGGACCGGCTCGGGGTCCCGCGGGTCGGGCTCGCGGGCGAGAGCCACCTCTACCCGCTCACCCGGCCCGACGTCGTCGCGCGCCTCGCCGCGGGCCTCGCCCCGGGCACCGGCGGAGGGACCGCGCGACCGCCGGGCTGACGGCCCCGGGGCGCCGTCACCGGGCGCGCTCGTGACGTCGTGCACGAGTGGTCGTGACGTACGACACACGTGCGTAGACTCACCCCCATCGCTCCGGCAGGGGACCGGCGCGACGGTCGCGCGGTTCGTCAAGGAGGACGGATGCTCACGCTCGGTTCGGAAAGTCTCACCATCGTCGCCGTCATCGCGGTGATCGCGCTCGTGGCGCTGGTCTTCGCGTTCGTCCTGCGCAGACAGGTCCTCGCCGCCGACGACGGCACGGCGAAGATGCAGGACATCGCCCAGGCCGTGCAGGAGGGCGCAGGGGCCTACCTGAGCCGCCAGTTCCGCACGCTCGCCCTGTTCGCGGTGATCGTGTTCGGCCTGCTGTTCCTGCTGCCCGGTGACGGCGGCATCCGCGTCGGGCGCTCGGTGGCGTTCCTCGTCGGTGCCGGCTTCTCGGCGGCGATCGGCTACCTCGGCATGTGGCTCGCGGTGCGGGCCAACGTGCGCGTCGCGTCGGCCGCGACCCGGCCGGGCGGGCGCACCGAGGGCGCGCGCATCGCGTTCCGGACGGGCGGCGTCGTCGGCATGTCGGTCGTCGGCCTCGGACTGCTCGGCGCCGCGGGTGTCGTGCTGGTCTACAAGGGCGACGCGCCGGCCGTGCTCGAGGGCTTCGGCTTCGGCGCCGCGCTGCTCGCCATGTTCATGCGCGTCGGCGGCGGCATCTTCACCAAGGCGGCCGACGTCGGCGCGGACCTGGTCGGCAAGGTCGAGCAGGGCATCCCCGAGGACGACCCGCGCAACGCGGCGACGATCGCGGACAACGTGGGCGACAACGTGGGCGACTGCGCGGGCATGGCCGCCGACCTGTTCGAGTCGTACGCGGTGACGCTCGTCGCGGCGCTCATCCTCGGCAAGGCCGCGATGGGCGAGGAGGGGCTCGTCTTCCCCCTGATCGTCACCGCGCTCGGCGCGCTCGTGGCGGTGCTCGGCGTCTTCATCACGCGCGTGCGCGGTCAGGAGAACGGGCTCAAGGCCATCTACCGCGGCTTCTACCTCTCGGCGCTCATCGGCGCGGTGCTCGCCGCGGTCGCCGCGTTCGTCTACCTGCCGTCGTCGTTCTCGGCGCTCGACGGCACCGCGGACCTCGGCGACCTGTCCGGCCTCGCGGCCGACCCGCGCGTCGTCGCGAGCCTGGCGGTCGTGATCGGCATCGTCCTCGCGGGCATCATCCTGTGGATCACGGGCTACTTCACCGGCACGACGTCGAAGCCGACGCTGCACGTGGCGGCCACCTCGCGCACGGGCGCCGCGACCGTCGTCCTGTCCGGCATCGGCGTCGGGTTCGAGTCCGCGGTGTACACGGCGGGCGTCATCGCTGCCGCGATCTGCGGCCTGTTCCTCCTCGCGGGCGGCTCGGTGTGGCTCGCGCTGTTCCTCGTCGCGCTCGCCGGGTGCGGGCTGCTCACCACGGTCGGCGTCATCGTCGCGATGGACACGTTCGGCCCGGTCTCGGACAACGCCCAGGGCATCTACGAGATGTCGGTGGGCGAGTCGGGCGACGGCGACGAGGAGGCGGCCCAGATCCTCACGGACCTCGACGCGGTGGGCAACACGACGAAGGCCATCACCAAGGGCATCGCGATCACGACGGCCGTCCTCGCCGCGACGGCGCTGTTCGGGTCGTACGCCGACGCGGTGAGCCACGCGATGGCAGACGTGCAGACGGTCGGGAGCGGCCTCGTCACGGCGATGCTCGACTACGAGATCATCTCGCCGATCACGCTCGTGGGCGTGATCCTCGGTGCCGCCACGGTGTTCCTCTTCTCCGGCCTCGCGATCGACGCCGTGACGCGGGCCGCCGGGGCGATCGTCTTCGAGGTGCGACGCCAGTTCCGCGAGCACCCCGGGATCATGACGTTCAAGGAGCGCCCGGAGTACGGCAAGGTCGTCGACATCTGCACGCGCGACTCGCTGCGCGAGCTCGCGACGCCGGGTCTGCTCGCCGCGTTCGCGCCCATCGCGGTCGGGTTCGGCCTGGGCGTCGGCCCCCTCGCCGGCTTCCTCGCCGGGGCGATCGGCGCGGGCGTGCTCATGGCCGTGTTCCTCGCCAACTCGGGCGGGGCGTGGGACAACGCGAAGAAGATCGTCGAGGACGGCGCGTACGGGGGCAAGGGCTCGGAGGCGCACGCGGCGACCGTCATCGGCGACACCGTCGGCGACCCGTTCAAGGACACGGCAGGCCCGGCGATCAACCCGCTCATCAAGGTCATGAACCTCGTGTCGGTGCTCATCGCCCCCGCGGTGGTGCTCATGAGCGTGCCGGCGGACGCGAACCACGCGCTGCGCATCGGCATCGCGGTCGTCGCGGCGGCGATCGCGTTCGGCGCGGTGATCATGTCGCGGCTCCGCGCGGCGCGCGTCGACCGCGAGCAGTCCACGGTGGAGCCGGAGCGCGTCGCGACCGGCGCCTGACGCGCACGACGTCCACCGGAAGAGGGGCCGCGGACGGGCGGACGAGCCTGCTGACGAGGTGTCGAGCGCTCTCGGACGGGGGTGGGAGCCGTTCGAGAGCGCCCGACGGGGTGCCGCGCAGGAGGTGACTCCTGGGGGGCGCGCGGCACCCGGTCCACGCTCCCGCGTGCGCGTGACCGCCCCGGACGGGGCGGTCACGCCCTTCGGAGAAACGGAGGGCGCGACGCGGAAGTGGTCGTGTGCGGCTACTCCGAGGACCGGTGACCGCGTCCCAGGACGAGGCGCAGGGCGACGTAGGGCAGGAGCACCGCTCCGCCCGCGGAGAGCCACTGGCCCTCGGCGGACGCGCACAGGGCTGCCGCGGCGACGACGCCGACCGTCGTGACGGTCGTGACGGACCGCGGCGTCTCCCGTCGCTCGGCAGCGTGCTGCGCCCACGCCACGAGGAGGCCGAGGGCCCCGCACAGCAGGAGCCAGAGGTTCGCCTCGCTCACCGGCAGTACCTGCCTGCCTCGGAGCCGGCGTAGGGCTGCCAGACGTTCGCCCGGTCGAGGTAGTACACGAACTTGATGCACCTGCCCTCGTTGTACCAGAGGCGCGCGTAGAGCGAGGCGGCCTGCGCCATGGCGGCGATCGCCTTGGCGACGGGGACGGGGACCAGGCCGGAGACGAACGCCGTCACCTGCGCTCCGTCCGCGATCCGCCGCGTCTCGTTCCGGTTGAAGTACACGGTCGTATTCCACCAGGTCTTGGTCATCTTCGGGTCGGCCACCACCGGGTAAACCGTGGACTCGTCGACGTCGACGGTCTGGACGACGGCGTCGCCCTGGATCGCGTAGGAGGTGCTCAGCGGTGTGCCGTCGGCGTCCGCGGCCCAGGGCGGGCTGATCTCGCCGACGGTCACGGCGACCCCCGGGGAGACCTCCTGGACGAGCTCGACGGCGCCGTCCCGACCCTCCACGGGCGTGATGCCGTCGCCGAACCGGTACGTGAACTCGTGGGGCTCGTCGGGGCCCTGGGTGATGGTCTGGAGGCGCACCGACCCGTCGTCGAGAGCCTGTACGGCGGCATGGGCGCCGCCGTCCGTCGCCGGATAGACGACGGTGCCGTCGTCGGCGACCTGTCCGTCGCCGACGGTGACCTCCGTTGGCAGGGACACCTCGAGCGCGGGCCCGGCGGACGCCTCGAGGACGACTGGGCGGTCCGCGTCGAGCGGGACGGTGGCGTCGATGCCGGACGCCTGCGCGACGACCGTCCCGTCCCGAAGGACACCCTCGACGACCTCGCCCTGGTCGGGCGCGATGTCCGCGACGAGCGTCGCGGTGGCGTCGGCGCCGTCCGGGCGCGACGCGCCGTCCGACGGGTCGGTGCGTGCCGTGGCGCCTCCGACCCCCACGGTGAGCAGCATCGCGGTACAGGCCCCGACGGCGGCGATCGGTCGGATGCGGCGAGCAGTCATATGTTCCCCCTGACGTGAACGGCGAGGTGCGAGCCGCACCTCTGTGCTACGTAAAAGTAGCAGCCCCGTCGAATGGCGGTCGCGCTGCCCTCCGGTCCTGTGGAAAACCTCCTCGGCAGGGGTCGGCCGAGGGTCTCGCTCCCGCTCAGCCCTTGACGGTGAACGGCGCGCGCAGGAGCGCGTCCTCGCGCGACGACGGGCCGACGCGGAGCTCGAACTCGCCCGGCTCGACGACCCGGCGGCCCTGCGCGTCGACGATCGTGCAGTCCGCGACCGGCACCTCGAGGTCGACCGTCACCTGCTCACCGGGTGCGAGCGCGACCTTGCGGTACGCCTTGAGCTCCTTCTCGGCCCACGTCACGGACGTGACCGTGTCGCTCACGTAGACCTGCACGGTCTCGCGGACGGGCCGCGTGCCGGTGTTGGTCAGCGTGACCTGGGCGCGCACGACGTCGTCGGGACCGTGCACCGAGCCGAGGACGCGCAGGTCCGCGTAGTCGACCGTCGTGTAGCTCAGGCCGTCGCCGAAGGCGAACGCGGGGCTCTGGGTGAGGTCGGCATACCGGTCGCCGTGCTGCCCGCGGACCACGTTGTAGTACGTGGGCTGCTGTCCGGCGTGCCGGGCGAACGAGATCGGGAGCCGGCCCTCGGGCTCGATCTGGCCGAGGACGAGCTCGGCGACGGCCTGGCCGCCGCGCATGCCCGGGTTCGCGGCCCAGATGATCGCGGCCGCCGCGTGCGCGGACGGCGGGAGCACGAGCGGCTTGGACGCCACGACGACGACCACGACGGGCGTGCCGGTCGCGACGAGCGCGTCGAGCAGGGCGACCTGGCCGCCGACGAGCTCGAGCGTCGCGGTCGACCTGCCCTCGCCGACGAGCTCGATCCGGTCACCGACGACGGCGACGACGAGGTCCGCCTCGCGTGCCGCGGCCACGGCCTCGGCGATCAGCGCGTCGTCGGGCTCGGCGGGCACGACGACCTGCGGCCGCGGCTGGCCGTCGGGGAACAGCTCGCCCTCGGGGTCGGGCTCGAGCGTGAGGATGTCGGCGCCGCGCGCGTGCGTGACCGTCCAGCCCTCGGGGACGAGGGCACGGAAGCCGTCGAGGACGGTCGTGGTCATCTCGCGCGGGTGGCCGTCGGGCAGCCAGTCGGCCTGGCCCGACGCGCCGGCCCAGTCGCCGAGCTGCGTGTGGTCGTCGTCCGCGTTGGGCCCGACGACGGCGACCGTGCGCCCGCCGGTGAAGGGGAGCGTGCCGTCGTTCGTGAGCAGGACGAGCGAGCGCCGCGCGACCTCGAGGTTGACGGCGGTGTGCTCCGCCGAGGCGATGACGGCCTCCTGGCGCGCCACGTCGGGGCGCCGCGGGTCCTCGAACAGGCCCAGCCGGAACTTGAGCGTGAGGATGCGGCGCACGGCCGCGTCGATCGCGGTCTCCTCGACGAGGCCGCGGGCGACCGCCTCGAGCGCGCCCTCGAAGAACTTCGGCGTGGTCATGACCATGTCGTTGCCCGCGCGCACGGCGGCGGCGGAGGCGTGCACGTAGTCGGGCTGGATGTGCTGCTCCCAGACCATGCGGCCCACGTTGTCCCAGTCGGTGACCAGCGTGCCGGTGTAGCCCCACTCACCGCGCAGGACGTCGTCGAGCAGCCAGCCGTTGACGGTGACGGGTACGCCGTCCATGGACTGGTAGCCGAGCATGAACGTCGCGCAGCCCTCCCGGGCGACGCGCTCGAACGGCGGCAGGAACCAGGACCGGAGCTTGCGGGGCGAGATGTCGGCCTCGCTCGCGTCGCGGCCGCCCTGCGTCTCGGAGTAGCCGGCGAAGTGCTTGGCGGTCGCGAGGACCCCGGTCGGGTCGGCGAGGCCGTCGCCCTGGTACCCGCGGACCATCGCCGACGCGAGCTCGCCGATGAGGTACGGGTCCTCGCCGAACGTCTCGTCGACGCGCCCCCAGCGCAGGTCGCGCGCGATGCACAGCACGGGGGAGAACGTCCAGTGGATGCCGGTCGCGGCGACCTCGACCGCGGTGGCGCGGGCGACCTGCTCGACGAGCTCGGGGTCCCACGTGGCGGCCATGCCGAGCTGCGTGGGGAAGATCGTCGCGCCGACCCAGAAGGAGTGGCCGTGGATGCAGTCCTCGGCGACCAGCAGCGGGACGCCGAGTCGGGTCTGCGCGGTGAGCGCGTGGGCCTCGACCACGTTCTGCGGAGAGGTGTGCAGCAGCGACCCGGCGTGCTTGTCCAGGACCGCCGGCCCGACGCCGTCGCGCGCGTCGAGCTGGAGCATCTGTCCGACCTTCTCGGGGAGGGTCATCCGCGCGAGGAGGTCCTCGACGCGGTCGGCCACGGGCAGAGCGGGGTCGAGGTAGGGGAGGGTGCTCACGGACGGTCCTTCCACGGCGACGGCGACGGTTCCCCGGGGCGGTGCGCGGCGGGCGGGTCGCCACCGACGCGCTCGGGAGCCCGGGCGGCGCCACTCTACCGGTAAAACTGAATAACCGGTAAGTAAGTTTGAAGCCCTCAGTGCCAGTGGTCGAGGAAGCGCGCGACGGTCTCCGTCGCGTGGTCCAGCACGCGCCCGTCCTCCGCAGCGGCGGCGGAGAGCAGCGCCGCGTCGACCACGTGCGCCACCAGGTCGACGTCCGTCACGTGCGCGTGCCCCGACGCGTCCAGCACCGTGCGCGCCGCCGCGAGCAGGCGCGGGCGTGACGCCCGCATGATCGGCCGCAGCGCAGGGTCGCGCATCGCCGTGAGCATCGGGTCGAGGCGCACGTCGACGACCGTGTCGTCCACGTGGGGTGCGTAGAGCGTCTCGATCAGCTCGCGTGCCGTCGCCGCGCTCGAGCGAGGCTCCCGCGACAGCGCGTCCGCCCGCACCTGCGCCGCCGTCGCGCGCACGTCTTCCGCGGCCTCGACCGCCGTCGAGACGAGCGACGCGCTCGTCGGGAAGTAGTACGACGCCGAGCCCTGCGGCACGCCCGCCGCGCGCGCCACCTGGCGGTGGGTCACGGCACCGAAGCCCTGCTCGATGAGCAGGTGCGCGGCCGCCTCGACCATCGCGCGCTGGCGCTGCGCGCTGCGTCCCTGCACCGTGGCCCGCGCGCCGTGCGCCGGGTCGTGGAGCGTCTCGCGCGTCGCCCCGGCTCGGGCGATCTCCCCGTCGCGCCGCTCTGCCCGGTCGATGGTGCCCGCTCCGTCGTCCACCGGGCCATCGTAGTGAGGCGCTCCTGCCCGGGGACGTGGGGCCACCCGAGGAATAACCTATACGTGCGTATGGTTATCGACCTCGAGCCGTGAGTGCGGCTCGTGGGAACGAACGAGGAGTGGACGAAGATGGTCGCCGCCGAGGGGCTCGTCATCGACTGGGCGCAGATGCCCACCTACAACACCGTGATGTCCGTCGCCGTCGGCGCCGGGCTGATCCTGCTCGTCATGCTCGGCCGTGAGCTGCTGCGGGCACCGGGGAAGGTCGTCGTCGAGGGGTGGTCGCTCGCGTTCGGCGTGCTCGGCTCGATCCTCACGGCGACGGGACTGCACATGACGCTGACGTGGCCGCTCGCCGCGGGTGGCTTCCCGTTCGACAACATCATCTTCGGCGAGACGAGCCTCGCGTTCGGCGTGCTGCTGCTCGCGGCGGCGTTCTACCTCTGGACGCGCGGCCGGACCGCGCTGGACCGCGCCGACGCGACGGAGCACCTTCAGGCGGTCGCCCGCCCGGTCTCGGTGTTCGTGCTCGGCATGGGCCTCGGGCTCGTCGCCATCGCTGTGGCCGGCGTGACCTACCAGCTGTTCGCCGCGCCACCGGAGGAGCCCATCTCGGGTGCGTTCGCCGCCTACCCGCTCGTCGAGGCGATCTTCATGTCCGGCCTCATCGCGCTCGTCGGCGTCGGGGCGATCCTCTTCCCGTTCGCCGTGCGCTCGGGTCGCCGTGCCGTACGAACCGTCATCGGGTGGGCCTGGGGGCTCTCCGGGGTGGCGTTCCTGCTGTTCGGCGCCATGAACTTCTTCACCCACATCGGGCTCATCGTCAACACGATGGGCTGACGACGGGCCGACGGCGAGCGGCACGCCAAGACCCCGCGGGTCGGACGGCTCGCGGGGTTCGCTTCGCCCGCGCGAGGCGTCATCATAGGGCCATGCAATCACCGGTGCGCGTCGTGGCACACGCCGCCGTCCTCGCCGTCGTCGCCGGGCTGTGCCTCGCCGTCGTCGCGAGCGGTGCGTTCGACGTCGTGTCGCTGCCCGACGCGGCACCTGGCGCCGCGCCGTCGCCGCCCGCCGCGGCGCAGGGCGACGACGCCGCGCCGGTGGACGACGGTGCCGAGGCCCCGGGTTCCGCGCCCGACGAGGGGGCGGCCGAGCCGGGGGACGGGGACGACGGTGCGACGGTGGACCCCGACCGCCCGGCCGCCGTCGACCCGGTCTGCCGGGACGCGGAGGTCGCATGGGGGGCCGCGGCCAAGGCGCAGGTCAACCTCACCGTCGAGCACCCCGAGGCGCTGGTCGAGGGCTTCACGACGGCGCGGGACACGCTCACCGGGGCCACGCCACCGGGCGAGATCGCGCGCGACTGGGCCGTCGTGACGACCTATCTCACGATGATCGCCGACGAGGTCGAGGCGACCGGCGCGCGCGACACGGGCGAGCTGTCCCGGGCGATCGACCGCGTCGGGCGGCGCATCGACACGGCCGCCCTCACGACGTCGTCGCAGGCCGTCACGGACTACTTCCGGGCGGGCTGCGCGCGCTGACCGGGGGCACGGCGCTCTTTCACCCGGTGGCGCTCGCCACATGGGGAGCGGTCCCCACCTCGGCGGTTTGAGGGCGCGCAAGGCGCCCGCATGGGAAACCATGGGTCCCATGCGCAACCGACTGACGATCACGAAGACCACGACCGCCCTCGCGACGAGCGCCCTTCTCGTGCTCGGCCTCGCCGCCTGCGGCGGCTCGGGCGACGACACGAGCACCGACTCCGAGACCAGCGCGTCGGAGGAGACGACCCCGGCCGAGGACGAGGCCAGCGACACCACCGAGTCGGAGGAGACCACGGAGGAGGAGACCGGCGACGCCGAGGCGTCGGGCGACTTCTGCACCGCCTACGAGACCCTCATCGACGCCCAGAGCTCGCTCGGCTCGATCGACACCAGCGACCCTGCCGGCGCCGTGACCGAGTTCGAGACGTTCACCGCTTCGCTCGAGGCTGCCGAGGCTCCCGCCGAGATCAGCGCCGACTGGGACAACGTGACCGGCGTCTTCCGCCAGCTCACCGACACCCTCAAGACCGCGGTCGACGACCCGGCCAGCGCCGACATGTCCGCCATCACGTCGGCCATGACCGACGAGACGTTCCAGACCTCCGCGCAGAACGTCGCGGTGTACGGCACGCAGAACTGCTGACGTCCCCTGCTCCCACCCGGACCCCGGCCCGCCTCGGCGCGCCGGGGTCCGGTGCGTCGGGGGCAGGACCGACCGTCCCCGGACGGATCCGCGAGGATGGACCCATGCCTCCCGCCGACGCCGCACCTGCCTCCTCCACGCCCGCCTGGTCGGACGCCGTCGTGAGCCCGCCCCCGCCGGGCGCGGGCCTGGCCCCGGCGGAGCTCGCGGAGGCTGCGGCGACGCTGCGCGAGGACCTCGCGGCGGCGGGATTCACGGTCGACGGCGTCGAGCGGGTGCTCGGCCCGGTCGCCTCGGCCGCGCTGCACCGCGAGCAGGCCGTACCCGCGCGGCGCGCGCTGCGGGGCCGCGAGTCCGACCCCGCGGCCGCCCTGGCCGCGCTGTTCCTCCTGGGCGACGACGTCCCGCGCGCCGCGCTGGACGCCGCGCTCGGGCGCACGGGGGTCGACGGCGCGCGGCGGCTCGGTCTGGTCGAGGCCGCGGGCGCGGCCGGCGACGACGCCGTGCGCGCCGTCGTGGACCTGCGGCCCTATGCGGCGTCCGACGCGGCAGGCCCGGTGACGTGGTGGCTGTCGTCGGACCTGGGCGAGCTCGCGACGGGCCGCCGGCTCGCCCCGGACCACGTGCTGGGCGCGGGCGGGGCGTCCCTGACGCTCGCGCAGGTGACGGTCCGGACCCCGGTCGGGCGCGTGCTCGACCTCGGGACGGGCTGCGGGATCCAGGCCCTGCACGCCGCGCGGCACGCGCGGTCGGTGGTCGGCACCGACATCTCGCACCGTGCCCTGGGCTTCGCGGCGTTCAACACGACGTTCAACACAGCGCTCGACGCGGCGTTCGACGAGGCGATCAGCACGGTGCCCGACGCGGGGGTGGCGGGGCCCGGCGCGCCGATCGAGCTCCGCGCGGGGTCGATGCTCGAGCCCGTGGCGGGCGAGCGGTTCGACCTGGTCGTGTCCAACCCGCCGTTCGTCATCACCCCGCGTGGCGGGCGCGACGGTGCGGACGCCCTGCCCGAGTACGAGTACCGCGACGGCGGGCGGGCGGGCGACGACGTCGTGCGCGACCTCGTGACGAGCGTCGGCGCGGTGCTCGCGCCGGGCGGCGTGGCCCAGCTCCTCGGCAACTGGGAGCACCGGCGCGGCGTCCCGTGGGACGAGCGCGTCGGGGCCTGGCTCGACGCGGCGGGGCTGGACGGCTGGGTGGTCCAGCGCGAGGTGCAGGACCCGGCCGAGTACGCCGAGACGTGGATCCGCGACGGCGGGACGACCCCGGAGCGGGAGCCCGCGGCCTGGGCCGCCGCCTACGACGCGTGGCTCGACGACTTCGCCGCCCGCGACGTGGAGGCCGTCGGGTTCGGGATCGTGACGCTGCGACGCCCGCTCGACGGCGCGCGCCCCACCCTGCGCCGGCTCGAGGAGCGCACCGGGCCGGTCCGCCAGCCGCTGGGGGGCCACCTCGCGGCGGCGCTCGCCGCGCACGACTGGCTCACGGCCCGTGACGACGCCGCGCTCGCGGGCGCGCGCCTCGCCGTCGCGCCCGACGTGACCGAGGAGCGGTTCCACACGCCGGGTGCTCCCGACCCCACGGTCGTGCTGCTGCGTCAGGGTGACGGGTTCGGGCGGGCCGTCCAGGCGTCGACCGGGCTCGCCGCGCTCGTCGGGGCGAGCGACGGCGAGCTCACCGTCGGGCAGCTCGTCGGGGCGATCGCCGCGCTCTTCGAGGTGCCGGCGGACGACCTCGCGGGCGAGCTGCTGCCGACCGTGCGGGGACTCGTGCGCGACGGCTTCCTGACCCCGGTCGGCTGACGCCCCGTACCGGTGCCGACCGGGGCCCGGGTCACGGGCCGGCGGCGGGCGGTGCCCCGAGCGCGGCGAGCAGCGCGTCGATCGCGCGTCGCGTCACGGCGACCATGTCGACGCGGTCGGGGTCCAGGAGCCACTGGACCTGGAGCCCGTCCATGATGGTGGAGGATCGAGGCCGGCGGGACCGCCGCGAGACAGGGCGGGGCCGCACCGATACGTTCAGGTCGCATGGACCTCGAGGTGCGTCACCTGCGCATGATCGTGGTGGTGGCCGAGTCGGGCAGCGTGACCAAGGCGGCGGCGTCGCTCGGTCTCGCACAGCCCGCCCTCACCGCCCAGCTCAACCGGATCGACCGCACGCTGGGCGGGTGCGTCTTCACACGCGACCGCCAGGGCGCGCGCCCGACCGAGCTCGGCGAGCTGGTGCTGCGGCACGCGCGCGTCGTGCTGCCCGCGATGGCGGCGCTCGTCGACGACGCGCGGCGGCACGTGAGCGACCGGGCGACGGCGGGGTCCGTGCGCGTCGGGACGGTGAGCTCCGCGATCGGCGGGCTGTTCGCGAGCCGCCTGCACGCGGCGCTGCCCGCGGCCCTCGGGGTCGACGACCTCCTCGTCACCACCGCGACGTCGTGGTCCGTCGAGGAGACGGCGGAGCGGCTGGCGAGCGGGACCCTCGACGTCGCGCTGGTCGGCATGTGCGGCGACGCGGCCCCGCCGGCCGACGGGGGACTCGTGTGGACGGCGGTGTCGACGGACCCCGTGTTCGTCCTCGTCGACGAGTACCACCCCGTGGCGGCGCGGGACGCCGTCGGCCTCGGCGAGCTCGCCGACGCGCTGTGGCTCACCGCCCCGGGCAGCGGGTGCTTCGAGCGGTGCTTCGTGAGCGCGTGCGTGCGAGCGGGCTTCACGCCGCGGGCGATGGGGGAGTCGGACCGGACGTCGTGCATCGACCAGGTGCGCGGAGGCCACGCGGTCGCGCTCGTCCAGCCCGTGCTGCTCGACGCGCCGGGCGTGCGGACGGTCGCCCTCGACGGGGCCCCGTTGCGCTGGACGCACCACGTGGGGTGGCGCCGCGACGCGGCGGAGCGCCTCCCGGTGGACGTGATCGAGCGCGCCGCCGCGGGGGCCCACCGCGACGCGGTGCAGCGCTCGCCGCGCTACCGGCGCTGGCGTGCCGAGCACCCGGTGGAGATCGCGTAGGGGCCGTCCCGCACATAGCGCCCGCGTATGACCTGATCGTGATCTGGGCGCGCCCTGGGCGGCTCCCTAGCGTGGCCCTCGACCGGGCCACCCGGGCCCGGCGAAGGGAATGGACGACATGACACGACCACTCCGCAGGAGGATCGCCGCGGTCACCGCCGCCGCGACGCTCCTGACGGGCGCGGCCGCGACGCACGCCGTCGCGGGCACGCCCGCCCCCGAGGACCAGCGCGCGACGGTGCGCGCGGTCCCCAAGACGACCCCCGGCCTGGAGCGCGCGCTGCAGCGCGACCTGGGCCTCAGCGCGCGGGACGCACGGACGCGGCTCGCCTTCCAGTCCGACGCCGCCGGCACCGAGGCGGCGCTCGAGCGCCGCCTCGGTGCCGACTACGCGGGTGCCTGGGTCGACGACTCCGCGAACGTCCTCTACGTCGGCGTCACCGATGCCGCCGACGCCAGCGCGGTGCGGGCCGAGGGCGCCACCGCGGTGAACGTGGACCACACGCTCGCCGACCTCGAGACCTGGCGGGCGGCCCTCGACGGCGCGCTCGCCGACGACCCGGCGGCGCTGCCGGGCTGGTACGTCGACGTGACGCGCAACCGCGTCGTGGTCTCCGTGCGCGACGGCGGCGAGGCGGACGTCGCCGCGCAGGTCGCGGCGGCGGGCGTGCCCGCGGACGCGGTCGCGTACGAGGAGACGGCGGAGACTCCGCGCCCGCTGATCGACGTCGTCGGCGGCAACGCCTACACGATCGGCGGCGGCAGCCGCTGCTCGGTCGGGTTCGCGGTCCAGGGCGGGTTCGTCACGGCCGGGCACTGCGGCTCGACCGGTGCGCGCACGTCCGGCCCGGCAGGCACGTTCCGCGGGTCGAGCTTCCCCGGCAACGACTACGCCTGGGTCCAGGTCGACGCGGGCAACACACCCGTCGGCGCCGTGAACAACTACGCGGGCGGCCGCGTGGCCGTGGCCGGGTCGACGCAGGCACCGGTCGGCGCGTCGGTGTGCCGGTCGGGCTCCACGACCGGGTGGCACTGCGGGACCGTCCAGGCGTACAACGCGTCGGTCACCTACCCGCAGGGCACCGTGAGCGGCCTCATCCGGACGAACGTGTGCGCCGAGCCCGGCGACTCCGGCGGCTCGCTGCTCGCGGGCAACCAGGCGCAGGGCGTGACGTCGGGCGGGTCGGGCAACTGCTCCTCCGGCGGCACGACCTACTTCCAGCCCGTCGGCGAGATCCTCTCCGCGTACGGGCTCACGCTCGTCACGAGCGGCGGTGGGGGCGGCGACCCCGAGCCGCCCACGGGCTGCACCGGCTACGCCCGGACGTACACCGGGACGCTCTCGGCCGGGGCGACGGCCGTCCAGCCGAACGGGTCGTACTACACGGCTGCGACCGCGGGCTCCCACCGCGGCTGCGTGACCGGCCCGGCCGGCAGCGACTACGACCTGTACCTCCAGCGGTGGAACGGGTCGTCGTGGGCCTCGGTCGCGCAGTCCACGTCGCCGGGGGCGAACGAGTCCCTGACGTACGACGGCGCGGCCGGCTACTACCGGTTCGTCGTGCACGCGTACGCAGGCTCGGGGGCCTACTCGCTGGGAACCACGACGCCCTGACCGGCACCGGCAGTCCCTGACCCGTCCGATCGCCGAGCACGAGGTTGCCGTCGTTCCCGTCCACTTCCCGGGAGCGACCTCGTGCTCGGCGGGGTGCAGGCTCGCGCTCGGTGCCGCTCGCCGCGTGGGGGTCCCGTCAGGCCAGCAGCGCCGGGCCGTACTTGAGCACCACGAGGATGGCGAGCCCCACGAGCCACGCGGCCACCAGGTACCCGTAGGCCCCCGAGCGGACGAAGCCGAGCATCCGCGCCTGCGCGGCCCGCGGCAGGTACAGGTTGTCCTCGAGCACGTTCCAGTGCAGGAGCGACGCGAAGACGAGCGTCGTCGAGACCGTGATGAGCAGGCACCACGGGCACAGCGCGCCGATGACGAACATCGACTGGTAGAAGAGCCAGTAGGCGAACACGACGCCGAGGAAGTACACGCACTGCGCGGCGAAGAGGAACCAGCGGGGGAACCGCGTCCCGCCCAGCGCCGCGACCGCCGTCGTGATGACGATCGGCTCCGCGATCAGGCCGAGGAACGCGTTGGGGAACCCGAACACCTGTGCCTGCCACGACTGCGCGACCGTCCCGCACGACAGCACGGTGTTGACGTCGCACGCGAGCGTGGCGGTGGGGTTGGCGGCGAGGAGCACGGCGTCGTACGACAGCACGAACGCTGCGGTGAGGCTGAGCAGGCCGAACAGCAGCATCTCGCCGAACAGCGCGCCGCGGGAGTGGGTCCAACCGGTGGGTCGGGCGAACGGGTCGAACTCCGCGTCCTGCACCCGCTCCGTGCCCGACGGCGCCCGGTCGCCCGGTCGCGCGTCGTCCGTCAGGGCGGTGGTCGTTCCGGTCACGGGCGGTCCTCGGGTCCGCGGGCAGAAGGTGGCGCCGGCCGGCAGGGTGGGCGCGCTGCCGGCTCGGCGCCGCACCCAGGCTACGGAGCGCGCACCCGCCGCCGACAGGGACCATGGTCCCGGATCCGGGCCCCGCGATCGACCACTGCCGAGCGATGCGCTCCCGCTCGAGCGCTGCGTCCGGGAACGCATCCGTCGCGCACGGACGCAGCGCTCGCCGTCGCGTCGGGTGCCGACTCCGGTGGGTCGTCCCGGCGGTGCGGGCGTCCCCGCCTAAGATCTGGGGGCGCCCGTGCTCCCCGCGGCGCCGACCGGACCGAACCCACCCGCCCGAGAGGATCTGCGTGCAGCACGACGACGTCGACTCCCTGCGACGGTCGAGCGCGGCGTGGCGGCTCCTGCGCGCGGACACGGCGCCGCTCGTGCTGTCGTTCCTCGGCTCGTTGTTCGTCGAGGACAACGTGCGTGCGATCCCCGAGAGCGAGCTCGTCGCACGGCTCGACGACCACCTGTGGGCGGTCGACGGCCGGTCCGCGCGGGCCTCAGGAGCGGAGCCGCGGTACCCGCGGGCGCCGCAGGCGTACGTCGACCACTGGGCCCACCCCGACCAGGGCTGGCTGCGCGCCTGGTACCCGCCGGGCTCCGGCGAGCCGCACTACGACGCGACGCCCGCCGTCGAGCAGGCCGTGCGCTGGGTCGCGTCGCTGCGCGGGCGCGGGTTCGTGGGCACGGAGTCGCGGCTCAACACGGTGTTCGAGCTCCTGCGCCAGCTCGCCGTCGGGACGCAGACCGACCCGGCGGAGCGCCTGCGCGAGCTCGAGGACCGGCGCGCCGCGATCGACGAGGAGATCGCGCAGGTGCGCGCCGGGCGCGTGGCCGTGCTCGACGCCGCAGCGCAGCGCGACCGCTACCAGCAGCTCACGCAGACCGCGGCCGACCTGCTCTCCGACTTCCGCGAGGTCGAGGCGAACTTCCGCTCGCTCGACCGCGAGCTGCGCGAGCGCATCACCGGCTGGGACGGCGCCAAGGGCGAGCTGCTGGAGGAGGTCGTGCGGTCGCGCACGGCCATCGCCGAGTCCGACCAGGGCCGCTCGTTCCACGCGTTCTACGACTTCCTGCTCGACCGTCGCCGCCAGGAGGAGTTCGCCGCGCTCGTCGAGCGCGTGCAGTCCCTCGACGCGATCGCGCCCGACGTCGTCCGGCCGGCCCCGGGGGCGTCCGGGCCGGACGTGGACGCCGCCGCGACGGACACGGCGGCGCGGGAGCACGAGCACCGGAGGTTGCGGCGCGTCCACTACGACTGGCTCGACGCCGGCGAGCGCACGCAGGCGACCGTGCGGACGCTCTCGGAGCAGCTTCGTCGCTTCCTCGACGACCAGGTGTGGCTCGAGAACCGGCGGGTCATGGACATCCTGCGCGGCGTCGAGGCGAAGGCGCTCGCGGCGCGCGACGTCCGCCGCGGACCGGGCGGCCCGCCCGGCATGGCGATCGACGCCGTCGCCCCGGACATCGTGCTGCCGACCGAGCGGCCGCTGTTCACGCCGCGACCCACGGCCCGGCTCGACTCCGACCACGTCGAGGCCGGCGACGACGACTTCGAGGTCGACGCGCTCTACGACCAGGTGCACGTGGACCCCGAGCGGCTCGCGCGCACGGTCCGGGCGACGCTCACCGCCCCGGGCGGGCCGGGGGAGGTCGCGCTCGCCGACCTGCTCGAGGCGGCGCCGCTCGAGCACGGCCTGGCCGAGCTCGTGACGTACCTGTCGCTGGAGGACCCACGCTTCGTCGTCGTGCACGACGACGAGCGCACCGACGAGGTGCGCTGGGAGGGCGAGGCCCCGAGCGGGCCGGTCGCCGACGACGGTGCGCCGGACCCGGTGCTGCGCGTCGCGCGGCTGCCGCGCGTCACGTACGCGCGGCGCACCGGGGCGGGCGGCGACCCGCCGCGGGCGCCGCACGACCCCGTCGCCGTCCTCGACACCCCGCCCACCGCCCGAGCCGCCGAGCGTCTCCACGAGACCGCCGACCCCGCCCCGGAGGAGACCCCGTGAGCACGACCCGCCCCGCGCGAGACCCGGAGCTGTCCGTCGTCGTGACGTCGCTCCTCAAGGGCGTCGTCTACCGCGAGTCCGGCGAGGCGCTGTGGCGCGACCTGCTCGCTCGCGAGGCCCAGGTGCGCGACACCGTCGCGATGATGGGCCTCCAGGTCGTCGTCGACGAGAGCGACGGCTACGCCTACCTGCGCTCCCAGCCCGAGCACGAGCGGGACGAGCGCGTGCCCCGCCTGATCCCTCGCCGCGAGCTGCCGTTCGACGTGAGCCTGCTGCTCGCGCTGCTGCGCAAGCGGCTCGCGCAGGCGGACTCCGAGGGCGGCGAGACGCGCCTCGTGCTCGCGCGCACGGAGATCGTCGACCTGCTGCGGGTGTTCCTCGCGCAGGACGCCGGGGCCGCCGCCAACGAGGCGCGGCTCGTCGACCGGGTCGACGCGCTCGTCCGACGCGTCGTGGAGCTCGGCTTCCTGCGGCCCGCGGGCCGACCCGACCCGGACGGCGCGCCCGACGGCGCGGCGGCCCCGGTCGAGGACGGCGACACGGCCACGGGCGACGCGCGGCGGTACGAGGTGCGCCGCATCCTCAAGGCGTTCGTGGACGCGCAGTGGCTCGCGGACTTCGACGCGCGCCTCGCGCAGTACCTGGAGCTCGCCGCCGACGGCGGGGCGCGCGGGACGGCGTCGGGCGCGGCGGGCACCGGCACGAGCACGGGGACGAGTGGAGCGACGAGCGCAGGCACGACGACGAGGACGGTGGCGTGATGGAGGGCCTGTTCAGCGCGGTCGAGCTGCACGACCCGGCGGCGGACCTCGACGCCCGGGCGGGCTTCCGCCTCGAGCGGCTCGAGGTGCTCAACTGGGGCACGTTCGACCAGCGCGTGTGGGCGTTCGACCTCGACGGTCGCAACGCGCTCCTCACGGGCGACATCGGGTCGGGCAAGTCGACGATCGTCGACGCCGTGACGACGCTGCTCGTGCCGTCGCACCGCATCTCCTACAACAAGGCCGCCGGGGCGGGCGCGCGCGAGCGGTCGCTGCGCTCGTACGTCGCGGGGCACTACAAGTCCGAGCGCGACGAGGCGACGGGCACGACGCGCCACGTGGGCCTGCGCGAGCGCGGCACGTACTCGGTGGTGCTGGGCCGGTTCTCCAACCGTGGGTTCGACCAGGAGGTCACGCTCGCCCAGGTGTTCTGGCTCGCCCCGGGGCAGTCGGGCCAGCCGGACCGGTTCTTCGTCACGGCCGACCGGCCGCTGACGATCACCGAGGACTTCGCCGGGTTCGGCGGCGACGTGGCGGCGCTGCGGCGCCGGCTGCGCGAGTCCGGCGCCCAGGTGCGCGACCACTTCCCCGAGTACGGGCGCGACTTCCGCCGCCTGCTCGGCATCCCGTCGGAGCAGGCGATGGACCTGTTCCACCAGACCGTGTCCATGAAGTCGGTCGGCGACCTCGGCGAGTTCGTGCGCGAGCACATGCTCGAGCCGTTCGACGCGGACCGCTGGACCGACCGGCTCGTCGCGCACTTCGACGACCTCACGAGCGCGCACGACGCCGTCGTGCGGGCCACCGCGCAGATCGAGCGCCTCGCGCCGCTGCTCGCGGACTGCGACGCGCACGACGCGCTGGGGGAGCGCTCCGCGGCGCTCGTCGCCCGGCGTGACGCGCTGCGCGCGTTCACGGCGTCGCGCCGCGTGGCCGACCTCGACGGGCTGATCGGCGCGCTCGACGAGCGCGTCGCCGACGGAGAGTCCCGTCGGCAGCGCGTCGGCGACGAGCTGGGGCTCCTCGCGGCCGAGCGGCAGCGGCTCGAGCTCGAGCGCGCGGGCCACGGCGGCGACCGGCTCGCCGCGATCGAGGGCGAGGTCGCCCGGCGCGAGGTCGAGCGCGCCGCCCGGGAGCGCCGCGTCGCCCAGCTCGCGGGCTACGCCGCCGCGGCAGGCCTCACGCTCGCTGCACCCGAGGCTGCCGAACCCGGGGTTGCGGGCCACGACGGCGGATCCGTGACGCCCAACCCCGGGTTCGGCGGTGCCGGGGTGACACGCAGCCCCGGGTTCGGCGGCGGGGCGGCGGCGGTGGCCGCCGCGCTCGTCGACGCCGAGGCGTTCGCCGCGCTGCGGCGCGAGGCCGACGACGCCGCGGTGCGCGTGCGCGACGACCTGGCCCGGGCGGAGGAGCGGGCGAGCGAGGTCGCCGCGGAGCTGCGCGGCGTCGAGCAGGAGACCGCCGACGTCAAGGCCGAGCTCGCGAGCCTCGCGGACCGCCGCTCCAACCTGCCGCGCACCCACCTGGAGGTTCGTGACCGGCTGTGCGCCGGCGTCGGGCTCGCGCCGGGCGACGTGCCGTTCGTCGGCGAGCTGCTCGCGGTGCGCCCCGAGCACGCAGACTGGGAGGGCGCGGCCGAGCGCGTGCTGCGCGGCTTCGCGCTCTCCCTGCTCGTGCCCGCGGCGCACTACGAGGCCGTCGCCGCGTGGGTCGACCGCGAGCACCTGGGCCTGCGGCTCGTGTACCACCGGGTGCCCGAGCGCGTGCCCGCCGTCCGGCCCGCGCCGCGCGACGACGTACCGCTGCTCGCCGACCTGCTCGACGTGCGCCGCCTCGACGATGCGCCGTCGCTCACGGCGTGGGTCGAGGCCGAGCTGGAGCGCCGTGCGGACCACGCCTGCGCGCCCGACCTCGACACGTTCCGCCGGCTGCCTCGCGCGATCACCCGCGCGGGCCAGGTGAAGCACTCTCCCGACCACCACGAGAAGAACGACACGCGTGCGGTCGACGACCGTCGCGGCTACGTGCTCGGGTGGTCGACGCAGGCCAAGATCGACGCGCTGCTGGAGCAGGCCGCCGAGGTGACCGCGCGGCGCGACACGCTCGCGCGGCGCCGCGACGAGGCCGCCGCCGAGCGCGGCGAGCTCCAGGCGCGCTCGGCCGCGCTGGGGCGGCTCGACGTCTACCGCGACTGGGACGAGCTCGACCGAGGCGCGGAGACGGCACGCATCGCCGAGCTCGCCGAGGAGAAGCGGCGCCTCGAGCAGGCGAGCGACGAGCTCGGCCGGCTCGCGGCGCTCCTCGACGACAACGCGCGCCGCCAGGCGGAGCTCGAGGCGGAGCGCGACCGCGTCGTCGCGACGCTCGGTGCCGACCGGCACGCGCTCGACGAGGCGCGCACCGCGCGCGAGCGGGCGCGGGCGGTGCTCGACGGCGCGGGCGAGACGCTCGACGAGGAGACGACGGCGGCGCTCGCCGCGGAGTTCGAGCGCGAGCTCGCGACGGTGGGCCCCGCGGGCGCCGACGGGGACGCGACCGGCCCGAAGCGCGCGGCGGACCTCGACGCCGTCGAGAACGCGGTGCGCTCGCGGCTCACCGCCGAGGCCGAGCAGGCGCAGCGCGAGCGCGCCGACCTCGGGACCCGCGTCGCGGGGCAGATGGCCTCGTTCCGGTCGGCGTACCCGGTGGAGACGGCGGAGCTCGACGCGGACGTGCGGTCGGCCGACGGCTACCGCGAGATCCACGACCGGCTCGTCCGCGACGACCTCCCGCGCTTCGAGGCGGACTTCAAGGCGTACCTCAACACCAACGCGATCCGCGACATCGCGGGCTTCGCGGCCGAGCTCGCCAAGCAGGCAGACGTCATCCGTGACCGGATCGACACGATCAACGACTCGCTGCGCGCGATCGACTACAACCCGGGCCGGTACATCCGGCTCGAGATGTCGCGCACGCCGAACCTGGAGGTGCGCGAGTTCCAGCAGGACCTGCGCGCGTGCACGGACGGGGACGGGATCCTCGCGGAGGACGACCGCGCGCTCGCCGAGGGCGACGGGTCCGTCGCGGGCGACACCGACGCGCTGTCGTACTCGGAGGACCGGTTCCTGCGCGTCAAGGCGCTCGTCGAGCGGTTCCGCGGGCGCGAGGGCATGACCGACCTCGACGAGGCCTGGCGCCGGCGCGTCACGGACGTGCGCAACTGGTTCGTGCTCTCCGCGTCGGAGCGCTCGCGCGCCGACGACTCCGAGCACGAGCACTACTCGGACTCCGGCGGCAAGTCGGGCGGGCAGAAGGAGAAGCTCGCGTACACGGTGCTCGCGGCGTCGCTCGCCTACCAGTTCAAGCTCGACTGGGGCGCGGTGCGCTCGACGGCCTTCCGGTTCGTCGTCATCGACGAGGCGTTCGGCCGGGGGTCGGACGAGTCGACCCGGTTCGCGCTCGAGCTGTTCCGGCGGTTGGGCCTCCAGCTCCTCATCGTCACGCCGTTGCAGAAGATCCACGTCATCGAGCCGTACATCTCGGCAGTCGGGTTCGTGGACAACCCGTCGGGCCGGTCGTCGCGCCTGCGGACCCTGTCGATCGCCGCGTACCGCGACGGTCGCACGGCGGGCGAGGCGCCGTCGTCGGGCACCGACGTCACGGCCGCGCCGGAACCCGAGCCCGCCGCGCGGTAGGGCTCCGACCCCGGCACCGGGTTGTCTCGGCGGGGGCCGTGCCGGACGGCGGTCGTCAGTCGAGCGGTCGGGGTCGCCGCGCCCCGGCGAGGGTCGAGGCGAGGATCGACTCGATCGCGAACGCGGTCGACTCGGCGAGGTCCACGGCGTCGGGGTCGAGGAGCCACTGGATCTGGAGGCCGTCCATCGCGCCGATGATCGTGGACGCGGCGAGGTCGAGGGCGGCGTCGGTGAGCTCGTAGTCCGTGTCGGTGTCGCCTGCGGCGCGGCGCTCCTCGATCACCTCGCGCAGCGCGCCCGCGATGTCGGCGCGCAGCCCGGTGAAGCGTTCGGTGACCCAGGCGCTGGCCGGGTGACCGTCGGTGACGGCCTCGCCCGTGAGCACGGTGTAGGCCTGGACGATCCCGGGCCGCTCCGCGTTGATCGCGGCGGTCTTGACGAGGTGGCGGAAGAGGTCGAGCCCGCCCGGGATGTGCTGTCCCTCGAGGTGCTCGACGTCGACGCGGTCCCGGAACTCCAGCACCTCGGTGAGCAGGCGGTCCTTGGAGCCGAAGTGGTGCAGCACCCCGGCGTGGGTGATGCCCACCTGCTCGGCAACCTCGGCGAGCGAGCCCTGGTGGTAGCCCTTGGACCCGAACACGCGCATCGCCGCGCGCAGGATCTCCTCGCGGCGCTCGAGCGTCGCCGGTCGCGTGCGTCGGGGGCGGGGCGTCCGTGCGGGGGCGGCGTCGGTGGCGCTCCGCGCGGGGGTGGCGTCGGTCATGACGGCAACCATACTGTGACCCGGCTGCTCTTACTGACTCGTCAGTAATTTGTGGTTGAATCGCCTCCGGAATGGCGTCGAGGGCGACGGAGCGCCCGGCGTCGCCGCAGATCACGGACTCGCTGAGGAGCCCCGCGTGACCACTCCCACCGCCGCCCGCCGTACCGTCCGCGCCGCGGCGCGTCGTGCGGCCGTCGTCTCCTCCTTCACCGTCCCCGCCGTGCTCGTCGCCTCGGCCTGCGGCCTGGCGAGCCCGGCCCAGGAGCCGACGCCCGAGGCGGTCTCCCCCGTGCTCACGATCGGGATGCCCAACTCGGTCGACGAGGAGGACGACAACCCCTTCGACCCCGGCTCCGCCGCGCAGAAGCTCGGCTACGCGCACGTCCTCTACGAGCCGCTCGCACAGGTCAACCTCGTCGATCCTGCCCAGGACCCGACCCCGTGGCTGGCGAGCGCGTGGTCCTGGGACGCGGGCTACACGGAGCTGCGGGTCACGGTGCGCGAGGGCGTGCTCTGGTCCGACGGCGAGCCCCTCACGCCCGAGGACGTCGCCTTCACGTTCACGCTCCGCAGGGACGACCCCGCGCTCAACCCTGACCTCCTCCCGTACGAGGACGTCCGCGTGGAGGGGCAGGACGTCGTCGTGACGTTCGGGAGCGGCCAGTACGTCAACCGCACGAAGGCGATCAACACGTTCGTCGTGCCCGAGCACGTGTGGGCCGACCGCCCCGCCGAGACGCTGCTGGAGGACCCGAACGTCGACCCCGTCGGCACGGGTCCGTACGTCCTGGAGGAGTTCGCGCCCGACGGCGTCACCCTCGTGGCCCGGGACGACTACTGGGGCGGACCCCTCGCCGTCCCCGAGCTGCGGTACGTCGCGTACCCGGACAACGACTCGCTCACGGCGGCGTACGTGAGCGGCGAGGTGCAGTGGGGCTGGGCGTACATCCCCGGCTACGAGAGGGTCTACCTCGCCGCCGACCCCGACCACCTCCACCAGTTCGCCCCGACCGGTCTGGCGATCGACGCGCTCTTCCTCAACACGCAGGTGCCGCCGTTCGACGACGTCGCCGTGCGGCGCGCGCTGAACTCCGTGCTCGACCGCGAGAGCATCTCGAACTCCGCCACCTCCGGCGTCTGGCCCGCGCTGCGCAGCGCGACCGGGCTGCCGCTCCCGGCCGGCGACCCGTTCGTCGCTCCCGAGCTCGCCGACCGGGCTCTCGCGGTCGACGTCCCCGGTGCCACGGCGATCCTCGAGGACGCGGGCTACGAGCTGGTGGACGGCGTCCTCCAGGACGAGGAGGGCACGCCCGTCACGTTCACGCTGACGAACCCCTCCGGGTGGACCGACTACATGTGGGAGCTCGAGGCGGTCAAGGAGGCGGCCGCGCGGCTCGGCATCGTCGCGACCGTCGAGGGGCAGGACGAGGCCGAGTGGTTCGACAAGATCGGCAAGGGCGACTTCCAGGCGTCGATGCACTGGACCGACGGCGGCGCGACGCCCTGGGACACGTACGCCAGCCAGATGAACGGCGCCCATCTGCGCCCTCTGGGCGCCAGCGCCGACGCCAACTTCGGCCGGTTCCAGGACGCCGCGGCCGACGCCGCGTTCCAGACCTACGCGTCCTCGACCGACGAGGCGGAGCGCGCCGCGGCGCTGGCCACGATCCAGCACGTCTACGTGGACCAGGTCCCGGCGATCCCGCTCCTCGGTCGGCCGACGGCTGCCCAGTACTCGACCGTCGCGTACACCGGCTTCCCGTCCGACGCCGACCCGTACGCGTCGCCGCAGCCGACGAGCCCGGCCGCGTCGCTCATCCTCACGCGGCTCGTGCCCAGCGCGGGGGAGTAGCGCGCGGAGGCTCTTCCCGCCGTCTTCCCCGAACGCACACACGCGTCCTCTACCGTGGGGGGATGCCTGCCGACCACGCCCCGACCCGGCCGCTGCCGACCAGCGGCGGGTCGGGTACGCGACCGCTCCCGGCGACGCCGCCGGTGCTGCCGCCCACGCCCTCCGGCGCTCCGTACCCGCCGGCTGCTGCGCCCCCGCCGGCGCCGTACCCTCCGACCGGCACCTACCCGCCCGGGGCGCCCTACCCGACGGCGCCGCAGCCGACGCCCCGCCCCCTCCCGACCGCCGAGGCGGACGGCCCGAGCACCGCGTCACGCGTCGTGGCCGCCGTCGTCGCGGTGCTCGCCGTCGCGTGCGCCTGGCTCGTGTGGCGGTTCTTCGTCGACACGTTCGCCGGGCAGATGCTCGAGAGAGCCGCGTTCGACGGCGCCGTCACCGGCCAGGGCGAGCTCTGGGCGGTGGCCAAGCCGGTCCTGGACACGGTCTCGGTCGCGTTCGTCGTCGGTGGCCTCGGCGCCGCCATGGGGATCGCGCTCCTGCGCCGCCGGTGGGGCCTCGCCGTGCAGGTCGCCTTCCTCGTCGTGGGGGCGAACGTCACGACGCAGCTCGTCAAGCACTCGCTCCTCGGCCGCGAGGAGCTCATCGGCGGCTGGCACTGGGAGAACTCGCTGCCCAGCGGCCACACCACCGTCGCCGGGTCGGTCGCCGCGGCGCTGCTGCTCGTCGTGCCGCGCGCGGCGCGACCGCTCGTGGCCGTGCTCGGCGGTGCGTACACGGCCGCGACCGGGGTCTCGACGCTCGTCGGGCAGTGGCACCGACCGAGCGACGTCGTCGCCGCGGTGCTCGTCGTCCTCGCGTGGGCGGCGCTCGTGTGCGCCTTCACGCCGCGGTCCGCGCTCGACCCCGGCGCCGGCTCGTCGCCCGGGTCGACCGTCATGGCCGTGCTCCTCCTCCTCGGGGCCGGCGCGGCCGGCGTGGCGGCGGCGCTCGCGCTGCGGGCGACGCCCGCGACGTGGGACACGACGACCGCGCAGGAGGTCACCGCCTACGCCGGCGGGGTCGCGGGCGTGCTGGCGGTGACCGCCGCGGCGTTCGCCGTCCTGCTGCTCGTCCGCCAGTCCACAGCCCGCCCGGACGCTCGTCCGGTTCGGCGGTAGGGTGCCGCTGGCGCGATTGGCGTAACGTCGTAGGCTGCCACGGCGGACGACCGGAGGGTCGTCCTCGCGGCACCACGACGCACCGGGCGCGCCCCGGGTGGTGCCCGGCCCCGTCGGGCGGGGAGCGCCCGCCACGGACACGTACGCACGGACGAAAGCAGGATCGGATGCCACGCAAGCTCGTGATCGTCGAGTCGCCCGCCAAGGCTCGAAAGATCCAGGGCTACCTCGGCGACGACTACGAGGTCGAGGCGAGCGTCGGGCACATCCGCGACCTGCCGCAGCCGTCCGAGCTGCCCGCGGACATGAAGAAGGGCCCGTACGGCAAGTTCGCCGTGGACGTCGACCACGGGTTCGACCCGTACTACGAGGTCTACGCGGACAAGAAGAAGAAGGTCGCGGAGCTCAAGCGCGCGCTCAAGGACGCCGACGAGCTCTACCTCGCGACCGATGAGGACCGCGAGGGCGAGGCCATCGCCTGGCACCTCCTCGAGGCGCTCAAGCCCAAGGTCCCCGTCAAGCGCATGGTGTTCCACGAGATCACGCGCGAGGCGATCCAGCGGGCGCTCCAGAACACGCGCGACCTCGACGAGCACCTCGTCGACGCGCAGGAGACGCGCCGCATCCTCGACCGCCTGTACGGCTACGAGGTCTCGCCGGTGCTGTGGCGCAAGATCGCGCAGGGCCTCTCGGCCGGTCGTGTGCAGTCGGTCGCGACGCGCCTCGTGGTCGAGCGGGAGCGCGAGCGCATGGCGTTCGTCGCCGCGGAGTACTGGGACGTCACCGGCACGTTCGAGCACGCGGACGCCTCTGCCCCGGACGCGGGGAAGGCGTTCGGAGCCCGTCTCGTGCAGGTCGGCGACGCGCGCGTCGCGTCGGGCCGCGACTTCGACGACCGCGGGCAGCTCAAGGCCGCGGCGGTGCGCGACGGCGTCGCCCACCTCGACGAGGCGACGGCCCGCGCGGTCGTGGCCGGCCTCGCGGACGCCGCGTTCGCCGTGCGCTCGCTCGACACCAAGCCGTACACGCGCCGTCCCGCGGCGCCGTTCACGACGTCGACCCTCCAGCAGGAGGCGAGCCGCAAGCTGCGCATGTCGTCACGCCAGGCGATGCGGACCGCGCAGTCGTTGTACGAGAACGGCTACATCACCTACATGCGTACGGACTCGCCGTCGCTGTCGGCCGAGGCCACCACGGCCGCCCGCCGCCAGGCCGCCGAGCTCTACGGCCCCGAGTTCGTCCCCGAGAAGCCCCGCGTCTACGCCGCGAAGAACCAGGGCGCCCAGGAGGCGCACGAGGCGATCCGTCCCGCGGGCGACTCGTTCCGCACCCCCGCGCAGGTCAAGCGCGAGCTGAGCGACGACCAGTTCAAGCTCTACGAGCTCGTGTGGAAGCGCACCGTCGCGTCGCAGATGGCCGACGCCAAGGGGTCGACCGCGTCGGTCCGCCTCGGCGCGACCCTCTCGGCCGCCGCGGGCGACGTCGCGGGTCGCGACGCGGTGTTCGCCGCGTCGGGCACCGTCATCACGTTCCGCGGCTTCCTCGCCGCGTACGAGGAGAGCTCGGACGTCGACCGGTACGCCGAGGACGCGCCCGTCGTCGGGGCCAAGGGGGGCGACGAGGCGCGCCTGCCGCAGATGAGCGAGGGCGACTCCCTGCGCGCCGACGACCTCACCGCCGACGGACACTCCACGTCCGCGCCGCCGCGGTACACCGAGGCCAGCCTCGTCAAGGCGCTCGAGGAGCTGGGCATCGGGCGACCCTCGACGTACGCGTCGACGATCTCGACGATCCAGGACCGCGGGTACGTGCTGTCGCGCGGGCAGGCGCTCGTGCCGAGCTGGCTCGCGTTCGCCGTCGTGCGGCTGCTCGAGGAGCACTTCGACCGGCTCGTCGACTACGACTTCACCGCGCGCATGGAGGCCGACCTCGACGAGATCGCGGCCGGACGTCGCGACCGCGTCGCGTGGCTCACGGAGTTCTACTTCGGCGACGCCGCGAAGGGCGAGGACGCCGAGGGCCTGCGCGACCTCGTCGCGAACCTCGGCGACATCGACGCGCGCGGCATCAACTCGGTGCCGATCGGCGAGGGCATCCAGCTCCGGGTCGGGCGCTACGGGCCGTACGTGGAGGACCTGTCCGTCCCCGTCAAGGAGGGGGAGAACCCGCCGCGCGCGTCCGTGCCCGACGACGTCGCCCCCGACGAGCTGACGGTCGCCAAGGCACGCGAGCTCCTCGCGGCCGGCGCGGACGACGGCAAGGTGCTCGGTACCGACCCCGTGTCCGGGCACGAGATCGTCGCCAAGGCGGGCCGCTACGGCCCGTACGTCACCGAGGTGCTCGACCTCCCGCCCATCGACACGAGCCTGTCCGCCGCCGCGCAGAAGAAGGCCAAGGCCGCGCAGCCCAAGCCGCGCACCGCGTCGCTGCTCAAGACGCAGACGCTCGACACGATCACGATCGACGACGCGCTGCGCCTGCTGTCGCTGCCGCGCGTCGTCGGGACCGACCCCGAGTCCGGCGAGGAGATCACGGCGCAGAACGGCCGCTACGGCCCGTACCTCAAGAAGGGCACCGACTCGCGCTCGCTGCCCGACGAGGAGTCGATGTTCACCGTCACGCTCGACGAGGCGATCGAGCTCTACAAGCAGCCCAAGCGCGGCCGCGGCCAGCGCGCCGCGACCCCGCCCCTGCGCGAGCTCGGCGACGACCCGAACAGCGGCAAGCCGATCGTCGTCAAGGACGGCCGCTTCGGCGCGTACGTCACCGACGGCGAGACGAACCGCACCCTCCCGCGCGACGTCACACCTGAGTCGATCACGCCCGAGCGCGCGATCGAGCTGCTCGCCGAGAAGCGCGCGCAGGGCCCGGCCAAGAAGCGCACCACGACCCGCAAGCCCGCCGCGAAGAAGACGGCCGCCAAGAAGTAGCAGCCCTCCCGCCGAGCAGGTGGTGGTGGCTCGTCCGGCCCACCGGACGCGCCATCACCACCTGGTCGGCGGGGGAGGGCGAGGGTCAGTGCGCGGCGTGCTTGACCGGCTCGGGGAGGCCGGCCTCGGCGCGGACGCGGCGGGAGAAGCCCTCGATGGAGCGGAGGGCGTCCACGAGCTCCGGGACGCGCACCGGGAACGGCATCGCGTGGATCGTCTCGCCCTCCGCGGTGGCGGCCTCCGCGACGCGCTGGAGGTCCTGGACGTCGTCGGCGGTCAGCCCGATCTCGGTGAGCGTGTTCGGCAGGCCGACGCGCGTCGTGAAGCGCACGAACTCCTCGATCTCCTCGGTGGGCGCGCCCTCCAGCACGAGCTGTGTGACGGAGCCGATGTTCACCTTCTGGCCGTGCGTGAGCCCGTGCGTCTGGGGTGCGGCGGTGAGGCCGTTGTGGATGGCGTGCGCCGCCGCGAGGCCGCCGGACTCGAAGCCCAGCCCGGACAGGAGCGTGCTCGCCTCGACGACCTTCTCGACGGCGGGCGTCACGAGGTGGTCCGCGACGGCGTCGATCGCGGGCAGCGCGTTCTCCCACAGGATGTCCCAGGAGAGCTGCGCGAGCGCCGTGCCCGTGACGAGGGGAAGACCACCGGCCATGGTCGACGCGTTCGCCTCGGCGACGGCGCGCGCCTCGATCCATGTCGCGAGCGCGTCACCGACGCCGGCGACGAGGAACTTCACGGGAGCGTTCGCGACGAGGCCCGTGTCGACGAGCACGAGGTCCGGGTTGTGCGGGAAGAACCGGTACTCCTCGAACGCGCCGTCCTCGGTGTAGATGACGGACAGGGCGGAGCACGGGGCGTCGGTGGACGCGACCGTCGGCACGGAGACCCAGCGGATGCCGCGCAGGTGGCCCGCGGCCTTCACCGCGTCGATGGTCGAGCCGCCGCCGATGCCGACGATCACGTCGGCGCCGAGCTCGTCGATCTCGCGCGCGAGCCGCTCGACCTCCGCGGCGGTGGCGTAGGTGCCGAACCCGGTGCGGTGGCGGGGGAGGTCCTGCTCCTGGAAGGACACGGCGACCGTGTCCTGGACGATGCCCCACACGACGTCGTCGGCGACGAGCAGCGGCTTCGTGCCGATCGGGCGGACGAACTCGCCGAGCCGCGTGAGCGCACCGCGGGCCTGGACGTAGCGCAGCGGGCTGATGAGCGTGCGGACGGGAACCTCGGACATCGTGGCCTCCTGTGGAGTCGGTGGGTCGCCGTCGGGCGCGCCGCAGCCGTGCGAGGCCGGTGCCCGCCGGCCATCTCCACCGTGTCACGCGACCAGGGCGACCACCACCGGGACGCCGGGACGCGTGACCTTGGTCCCGGCCGGTCAGCGAGCGAGCAGCGTGACCGTGCCGAGCACGACCGTCGTGATGGGCAGGAGCATGACTCCCCACCGGCCGGCGGAGTGGGTGCGGGCGCGCGGAGCGCCCTCGAGAGGACCGACGACCGGGTCGCCGGAGCCCTGCTCACGCAGGCCCCAGACGGTCCCGATGGCGAGCGCGAGCGCGGCCGTGACCAGCACGGGGACCGCCGGCAGGGTCGTGACCGGCGAGCGCAGCGAGACCGCGACGGTGACGAGCACCCCCGTCACGACCAGGTTCCCCAGGACGGTGAGCACCGGGCGCGCGAGTGCCGCGCGCAGCAGGCTGTCTCCGGCACGCCACAGCGCGACGAAGCCCGCGAGCGCGGCGACGAGGACGAGGAGCATCCCCGCCGGGACCACGAGCGCGGTGCCGTCCAGCGCGGGCCGCAGCGACCACAGCACGCCGAGCGTCCCGACCGTCTGCACGGCGGACGCGGCGACCGTACGTCCGATCGAGGAGCGCGACTGCGCGGGGTCCTCGGGCAGGTCGAGCGAGCGCGCGTAGGCGACGGGATCGCCGAACGCCTCTTGTGCGGTCTCGCCGGAGTCGACGACGTGCGCGTCCACCTCGGCGAGCACCGCGCCGATGCGCGCTCCGGCGACGCCCTGGAGGCGCAGCTCGAGGAGGAGCCCCTCGGCCCAGCGTGGGTCGACGTGCGGCGCGAACCGTTCCTCGGTCGCGAACCTGCTGCGGTCGTTCATCGGGACGTCCTCTCGACGGGCGGGGTCCGGGCGGACCTCGCTGCGGCGGTCTCGCCGGCGGCGGCGGTGGTGGGTGGGAGCGCCGGGCCGTCGTGGCCCGTCCCCGAGGTGGGCGCTCTCGCCGCGACGTCCGCAGACCCGTCACCGCCCGCCGCGAGGAGGGTGATCGCGGAGGCTGTGAGGGCTTCCCAGCGGTTCGCGGCTGCGCGGAGGGCCGCGCGGCCGCCGTCGGTGACCGCGTAGTACTTGCGGCTCGGCCCGCGGTCGCCCTCACGCCAGGACGTGGTGACAAGGCCGTCGTCCTCGAGGCGCTGGAGGAGCGGGTAGAGCGTGCCGCCCTTGACCCCGCCGAGCCCTCCGGACGCGAGCGACTGCGTGATCGCGTATCCGTAGGTCGGCCCCTCCGCGGCGACGACTGCGAGCGTGCACAGGGGGAGGACGCCGCGCAGCAGCTCGCGGTCCAGGCGCTCGGCGAAGTCCATGGCTAGACAGTACGGCTATCTAGTTAGCAGCACAACCTAGATGCCGACGGTAGAGGAAAATCCATGAGTGCTGTTATAACAGTGCTATGACACCAATCGACCCGACCACGGTGCCCGGGCGCTGGGACGCCCTGCACGCGCTGCTGCGGCGGCTCGACGACGAGATCGGCACGGTCTACACCGACCGCGGCATCGAGGGCGTGCGCTCGCGGTTCGTGTACCCGCTGATCCGGCTCGCGCACACCGGTCCGCTGACCATCCGTGACCTCGCGGAGTCCCTCGGGCGGACGCACTCGGCGATGAGCCAGACCGTCACGGCGATGCGGCGCGAGGGACTGGTCGAGACCGAGCCCGGCCCGGACGCCCGGACGCGCCGGGTCGCGCTCACCGACAAGGCTCGCGCGCTCGTCCCGCTCCTCGAGGCGGAGTGGCGCGCGACGGAGGAGTCCGTCGCCGAGGTCGACGACGAGCTGCCGCACGCGTTGAGCGCCGTCGTGGTCGAGCTCGAGCGTGTCCTCGCGCGCCGCTCGCTGCGCGACCGCCTCGTGGAGCGGCTCGACGCGGCGGGCTACCCGCTGCCCGCCGAGCCCGTCGGGCCCGACCTGCGCGCCGCCCCGCCTGAGGACCGCTGACGTGCGCCGCCACGTCCTCGACGTCCGCCCCCTGCGCGCCAGCCGCGCGTACCGCGACCTCTGGGCCGGGTCCGCCGTCGGCGGGCTGGGGTTCCAGGTCGCGAACGTCGCCGTCCTGCTCCAGGTCTGGGAGCTCACGCACAGCCCGCTGTGGACGGGCACGATCGGGCTCGCCACGGCCGTCCCGCTCCTGACGCTCGGGCTCGTCGGCGGTCACCTCGCCGACGTCCACGACCGCCGCACGATCATGCGGCTCGCCGCTGCGGGCCAGGTGCTGGCCGCCGTGGGGCTCGTCGCCCAGGCCCTCGCGGGCAACGCGTCGGTGTGGCTGCTCCTCGGCCTCGTGAGCCTCGGCGCGGCGTGCAACGCGCTCGGCTCCCCGGCCCGGCGCACGGTGCCGCCGCGCCTCCTCCCGCCCGACCAGGTCGCCGCGGGCCTCGCGCTCCAGAACCTCGCGTTCCAGGTCGCGATGCTCGTGGGCCCCGCGCTCGCCGGTCTGGTGCTCGCGCGCTGGGACCTCCCGGCGGCGTACGGGCTGCAGGCCGTGGCGGCGCTCGTCGCGCTGCTCGGGCTCGTGCGCCTCCCGCCGCTCCCGCCGGGCAGCCCGCCAGCGACGCCTCCGGCACCGTCCGACGCGGTGGCTGCCGTCGTCCCCGGCGGCGCTCCCGGCGACGACCGTGCGGTGGGGACGCAACCCCTGGTCGAGACCCTGGCGACGGGCGCGCCGGCTGCCGCGCCCGCGCCGCGCCGTCGGGCCGCCGCGGGCGGGTGGTGGATCGTGTGGCGCAAGCCGACGCTGCGCGGTTCGTTCGCGACCGACGTCGCGGCGACCGTGCTCGCGATGCCGATCTCGCTCTTCCCGCTCGTCAACGAGCTCCGGTTCGACGGCGACCCGCGCACGCTGGGCCTGTTCCTGTCCGCCGTCGCGGTGGGCGGCATCGGGGCGGGTCTGCTCTCGGGCGCGGTGACCCGGGCTCCGCGGGCGGGCGCGCTCCAGCTCGCCGCGGCCGCGACGTGGGGCGTCGCGCTCGCGGGGTTCGGCCTCGCGGGCCCGCTGGGGCTCGCGCTCGCATGCCTCGCGGTGGCGGGCGCGGCCGACACGGTGAGCGTGGTGACCCGCGGCGCGCTCGTCCAGCTCGAGACGCCGGACGATTTCCGCGGTCGCGTGTCGTCGGTCGAGCACGTCGTGGGCGTGGCGGGACCGGAGGTCGGCAACTTCCGCGGCGGCGTGCTCGCGTCGCTCACGTCCGCCCCGGTCGCCCTGGTGGTGGGCGGACTGGCAGCGAGCGCGGTCGTCGGCCTGGTCGCCTGGCGCAACGCCCCGCTCCGCCGCTACCGCGCCCCGTCCCCGCACCCCGTCCCCGCTCGCTGAGTGCACGACCCCGTCGCGTCCGGGGGCCCGGACCGCGACGCCTTCATGCCCTCAGCGGGGATCTGGGTCAGTCGACCGTGACCGCGTCGAGAACGGGGAGGCGGGCGGCGCGGATCGCGGGCCACACGCTCGCGACGAGCCCGATCACCACGGCGACGCCGAGGATCGCGAGCACCTGGCCCCACGGGACGGCGAGCGTGCTCAGGCCTTCGTCGGCGAGCACGCCGGGCAACGCGGCGCCGATCCCGATGCCCGTCGCGACGCCCAGCACCGTCCCGTAGACCGCGGTCAGCACAGACTCGATCGCGATGACGCCTGCGAGCTGGAGCCGCCCGAGCCCGACGGCGCGCAGCAGCCCGATCTCGCGCGTGCGCTCGATGATCGACAGGGCGAGCGTGTTGACGATGCCGAGCAGCGCGATGACGATCGACAGCGCGAGCAGTGCGTAGAGGATGACGAGCACCTGGTTCACCTGGTCGGCGAACGCCGACGCGGTCTCCTCGCGGTCGAGCACGGTGACGACGAGGAACGGCTCGACGGCGGTCGTCAGCGCCGCGCTCAGCTCCTCGACCTCCGCCGGCGTCGCCCCCTCCGTCGCCGACACGTAGACGATCCGGACGCTCGCCTGCGCGGCGGGCACCACGGCGTCGAACACGTCGTCGCGCACGAGGATGCCGGTCCCGACGAGCTGGCTGTCGATCACCGCGCCCACGCGCGCCTCGACCGCGGCGGCGCCCTCGCCGAGGCGCAGCGTGTCGCCCACCTCCCAGCCGCGCTCGCGCGCGGTGCGCCGGTGCACGACGACGTCCCCCGCCTCGAGCGTCGCCGTCGGGTCTCCCGCGAGGGCCACGGGGTCGAGTGCGGTGTCGAAGAAGCCCGCGGGCACGCCGGCCACGTCGGTCCCACGCGCCTCGGCGCCTGACTCGTCGCCCGACCCGTCGTCCTGCTCGTCGTCGGACCCGGGCGTCCCGCTCTCCGAGGTGCCGACCGTCGCGACGGGCGCGAGCCCGAGCCGAACGGTGTCGACGACGGCGGCGCCGGGCGTCGCGGCCACCGCCTCGACGGCGCCCTCGGGGACGACGAGCGTCGCGGAGTCGACGACGAGGTCGGCCCGCACCTCGTTCTCGACGATGCTGCGCACGGACGCCTGGGTCGAGGCGGCGATGACGCCCGTGACGGACACGAGCGCCATGCCGATGAGCAGCGCGCCCGCGGTGCTCGCCGTGCGGCGCGGGTTGCGCGTCACGTTGCCGCGCGCGAGGCGACCGAGCGGTCGCAGCGCGACGACGAGCGGCCACGCGAGCACGGTGAGGACGCCGCGCGCGACGGCCGGGGACCCGACGAGCACGCCGACGAGCACGAGCCCCGCGCCGACGCCGAGCAGCACGCGCGGGCTCAGGTCGTCGACCCACGCCCAGCCGGTCGGGGTGTCGGCGACCGACGACCCGAGGAAAGACGCGAGCCACAGGACCCCGGCGCCCGCCGCGACGAGCACGATCCCGCCCACCGCCCGGACGCCGGTCCCACGCTCCGGGGCGACGTCGTCGCGCATCGCCTGGACCGGCGGGATCGCCGCGGCGCGTCGCGCGGGCAGGACGGCCGCGAGCACGCTGACGACCGCCCCGAGCACGACCGCCGCCACGACCTGCGGCGTGCCCAGCGGCACGCGGCCGGAGAACTCCATGCCGGCGAGCGCGAGCCCCCAGCGGATGACGCGCACGAGCCCCGCGCCGGCCAGGACGCCGAGGCCGCCGCCCACGAGCCCGACGACGAGCGCCTGCACCAGCACCGAGGTGAACACCTGGCCGGGCGACGCACCGAGCGCGCGCAGCAGCGCGAGCTCGCGCAGCCGCTCCCGCACCGACATGGCGAACGTGTTGGCGATGATGAACGCCCCGACGAAGAGCGCGATCGCGGCGAAGACGAGCAGGAACGTCTCGACGAACCCGAGCACCTCCTCGACGGCCTCGCTGGCCTCGGCGCGCGCCTGCTCTCCCGTCACGGCCTCGGCGCCGCCGGGCAGCACGGCCCCCACGCGTTCCGCGAGCGCGTCCTCGTCGACCTCGCCCGACGACGGAGTCGCCCAGACCGAGAGCTGCGGGACCATGCCGTCCGGCGCGTACACCTCGCGGGCGGTCTCGCCGTCGATCCCGACGAGCACCGCGCCCGCCGCCGCGGCCTCGATCCCGAAGACGCCGGACACGGTCACGGGCGTCGGCTCGCCGCCCAGCACGACCGTCGTCTCGTCGCCGGTCGTCAGCCCGGCCGTCTCCGCCGCGCTCTGCTCGAGCACGATCTCGCCCGCGGCGGGCCAGGCGCCGTCGAGCAACGTGAGGCTCGGGTCCTCGGGGTCGATCGAGAAGGCGGTGCTGGGCGGGCCCGTCGTCACGACGGCGGTCCCGTCGGCCGCGACGAGGACCACCGGCCCGGACACGTCCGGGACGGCGCGCGCGACGCCGTCGACCGCCTCGACGTCTGCCGCGAGGTCGGCCGGGACGAGCGTGCGGTCGCCCGCGAACCCGTTCCCGCCGCCCCCGCCGCCCCCCGGACCGGCCGCGTCGCCGGTGACCTCCTGCGACCCGCGCACGTAGACGTCGGCGGTGAGCGTCGTCGCGATGATGTCGTCGAACGTGGAGGAGAGCATGCCGCGGAACGCGAACGTGCCGACGACGAACGCGACGCCGAGCGTCACGGCGAGCACCGAGAGCACGAACCGCACGACGTGCGCGCGCACGCCCCGCAGCGCGACGCGGATCATGCCGGGTCGACCGGCGCGGCGTGGCGCCCGGCCGGAGCCGCGGACCCCCCGCCGGCGGGTCCGGGGGGACCGGCCGGCGGGCCGTCGTCGTCCGCCGCGAGCGCGAGCGCGTCGAGGATGTCCTGCTGCGACGGGTCGTGCAGCTCACCCGCGAGTCGGCCGTCGGCGAGGAACACGACGCGGTGCGCGTACGACGCCGCGCGCGGGTCGTGCGTGACCATGACGACGGTCTGGTCGAGCTCGTCCACGGACCGGCGCAGGAACGCGAGGACCTCGCCTGCCGAGCGCGAGTCGAGGTTCCCGGTCGGCTCGTCGGCGAACACGATCGACGGCCGCGAGACGAGCGCCCGTGCGCACGCGACGCGCTGCTGCTGCCCGCCGGACAGCTCGGACGGCCGGTGGTGCAGGCGGTCGCGCAGCCCGACGGAGTCGACGACCTCGTCGAACCACGCCCGGTCCACGTGCGTGCGCGCGATGTCGAGCGGCAGCGTGATGTTCTCCGCCGCGGTGAGCGTCGGCACGAGGTTGTAGGCCTGGAAGACGAACCCGACGCGCGTGCGGCGCAGGGCCGTGAGCCGGCGCTGCGAGAGGCGGCTGATCTCCTGGCCGTCGATCACGACGCTGCCGGACGTCGGTGAGTCCAGTCCCGCCAGGCAGTGCATGAGCGTCGACTTCCCGGAGCCGGACGGACCCATGATCGCGGTGAGCCGCCCGCGCGCGAAGTCGACGTCGACGCCGTCGAGGGCGCGCACCGCCGTCGTGCCGGACCCGTAGACCTTGACGAGCTCGCGAGCGCTCGCGCGCGCCTCGGGCGTGTCCGGGGTGTCGGTCGGCGCGTCGGTCCGGGGCGCGGGGGACGTCATGGTCCCCATCGTGGCGCGGTGCGCGGCGCACCGCACCACCCGCGCGGGGGAGATTCGTCGTCGTGGGGCACCACGTGGTGCGCCGATCCGTGGACCCAGGCCCGTGGGAGCGATCCCACCGGGATAGCGTGGGCTCATGAGCACCGTCGCCCCGACGCCCGCCGAGCAGTCCGCCCGGTCCGCCGTCCACCCCGTCCCCGACCTGTCCGCCGACGTCACCGGCACGGTCCCCGACCCGCGCACCGCACCCCCGATCCGCTGGGGGATCCTCGGCGCGGGCGGCATCGCGTCGTCGTTCGCGGAGGCCGTGCGCCAGCACACGCAGGGTCGCGTCGCGTCCGTCGGGTCCCGCGACCGCGTGCGCGCCGAGCGCTTCGCGACCGCGCACGGCGTCCCGACCACGCACCACGGCTACCAGGAGCTGGTCGAGGACCCGCAGGTCGACGTCGTCTACGTCGCGACGCCGCACTCGCACCACCACGAGCACGCGCTGCTCGCCATCCGCGCGGGCAAGCACGTGCTCGTCGAGAAGGCGTTCACGCGCAACGAGGCCGAGGCGGTCGAGGTGCTCGACGCCGCGCGCGAGGCCGGCGTGTTCGTCATGGAGGCCATGTGGACGCGGTTCCTGCCGCACGTCGCCGCGCTGCGCGGGGTGATCGCGCGCGGGGAGATCGGCGACGTCGTCAACCTCAGCGCCGACCACGGCCAGTGGTTCGCGTTCGACCCAGAGCACCGCCTCTACGCCCCGGAGCTCGCGGGCGGCGCGTTGCTGGACCTGGGCGTGTACCCGGTGTCGTTCGCGCACGACCTGCTGGGCGTGCCGTCGTCGGTCACCGCGGTGGGCTCGCTCACCGAGACGGGCGTGGACGGGCAGGTGAGCGTCGTGCTCGGCTACGGCGACACGCAGGCGACGCTCTCGACGACGCTGTGGTCGCGCACCGCGACGGCCGCGGTGATCTCGGGCACGGCGGGTCGCATCGAGGTGGAGGGGAGCTTCTACGCGCCGACGTCGTTCCGCGTGATCCGGCACGACGGCGCGTCCTGGTACTACGACGGCTTCACGGGCGAGGGCAAGCAGTACCAGGCGGCCGAGGTCGCGCGCCGTGTCGCCGCGGGCGAGACGCAGAGCCCGCGCATGTCGTGGGACTCGACGCTCGAGGTCATGCGGACGCTCGACGAGGTGCGCCGCCAGATCGGGGTCGTGTACCCGGGGGAGTGAGCCGGTCCGCCGCGAGATCGACCCGAGCGTTCGAGATCGGCCCACGGAGGGTCGATCCGGGGGCGCTCGGGTCGATCTCGCGGGAGGGGTCAGTCGGTGTGCTCGACGACGTAGCTGCGGCCGTCGGGACCCGTCACGCGCTCGAAGCGGGTCTTGAGCTCCTGGTCGCGCTCCCGTTCCGCGTCGGAGACGCCGCGCCCGTCGGCGTCCTGGCGGCCGACCTGGGCGGGGCCGAAGATCGGGAGGAAGCCCTCGGTGATGCGCATGCCGAGCGTGCGCCTGTCGTTCTTCCGCGCCACGGTGTCCTCCGCTGAGGTCTCGTCAGATGATTGGTGCACCAATCATTGGTGTACCAAGAATAGCGCGATCCTCGGTACCATGGCGTCATGACGGGTGACGAGGTCGACGGGACGGGCGCGCGGGGCGCGGGCACGCTGTTCGCCGACCCCCTCGCGCTCGAGGCCCAGGTCTGCTTCGCGCTCTCCGCGGGCGCGCGCGGGATGGTCGCGCTCTACCGCCCCCTGCTCGAGCCGCTCGGCATCACGCACCCGCAGTACCTCGTGCTCCTCGCGCTCTGGCAGGACGACGCCGCGGGCACGACGTCGACCGTCGGCGACCTCGCCGCGCGCCTGCACCTCGACGCCGGCACGCTCTCGCCGCTCCTCAAGCGGCTCGAGGCGCTCGGCTACGTGCGCCGGTCACGCTCGCCCGACGACGGTCGCCAGGTCCGCGTGACCCTCACCGCCGAGGGGCGCGCGCGCCGCCGCGACGCCGAGCGCATCCCGCCCTCGATCGTCGCGGCCACGGGCCTCAGCCTCGACGAGCTCGCCGAGGTGCACGCCGCGGCGTCGAAGGTCGTCGCCGCCGCGCTGCGCGCGGGCGTCTACTGACGAGAGTCAGGCGTCGGTGACGCGCACGCCGTCGGGTCCGACGGCGAAGCGCACGGCCACGAGCCCCGTCGCCAGGGCGTCGGGTGCGGGGGATGCCTCCGCGAGCTCGGCGGCCGAGTGGGTGCCCGTCACGGCGAGGGTCGCGCAGCCCGCCGCGCGGGCCGCGGCGATCCCCGCGGGGGCGTCCTCCACGACGAGGCACCGTGCCGGGTCCACGCCGAGGCGCTCCGCGCCCAGCAGGAAAGGGTCCGGGTCGGGCTTGCCGCGCGCGACGTCGTCCGCCGTCACCACGACCGACGGCGCGTCGAGACCCGACGCCGCCATGCGCGCGGCAGCGAGCGGGCGGGTGCAGGACGTGACGATCGCCCGCCTGTCGGAGGGGAGGGCGGCCAGCGCGTCCCGCGTCCCGGGCAGGATCGTCACACCCTCGTTGTCCTCGAGCTCGAGCGTGTGGATGCGCTCGTAGGCCGACTCGACCCGGTCCTCCGGCAGGAGCTCGGCGATGAGCGTGCGCGCCGGGGTGCCGTGCTGGATCTGGAACTCCTCGGGGTCGGGCAGGCCGTGCTCCGCGGCCCAGCGCCGCCAGTTCCGGTCGACCGCCGGGACCGAGTCGATGAGCGTGCCGTCCATGTCGAACAGCACGGCGTCGAACGTGCGGCCGGCGAACGCGACGCCGGGGGTGGGCAGGGGGCGGGGCGCGGCAGCGGGGTCGGGCATGCCCCGAGGCTAGCCCGCGGCCCGTGTCCGACGCCGCGGATAGGGTGGACGCCGTGAGCGCACCCGGGTACTTCATCTCCTTCGAGGGCGGCGACGGCGTGGGCAAGTCCACCCAGTCGCGCCTGCTCGGGCAGTGGCTCGGCGAGCTCACGGGGCGCGAGGTCGTGCTGACGCGCGAGCCCGGCGGCACCGAGCTCGGCAAGGAGCTGCGGGCGGCGGTGCTCCACGGGCAGGACATGGACCCGCGCACCGAGGCGCTCATCTACGCCGCGGACCGCGCGCACCACGTCGCGAGCCTCGTGCGGCCGGCCCTGGAGCGCGGCGCGATCGTCGTCACGGACCGCTACCTCGACTCGTCGGTCGCGTACCAGGCGGGCGGGCGCGAGCTCGGCGCGGACGAGGTCGAGCTCATCTCGCGCTGGGCCGTGCAGGACCTCATGCCGGACGTCACGATCCTGCTCGACCTCGACCCGGCAGCCGCCTCCGCGCGGATCCGGCGGCAGCACGACCGCCTGGAGCGCGCCGGGGCGGAGTTCCACCGCCGCACGCGGGAGGCGTTCCTCGCGCGCGCGGCGGCGGACCCGGAGCGCTGGGTCGTGCTCGACGCGACGGCCTCGATCGACGACCTCCAGGCGCAGATCCGGGTCGACGTCGCCGCGCGGCTCGAGCTCACCCCGGTCGTCGAGGAGGCGGAGGACACGATCGCGGCCGAGCCCGACGACGGCTTCGACGACTCCGACAGCGCGATCGGGTACACCCCGGGTCTCGGCCTCGGGCCGGGTTCCGGCGCCGGGCCGGCCACGGGGAGCGGGGCCGCGTGACCGTCTGGGACGACGTCGTCGGCCAGGAGCAGGCCGTCGAGGTGCTCCGCGCCGCCGCGACCGACCCCGCCGCGATGACGCACGCGTGGCTGCTCACCGGCCCGCCCGGCTCCGGCCGCTCGAACGCCGCGCGCGCGTTCGCCGCCGCGCTCCAGTGCGAGCAGGGCGGGTGCGGGCACTGCCAGGCGTGCCGCACGACGCTCGCCGGGACGCACCCCGACGTGACGCTCGTCGCGACCGAGCTCGTGACGATCAAGATCGACGAGGTGCGCGACCTCGTGACGGTCGCGAGCCGCAGCCCGTCGCAGGGCCGGCGTCGCGTGATCGTCGTCGAGGACGCCGACCGCATGGCCGAGCGCACGACGAACGTGCTGCTCAAGGCGATCGAGGAGCCCGCCCCCCACACGGTATGGATCCTCTGCGCGCCGAGCCCGCAGGACGTGCTCGTCACCATCCGTTCCAGGTGCCGCGGCGTCGTGCTGCGCGTGCCCCCGGTCGAGGCCGTGGCCGGGCTGCTGGTCCAGCGCGACGGGGTGGACGAGCACGTCGCGCTCGTCTCCGCCCGCGCGGCGCAGAGCCACATCGGGCTCGCGCGCCGGCTGGCCCGCGACGCGGGCGCCCGGGACCGGCGGACGTCCGTGCTCTCGCTCGCGCGCCGGGTCCGCGGGGTGGGCGACGCCGTCCTGGCCGCGGGAGAGCTCGTGGACCTCGCGCAGGCCGAGGCGAAGGCCGCGACCGAGGAGCGCGACGCGGCCGAGAAGGCCGAGCTGCTGCGCGCGCTCGGCGTCGCCGACGGCGAGACCCTCCCGCCCCGCCTGCGGTCTCAGCTCCGCGACCTCGAGGCGGACCAGAAGCGGCGCGCGACCCGGCACCAGCGCGACGTGCTCGACCGCGCGATGGTCGACCTGCTGTCCCTCTACCGCGACGTGCTCGTCGTGCAGCTCGGGGCTGAGGTGGAGCTCGTCAACGTCGAGCTCGCGGAGGCGGTGCGCACGATCGCCGAGGACTCCACGCCGGAGCAGACCGTGCGGCGGATGGACGCGATCGGTGTCGCGCGCGAGCGGCTCGAGGGCAACGTCGCCCCGCTGCTCGCGGTCGAGGCGATGGTCATCGCGCTGCGTCCTCAGGGCTGACGCGCGCACGGCCCCGCACGCAGGGCCGGCCCTTCCTCAGCGGCGGCGCCCCCGGGAGAACACTCCGCTCCCGAGCGGTGCGCGACCGCCTTCCTGGCCGCGTCGCCGGCGCCGGCGACGGTCGACGAGCGCCTGGACGGCGACGCCCCCGAATGCGACCAGGGCGATGACCGCGGTGACCCGCGCGGCCAGGGGCGTGCTCGGGGCGCGCCCGTTGCCCGACCCCGTGGCGACGAGCTCCGGGGCGAGCAGACCGCCGATCACGAGCCAGCCGAAGAAGACGGTGACCGTGCCCGTGACGAGGACCTTCGCGACCGCGTAGAGGCGGTCGCCGAGGCGTCGGGGGACGGCCAACGACACGGCACCGACCGCGAACGCGAGCAGGAACGCGAGCACCAGCACGGCAGGCACGATCTCCTCGCCCTCGGCGAGGTCGTCCCACGACGCGCGGAGCAGGAGGGCGCCGATCCCCAGGGGGACCGCCGCGAGCAGGAGTCCCGACCACCAGCGCAGGGGAGGGTCGCGCGGTGGTTGCCGGCGTGGCGGTCGGGGCCGGGTGCGACGGCGGGCGTTCACGTCCCGGCCCGGTCGCTCGCGGCGGCCCGTGACGCGGCGATCCGCTCGCCGTTCTCCTCCGACCAGGCACGGATCGCGTCGATGGGGCCGAGGAGCGACCGGCCGAGGTCGGTGAGCGCGTACTCGACGCGCGGCGGCACCTCGGCGTAGACCGTGCGCTGGACCAGGCCGTCACGCTCCAGCGAGCGCAGGGTCTGGGTCAGGACCTTGGGCGTGACGACGCCGACGAGGTCGCGCAGCTCCCCGAAGCGCAGGACGCGCCGGCGCAGGGCCATGAAGACGAGGAGCGTCCACTTGTCGCCGATGCGCTCGACGACGAGCCTGCTCGGACAGTCGGCGGAGAACACGTCGGGTGCGCCGTCGGCCCCACCGTCGCGTCCGCTCCGCGAGACGTGGGCGGCGGCGTCGCCGCGCGGTCGGCTCGCCATGGTATCCACCGGGGAAGTATGGCACGGTGAAGTCACCAGTACCTGGAAGATACCGTGCCGTCCGGACCGGTCGCCGACCGGCCATGACACGGGAGGTACGACATGCAGGTGCTGCTCACCGGGGGGACCGGGTTCGTCGGGTCGGCCGTGCTGCGAGAGCTGCGCGGCCGCGGGCACGAGGTGACCGCGCTCGTGCGGTCCGAGGCGTCCGCCGCGGCCGTCGCCGCGGCCGGGGCGACCCCCGTCCAGGTGGACGCGTACGACGCCGACGCGCTCGTCGCCGTCCTCGACAAGGCCGACGGCGCGATCCACGCCGCCGCACCCGGCGACGGGACGAGCGAGACCCTCGACCGGGCGGTCGTCGAGGCGGTCACGCGCGCGTTCGGAGGGACGGCCAGGCCGTTCGTGCACACGAGCGGGGTGTGGAAGTGGGGGAGCGGGTCGGCGACGGAGACCTCGCCGACCGACCCGCCCGCGATCGTCGCGTGGCGCGTCGCCGTGGAGGAGCTGCTGCTCGCCCGGGACGTCGTCGCGTCGGTCGTCGCGCCCGGCGTCGTCTACGGGGACGGGCGCGGCATCCCCGCGCTCGTCTCGGGGGCGCCGCGCGTGGACGGACCGGACGGCCCGGGCCTCGCGCTCGTGGGCGACGGCGCGCAGCACTGGTCGGTCGTGCACGTCGACGACCTCGCGGTGCTCTACGCGCTCGCGCTGGAGCACGGGGCCCGCGGCCACCTGCTCGGCACGACGGCGGAGCACCCCACGGTCCGGGCGCTCACCGAGGCGGCGAGCCGGGCCGCCGGGCTGGGCGGCGTCGTCGTGCCGCAGTCCGTCGAGGCGACCCGCGAGCGGTTCGGGGCGCTCTTCGCGGACGCGCTGCTGCTGGACCAGGCGACGCGTGCCGTCCGGGCGGCCGAGCTCGGCTGGACCCCGGTCCGGGGGTCGCTGGTCGAGGAGCTGGAGAGCGGCTCCTACGTGCCCGAGGCCGCGGCGCGCGCCTGACGCCCGCTCACGTCGCCGGGGCCGCCGCGCGGAGCTTCTCCAGCAGCGGCCCCGCGGCATCCGCGAGGAACTCGCGCTGCCCGACCTCGCCCACCTGGACGAGCGCGAGGTCGGTGAACCCCGCCTCCCACCACGCGGACGCCGCCTCGACGATCCGGTCGAGGTCCGGGCCGCACGGGATCGACTCCGCGACGTCCTCGGGCCGGACGAACTGGCTCGCGGCCTCGAACGCCTCGGGCGTCGGCAGGTCGGCGTTCACGTGCCAGCCACCCCCGAACCAGCGGAACTGCTCGTGCGCGCGGGCCACCGCGACGTCCTCGTCGGGGTCCCAGCAGATCGGCATCTGCCCGACGACGCGCGACGGCGCGAGGTCCGCACGGTCCCGGACCCCCGACCATCGCCGGACGACCTCGGCGTCGGGCTCGGTGGTCACGAGGTGGTCGGCGAGCGGGGCGAACCGCTCGATCGACTGCGGGCCGGAGACGGCGACGCCGATCTCCACGGTCTCGTCGGGGAGGTCCCAGAGCCGCGCGGAGTCGACGCGGTAGTGCACGCCCTCGAACGTGAGGCGCTCGCCGTCGAGCAGGGACCGGATGATCTCCACGGCCTCCTCGAGCATGTCGTGCCGCTCGCCGACCGCGGGCCAGCGCTCGCCCGCGACGTGCTCGTTGAGGTTCTCCCCGGCACCGAGGCCGAGCGTGAAGCGGTCGTCGGAGAGGAGGGCGACCGTCGCGGCCTTCTGCGCGACCACGGCCGGGTGGTAGCGCAGCAGAGGGCAGGTCACGTACGTCATGAGCCCGACGCGCTCCGTCGCCTGGGCGACGGCACCGAGCACGGACCAGGCGTAGGGGGAGTGGCCCTGGGCGTCGAGCCACGGGAAGTAGTGGTCGCTCATCACCTCGAACTCGAAGCCGACGCGCTCCGCGTCGACCGCGTGCTCGACGAGCGCGCGCGGGCCGGACTGCTCGGTCATGAGGGTGTAGCCGAAGCGGGTCATCCCTCGATCGTGGGACGGGCCGGCCGCACCCGCACGCGGGTGCGGCCGGCCCGTCCGGTCACGCGAGGTCGGTCAGGCGAGCGCCTTCGCCTTGAGCTGCGCGAACTCCTCGGGCGTGATCGCGCCGGAGTCCAGGAGCGACTTGGCGTGCGTGATCTGCTCGGCCGGCGAGGTGTTCGCGACCTGACGGATGTACGCGTCGGTGTCCTGCTTCGCCTGGACGACGGCCGCCGCCTGCCTCTCCGCCATCCCGCGCCCACGGGCGATGAGGTAGACGAGCGACGTCAGGATCGGCAGGAAGACGAGGAAGATGATCCACACGGCCTTCCACCAGCCCGAGAGCTCGCGGTCGCGGAACAGGTCCGCGATGATCTGGAAGAGCACGATGAGGTAGGCGATGAAGAAGAAGCTCCAGACGAGGAGCCAGAAGAAGTCCCAGAAGTCCACGGTCGCGCCCTTTCTTGACGGATCCCCGTACCCGGAGCACGGCCGGCTGCCGCGCACCAACAGGGCGAACCTAGCGACGATGGGGGGTTTGCGCCTGGCGAAAGCCGGGTGAAGCGCGCGAAGGTGCCGTACCTCGTCTCTCGGTGCGGATCACCCCGGGTCCGGCACCGACTCCCGACGCCTCGCCCGGACGACGTCGCCGACGATGACGGCGAGGAGGAGGGCGTCCGTGGTCCAGTTGAGGGCGAGCGGCGTCAGCCACGCGTGCGCGCCGAAGAGCGCCGCGACCGCGGCGGCCCCCGCCAGGTGCGGGAGCGACCACCTCCCGCCCGTCGCGCGACGGAACAGCGCGTTGCCGACCAGGTAGGTCGCCGCCGCCCCGCACACGAGCCCGGCGGTCCACGCGTCGGCGTGGCCCGCGCCGTCGTGACCCAGCGGGTGCAGCAGGACCAGCTCGTCCGCCACGGCGGTGAGCACGATCCCGGCGACGATGACGAACGGCACGTACGTGTACGCCGTCTGCGCCACCATGCCGCGCTCGTCGCGCGACGTGAAGTACTCGGTCGCGCGCCGCTCGGAGCGGTCGAAGAAGAGCAGCCACATGAGCACCGTGCTCGCGAACGCCGAGCAGAACGCGGACACGGTCGTCGCGTCGAGGGGCAGCTCCGCGAACGCGGCACCCGTGACGATGATCGACTCGCCCAGGCAGATGATGACGAACAGGCTCACGCGCTCGGCCATGTGCTCGCCCCGCACGACCCACGTGCTCGCGCGCGACGCGCCGAGGCCGGGCAGCCAGAACATGGCGCGGGGACCGGCGACGTCGATCGCGGCCGCGACGGCCCAGAGGACCAGCCGGTACTCCTCGACGAGGCCGCCCGCCACCCACGCCGTTCCCGAGATCGCGAGCCACGTGGTGATGCGGACGAAGTTCACCGCGTTCTCCGGCCACACGCGGCCCATCGCGACCATCGTGAAGACGCTGCGTCCGACCTGCATCGACACGAGCATCACGGCGAACAGCAGGCCCTTGTCGCCGAACGCCTCGGGGATCGCGCTCGCGAGGACGAGGCCGAGGAGCATGAGCACCACGAGCATCGCGCGGACCGGAGCGCGCTCGGGGTCGAGCCAGTTGGTCACCCACATCGTGTCGACCCACACCCACCACACGGCGACGCCCAGGATCAGCGTGTGGGCGAGCGCCTCGCCGCCCGGGTGTGCGATGAGGCCGTGCGAGAGCTGGGTGACGGCGAAGACGAAGACGAGGTCGAAGAAGAGCTCGACGTAGCCGACGCGGCTCGAGTCGCCGCCGTCGCCGTGCCGCCGGAGGTCGGTGCGCAGGCCCCAGGGCAGCGGGGGCCGCCCGGTGCCGGGCGTCGTGAGCGGAGCGTCCATGCTGGGATGCTCCCACCCCGGGTCACCGTCGGGTCACGATCGTCCGGCGCGTCGCGGTTCGCCGCGCACGACCGCCCCCCAGGGACCACGATGGTCGCGCCACCCGTCGTCGACCGAGGAGTCCTCATGGTTCCCGTCCGCCGCCCCGTCTCCCGGACGGCTCGCGCCGCGTCCGCGCTCTCGCTCGTCCTCGCTGTCGGCCTCCTGGGGGCGTGCGCCTCCGAGACCGACGGCGGCGGGGACGGCACGTCCGCCTCGGAGGAGTCCGAGGAGCCCAGCGAGGACGCGCCCGAGGAGCCGTCGGACGACGCGTCCGCGGAGGAGGGCCTGCCCGACGCCGGGACGATGGACGTCGTGGCGGGTGCGCACGGCACGGGCCTGCCGCCCGGCGTCGACGCGCCGACGGAGGGAGGGACCGGCGCCGCGTGGAGCGCGGAGCCGGGGCTGCTCTTCGTCGTGACGTACGGGTCGAGCACGTGCCCCGTGCTCGCGGAGGACGAGGCCGCGGTCCAGGGCGGCGACGTCGTCGTGACGTTCGTCGAGGTCGCCCCGGACACGCCGTGCACGATGGACTACGTGCCCGCGACCTCCGTGGTCGGGGTGCCCGACGACGTGGATGCGAGCGGCGAGGTGAGCGTCGTCCTGGGCGACCGCGGGACCGTCGTCGTCCCGCCCGCGGCGGACGGTGCGACCGGCGAGTCGGCCTGGGTCGAGGAGTAGCCGGTCCCTGCGGTGAAGAGCGCGTGAAAGGACGGTCCCGCCCTGGCGGGACCGTCCTGCGTGCACCCGCCGAGCGGCTACCGTGTGCGGGTGACGACGCCCACCTCCCGCGCTGCTCGACGTCCCCTGGTCGCCGCCGCGACCCTCGTGCTGGCTCTCGTCCTGGGTGCGTGCTCGGCGCCGCCCAAGCAGCAGACCGCCGTGGACGACGTCGCGACCTCCGCGTCCGGCACGGGCGAGACCGGGCCGGAGGGTTTCGAGGAGTTCTACGGGCAGAGCCTCGCGTGGGAGGACTGCGGCGCGGGCTGGGAGTGCGCGACCGCGCGCGCCCCGCTCTCGTGGCAGGACCCGGCGGCGGGCGAGATCGAGCTCGCGGTGAAGCGGCAGCCCGCGACGGGCGAGCGCATCGGCTCGCTCCTGACCAACCCGGGCGGGCCGGGGGCCTCGGGGATCGACTTCGTCACGAGCCTCGCCCCGACGGTCGGCGAGCGCGTCACCGCGGCCTACGACCTCGTCGGGTTCGACCCGCGCGGCGTCGGCCAGTCCGCACCCGTGGTGTGCCTCGACGACGCCGCGAAGGACGAGTCCCTGTCCCGCGACTTCGACACCGACGAGGCGGGGCTCGAGGCGCTCGCGGAGGACCGGCGGGCCTGGGCCGACGCGTGCGCCGAGAACACGGGCGACCTGCTCGGCCAGGTGGACACGCAGAGCGCCGCGCGCGACATGGACATGCTGCGGGCCGTGCTCGGCGACGAGAAGCTCGCCTACCTCGGCTACTCCTACGGCACGCAGCTCGGCGCCACGTACGCGGGGCTGTTCCCGGACAAGGTCGGGCGCCTCGTGCTCGACGGCGCGATCGACACGAGCCTCGACCCCGACACGATCTCCGAGCAGCAGGCGGTCGGCTTCGAGAACGCCCTGCGCGCATACGTCGAGGACTGCCAGGCCGGGGGCGACTGCCCGCTGCGCGGGGACGCCGACGCGGGGATGCGGCAGATCCGCTCGCTCCTCGACGCCGCGAAGTCGAACCCGCTGCCGACCGACTCCGAGCGTCGCGTGACGCAGACGCTCGGCTTCTACGGCGTCGCCGTCACGCTCTACAACGACCAGAGCTGGCCGGTGCTCACGCAGGCGCTCACGGAGGCGTTCGAGGAGGGCACGGGCAACCTGCTGCTCTACCTGGCCGACTTCTACAACGACCGCAACCCCGACGGGACGTACTCGTCCAACTCGTCGGAGGCGTTCCGCGCCGTGAACTGTCTCGACGGGCGCCAGGACGACGACCCCGACGCGATGCAGGCCCAGCTCGAGCGCCTCGAGGAGGCGGCGCCCACGATGGGCTACTTCTTCGCGTTCGGCGGCCTCACGTGCGACGGGTGGGCGTACCCGGTGGTGGACCAGGAGTTCGACCTCCACGCCGAGGGCGCCGCGCCGATCGTCGTCATCGGCACGACCAACGACCCCGCCACCCCCTACGTCTGGGCCGAGGGTCTCGCGGACACGCTCGACTCGGCCGTCCTCCTCACGTGGGAGGGCGAGGGGCACACCGCCTACGGACGCGCGAACGACTGCCTGAGCGACGCCGTCGACGCCTACCTGGTGGACGGGACGGTGCCCGAGGACGGGCTGCGCTGCTGACCCGGACGGCGCCCGACGGCGGCCCACGGGGCCGCTTTGGAATCTGGCCCGGTCGTTGGGTACAGTAGGCGCTCGTTGCCAGCGGTTCGCGGAGCGGACCGGGACGTAGCACGCCGCCTTAGCTCAGTCGGCAGAGCGATTCACTCGTAATGAATAGGTCAAGGGTTCGATTCCCTTAGGCGGCTCCGACGAGGCCCGGAATCTCAACGATTCCGGGCCTCAGTCATGTCCGGGCCAGAGCGCCTGCGGCGACGAGCAGCGCGTTGGTCGCTGAAGACTCCCCGGGGCTCGTGACCCGGCGGACTCGGCGGTGCGTGCCACGCGGCGTGGCTCCCGCCCGCGACCGGTCGGTTCGCCCCCATCGGGAAGCGACGAGACCTCGGTGAAGCTGCTGACTCGCTCCTCCGGCGCAGGCGTGCAACTGAGAACAATCGCTCGTACTTATTTATCAGTTATCGACCAAATGATATGTTGTGAACGTGGTGAGTGATCAGATGCGATGGCCCTCCCTGACGTTCGAAGAGCTCGAGTGGCGCTACGCCCGCGCGGGAGTGATGGGACGCGCGCCTGCACGACGGTACGCCGCAGCGATCGTTCCGCCCATCGCCACGCTGCCTGTGGAGCTCCCCGGCGACCTCGTTGCCGAGGCAGACGAAGCCTCCCGGGCGATCGCGCGCTTCGACGCCGAGATGGGCGGTGAGCTCGCACCCTTCTCCGCGGTCCTGCTGCGCAGCGAGTCGGCCGCTTCGTCGAAGATCGAACGGCTGACCGCATCAGCCCGCGCTATCGCCATGGCCGAGCTCGGTGCCGCCAAGCAGGGCTCCAACGCCCCGACGATCGTAGCCAACACCCACGCGATGCGTGCGGCGCTCGCGTTGTCCGACGAGCCTGACCAGTCCGCCATCTTGCGGATGCACCACGCGCTCCTGCGGGACGACGACCCGGAGCAGGCGGGTCGCTGGCGCACCGAGCAGGTGTGGATCGGCGGCTCGGACACCTCGCCCGCGGGAGCGGACTTCGTTCCCCCGCACCACGAGCGGGTTCCGGGGGCCATTGCTGACCTGGTCGCTTTCGTCGCCCGCACCGACGTCGTCCCGTTGGCACACGTAGCGATCGCGCACGCCCAGTTCGAGACCATCCACCCCTTCACCGACGGTAACGGTCGCACCGGGCGCGCACTGGTGCAGGCGATGATGCACAGCTCAGGCCTGACCCGGAACGTCACCATGCCGCTGTCGGCAGGCCTCCTGGCCGACGTCGACAGTTACTACGCAGCACTGACCACCTATCGCGCAGGTCACCCCGCGGCGATCGTCCTTCAGTTCGTCCAGGCCAGCACTCGCGCAGTGGCGAACGGGCGTCAGCTGGTGGAGCAGGTGCGATCGATCCGGGCCGGCTGGGACGAGCGCATCCCGGTGCGACGTGGTGCGCGCACCTACGACGTCGCGGACCTGCTCACCCGCCAGCCGGTCGTCAACGCCAAGGTGCTGGACGACGAGCTCGGCATCGGCCCGACGAACGTCCGCCGCCACATGGATGTCCTGGCACAGGCCGGGATCGTCAACGAGACCCGCGTCCATCGCCACGGACTCACGTGGTCGGCGGTGGAGATTCTCGCTGCCCTCGACGACTTCGCCGAGCGCGCAGGCAAGCGCCGCGTCTCCTCCGGGAGCGCCGCACCGCTCGGAGGCACCGGCCGGCAGGGATGAGCTGCGCGGCTCTGGCGCGTACCGGCGGGCGAGAGCTCACCGGCTCCCTGCCTCGCGTCGCGTGCCTAGCCCGGGATGCCGCCGGGCCTCCGCCGACTGTTCGCCTGCTGGACGGTCTGTCGTCACCGGCCGGACGCGTTCCCGGGCTTGGCTCGTGCCGATGCCACCCGACGAGACGAGGCCCACGATGGTCGAGAGCCCGGCGACGCTCCGCGAGACCGATTTGCCGACCCCGCGTGCCACGCGTCCGACGACCGCGCACGCCGCACGCTCTCGGCGCCCTGCCGTCGCGGCGCACGACCCGTCGGACCCGGACTACACGGCCGGGGACGTCGACGAGCTGGTGCGGTGGCAGCGCCGCGCGTCCAGGAGCGCGGCGCCGCGCACGCGCTGAGCGCTCAGCCGACGCGGCGCAGCAGCAGGATCGCTCCCCCCGCCGCCGCGGCGACGAGCCCGCCGACGCCGACCACGGCGAGCGTCGGGAACGCCGCCTCCGCGGGCGGGGGAGGAGCCATGCGCTCCGCGGCGGACGTCAGAGGCGTGCGGGACGGCTCCGGCCGGGGCGTCGTGGGCGTCTCGGTGGGGGTGGGCTCGACGGGGGCCTCGGTCGTCGGCTCCTGCGTCGGCTCCTCGGTGACCTCGGGCTCGGGCGTCTCCGCCGTCTCGACGGGTGCCTCGACGACCGGCTCCGGCGCCTCGACCACCGGCGCCTCGACGGGGGCCTCCGTCGCGGGAGCAGGGGGCGGCGTCGTGGGCGGGGGCGTGGCGGCGGTCGTGCAGACGGCGGCGTCGCCGTTCCACCCGGCGAACTGCCGGTCGATGCCCGTCACGAGGACCCAGCTGACGCAGTACCCGTCGCTGTACGGCCCGCGCTGCGGGACGTCGAGCTCCAGGAGGCCGTCGGCCGCGTCCTCCCGCGAGTAACGGTCGCCGAGGTTGCGCGCGTGCGACCCGTCAGGGGCCGTGACGATGTAGCCGAGCCACCCCGAGGCGTCGCGCAGCCGGCTCGCGTCGAACGACACGGTGTCGACGGTGACGGTGAGCCCGCCGCCGCCGTCGCGGTCGTCGGCCACCGCCGGCGACGCGGCGAGCGCCGTGGTGACGACCCCCAGGGTCGTGAGGGCGAGCAGTCGGCCAGCGGCGCGCATCATCACCTCCGGGTCGGCTCGGGCGTGGTCCGCGGCACATCGTACGCAGTCCTGGCTCGCCGTCGGAACGCCGCCGGTGAGCCGACGGAGAACCGGCGGAGAGCCGACGGTGAGCCCTGTCACGAGCCCGGACAATTCGCTCGACGGCGACGCTCGCGCCGTCCTAGCGTGGCCGACATGTTCTTCATGACGATGGTGCGTCGTGGCCGGGCCGGCCTCGCGACGCGAGTGGGGATGGCACCCGCTCACCGCTGAGCACGCCGCGCGCGTGGTCGACGACGCCGGGGTGCGTCCCGGTCAGCTCGTCCTCGACCTCGGGGCCGGCGACGGGGCGCTCACGCGGCACCTCGTGGCCGCGGGCGCGCGCGTCCTCGCCGTCGAGCTGCACCCGGGCCGCGCCCGCGCCCTGCGCGAGCACTTCGCCGGTGCGGACGTGACGGTCCTGGAGGTCGACCTCGCCGACCTGCGCCTGCCGCGACGCCCGTTCTGCGTCGTCGCGAACCCGCCGTTCGGGCTGACGTCGCCCCTGCTCGCCCGTGTGCTCGCCCGGGGATCCGCGCTCGTGGCGGCGGACGTCGTCGTGCAGCGGCAGGCCGCGCGGCGCATCGCCGCGGGCGAGGGCACGGCGGGGCGCGCCGCGCGGGGCTGGGCGGTCGAGGTCGGGCGGCCCGTGCCGCGCTCGGCGTTCCGGCCGCCGCCACGTGTCGACGCGGCCGTGCTCCGCGTCCGACGAGGACGGCGCTGAGGTGCGCCTACGGGTTCGGTCGGCCGAGCGTCCCGAGCCACGTGACGATCGCCTCGCACACCGCGGCGTCCTGGCCCTTGAGGTCGTGCGCGCCCGGCAGCTCGACGCGCGTCACCGGACCGGGGATCGCGGCGGTGTGCTCGGTGAGCTCGTCCGGCGTCGCGAACGGGTCCGTGCGCCCCGACACGAGGAGCACGGGCACGCGGAGGTCGGGGAAGTGCTCGGTGCGCAGGCGCTCGGGCTTGCCCGGCGGGTGCAGCGGGTAGCTGACGAGCGCGAGTCCCGCGGCGGGCAGACCCTCGGCCACGGCCATCGAGCACATGCGCCCGCCGTACGAGCGGCCGCCGAGCACGAGGTGGTCCGTCGTCGTGCCGAGCTCGGCGGCGAACGCCTCCGCCTCGGCGCGCACGTGGGCGATCGCGACGGGCGGACGGTCGGGCATCCGCTTGCCCGCGGTCCGGTACGGGAAGTCGACGCGGCGCACGGGGACGGGCGGGTCGAGCGCGGCGAGCGCGTCGTCGATCGCGACGAGCGCGCGGTGGTCGCGGCTCGCGCCGGCGCCAGGCGTGAGCAGGACGCCGGCGACGAGCCGGTCGGGGGTCGGCGTGGTCACCCGCCCAGTCTCGCAGCGAGCACGACGTTCCTCCTGGTCGACCACGACATGAGGGTCGTCAAACGGCCCTTTCCGTCCCTCATGTCGTGTTCGGCGGGGTGGGTGGGGGCGGGGAGGTCACCGGGAGGCGAGCCGCGCCGGGTCGAGGTCGATGCGGCGCAGGAGCTGCGCGTTGAGCGCCACGATGACCGTCGAGGCGGACATGAGGATCGCGCCCACCGCCATCGGCATGACGAACCCGACCGGGGCGAGCACGCCCGCAGCGAGCGGCACCGCCGCGATGTTGTAGCCCGCGGCCCACCACAGGTTCTGCTGCATCTTGCGGTACGACGCGTGCGACAGCTCGATGATCGACAGCACGGCGCGAGGGTCGGAGCTCGCGAGGATCACCCCGGCCGACGCGATGGCGACGTCAGTGCCGGCGCCGATCGCGATGCCGACGTCCGCCTGCGCGAGCGCGGGGGCGTCGTTGACGCCGTCGCCGACCATCGCGACGACGCGGCCGTCGTGCTGGAGATCGGCGACCTTCGCGTCCTTGTCCTCGGGGCGAACGCCCGCGAACACCTGGTCGATGCCCAGCTCGCGTCCGACCGCCCGGGCCACCGGCTCGGCGTCGCCCGTGATCATGACGACCTTGATGCCGCGCCGGTGCAGCGCGTCGACGGCCTCGCGCGACTCGGGGCGGATCGCGTCCGCGAGGGCGAACGCGCCCACGACCTCGCCCGTCGCGTGGTCGTGCCCCGCCGCGGGCGAGACCACCACGTGCAGGACGGTCGCGCCGTCGTGCGCCCAGGCGTCGGCGTCGGGCAGGGGGTCGAGCCCCCGCTCGCGCAGGAGCGCGGGACCGCCGACCGCGACGCGTCGCGCGCCGTCGGGGGCCGGGACGGTCGCCTCGACGCCGACCGCGGTGAGCGACCGGAACTCCGTCGCCTGCGGGACGTCCAGGCCGCGCTCGGACGCGCGGTCGACGATCGCCCGCGCGAGCGGGTGCTGGCTGTCGGCCTCGGCCGCGGCGGCGAGCGCGAGGAGCTCGTCCTCGGTGGTGGCGCCCGCGGTCGCGAGGTGCGCCACGACCGGCTCGCCCGCGGTGAGCGTCCCGGTCTTGTCGAACAGGACGGTGTCCACCGTCCGCATGCGCTCCAGAGCGAGGCGGTCCTTCACCAGGACACCGGCCTTCGCGGCGCGCTCGGTCGAGAGCGAGACGACGAGCGGGATCGCGAGGCCGAGGGCGTGGGGGCACGCGATGACGAGCACGGTGATCGCGCGGATCAGCGCCTGCTCGGGCGTGCCGAAGACGAGCCACAGGCCGATCGTCAGGGCGGCCGCGCCGAGCGCGTACCAGAACAGCCAGCCGGCGGCGCGGTCGGCGAGGCGCTGCGTCCTCGTCGAGGACGCCTGGGCGTCGGCGACGAGCCGCTGGATGCCCGCGAGCGCGGTGTCCTCGCCGACGGCCGTGATCCGCACGCGCAGCGCGTCGTCCGTCGCGACGGTGCCGGCGACGACGGCGTCTCCGACGGTGCGGCGCACGGGCCGCGACTCGCCGGTGATCATCGACTCGTCGACGTCCGCGGACCCGGACGCGACCTCGCCGTCGGCGGGCACGCGCCCGCCCGGGCGGACGACGACCAGGTCTCCCACGCGCAGGTCGGTCGGCGCGACGGTCGTGACCGACCCGTCGTCCGCCACCCGCTCCGCCTCGTCCGGCAGGAGCGCGGCGAGCGAGTCGAGCGCGGACGCCGTCTGGGCGAGCGAGCGCATCTCGAGCCAGTGGCCGAGCAGCATGATGACGACGAGGAGAGCGAGCTCCCACCACACGTCGAGCTCGTGCGCGAGCAGCCCGAGGCTCGCCCCGAGCGAGGAGACGAAGGCGACCGTGATCGCGAGCGAGATGAGCGTCATCATCCCGGGCTTGCGACCACGGAGCTCGCTCACCGCGCCGGAGAGGAACGGGCGTCCGCCCCAGAAGAAGATGACCGTGCCGAGCACGGGGGAGACCCAGGGCAGCCATGCCGCGTCGGGCAGGTCGTAGCCGAGGAGCATGGCGAACATCGGGCTCAGCGCGACGGTGGGCACCGCGAGCGCGAGCATGACCCAGAACAGGCGACGGAACTGCCCGACGTGGTCGCCGTGCCCGGCGTGGCCCCCGTGGCCGGACATGTCGTGGCCGGCGTGGCCGGACGCCTCGTGACCCGCATGGCCGGACATGTCGTGACCGGCGTGACCGGACGCGTGGTGCTCCGCGTGGTCCGACGTGCCGTGCCCGGCGTGGTCGGCGTGCGCGTGGTCCTCCGTCGTGACCGACCGGGCGTCGCTGTGCTCGTGGCCCTCGTGCTGGCCGGCGTCGTGCGGGTGCGACGCGTGGCGCGTGGCGTCGGTGCCGTGACCGTGCTCCCTGCGGTGGTCCACCGTTCCTCCTCCCGATACCCCCATGGGGTATCCATCGCTCCCGATCATGCCCCGGCGTGCCCGCCGCGTCAACCCCTCGGACGGGCCGGCGCCGGACGCACGACAGCCCGTGCGCGGCTCGGCGGGAGGGTGCCGAGCCGCGCACGGGCTGTGCTCGGCGGACGGGTCGTGACCCGGTCCGCCGGGTCGGACGGTGGTGTCAGACGGTGGTCAGGTAGGGGAGCACGTGGTGGGCGTACCGGTCGGCGACGGTCGCGACGACACGGCGCGGGTCGTCGTCCCAGATCTCCCGGTGGAAGATCTCGGTCTCGACGTCGCCCGTGTACCCGGCCTCGGCGACCCACCGGGTGATGGTCGCGAAGTCGACGTACCCGTCGCCCACGTACCCGCGCGAGAGCAACGGGTCGGCGGCGAGCGGGAGGATCCAGTCGCACACCTGGTAGCCCGCGATCCGCCCCTCGGCACCGGCGCGCGCGACGCTCGACCGCAGGTCGGGGTCCCACCACACGTGGTACGTGTCCACGACCACGCCGACGACCGCCGGGTCGAACGGCGCGGCGAGGTCGAGCGCCTGGCCGAGCGTGGAGAGCACTGCGCGGTCCGCCGCGAAGATCGGGTGCAGCGCCTCGAGCACGAGCCGCACGCCGTGGTCCGCGGCGAACGGCGCGAGGTCGGCGAGCCGGTCGGCCACGCGCCCGCGCGCGGCGACGACGTCGCGGTCGGTCGAGCCGGCGTCGGGCCGCGGCCCTTGCCCGGGCACCCCGTTCGCGGGGAGCCCGCCGACCACGAGCACGAGCTCGCGCGTCCCGACCGTGGCCGCCTCCTCGATCGCGCGGCGGTTGTCGTCGAGCGCCGCCGCGACGTCCTCCGCGCCGGTCGCGGTGAGGAACCCGCCCCGGCACAGCGACGACACGCGCAGCCCGGCGTCCGCGACGACCTTCGCGGCCCGGTCGGCGCCGATCTCCTGGACGCGGTCGCGCCACAGCCCGACGGCGCCGTAGCCCGCCTCGGCGGCGAGCGCGACCGCCTCCTCGAGCGTCGCGCGCTTGACCGTCGCGGTGTTGAGCGAGCAGCGGGAGAGGTCGGGCGCGCCCGCGGCGGTCACGACGACGCCCCGTTCGCCTCGAGGAAGGTGCGCGTGCGACGCGCGGCGAGGTCCGGGTCGAGCAGGAGCCCGGCCCGGTCCGCGAGGCGGACGAGCGCGACGAGGTGCGCGACCGAGCGCCCGGACTGGAGCCCGCCGACCATCTGGAACGCGGGCTGGGTGCCGTTGAGCCACGACAGGAACGCGATCCCCGTCTTGTAGTAGTACGTCGGCGCGGCGAACACGTGGCGCCCCAGCGCCTCGGTCGACGCGAGGATCGCGTGCGCGCGGTCGGGGTGCCCGGCGTCGAGCGCGCCGAGCGCTGTGGACGCGGCAGGGTAGATCGCCGCGAAGATGCCGAGCAGCGCGTCGGAGTGCGCGCGTCCGTCACCGACCACGAGCTCCGGGTAGTTGAAGTCGTCGCCCGTGTAGAGGCGGACGGGACCCGGCGCGGCGGTGCCGGCGCCCGGGTCGAGCGCGGCCAGGCGCGCCCGCAGGTCCTTCTCGTGCCCGGCGTCGAGCAGCGACACCTTCACGCCGTCGACGCGGCCCTGGTGGGCGCGGACCAGGTCGACGAACACGTCGGTGGCCGCGGCGACGTCGTCGCCCGTGCCCCAGTACCCGGCGAGCGCGGGGTCGAACATCGTGCCGAGCCAGTGCAGGATCACGGGCGACTCGGCCTCGGCCAGCACGGCGTCGTAGACGTGCGCGTACTCCTCGGGGGAGCGGGCGACGCGCGCGAGCGCGCGCGACGCCATGACGATCACCTGGGCGCCCGCGTCCTGCACCACGTGCACCTGCTCGCGGTAGGCGTCGGTGACGGCGGCGAGCGCGGCGGGGTCGCCCGGTTCCCAGCCCGCGACGACGGCGGGGTCGAGCTGGTCCGTGCCCGCGCCGCACGCGACGCGACCGCCGACGGTCCGCGCCTCGGCCGCCGAGCGTCGCACGAGCTTCTGGGTCGCGGCCCAGTCGAGGCCCATGCCGCGCTGCGCGGTGTCCATCGCGTCGGCGACGCCGAGCCCGTGCTCCCAGAGCCGGTGCCGGTAGGCGAGCGTGGTGTCCCAGTCGACGACGGCCGGCGCCCCGGGAACGTTCTCCGCGCCCACGTGCGGCACGACGTGCGCGGCCGCGAAGGCGACGCGCGACGTGAAGGGCGCGGACGGCGTCGTCCAGGGGCCGGGCACGAGCAGCTCGCGCACCTCGGTCCCGGCGACGCGGCCGTCGTCGGCGAAGCGGGGCAGGCGTACGACGGCGCCGCTGCCGTCCCTGTCGCGCAGCTCGCGCGCGCCGGGAGCCTCGGTCGTCGGCGCCGTCACAGCACGATCTCCGGCACGTCGAGCCGGCGGCCCTCGGCGGACGAGCGGAGCCCGAGCTCGGCGAGCTGGACGCCGCGCGCCGCGGAGAGCAGGTCGTAGCGGTGCGGACGGCCGGCGGCGACGTCGCGCAGGAACTCCTCCCACTGGGCCTTGAAGCCGTTGTCGAGGTCGGCGTTCGCGGGGACCTCGAGCCACTGGTCGCGGAACGGCTCCGTGACGGGGAGGTCGGGGTTCCACACGGGCTTGGGGGTGTGGGCGCGCTGCTGCGCCACGCACCTGCGCAGTCCCGCGACCGCGGAGCCGTGCGTGCCGTCCACCTGGAACTCGACGAGCTCGTCGCGGTAGACGCGTACGGCCCAGGACGAGTTGATCTGCGCGACGACCGGGTCGCCGCCCGGCGTCTCGACCTCGAAGATCCCGTACGCGGCGTCGTCGGCGGTCGCGGCGTACTCCGTGCCCCGCTCGTCCCAGCGGGTGGGGATGTGCGTCGTGGTCTGCGCGGTGACGGTCTTGACGGACCCGAGGATGCCCTCGAGCACGTAGTTCCAGTGGCAGAACATGTCGGTCGTCATGCCGCCGCCGTCCTCGGCGCGGTAGTTCCACGACGGGCGCTGCGCGGCCTGGTGGTCGCCCTCGAACACCCAGTATCCGAACTCGCCGCGCAGCGACAGGATGCGGCCGAAGAAGCCCTCGTCGACGAGGCGGCGGAGCTTGACGAGGCCGGGCAGGTACAGCTTGTCGTGCACGACGCCGGCGGTCACCCCGGTCTCCTCGCGCAGCCGCGCGAGGTCGATCGCCTCGGCGAGCGTCTCGGCCGTCGGCTTCTCGGTGTAGACGTGCTTGCCGGCCTGCATCGCCTTGGTGAGCGTCTTGGCGCGCAGCGCGGTCATGGAGGCGTCGAAGACGACGTCGGTCGCGGGGTCGACGATCACGCCGTCGAGGTCGGTGGTCCAGTGCTCGACGTCGTGCTGCGCGGCGAGCTCGCGCAGCTTGGTCTCGTTGCGCCCGACGAGCACCGGCTCGACCTGGAGGCGCGTGCCGTCGGGGAGCTCGACGCCGCCCTGCTCGCGGATCGGCAGGATCGAGCGGACGAGGTGCTGGCGGTACCCCATGCGGCCGGTCACGCCGTTCATCGCGATCCGCAGGGTTCGGGTGGTGGTCATCGATCGGCTCCGTCGTCGGTCGGGCGTCCGGCGGTTCGCCGGACGCGGAATGCGCTTTCCGCGAGCGTAGGGGAACCGTTTTCCCGCGTCAACAGGGAGACGTCAGAGCGGGGGTGTGGACTCCCGGACCACGACCTCGCCGCGGACCTCGACCCGCCGGGGCTCGGCGTCGTCCTCGGGCGGCGCGAGCGCCAGCGCGAGGGCCTGCTCCCCGACCTCGGCGAGCGGGATGCGGACCGTGGTGAGGGCGGGCGTGACGTCGCGCAGGGTCACGATGTCGTCGAAGCCCGCCACGGCCACGTCCTCGGGGACGCGTAGGCCCGCCTCGCGCGCCGCCGCCATCGCGCCGACCGCCATGACGTCGTTCACCGCGAAGACGGCGAGAGGCGAGGTGCCCGTGCTGAGCGGACCCGGCCCGAGGCGGTCGAGCAGCTCACCCATCCCGCCGTGGCCGCCGTCGCGCGTGAACGCGCACTCGACGACCGCGTCCGCGGGGACGGGCGAGCCGAGGGCGGCGAGCGCCTCGGTGAAGCCGCGCGCCCGGTCGAGCGCGGTGCGGTGGCCCGCGGGGCCCGCGAGCACGCCGAACGCGCGGTACCCCAGGCCGTGGAGGGCGCGCGCGAGGTCCGCGGCGCCGTCGGCGTTGGCGATCTCCACCGCGGGCAGGTCGCCGAGCGGCTGGCCCACGAGCGAGACCCCGCCCCCCGACGCGCGGTAGCGCTCGAGCGCGGCCCGCAGCGCGCCGTCGGCGTCCTCCGCGAGCCGCCCGCCGCCCAGCACGACGGCCCGCGCCCGCTGGCGGTCCATGAGCTCGACGAACGCGCGCTCGCGCTCCGGCGAGTGCCGCGTGCTCGTGAGCGTGACGATCAGCCCGTCGCGGTCGGCCGCGTCGGCGACCCCCGCCGCGAGGGACGAGAAGTAGGGGTCCGCGATGTCGTGCACCACGAGGCCCACGCTCGTCGTGCGGCCGCGCGCCATGGCCTGCGCGCTCGGGTCCGGCGAATAGCCGAGCCGCCGGGCGGACGCCAGCACCCGCTCTCGCAGGTCCGGGCGCACCGTGCGGTTCGCGCTCCCGTTGATCGCGCGGGAAGCGGTCGCGAGGGAGACGCCGGCGTCGCGCGCGACCTCGCTCAGAGTGGGTCCGGGCACGGACCCAGGCTAGCGGGACCGCTCCCGCACCCCGGGTGGGCCGCGCCCGGAGCGGTTACGTTCGACGAGACCGCCACCCACCGCACGGCCGACGTGCCGCAGGAGGAACCCATGACGTCTCACGGTGCCGCACCCACGCCCGGCACGACGGCGCTCCTCGCCCGAGCGCTCGCGCTCGGCGTCGCCGCGGGGTCGCGCAGCAGCCTCGGCGCCGCGGCGCCGGTGCTCGCGGGGTGGGTCGGGGGCAGGTCGCGCGGCGGGTCCGGCGGACCCGGCCTGCTCGCGCGGGCCGGCGCCGTCGCCGGGGTCGTGGGCGAGATGGTGGGCGACAAGCTGCCGCGGACGCCGAGTCGGCTCGACCCGCCCGGGCCGGTGGTCCGGCTCGGGAGCGGTGCGGCCGGAGGGATCCTCCTGGCCCGGCACCGCACGGGCCCGGCGGGCGTCGTCGCCGCCGCGGTGGCCGGCGCCGCGGGCGCGGCCGTCGGGACGTGGGGCGGCGCAGCCTGGCGGCGCCTCGCCGTCGGTTCACGCCCCGACTGGCCCGGCGCGGTCGCGGAGGACGTCGTCGCGCTCACCCTCGCGGCGCTGGCCGTGCGCCGCTGACGACCCGCCGAACCCGGGGTCGCCGGGCACGGCCGAGCCCCGGTGACCCGAGATCCCGGGTTCGACGGGGGGTCGTGCCGTCGCTCAGGCGTCGGGGATGCTCGTCACCGTCGTGAGGAGGAACGCCGAGTCCTCGATGGCGCCCACGGCGTGGCGCTCGTGCGTGAGGACGCGCAGCTCGCCGGTGCCCAGCTCGACGTCGCCCTCGCCGAGCGCGGTGACGCGGACGCGCCCGCGCAGCACCTGGATCGACGCCGCGGGCGGCGAGTTGTGCTCCCCGAGCTCGACGCCCGCGCGCAGCGCGAGGATCGTCTGGCGCAGAGGCCCGTCGTGCAGCACGACCTCGGCGCTGCGCCCGTTCGGGGCGGTCCGGGCGTGGGTGAGGTGGGCGTCGGTGAGAAGGTCGACGTTCGTCATCGGGGCTCCGACCTGTCGGGGAGCTCCATCATGCCGCGCCCGGCGACGCGCTGCCCGTCCCGGGGGCGCGGCGCCGGTCCCAGTGGCGCGCCGTGGTGGTGATCCGCGGCACCGTCGGGAAGAGTGGCGGTCATGCAGGTCGTCTCCGGATTCTTCGTCGGGCTCGTCGGCGTCGTCTCCACGGTGGTCATGCTCGTCCTCCTCGCGGCGACGGCGCGGCGCGTCATGGGGGCCGCGGTCGGCTGGGTCCGCTCCGCCGTGGTGGCGCTCGCGATGCTCACGGTCACGTCGTGGGTGCTCACCAACGGCCTGCTCGACATCGGCTGGTCGCGCCCGGACGGGACGCTCACCGTCGCGCCCGGCGTCGCGCTCGTGGCGATCGTCCTCGCGTTCGCGTGGGCGTTCGTGCTGGGGCTGTGCGTGCTGCTCGTGCTCGAGCTGCTGGTGCCGACCGGCTCGGTGCCCGGCCCGTGGCGCGCGCTGCGCGGCCTGCGGCAGGGGCGTCGCGAGACCCGGCGGTACGCGCAGATCCTCGCGATCGGCGTGCGGCACGGCCTCGGCGGGGCGCTCACGCGTGGGGCGCGGCAGCCCGACGGGTCGCGGCTCTCGCGCACCGACCAGCGTCGACAGGCCGCCGCGCTCCGCGACGCGCTGAGCGACGCGGGCGTGACGTTCGTGAAGTTCGGTCAGGTCCTGTCGACGCGGCGCGACCTGCTCCCCGCCACGTTCGCCGACGCGCTGGCCACGCTCCAGAGCGAGGTCCCGCCCGCGCCGTGGTCGCAGGTCGAGGCGGCCGTCACGGGCGCGCTCGGGCGCCCGATCGACGTGGCGTTCGCCGAGTTCTCGCCCGAGCCGCTCGCGTCGGCGTCGGTCGGGCAGGTGCACGCGGCTCGCCTGCTCGACGGACGGGAGGTCGTGGTCAAGGTGCAGCGGCCCGGCGCGCGGGCGCAGGTCGAGACGGACCTGGCGATCCTCGGTCGTCTCGCGCGCCGCATCGAGCGCGACACGGCGTGGGGGAGGTCGCTCGGCGTCGTCGACCTCGCGGACGGCTTCGCGGCGTCGCTGCGCGAGGAGCTCGACTACACGGTCGAGCTGGAGAACACGCTCGCGCTGCGCGCGGCGCTCGAGCGGGGCGCGGTGGGGGAGCGACGTCCCGACGGCGACGGAGGCGGCGCCGACGGCGGTGTGGCGGTGGGTCCGCGCGTCCGCGTCCCGGAGGTCTACCCCGAGCTGTCGGGCACGACCCTGCTCGTCATGGAGCGGCTCGACGGTGTTCCCGTCGGTCGTGCGGCAGGCGTGCTCGCGGCCCTGGACGACGCCGTGCGAGCAGACCTCGCCTCTCAGCTTCTCACCGCGACGCTCGAGCAGGTGCTCGTCGCGGGCACGTTCCACGCCGACCTGCACCCGGGCAACGTGCTCGTCACCGACGACGGCCGCCTCGGCCTTCTCGACATGGGCTCCGTCGGGCGTCTCGGCGAGCCCGAGCGCCTGGCGCTCGCGGCCGTGCTGCTCGCGGTCGACGCCGACGACGCCGTCGCCGCGACCGACGCGCTGCTCGAGCTGCTCGACGCCCCGGCCGACCTCGACGTGCGCCGCCTGGAGCGCGCCGTCGGGCAGGTGATCGTGCGGTTCCGCGGCGCGGGCGCGAGCGGCGCGATGTTCACCGCGCTCTTCCGACTCGTCACCGACGCCGGGCTCGCCGTGCCGTCGCAGGTCGCCGCCGCGTTCCGCACGTTCACGTCGCTCGAAGGGACGCTGCGTCTCATCGACCCCGGGTTCGACCTCGTCGCCGGGGCCCGTGCGACCGCGCAGCCGCTCGTGCGGCGCGTCGTGACGCCGGAGGGCCTGCGCGAGCGCGCGACGAGCCTCTTCCTCGGCCTCGCGCCCGAGCTCGAACGGCTGCCGCGCCGCCTCGCCAAGATCACGAGCGACGTCGAGGCCGGGCGGCTCACCGTCAACGTCCGGTCGTTCGCCCACCCCGACGACCGCGCGTTCGTCACCGGTCTGGTGCAGCAGGTCGTGTCCACGGTCATCGCCGCCGCGGCCGTCGTGGCGGCGGTCGTGCTGGTCTCCGCGGACTCCGGCCCCGAGCTCGTCGAGGGTCTGCGCCTCTTCGCCGTCCTCGGCGCGGCGCTCGGGTTCGTGGGGACCGTGCTCGCCGTCCGCGTCCTCGTCTTCGCGTTCCGGGGTACGGCGACGGGAGGCCACCGACCCTGACGCTCAGGCGGCAGGCGTCGCGTGCATGCTCGCGTACGCACCGCCGGCGGCGACGAGCTCGTCGTGGCTGCCGACCTCGACGACGCGGCCGTGGTCCATGACGACGATGCGGTCGGCGCCGCGGACGGTCGACAGCCGGTGCGCGACGACGAACGTCGTGCGACCGCGCATGAGCCGCCCGAGCGCCTCCTGCACGAGCCGCTCGGACGTCGTGTCGAGGGCCGACGTCGCCTCGTCGAGGACGAGCACGCGCGGGTCGCGCACGAGGGCGCGGGCGATGGCGAGGCGCTGGCGCTGCCCGCCGGAGAGCCTGCCGCCGCGCTGGCCGATCACGGCGTCGAGGCCGCCCATCTCGGTGACGAAGTCCCACGCGTTCGCGTCGCGCAGCGCCCGCTCGACGGCGGCGTCGGTGAGGTCGGGGCTGCCGTAGGTGACGTTGTCGCGGACGGACCCCTCGAAGAGGATCGACTCCTGCGGCACGACGGCGAGGAACCGGCGGTAGGAGCGCAGGTCGACGGTCGCGGTGTCGACGCCGTCGACGAGGACGCGCCCCGACGTCGGCGCGAGGAACCCGATGACCATGTTGAGCACGGTCGACTTGCCCGACCCCGACGCTCCGACCAGGGCGACGGTCTCACCCGGCCGTGCCGCGAGGGAGAGGTGGTCGACCGCGAGGGTGGGCTCCTCGCCCGGCGCGGCGACGTCGTCGTACGCGAACGTGACGTCCTCGAACGCGACGCGGCCCTCGACGTGGTCGAGCACGCGCTTGCCGGCGTTGCGCTCGACGTCGGGCTCGCCCAGCACCTCGCCCATGGAGCGCACGGACTCCAGGCCCTTCGTGATGATCGGCGCGAGGCTCAGCAGCCCCGTCACGGACGCGGTGAGCGTGACGAAGTAGCTCGACAGCATGACGACGTCTCCCGCGGACACTGCGAACGTCTGCGTCCACGCGACCCATGCCGCCCCGACGAGCCCCGCGACGGACAGCACCTGGAACACGATCCAGGACAGCGCGCCGAACCGGCCGTTGACGACGTCGAGCCGGATCCCCGCCTCGCGCACGCGGTGCAGCACCGAGCCCATCCGGTCGAGCTCGCGCTCCTCGAGCGCGTGCGCGCGCGTCACGGGGATGAGGTGCGTCATCTCGGCGACGCGCGCCGACATGTTCTCCACCTCGGCCCGGAACGCCGCGTTGCGCGTGGTCATGCGGCGGCGCATCGCGACGACGAGCCAGGCCGCCGCGGGGACGGTGAGCGCGAAGATCACGAGGAACTCCGGGACGCGCACGGCCGTGAGCACGATGGCGCCGACGAGCGTGGTGAGCGCGGCCATGCCCGAGTCGAACGTCGTGCGCGACGCCTCGACGACGTTCTCGACGTCGCGCACGATCTTGGCCTGGAGCACGCCCGCGCTCACGCGGCGGTGGTAGCCGATCGACAGCTCCTGGAGCCGGCGCGAGAGCGCCATGCGCAGCCCGTTCTCGACCGTGCGCACGGCGGTCGAGAGCCACCGGACGTAGAGCGTGTGCAGCGGGAGGTTCTGCGCGACGACGGCGAGCATGACCGCGCCGGTGATCCACAGCTCGCGCAGCGGCCGGTGCTCGACGACGACGTCGATGACCGTCGCGGTGAGTGCCGGGATCACCCACACGGGCGAGTGCTTGACGGCGAAGGCGAGCGCCGCGGCGGCGAGCCGCCCGCGCTGGGGCGCGAAGAGCCGGGTGACGGTGCGGACGGGTCGGGAGCCGTCGTAGGTGTCCTCGATCTGCACGTGCCACATCGTCCACCCGCGGGGCGGGCGGCGTCGAATCGTTTCGAGGGGCGAAACCCTCAGTCGTCGTGCGCGCCCGAGGGGTGGGTCGCGTCCGGGGGCCGCACCACGGTCACGGGGCAGTGCGCGTACTCGACGGCGTGCCGGCTCACGGACCCGAGCAGGAGGCGGTCGAACCCGCCGACGCCGCGGTTGCCGAGCACGAGCCGCTCCGCGTGCGACGACGCCTCGATGATCCCTTTCGCGGCGTGCACGTGCTTCACGCTGCGCACGAGGCGGTCGGCGGGCAGGTCGACGCCCGCGGCCTCGAGCGCGGCATCGAGCTTCTGGGAGGCGAACTTCTCGTAGTCGTCGATCGGCGGCGTCCATCCCCACGAGTCGGGCAGCGGGGCGAGCGAGACGATCTGCCAGCAGAACAGGGCCTCGAGCGTCGCGCCCGTGCGCCGCGCGACGTCCGCGCCGTGCCGCAGCGCCTGGACCGACGTCGACGACCCGTCGACCCCGACCACGACGGGCCGGGCGTGGTCGTGGCGCACGTCGGGCGTGCCGCGCACCACGGTCACGGGGACGGTCGCGTGCTGCACGACGGCGGTCGGCACCGACCCGAGGACCATGCGTCCCAGGCGTCCCCGGCCGCAGCGCCCGACGACGAGCAGGTCCGCGTCGTCGCCGTCGCCCGGGGCGGGCCGCACGTCGTCCTGGACGGGCTGGGCGGTGCCGGGCTGGGCGAGGGCGAGCAGGACCGCCGCGGGGCTGCCGCGCTCGGCGACGGCCGTGGCCGTCACCGTGTCCGGGCCGAGGCCCGTGCGGGCGCGCGCGGCGTCCAGCCGCTCCTGGACGAGCGCGCGCTTCTCGTCGGCCGCCGTGTCGGGGCCGTCACCCGGCCCCTGCCGCGACTCGAACGCGAGCGCGGCCGTGAGCGGCACGCCCCGGTCCGCCGCCTCGCGCAGCGCCCAGTCGAGCGCGCCGCCGGACTCCTCCGACCCGTCCACACCGACGATCACGCCGCGCATCCCGCCACCTCCGCCCGGTCGGCCGACCGCCTGCGCCGTCGGCGTGCTGTCCCGGCGCCGTCGCCCGGCACCGGTGCTGACTCGACCCTAGGCCGGGGTACACCGTTCCGCCCTGGAAGCGTCGTGCGGGACCGGTGGGCGTGGGGCACCGTGCCGCTGCCGAACCCGGGCTTACCCGTCGTCGCGGCGTTGGGCTGACTCGCAACCCCGGGTTCGGCGGCGGCGGATGACCCGGAACCGCGGGTTCGGCGTCGCGGCGGTCCGTCGCGACGGGACCGCCGCGAGGGCGGCCGTCAGAACCTCGGCTCGGGCTCGTCCTGGAGGATGTTGCGCAGGGGGCGGGTCACGACGTCCACGCGCGCGAGCAGGTCGGCCGGCCCCGAGACGACGAGCGCCCGGTCGTCCAGCGGGACGTACACGGCCGCGTGCTCCCGCACGGTGACGTGCAGGCAGGCATGCGGCTCGCCGTCGACCACGAACGTGGTGCGCGTGACCGGCGCGACGTCGACCTCCTCGACGATCGCGCGCATCGCGGCGCGGTACTCCTGGTAGGAGTCGAGGAAGTCGTCGTCGCCCGGGGTGTCGGAGTGCAGCGGCGCGGCGAGCGCGCCGCTGAGGGCGGTGCGGACGATGTCCTCCGCCTGCTCGTCGTGGGCCGCCAGGACGCGCAGCGTCTCGACGTCGAGCGTCTCTCCCGTGAACGACACGTAGGAGCGCAGGAACCGTTCCTCCGCGGGGTCGTGCGCCCCGTGCCCGGCTCCCGTGAGCGTCTCCTCGTCGAGGTCGAGGCCCCAGGTCAGCGGGTCGTCCACCTCCGCGACGACGCCGTGGAACCGGGCGACGACCTGCTCCCACGTGGCGGGAGCGCTCGCGGACGGCGCGTCACGCTCGTCGGCTCCCGGCGCGGTGGGGTCCTCGGGCTGCTGGTCCGGCTGGTGCATCGCTCTCGCCACCCTTCTGGCCGTCCGTGCGGGGCGCACTCCCGAGCCTGCCCGGGGCGCGCGTCGCGGTCAACGCGCCGCGCGCGTGTCGGGGCGGGTGATCTGCGCCCGACGGCGTCCGGCACGCCCGCAGGTCACGGCCCGACCCCTCTTTCACGCCCCTGGCGAACAACGGCATACGGAGGGGGTGCGGCTCGTTCGAACCGCATAGAGTCAATGCGGTCAGGCTTGTACCCGTCGTCCGGCGGGCAGGTGTACGCCGCTCACGAGGAGCAGCACATGTTCGAGAGATTCACAGACCGAGCCCGTCGGGTCGTCGTCCTTGCCCAAGAAGAGGCACGGATGCTCAACCACAACTACATCGGCACCGAGCACATCCTCCTCGGCCTCATCCACGAGGGCGAGGGTGTCGCGGCCAAGGCGCTGGAGTCCCTCGGGATCTCCCTCGACGGCGTCCGCACCCAGGTGACCGAGATCATCGGCGAGGGCCAGCAGGCCCCGAGCGGGCACATCCCGTTCACGCCGCGCGCCAAGAAGGTGCTCGAGCTGTCGCTGCGCGAGGCGCTCCAGCTCGGCCACAACTACATCGGCACCGAGCACATCCTGCTCGGCCTCATCCGCGAGGGCGAGGGTGTCGCAGCCCAGGTCCTGACCAAGATGGGCGCCGACCTCAACAAGGTGCGCCAGCAGGTCATCCAGCTCCTGTCCGGCTACCAGGGCAAGGAGCCCGTCGCCGCGGGCGGCCCCGCCGAGGGTCAGCCGTCCGGGTCGGCCGTGCTCGACCAGTTCGGGCGCAACCTCACCCAGGCTGCGCGCGAGGGCAAGCTCGACCCCGTCATCGGGCGCAGCCTCGAGATCGAGCGCGTCATGCAGGTGCTGAGCCGCCGCACCAAGAACAACCCGGTGCTGATCGGCGAGCCCGGCGTCGGCAAGACCGCCGTCGTCGAGGGCCTGGCCCAGGACATCGTGCGCGGCGACGTGCCCGAGACGCTCAAGGACAAGCAGCTCTACACGCTCGACCTCGGCGCGCTCGTGGCCGGCTCGCGCTACCGCGGTGACTTCGAGGAGCGCCTCAAGAAGGTGCTCAAGGAGATCCGCACGCGCGGCGACATCATCCTGTTCATCGACGAGATCCACACCCTCGTCGGGGCGGGTGCCGCCGAGGGCGCGATCGACGCCGCGAGCATCCTCAAGCCGATGCTGGCGCGCGGCGAGCTCCAGACCATCGGCGCGACCACGCTCGACGAGTACCGCAAGCACGTCGAGAAGGACCCGGCGCTGGAGCGCCGCTTCCAGCCGATCCAGGTCGCCGAGCCGTCGCTCACGCACGCGATCGAGATCCTCAAGGGCCTGCGCGACCGCTACGAGGCGCACCACCGCGTGTCCATCACGGACTCCGCGCTCGTCTCCGCGGCCACGCTCGCGGACCGGTACATCAACGACCGGTTCCTCCCGGACAAGGCGATCGACCTCATCGACGAGGCGGGCGCGCGCCTGCGCATCCGCCGCATGACGGCCCCGCCGGAGCTCAAGGAGCTCGACGAGGAGATCGCCGAGGCGCGTCGCGAGAAGGAGTCCGCGATCGACGCGCAGGACTTCGAGAAGGCCGCCGGCCTGCGCGACAAGGAGAAGCAGCTCACCGCGAAGCGCGCCGACAAGGAGAAGGCGTGGAAGTCCGGTGACCTGGACACCGTCGCGGAGGTGGACGAGGAGCTGATCGCCGAGGTCCTGGCCATGGCCACGGGCATCCCGGTCTTCAAGCTCACCGAGGAGGAGTCCAGCCGCCTGCTGCACATGGAGGACGAGCTGCACAAGCGCGTCGTCGGCCAGGAGGCCGCGATCAAGGCGCTGTCGCAGGCCATCCGCCGCACGCGTGCGGGCCTCAAGGACCCCAAGCGCCCCGGTGGGTCGTTCATCTTCGCCGGCCCGACCGGCGTCGGGAAGACCGAGCTGGCCAAGGCGCTCGCCGAGTTCCTCTTCGGGGACGAGGACGCGCTCATCCAGCTCGACATGTCGGAGTTCTCCGAGAAGCACACCGTCTCGCGGCTGTTCGGCTCGCCTCCCGGCTACGTCGGGTACGACGAGGGTGGCCAGCTCACCGAGAAGGTGCGGCGCAAGCCGTTCTCGGTCGTCCTGTTCGACGAGGTGGAGAAGGCTCACGCCGACATCTTCAACTCGCTCCTGCAGATCCTCGAGGACGGTCGCCTGACCGACTCGCAGGGTCGCGTCGTGGACTTCAAGAACACCGTCATCATCATGACGACCAACCTCGGCACGCGGGACATCGCCAAGGGCGTCCAGACCGGCTTCAACGCCGGCGGCGACCTGGTCACGTCGTACGAGCGCATGAAGGCGAAGGTCAACGACGAGCTCAAGCAGCACTTCCGGCCCGAGTTCCTCAACCGTGTCGACGACGTGGTGGTCTTCCCGCAGCTCTCGCAGGCCGAGATCATCCAGATCGTCGACCTCATGATCGCCCGTCTCGACGCCCGCCTGCGGGACAAGGACATGGGCATCGAGCTCACCCCGGCGGCGAAGGTCCTGCTCGCCGAGAAGGGCTACGACCCGGTCCTGGGCGCCCGTCCGCTGCGTCGCGCGATCCAGCGCGACATCGAGGACGTGCTGTCCGAGAAGATCCTGTTCGGCGAGCTCAAGGCCGGTGAGATCGTCCTCGTGGACGCCGACGGCGAGGGCCTGCTCGGGGAGTTCACCTTCCGGGGTGTCTCCAAGGGCGAGCACGACCGCGGCCCGGTGAGCGTGGGCGCGGCCGCCGCGCTCGACGCCCCCACCGGCGTCTCGGTCCGCGACCTGCCCCCGACGGGCGAGCTCCAGGCCGGCGCTGAGTGATCCGCTCCTGAGCCTGCCTCGCCTGCCGCACGGCAGCGCCTGACACACGGGCCCCGATCCTCCTCCGGGAGGGTCGGGGCCCGTCGTCGTCCCGCCGAGGTAGAGCCGTGGTCGGCCGAGGTAGAGCCGTGGTCGCGTGAGGTAGAGCCGTGGTCGCGTGAGGTAGAGCCGTGGTCGGTCGAGGTAGAGCCGTGGTCGGTCGAGGTAGAGCCGTGGTCGCGTGAGGTAGAGCCGTGGTCGCGTGAGGTAGAGCCGTGGTCGCACGAGGTAGAGCCGTGGTCATGCCCGACGGCGTGTGGTCGCCCTGGGTGGTCGGGGTGGGTGGTGGTGCCCCGTCGACCATGCGCCGCTCGTTCCTCGCGGCTCCCGTGCTCTCGGTCGGGATCGTCCTGCGTTCGCCGGCTCACTCCGGACGATCCCTCGTTCCAGGCCCGCCACGACGCGGCACCACCACCCACCCCGCCCGGCGTCGTCTCGCCCTGGTCGTGGCTCACCCGGGCGACTGCTCGCGGTGTCGAGCTTGCGCGCCTCGTCTCGTCGGGCCTTCGCCACCGGGAGGCGGACCGGTGCGCTCCCCGTGACGATCGGCGACCCGGCCGCGTCGGACGGCGTCCCGACCCGGGCTGGCGACCGACCGCCGTCGGGCACGACCATGCCGGACAGCCCGGGGGCGCAGACCGCCGACCGCTGTCGGACGCGATGACCACGGCTCTACCTCGACCGACCAGGGCTCTACCTCGGCCGACCAGGGCTCTACCTCGGCCGACCAGGGCTCTACCTCGGCCGACCAGGGCTCTACCTCGGCCGACCAGGGCTCTACCTCGGCCGACCAGGGCTCTACCTCGGCCGACCAGGGCTCTACCTCGTGGGACCAGGGTTCTCCCTCCGGCAGCCAGAGTTCGTTCTCGGTGCGGGCGTTGCACGGCGTTACGTTCGTCCTCCTCGTGGGACGGGGCGCGGTGCCTCTTTCCGGGTGGTGCGCGTGCTGGCACAGTCGCCCGCATGCAGACGACACCGGGGGGCCTTGTCGCCGTCCCCGCCGCCGACGCCGGGCACGTGCCGGGCCTCGCGTGTCGTCCGACCCCGTGCCGCTGAGCACGTCGACGCACTGACCGACAGCCGCCCCGGCCGCCGTCGGGCCCGTTCACCACCTCACCTCCCGCGCGCGGCCTCCGCATGCCCCGTGCGCCCTCCCCGAGAGGACTCGTCATGCCCGCACACCCGCTCGTCCGTCCCTCCGCACCGCCCGGCCCCACGTCGGACCGTCTGCCGGGCCGCCGCAGCGCGACCGCCGTCGCGCTCGGGCTCGCCGCGCTGCTCGCGACGAGTGCGTGCGGTGCCGCCCAGGCGTCCGGCGGCACGGACCCGGCCGACGGCACGGCCCTCGCCGCCGACGCCGACCTGCCCACCGAGGTGCCCGAGGGCACGGTCCTGCGGATCGGCGACCCGACGACGCAGAAGGCCTTCGAGCTGGCCGGCGACGACCTCGACAGCGACTTCTCGTTCGAGGTCGAGTGGGCCAACATCTCCGGCGGCCCCGCAACGACCGAGGCCTTCCGCGCCGGCTCGCTCGACGTCGGCGCGGTGGCCGAGATCCCGCCGATCCACGCGACGTGGACGGGCCTGGACGTGCAGATCTACGCGTCGATCTACCGCGAGAACTGGGAGGACGCGCCGATCTACGAGTTCGCGGGCGCGCCGGGCGTCGAGCTCGACTCCCTCGAGGACTTCCGCGGCCACCGCATCGCGTTCAGCCCGGGTCAGGCGCAGGGGGCGATCGTGCTCAAGGCGCTGCAGGCGGCGGGACTCACGCAGGAGGACGTCGAGCTGGTCGAGCTGCCGAGCACCGGTGACGTGTACTCGACGGCGCTCGCGGCGGGCGAGGTCGACGTCGCGCCCCTCGGCGGCACGCAGCTCTTCCGCTACCTCGACAAGTACGAGAGCGAGGGCGCGACGTCGGTCAAGCACCACCTGCGCGACGACGCCTCGCACCTCTACGGTCCGACGGAGGTCGTCGAGGACCCCGCCAAGGCCGCGGCGCTGCGCGAGTACGTCGCCGCGTGGGCGGCGGCGAAGGTCTGGGTCGACGAGCACCCCGAGGAGTGGAAGCAGGGGTACTACATCGAGGACCAGGGGCTGAGCGAGGAGGACGCGCAGTACCTCATCGACCACGCGCCGGTCCCGGACATCCCGTCCGACCTCACCGAGGGCATCGAGCGCACGCAGGCGACGATCGACCTGCTCGCGACCGAGCTCGACCACGAGACGTTCGACGCCACCGACCTGTTCGACGAGCGCTTCGGCCCCGTCGCGGGTGAGGCTGCGGCAGCGGCGCGCGACGGGGGCACGCAGTGAGCGCGGCCGTCGTCGACCGGGTGGACCTCGCCGTCCCGAGGCTCGACGACGCACCCGCGACCACCACGGACGTGCGTCCCCGCGGCACGCGCCTGGGGCTCGGCCGGCCGATCCCGCTCGCGGCGCTCGTCGGGGTGACGCTCCTCGTGGGCGTCTGGTCGGTCGGGTCCGCGACGGGGCTCATCGACCCGCGCGTGCTCTCCGCGCCGTGGACGGTCGTCACGACGGGCGCGGAGCTCGTCGCGAACGGCAAGCTCGGCGCGCACCTCGGGGTGTCGCTCACGCGTGCGGCGCTCGGCCTCGCGTTCGGCATCGTCGCGGGCGTCGTGCTCGCGCTCGCCGCCGGGCTGAGCCGGGTCGGCGACGCCGTGCTCGACGGCCCGATCCAGGTCAAGCGCGCGATCCCCAACCTCGCGCTCCTGCCGCTGCTCATCCTGTGGTTCGGGATCGGCGAGGAGATGAAGGTCATCACCATCGCGCTCGGCGTGCTCATCCCGATCTACCTGCACACGCACAACGGGCTGCGGGCCATCGACAGCCGCTACGTCGAGCTCGCCGAGACGGTGCAGCTCTCGCGGTGGCAGTTCGTGCGCCGGGTGATCCTGCCCGGGGCACTGCCCGGGTTCTTCCTCGGGCTGCGGTTCGCGGTCACGGGGTCGATGCTCGCGCTCGTCGTCGTCGAGCAGGTCAACGCGACGGCCGGCATCGGCTACATGATGGAGCTCGCCCGGACGTACGGGCAGACGGAGATCATCCTCGTCGGCCTCGTGGTCTACGGCGTGCTGGGCTACTCCGCGGACCTCGCCGTCCGCCTCCTCCAGAGGAGGGTGCTGTCATGGCGGCGCACGCTGGAGGACTGACCGTGGAGGAGGGCCGCCCGACGACGGCGGGCGCGGCGGTGCGGGTCCGCTCGCTCGTGCGGTCCTACGGGGAGCAGCGGATCCTCGACCACCTCGACCTCACCGTGGACGACGGCGAGTTCGTCGCGATCCTGGGCCGCTCGGGCTCCGGCAAGAGCACGCTCCTGCGCGCGCTCGCCGCGCTCGACCACGGGGTCGCGGGCTCGGGCGAGGTCGTCGTGCCGGACCAGGTGTCCGTCGTCTTCCAGGACTCGCGGCTCCTGCCGTGGGCGCGCGTGCTGGACAACGTCGTGCTCGGGCTCGACGGCGGCCCGCGAGCCTCGTCGCGCGGCGCCGCACGCAGCCTCTCGCGGGGTGCCGCGCGCGAGGCCGGCCGCGCCAGCCTCGCCGAGGTGGGGCTGGCCGGGCGTGAGCGCGCGTGGCCGCACCAGCTCTCGGGCGGCGAGCAGCAGCGCGTGTCGCTCGCCCGCTCGCTCGTGCGCTCGCCGCGGCTCCTGCTCGCCGACGAGCCGTTCGGCGCGCTCGACGCCCTGACCCGCATCCGCATGCACGTGCTGCTGCGCGACCTGTGCGCCCGGCACCGCCCCGCCGTCCTGCTCGTGACGCACGACGTGGACGAGGCGATCGTCCTCGCGGACCGCGTCGTCGTGCTGGACGAGGGACGGATCGCGGCCGAGCGTCGCATCGACCGGAGCTACGGACCCACCGAGGCCCGCGACCCCGCGGACCCCCGCTTCGCCCGGCTCCGCACCGACCTGCTCGACGCGCTCGGCGTCGTCCGTGACGCCTCGACGACCTCCGACCGGAAGGACACCGCCGCATGACCTACCACGCCCCCTCGGGCCACCGACCCGGCCGACTGCACCTCAACGCGTTCCTCATGAGCACCGGCCACCACGAGGCGTCGTGGCGGCTGCCCGAGAGCGACCCGTCGTGGACGTCGACGAACATCGCGCACCTCCAGCGCCTCGCGCACGTCGCGGAGGCGGGGAAGCTCGACTCGATCTTCTTCGCGGACGGCCCTGGGCTGCGGTCCGACGTCGGGCGACGCCCGGCGGGCTCGCTCGACCCGCTCATCGTCCTGACGGCGATCGCGACCGTGACCGAGCGCATCGGCCTCATCGCCACCGCCTCGACGACGTACAACTCGCCGTACAACCTCGCGCGGCGCTTCGCGTCGATCGACCACGTCTCGGGGGGCCGGGCCGGGTGGAACGTCGTCACGACGGCGGGGCCGGAGATCGCGCGGAACTTCGGCCTCGACGACCAGCCGTCGCACGCCGTGCGGTACGAGCGCGCCGCGGAGTTCCTCGACGTCGCGTTCCGCCTCTGGGACTCGTGGGAGGACGACGCCGTGCTCGCCGACAAGGCCGCGGGCGTGTGGGCGGACCCGGCCAAGATCCACGCGCCCGGCCACGTCGGCACGCACTTCTCCGTGCACGGTGCGCTCACGACGCCGCGCTCGCCGCAGGCGCGGCCGCTCATCGTGCAGGCCGGGTCGTCCGAGGACGGCAAGGACCTTGCCGCGCGCTACGCCGAGGCGGTGTTCACCGCGCACCAGACGCTCGACGACGCCCAGGCGTTCTACCGCGACCTCAAGGCCCGGGCGGTCGCCGTCGGGCGGGACCCGGGGACGGTGAAGATCCTGCCCGGCATCGTCCCCGTCATCGGGTCCACCGAGGCGGAGGCGCTCGCGCAGGAACGCGAGCTCGACGAGCTCATCGTCCCCGAGTACGCCCGCGCCCAGCTCGCGAGGACGCTGCGCCTCGCGCCCGAGGACCTGCCGCTCGACCGCGAGCTGCCCGCCGACCTGCCGTCCGAGGACGAGATCGAGGGTGCCAAGAGCCGGTACACGCTGATCGTCGAGCTCGCGCGCCGCGAGCGGCTCACGGTGCGCCAGCTCATCGGGCGCCTCGGCGGCGGCCGCGGGCACCGCACGTTCGCGGGCACGCCCGAGCAGGTCGCCGACGCGATCCAGGAGTGGTACGACGCCGAGGCCGCCGACGGGTTCAACATCATGCCCGCGGTGCTGCCGTCGGGGCTCGAGCAGTTCGTCGAGCACGTGCTGCCCGTGCTGCGCGAGCGCGGCTTGTTCCGGGAGGAGTACGAGGGCCGCACGCTGCGCGAGCACTACGGGCTCGAGCGGCCCACCAACCGGTACGTGGGAGCCTCGTCCGACGGCGGCGCGCGAGTCCTCGAGGAGGCCCTCGCGTGAGCGCCGAGCACCTCTGGTACATCCCGAACCAGGTCCGTCCCGGGCACCGCGGGGACGACACGGTCCAGGACCACAACAGCCTCGACACCCTGACGAGCCACGCGCACGCCCTGGAACGCCACGGGTTCGCGGGCGCGCTGCTCGGGACGAGCTGGGGGCGTCCCGACACGTTCACGGTCGCGACGGCGCTCGCCGCCCGCACCACGACGTTCGAGCCGCTCGTCGCGATCCGGCCCGGGTTCTGGCGGCCCGCGCACTTCGCGTCCGCCGCCGCGACGCTGGACCACCTCAGCGGTGGCCGGCTGCGCGTCAACATCGTCTCCGGCACCGACGGGCAGGAGGCGTACGGCGATGCCGAGGCGGACCCGGCGCACCGGTACGCGCGCACTCGGGAGTTCTTGCAGATCGTGCGGCGCCTGTGGACGCAGGAGGAGGTCACGTATGCGGGCGAGCACTTCTCGGTGACGCGCTCGGCGCTGGGACCGCGGCCTGTCGTCCGCGGCGGCCGCGCCCACCCGCGGATCTACTTCGGCGGCGCGTCGGGGGCCGCGGAGCGGGTCGCCGCGACCGAGGCCGACGTGCAGCTCTTCTGGGGAGAGCCGCTCGACGGGATCGCGGAGCGCATCGATCGTCTCAAGCGGCTGAGCGCCGACCTGGGGCGCGAGCACGCCCCGCTCGAGTTCGGCCTGCGGATCACGACGTTCGTGCGTGACACCACCGAGGCGGCGTGGGCCGACGCCGAGGCGAAGGTCGCGGAGCTGGCCGCGCGGTCGCCGGAGGCCGGGGCGTGGTCCGCGCGCGACCGGGGGCGGCGCACCGCCGTCGGGCAGCAGCGCCTGCTCGACCTCGCGGCACGCGGCGAGGTGCTCGACGACAACCTCTGGACGACGCCCGGCCGGTTCGGCGGCGGGGGTGCAGGCACGACGTGGCTCGTCGGCTCGGCGGAGGACGTCGCGAAGTCGCTGCGGCGCTACCAGGACCTCGGCGTCACGCACTTCGTCCTCTCCGACACCCCGTACCTGCGCGAGATCGAGCGCCAGGGCACCCGGCTCCTCCCGCTCCTGCGGGACTGAACGGCGCCCCCCGGATCGACCCGTGCGCCGCGAGCTCGACATACCGAGGGTCGATCTCGGAACCGCGGGTCGATCTCGCGGCGAAGGGGGCGACGCCCGCGCGGACGGAGCCCGGCCCGGAGTACCGTCCGGACGTGGACCAGAGACAGCTCGACGACCTCGTCGCCCGCCTGCGCGCCGCCGGGTGCGTCTTCGCGGAGGACGAGGCCGCGCTCCTGGCCGAGCGGGCGGACGACGACGCGCACCTCGAGGCGCTCGTCGCGCGCCGCGTCGCGGGCGAGCCGCTCGAGCACGTGCTCGGGTACGTCGACTTCCACGGGCTCCGCGTCGCCGTCGACCCCGGGGTGTTCGTGCCGCGCCAGCGCACCACGCTGCTCGTCGACGAGGCGGTCGCGCTCGGGCGGCAGGCCGCGGGTGGCGTGTCGGCCGGGCTGCCCGACGGCGCAGCGGACGGTGACGCCGGCGGGTCGCCCGTCGTCGTGGTGGACCTGTGCTGCGGCGCGGGGGCGCTCGGCCTCGCGACCGCGACCGACCTCGCGCGGGAGTCGGCCGTCGTGCTGCACGCGAGCGACGTCGACCCGGCCGCGGTCGCGTGCGCCGCCCGGAACGTCGCGGCCGTCGCCGGCACCGTGCACGAGGGAGACCTCTTCGACCCGCTCCCCGCCGGTCTGCGCGGCCGGGTCGACCTCCTCCTCGCCAACGTGCCGTACGTCCCGACGGGCGAGATACCGCTCCTGCCGCGCGAGGCGCGCGACCACGAGGCGCACGTCGCGCTCGACGGCGGGGGTGACGGGCTGGACGTGCTGCGTCGCGTCGCGGCCGAGGCGCCGGACTGGCTCGTGCCCGGCGGACACCTGCTCACCGAGTCGGGCGAGCGGCAGGCCGCGGGCGCCGTCGGTGTCCTGGAGGGTGCGGGACTGCGGGCCCGCGTCGTCCGGGACGAGGAGATCGGCGCGACGATCGTCGTGGGGACGCTGCCCGCCGAGCCGTGAGGGAAGGCTCTGGATCACGACCGGGGTGGGGCCGCTGCCACGCTCGCCGGACCCGCGTGGGCCCCGTTCCCGTGCAAGGATCCGGCCGCTCGCGACAGGTGCTGGACGAGAGCCGACGTGCGGGCGGAGGGACGGCGATGACGAGCGACCGACGGGGACGACGGGGTGCGCACGGACTCGCCGCAGCGCTGCTCGTCGCCGTGCTGTCCGCGTGCGGCGGCCCGGGAGGCCTCGTCACCGCGTGCCCCGCGGTCGGCTACGTGGCGCGCCTCGAGGTCCGGCTCGACGACTCCTGGCCGGATCGGGACGCCTACGGCGTCGCCGTGAGCTGCGTCGGCGTCGAACCCTGCGGGCTGGTCCGCGACGGGACGATCTCGATCGACCCTGAGCCGATCCCCACGACGGTCCCCGTGCACCCGGACCAGCTGGACCAGCCGGACGCTGTCGAGACCACGCCCGAGGCGACGGCGGAGGACGCACCGGCCGAGCCGTCGCGCGGAGAGTGGACGGGCTCCGCGCTGAACGGCCCGGTCGGCCCGATCGTCGTGCGCGTCGTGGAGCTCGCGTCCGGTGACGTCGTCGTCGAGCAGGAGGTGGATCCGGAGTTCCTGCCGACGACCGGCGACTTCGGCTCCGGCTGCGGCGGCCCGTCCGTCGCGACGGTCGAGATCGCCGACCCGCTGGCCTGACGGCTAGGTCGACGGCCGGACGAGCAGGGCGCGGATCTCCTTCTCCGCCTGCGCGGGTGTCAGCGCACGGCAGCCGAGCGACGTCCAGTGCCGGACGAAGCCCGGCTCGGCCCGCAGCAGCGCCCATCCGCGCCGGAACAGCGTGAGCGGCGGCTTGCGCATCTCCGCGAGGTCGCGCAGCAGCCGGAACCAGAAGGTCACCAGGCGGTTGCGGCGCAAGCAGATCGCGTCGGCGAGCACGTCCTCGGTGCGCAGCGCGGCGACGATCTCCGCCGCGAAGATCCCCTCGGCCAGCACGACCCGCGAGCCCGTCACGTCGAGGTGCGTCGTGCCGGTGCGGGTCGACGTGGGGATGTCGTAGACCGGCACGTCCGCGTGCCCCGTCCGCGCGATGTCGACGAGCGCCGTGACCGCGCCCCGCGCGTCCCACGAGCGAGGGTCGTCCCAGTCGACGATCCCGAACCGCATCGGCAGACCGGGGTGGTCGTGGTCGAGGTAGAAGTCGTCGAGCGCGACGACCGGGAGGCCGAGGCGCCGCGTGAGCGACGTCTTGCCCGAGCCGGACGCGCCCGTGAGGAGCACGACGCGCGTCGGCACCTCGCGCGACCCCGGCGGGAGGTCGAACAGCGCGGGGTCCCTGCCGAGGTCGTCGGTCACCGGGCTCGTGCCGGTCTCGACCGGGCCGGCGTCGTCGTGCTGAGGGTCGCTCACGGGACCCCATTCTCGCAGCGCCGCACGGGGGCGGTCACGCGCGCCGCGTAGCCTTCCCCGGTGACCGCTCTCGACCCCGCCGCCCTGCTCGCCCGTGACGCCCTCGCCCGCCTCGACCGGTGGGAGCCGGCCGACGAGGAGCAGGCGGCGCTCGCGGCCGAGTACCGCACGTTCCTCCGCGGCGACGGTGGGTCCGGCGCGCGTGCCGACGCGGTGCGGCGCGACGGCGGACCGCAGCACCTCACGGCGAGCTGCTTCGTGCTCAGCCCGGACCTGGACCGCGTCCTGCTCTGCTTCCACCGCAAGGGCCAGTTCTGGGTCCAGGTGGGAGGGCACACCGAGCCCGGCGACACGACGCTCGCGGGCGCCGCGTTCCGCGAGGCGCGCGAGGAGAGCGGCCTCGACGACCTCGTCCCGTTCGACCCGGACCCCGAGCCGTCCACCGACCCGGGCGACCGCCCCGGTGCCGGGCACCGGTCCGTCGCCCCGGCCGCGCCGGTCGACGTGCACCGCCACGACCTCGCCGCGGCGTTCGGGACGTGCCGCACGCACTGGGACGTCGGCTTCGTCGCGTTCGCCGACCCCGACGCGCGGACGGCCGTGAGCGACGAGAGCGAGGACGTCGCGTGGTTCCCGGTCGACGCGCTCCCGTCCGGCACGCCGGACGACTTCCCGGCGCGTCTGGCGACCGTCCTCGCGGAGGTGCGCCACCGCCGTCGGCCATGAGGGCCGGGTGGCCGAGGTAGAGGCCTGGTCCGCGAGGTAGAGGCCTGGTCGTGACCACGCCTCTACCTCGGCTGACCCGGGCTCTACCTCGGCGGGGCGAGGACCACGTGGAGGGTGCGCGGGCCGTGGACGCCCTCGACGCGTGAGAGCTCGATGTCGCTCGTCGCGCTGGGACCGCTGATCCACGTCTGCGGTCGCTCGGGGTGCGCGGCGAGCAGCCGCACGGCCTCGGGCACGGTCTGCACCACCTGGTCGGTGCGCACGACGCACACGTGCAGGTCGGGGACGAGCGTGATCGCGCGCCGGCCCTGGTCCGGCTCGCCGTCCAGCACGATCGTGCCGGTGTCGGCGATCGCGACGCGCGCGGCCGTGACGACGGCGTCCACCCGGTCCAGCTCGTCGGGCGTGCGGGGGTCGTCGCGCGCGTCGGGCACGACGGCGGTCCCGGCGCCGAGCTCGCCCAGCCACGCGGCGTCGAGCCCTGGCGGCACGACGACGGCGCCCGCGTCCGCGAGCAGGTCGCCGACGATGGTGGCCACCTCGCTTGCCGTGGCGGCCACGTGCACGTGCGCCCGGTAGTCGACGAGCCGGTCGACGAGGACGTCGACGGCCTCCGGAGACCCCGGCGCGAGGTCGCCGCGCTCGCGGTACGCCCGCGGGACGGAGCCGGACGCCGCCGAGCCGGCCGTCGTCGACCCGCCGAGCGCGGCGCGCACGCGGGCGAGGACGTCGTCGCGCGCGCTCATCGGCCCTCGCCCCCCTCGCCGAACCCGGGGTTGTCGGTCGCCGCGGCGCCGAACCCACCCGTATCCCCGGGTTCGGCGGGTGGGGGTGCGGGTGCGGGGGCGGGGCGGTCGCGCCACCAGTCGCGGAAGGTCTGCTTCGCCGGTGCCGGGAGGTCACGCGAGCGGGTCCAGGCGGACGCGGGCGGCGGGAGGGTCGAGATCCGGCCCTTCGGACCCGCGACGACGCGGCCCAGCCCGGCCGCCTTCTCCGCGAGCTCGAACCGCCGCGCGTCGGACATGACGAACGAGGCCGCCTTCATCGCGGCGCCCCAGCCGGTGGGGCGGCCGCGGTCGGCGTCGACCTCGCGCGCCCGGAGCTCGACGAGGATCGACGGGATGTCGATCTTCACGGGGCACACCTCGTAACACGCGCCGCACAGCGTCGACGCGTAGGGGAGGGACGCGTTGGGGTCGTGATGGCCGGAGAGCCCGCCCGACGACTTGGTGAGCTGCGGGGTGAGGATCGCGCCGATCGGGCCGGGGTACACCGACCCGTACGCGTGGCCGCCCACCCGCTCGTACACCGGGCACACGTTGAGGCACGCCGAGCACCGGATGCAGTGCAGCGCGGCCCGCCCGACCTCGTCGGCGAGGACGTCCGTGCGCCCGTTGTCGAGCAGGACGAGGTGGAACTCCTGCGGGCCGTCGCCGGGCGTGACGCCCGTCCAGAGGGACGTGTACGGGTTCATGCGCTCGCCCGTGGACGACCGCGGCAGGAGCTGGAGGAACACCTCGAGGTCGGTGAACGTCGGCACGACCTTCTCGATCCCCATGACGGTGATGAGCGTCTCGGGGAGCGTGAGGCACATGCGCCCGTTCCCCTCGGACTCGACGACGGTCAGCGTCCCCGTGTCCGCGACGCCGAAGTTCGCGCCGCTGATCGCGACCTTCGCCGAGAGGAACTTGCGGCGCAGGTGGGCGCGCGCGGCCATGGCGAGCTCGCGCGGGACGTCGGAGAGGTCGGGCGGGGCGTCGCCCATGCGCGCGAGGAAGATCTCGCGGATCTCCGCGCGGTTGCGGTGGATCGCGGGCACGAGGATGTGCGACGGCATGTCGTCGGCGAGCTGGACGATGAGCTCGGCGAGGTCCGTCTCGTACGCCGCGACGCCCTCGGCGGCGAGCGCCTCGTTGAGCCCGATCTCCTGCGTCGCCATGGACTTCACCTTGACGACCTCGTCGACCCCCTTCGCCTTCACGAGGTCCGCGACGATCCGGTTCGCCTCGTCCGCGTCGCGCGCCCAGTGCACGACGCCGCCGCGCGCCACGACGTTGCGCTCCAGCTCCTCGAGGAGCTCGGGCAGGCGCGCCATGACCTCGGTCTTGATCGCGGAGCCCGCGTCGCGCAGCGCCTCCCAGTCCGGCACCTCACCGACGACGGCGGCGCGCTTGGCCCGGATTGTCGACGTCGCGTGCGCGAGGTTGCGCCGCAGCTGCGTGTTCTGGAGCGCCTCGCGCGCCGCGTCGGGGAACGACCCGCCCCAGCGCAGCGGGGCGTCCGGGTGCGGCACGTCGCCGAACGCGTCCGACGCCGCCCCTGCGCCCGCCGAGGTGCCGTGCCCGCCTGGGCGGGCGACGTCGTCGGGCAGGGTGCGCGCGCCGCGGCGAACGGGCAGGCCGAGGAACGTGCGGCTCACCGGGCACCCCCGCGCGTCGCCGGTCCGACCCCGGCGGGGGCGGGCGCGTCCTTGGTGGACGCGAGGATCTCCGCGAGGTGCAGCGTGCGGACGCCCGCGCGGATGCGCGAGAGCCCGCCGCCGATGTGCATGAGGCACGACGCGTCGCCCGCGGTGAGGACCTCGGCCCCGGTCGCCTTCACGTGCGTCATCTTGTCGGCGAGCATCGCCGTCGACGTCTCGGCGTTCTTCAGCGCGAACGTGCCGCCGAACCCGCAGCACGCCTCGGCCGCGGGCAGCTCGACGAGGTCGATCCCCTCGACGGCCCGCAGGAGCCGCAGCGGCTTGTCACCCACGTGGAGCATGCGCAGCGAGTGGCACGTCGGGTGGTACGTGACGCGATGCGGGAAGTAGGCGCCGACGTCGGTCACGCCGAGCACGTCCACGAGCAGCTCGGACAGCTCGTACGTCTTCGCGGCGACCGCGTCGGCGGTGCGCGCGAGGGCGTCGAGCCCGGCGCGCCGGCACACCATGCCCTGCTGGTGCCGCACGGACCCGGTGCACGACCCGGACGGGACGACGACCGCGTCCCACTCGCCGTCGAGCACGGGGGAGAACGCCTCGACGTGGTTGCGCACCACGGGCACCGCCTCGTCGAGGTACCCCGTGTTGACGTGCATCTGGCCGCAGCAGGCCTGCCGCTCGGGGAAGAACACCTCGTGGCCGAGGCGCTCGAGGAGAAGGGCGGTGGCGCGCGGTGCCTGGGGGAACATCACGTCGCCGATGCAGGTCGCGGTGAGGGCTATGCGCATCGTTGCTCCGAGGGAGGGCGAGTCGGTCCAGTCTCGCCGGGCCGCGTCCGTGCCGCCTGCCGAGACCGCCGCGGTGAGGCGCCGCGGCTGTGGTCTGACCACAGATCGCCCACTGTAGACCACGCGACCGCATGAGGTCTGACCACAGTGCCGCGAGGTCGCCTACCCTGGGCGGGTGCGCACCCACGAACGCGTCCTCGCCCGCATCGAGGCGGACCTCGCCGCGGGCCGCTGGGCGCTCGGCGAGCGGCTCCCGGCCGAGCGCGCGCTCGCCGAGGAGCTGAGCGTCTCGCGCCCCTCGGTCCGCGAGGCGATCCGCGTCCTCGAGGCCATGGGCATCGTGCGCACCGCCGTAGGGTCCGGGCCCGACGCCGGGGCGACCGTCGTCGACCGGCCCGCCGCGGGCCTCGGGGCAGCCGTGCGGCTGCACGTCGCGTCGGGGACGCTCGCCGTGCGCGACGTGGTCGAGACCCGCGTGCTCCTCGAGACGTGGGCCGCCCGCGCGGCGGCCGAGCGGATCGTCGCCGGGCCTGGCCCCGGCCAGGAGGGGTCCGACCCGGGGGCGGGCGCACGGGAGGTCACCGCGGCGCTCGCTGCGGTGGGCGCGCTGCTCGACCGCATGGACGATCCGGCGCTCGCGGCCGAGGAGTTCCGCGAGCTCGACGCGTCGTTCCACGTGCTGCTCGTGCGGCTCGCGGGCAACCCGCTCGTCGAGGCGGTGATGACCGGCCTGCGCGGCGCGATCGAGTCGTACGTCGCCCAGGGGAGCGCGACCCTGCCGTCCTGGGAGCGGACCGCCGAGCGCCTGCGCGCCGAGCACCGCGCCGTCCTGGCGGCCGTGACTGCGGGCGACGGCGATCGTGCCGCGCGCGCTGTCCGGGCCCACATCGAGGGCTTCTACGCCGAGACGGGGCTCTGAGCGACCTCAGGCGTGGGGGCGTCGTGGCCGGTCATGGCCGGGCCCGGGCGGTGTGCGACCGCGCTGCGGGCCTCCGCCGGGGTGGCGGGACGGACGGTCCCGCCACCCCGGCGCCCCGTCAGGCCGAGCAGGTGGCCGTCGGGAGAGTGGTGTTGCCGTTCGAGTACAGCGTGATGCCGAAGGCGTCGCCGTTACCGTTCGGTGTCGCGGTGAGGGTGCCGCTGGTGCCGGAGACCGCGGCGTTCCAGGAGTTCTGGAGGCTCTGGCCGGAGCCGGTGCGGATGGTCACGGTCCAGTCCGAGGCGCCCGAGACCTGGAAGGTCGCGTTGAAGCGGTCGCCCCAGGAGTCGCCCCGGGTCACGGTCACGGTGCAGCTCTCGCCCCCGCCGCCGGAGGCCGACGCACAGGTGGCGGTGGGGAGAGTGGTGTTGCCGTTCGAGTAGAGCGTGATGCCGAAGGCGTCGCCGTTGCCGTTCGGTGTCGCGGTGAGGGTGCCGCTGGTGCCGGAGACCGCGGCGTTCCAGGAGTTCTGGAGGCTCTGGCCGGAGCCGGTGCGGATGGTCACGGTCCAGTCCGAGGCGCCCGAGACCTGGAAGGTCGCGTTGAAGCGGTCGCCCCAGGAGTCGCCCCGCGTGACCGTCACCGTGCAGGAGCCGTCCCCGCCCGGGTTCTCCCCAGGGCCGCCGGGCGTCCCGCCGCCGCTGTTGAGCTGGTCGAGCACGGCGGTGTAGGCGGCCTTCTTGTTGCCGTTCCCGTCGAACAGCAGCGGGGTGCCGGACGCGCGCCACGAGTCGGTGTCCCGCACGCCCCAGACCGTGATACCGGTGCAGCGCGACACGGCCATGCACGCCTGGACGACGCCACGGTACTGCTCGGCCTGGGAGGAGCCGGAGCCCTCGATGTCGAGCTCGGTGATCTGCACGTCGACGCCCAGGTCGGCGAAGTTCTGGAGCGTCGTGTGGTAGTTGCTCGGCACCGGGTTGCCCGAGTTGAAGTGCGCCTGGAAACCGACGCAGTCGATCGGCACCCCCCGCGCCTTGAAGTCGCGGACCATGCTGTAGACGGCCTGCGTCTTCGCGTGGCTCCAGTTGTCGGTGTTGTAGTCGTTGTAGCAGAGCTTGGCGCCCGGGTCGGCGGCCCGGGCTGCGCGGAACGCCGCCTCGATCCAGTCGTTGCCGGTGCGCTGCAGGTTCGAGTCGCGTCGCGCGCCCGAGCTGCCGTCGGCGAACGCCTCGTTCACGACGTCCCACGCGTAGATCTTGCCGCGGTAGTGCGTCGCGACCTGCGTCACGTGGTTGAGCATCGCCTGGCGGAGCGCGGAGCCCGACATGTTCTGCATCCAGCCCGGCTGCTGCGAGTGCCACGCGAGGGCGTGCCCGCGGACCTGCTTGCCACGGCTCGTCGCCCAGCTGACGATCTGGTCGCCCTGGGAGTAGTTGAAGCTGTTCTGCGACGGCTCCGTCGCGTCCATCTTCATCTCGTTCTCGGCCGTGATCATGTCGAACTCACGGTTCGCGATGGTCGAGTACGTCGGGTCGGACAGCCTGCCGGCCGCGAGAGCGGTGCCGAAGTAGCGGCCGGACTCGCCGGCCGCGGCCTCGAGCGTGGAGCCGGCCGCCTGGGCGGAGCCCACGCCGACGCCGGTCGTGATGAGCATGGCGAGGAGGGCGCCCAGGGCGGCCGACCTCCTGCCGTTCGTGCTGCGCAAGGGTAGTGCTCGGGTCATCGTCGATCCTCTTCCTCCCGGGGTGGACCTCCGTTGGCCCACCAGCGCGAACAACGTGCGCGAGTGACGCTAGTCACACATCGAGGATGTGGCAATCGTTATCGATAACGTTTTACATCGTGGGACAAACCCGACAGCGGTGACAGGGTCGCGCGGGTGGGGGTGGAGCGTCAGTTCTGCGGCGGCGCCGTGCTCTCGCGCACGACGAGCTCGGTCGCGAGGTCGAGGCGCTGGTTCATGGGCCGGCCGCCCCGCGCGAGGTCGAGCAGCATGCGCGTCGCCGTCCCCGCCATCGCGTGCAACGGCTGGTGGACGGTCGTCAGCTCGGGCCCGATCCAGCCGGCGAGCGGCAGGTCGTCGTAGCCGACGACCGACAGGTCCTCGGGGATCCGCAGGCCGAGCTCGCGCGCGGCCCGCAGGACGCCGAGCGCCTGCATGTCCGACCCGGCGAAGATCGCCGTCGGGCGGTCGGGGAGCGAGAGCAGCGCCTTGCCGTGCTCGTAGCCGCCGTCCACGTAGAAGTCGCCGTAGCGCACGAGCCCGGGGTCGACGGCGATCCCCGCCTCGTCGTGCGCGCTGCGGTAGCCGTCGATGCGGGCACGGCTGCACAGCACGTCCGACGGTCCCGAGATGATGGCGACGCGACGGTGACCGAGGCCCAGGAGGTGGCGCGTCGCCGAGAGTCCGCCGCTCCAGTTGTTGGACCCCACCGTCGGGACGCCGGCGGGCTGCTCGCCCTCGGTGTCGACCACGACGAACGGGATGGAGCGGGACTCGAGCTGGTGCCGCTGGGACTGGTCGAGGCTCGACAGGACGAGGAGGACCCCGAGCGGGCGGCGCGCGAGGACGCCGTCGAGCCAGTCCTGGGGCGGCCGGTGCTCGCCGCCGAGCTCGGAGAGCACCACGCCGACCTTGGCGGCGGCCGCCGCCTCCTCGACGCCCCGGATGATCTCGATCGACCACGCGGAGTCGAGCTGATGGAACACGAGGTCGATCAGGGGCGTCGGCGTCGCGGGGGCGGACCGGCGGCGCCGGTACTGGTGGCGTTCGAGCGCGGCCTCGACGCGCGCGCGGGTGGCCGCCGCGACGTCGGGCCGGCCGTTGAGCACCTTGGACACCGTGGGCACGGACACGCCGGCCTCCGCGGCGATGGACGCGATGGTCGCGGGGCCACCCGTGGCGGCACCCCGGTCCTGCGCTGGCATGGCGCTCCTCGTGCTGGTCGCAACTTTCGAGTCGAACCGTAGCACTTGTGCGTGGCGCTCGTCCGTTGCCGAGACGGGTGATCTTCGCCGGTATCCCGGGCGTCCTGCCGGCGAACCCATCGCATGCCGCCGTCACCGAACTGTGACCCGAGTCTCGCTTGACGACGCGTCCATCGTCGGTCTAGCGTCCCGAACCAACAGGTATCGGAACCGTTACCGATACTTTCGAAGACCACGATGCCGTGGACGCCCGGGCCACCGGGCGAGGCACGACGACGTGACCGACCCGAGGACCACGATTGACGACGCAGACGAGCCCGGCCGCGCCCGAGCGGCACGAGGCCACGACCCCGGAGCCGTGGCGCGACGTGCGGCGGGGCGCCGCAGAGCGCGCCCGGGCCCTCGCCGCGGCGATGACACTGGAGGAGAAGCTCGCCCAGCTCGTCGGCGTGTGGGTCGGCGCGGACGCCTCCGGCGGAGGCGTCGCGCCGCACCAGGCCGACATGACGGGCCACGTCCCCACGTGGGACTCCGTCATCGAGCACGGGCTCGGTCAGCTCACGCGCCCTTACGGCACCGTGCCGGTCAGCCCCGAGGCGGGAGCCCGCTCCCTGGAGCGGTCGCAGCGCGACCTCGTCGCCGCCAGCCGCTTCGGCATCCCCGCCCAGGTGCACGAGGAGTGCCTCGCCGGGTTCGCCGCCTGGCGCGCGACCGCCTACCCCGTCCCGCTGTCCTGGGGCGCGAGCTTCGACCCCGAGCTCGTCGAGGCGATGGCCGCGCGCATCGGCGCGAGCATGCGGGCAGCGGGCGTGCACCAAGGGCTCGCGCCCGTGCTCGACGTGACGCGCGACCACCGCTGGGGCCGCACCGAGGAGACCATCGGCGAGGACCCGTACCTCGTCGGCACGGTCGGCGCCGCCTACGTGCGCGGGCTCGAGTCGTCCGGCGTCGTCGCGACGCTCAAGCACTTCGCCGGCTACTCCGCGTCCCGGGCGGGCCGCAACCTCGCGCCGGTCGCGATGGGCCCGCGCGAGTACGCCGATGTCATCCTGCCGCCGTTCGAGACCGCCGTGCGACACGGCAGGCCCCGCTCCGTCATGCACGCCTACACGGACGTCGACGGGATGCCGTCGGCCGCCGACCGGGCCCTCCTCACCGGCCTGCTCCGCGAGACGTGGGGCTTCGACGGCACGGTCGTCGCCGACTACTTCGGGGTCCGGTTCCTCGAGACCCTGCACAAGGTCGCCGCCGACGGGACCGACGCCGCGCGCCTCGCGCTGCGCGCCGGCGTCGACGTCGAGCTCCCCACCGTCGACGCCTTCGGCCCGGCGCTCGCCGAGGCCGTGCGCCGCGGCGACGTCGAGGAGTCCCTCGTCGACGAGGCCCTGCACCGCGTGCTCCGGCAGAAGGTCGAGCTCGGGCTCCTCGACCCCGGCTGGGAGCCCGTTCCCGACGGCGGCGCGGGCCTCGAGCTCGACGACGCGCCGGGGCGCGACCTCGCCCTGCGCCTCGCGCGCGAGGCGGTCGTGCTGCTCGCGGACGACGGCGGCGCGCTGCCGCTCTCGGCCGCGGCGCGCCTCGCCGTCGTCGGACCGCTCGCGGACGACCCCATGGCGATGCTCGGCTGCTACTCCTTCCCCGCGCACGTCGGTGCCCAGCACCCCGAGGTCGAGACCGGGATCGACATCCCGACGGTCCTCGCCGAGCTCGGGTCGCGCTTCGACGTCGTGCACGCCCGGGGCTGCGACGTGACCGGGACGGATACGACCGGGTTCGCCGCGGCCGTCGAGGCGGCCCGCGACGCGGACGTGTGCGTCGTGGCGGTGGGGGACCGGGCCGGGCTGTTCGGCCGGGGGACCTCGGGCGAGGGCTGCGACGCGGCCGACCTGCGGCTGCCCGGCGTCCAGGAGGACCTCGTGCGCGCGGTGCTCGCCACGGGCACGCCCGTCGTCCTGCTGCTCCTCACCGGCCGGCCCTACGCGCTGGGCGCGCTCCTCGACGAGCCGGCGCCGCCCGCGGCGGTCGTGCAGGCGTTCTTCCCCGGCCAGCTCGGCGGCCGGGCCGTGGCCGAGGTGCTCGCGGGCGAGGTGTCGCCGTCGGGCCGCCTGCCCGTGAGCGTCCCGCGGGACCCCGGCGGCCAGCCCGCGACCTACCTCTCGGCACCGCTCGGCCTGCGCTCCGGCGTCTCGAGCGTCGACCCGACGCCCGCCTTCCCGTTCGGCCACGGCCTGTCCTACGCGTCGTTCGCGTGGGAGGACGCGCAGGTCGTCGGTGCCGCGGGCGGACCCGCCCCCTGGCCGGTCGACGGCGAGACCCGGGTCGAGGTCACCGTGCGCAACACCGGGAGCGTCCCGGGCGCCGACGTCGTGCAGCTCTACCTGCACGACGCCGTCGCCCAGGTGACGCGGCCCGTCGTGCGCCTCGTCGGGTACGCGCGCGTCGCGCTCGACCCGGGCCAGGCCGCGACCGTGTCGTTCGACGTCCCGGCCGACGTCACGTCCTTCACCGGGGCCGGCGGGCGCCGGGTCGTCGAGCCGGGCGACGTCGAGCTGCGCGTCTCGCGCTCCAGCGCCGACGTCGTCGCGACGCTCCCGCTGCGCCTCGTGGGGCCCGAGCGCGAGGTCGACCACACGCGCCGCCTCGTCACCGATGTGCGGGTCTCCGGGCCCGCGACCGTCCCGGCCTCGCCGGGCACGCACCGCGAGAACGATCACGAGGAGGTGAGCGTGGGATGACCCTGGACCAGGGCCCCGTCGACGTCGGCGAGGCCACCACCGTCGCGAGCGCCGTCGCAGCGGCCGAGCACGCGCGGCCCGGCGAGCCCGCGGGCGACGGCGGACGACCGCGCCGGTCCGCCCGGCGCCGCAAGGCCGGCAGCGTCCCGTGGCGCGTCGCGCTGCGCAAGGACTGGCGGCTGTACACGTTCCTCGTGGTGCCCGTGCTGTTCCTGCTGGTCTTCCGCTACCTGCCGATGCTGGGGAACGTCATCGCGTTCCGCCGGTTCCGCCCCGGCGGGAGCGTGTTCGGCGACGAGTGGGTCGGCTTCCGCTACTTCGAGATGTTCATCCAGAACGCACAGTTCTGGCAGGTGTTCTGGAACACCGTCGTCCTCGGGCTCCTCACGCTGCTGATCTGCTTCCCGCTGCCGATCGTCTTCGCGCTCCTGCTCAACGAGCTGCGGTCGCGCCGCTTCAAGAAGATCGTGCAGACGGTGTCCTACCTCCCGCACTTCATGTCGATCGTCATCGTCGCGGGGCTCGTGCTGCAGCTCACGTCGGTCAACGGCACGGTCAACCAGATCGTCGAGGCGTTCGGGGGAGACCCGGTCGCGTTCATGCAGCAGCCCGAGTGGTTCCGCACCATCTACGTCTCGTCCGAGGTCTGGCAGACGGTCGGGTGGGGGACGATCCTCTACCTCGCGGCGCTCACGACGATCGACGACCAGCTCTACGAGGCGGCGCGCATCGACGGCGCCAACCGGTGGCAGCAGACGTGGCACATCACGCTGCCGGGCATCCGCCCCACGATGATGGTGCTCCTCATCCTCAACATCGGCTCCTTCATGGCGGTCGGGTTCGAGAAGGTCCTGCTGCTGCAGAACCCGCTGATCTACTCCACGGGCGACGTCATCTCGACGTACCTGTACCGCGTCGGCATCCAGTCCGCGCAGTTCTCCTACGGGACCGCGATCGGGCTGTTCGAGGCCCTCATCGGGCTCGTGCTCGTCCTCTCCGCGAACGCCGTCTCGCGCCGCCTGACTGGAGCCTCGCTGTGGTGACCGACCCCCTGTCCGCGACGCCGGACCTCACCGCCGTCCGCCGCGAGGGCGGCACGATCAAGGACACGGGCGGGTACCGCGCGTTCCGCCTGGTCAACGGGCTCGTCCTGGCGATCGTGTGCGTCGTGACGCTCTACCCGTTCGTCAACCTCGTCGCGAAGGCCTTCTCGTCCGAGGGCCAGATCGCGGCGGGGAACGTCAACCTCGTGCCGCGCGGGTTCAACGTCCAGACGCTCCAGTACGTGCTCTCCGACGCGATGTTCTGGACCAACTACAAGAACACGGTCGTCTACACGGTCGTCGGCACGCTCATCGCGATGGCGCTCACCACGACGTACGCCTACGCGATCAGCCGCCGCCACCTCAAGGGGCGCAACGCGTTCATCGGCATCGCGGTCTTCACCATGTTCTTCGGCGGCGGCCTGATCCCGAACTACATCCTCGTCGCGGACGTGCTCGGCATGCGGAACACGATGTGGGCCGTGGTGCTCCCGGGCGCCATCTCCGTGTTCAACCTGCTCGTCATGAAGTCCTTCTTCGAGAACTTCCCGACCGAGCTCGAGGAGGCGGCCGCGATCGACGGGCTGTCGACGTACGGGATCTTCGGCCGCATCGTGCTGCCGCTGTCCAAGGCCGTCATCGCGACCATGACGCTCTTCTACGCGGTCGGCATCTGGAACTCGTGGTTCGGGGCGTTCCTCTACCTCGACAAGAAGGAGCTCTTCCCCGTCACCGTCTACCTGCGCAACCTCATCGCCGCGGCGACCGGGCCCGGCTCGCAGGAGGCGGTCCAGATCGGCTCGAACATCCAGTCCGTGACGATGCTGCTCACCGTCCTGCCCATCGTGTGCCTGTACCCGTTCGTGCAGAAGTACTTCGTCTCCGGCGTGATGCTCGGCTCCGTCAAGGGCTGAGCCGCCACGCGCCACCCGCACCACCCCACCGCACCACCCGCACCTCAGCGACGTCAGAGCGACGAAGCTCGAACCCGAGGAGAGAGATGAGAACGATCCGGATCCCGGCCGCCACGGTGGCGACCGCGACCACCCTGGCCCTGGTCCTGACCGCGTGCAGCGGCGGGGGCGGCGACACGCCCGACCCCGAGGAGGGGGGTGGCGCCGTCACGATCGACGCCGAGCACTCCGTCGGCGCCATGGAGGACTTCGAGGTCGGCACGACCTTCAAGGCCACGGAGCCGGTCGACTTCTCGCTGATGTACCGCGACCACCCGAACTACCCGGTGAAGGAGGACTGGTCGATCTTCCAGAACCTGGAGGCCAACCAGAACGTCACCTTCACGCGGACCGACGTCCCGCTGGCCGACTGGGACAACAAGAAGGCGCTGCTCATCGGCGCCGGCGACGCCTCCGACCTCATCCCGGTGACGTACCCCGGTCAGGAGGTCCAGTTCGTCTCCGGCGGGGCGATCCTGCCCGTCTCCGACTACCTCGAGTACCTCCCGAACTTCGCCGACAAGGTGGAGAAGTGGGGCCTCGGCGAGGAGCTCGACGCCAAGCGCCAGGCGGACGGCAAGTACTACCTCCTCCCGGGCCTGCGCGAGATCCCCGACGTGCAGTACTCGGTCGTCGTCAACGACGACCTGTTCCAGAAGGCCGGCATCACCGAGGAGCCGGAGACCTGGGACGAGTTCGCGGAGCAGCTCGCCGCGGTCAAGGCCGCGAACCCCGAGCTGTCGTACGCGATGACCGACCGCTGGACCGACACGCAGCCTCTGGGCGCGATGCTCCAGTACATCGCCCCGAACTACGGGACCGAGGGCGGCTGGGGCTACTCGAACACGTGGTTCGACGAGGAGTCCGGCGAGTTCCAGCTCACCGGCACGACCGACGCGTACAAGGACCTGATCACGTACGTCGCCGGCCTGACCTCCGACGGCCTGCTCGACCCCGAGATCACGCAGAACGACGACCAGGCGATCCAGAAGTTCGTCAACGGCGAGGCCGCCGCGATCTCCGGCAACACGCAGGAGATCACGGCCTACCGCAGCAAGCTGGCGGAGGCGGGCAAGGACGTCACGCTGCGCATGATCGTGCTGCCCGACGGGCCGTTCGGCGGGATGCTCGCCGGGAGCCGGCTGTCGTCCGGCCTCATGATCTCGAGCGAGGCGGCCGAGAAGCCGTACTTCAAGGCCCTGCTCCAGTTCGTCGACTGGCTGTACTACTCCGACGAGGGCATCGAGTTCGCCCAGTGGGGCGTCGAGGGCGAGACGTACACCAACGAGGGCGGCACGCGCACGCTCCCGGCCGACATCGGCTGGAACGCGCTCAACCCCGACGCGCCGAAGAAGCTCAACGCCGACTTCGGGTACAGCAACGGCGTGTTCCTGCTCGCCAACGGCTCCTCGAAGGAGCTGCTCCAGTCCGTCATGACGGACGAGACGAAGGCGTGGACCGACGCCGTGCTCGAGCGCAAGGAGATGCTGCCGGTCAAGCCGGCCGCGAGCCTCGACGAGCTCGAGCTCGAGCAGACGTCGCTCCTGGACACGCAGGTCAAGGACGCCGTGATGGCGGCGACCGCAGGCTTCGTCACCGGTCAGCGCCCGCTGAGCGAGTGGGACGCCTACGTGTCCGAGATCGACGGGCTCGGCGGCACGCAGCTCATCGACACCTACAACGCGGCGCTCGCCCGCTCCGCGGGCTGACGTCCTCCGGCGGGCGCCCCAGGCTCCCGCCACCCCGGCCCCGCCGTCGCCCGGTCGCCCCGTCGGGCGACGGCGGTCCGCCGCCCGCAGCACCCACCGCACCACCCCTCCCGGCTGGAGCATCACCCGTGACACCCACCGTCGTCCCGTCCGAGCCCGTCGCCGTCCTGTCCGACGCGTGGCGCACGTGCGTGGGCACGGGCCGGTTCAACCTCGCGCTGCGCCAGGACTACCAGGAGTCGCTCGCTCTCGCGCAGGCCGAGATCGGCTTCCGGTACATCCGGGGCCACGGCCTGCTGTCCGACGACGTCGGGGTCCACCGCCCGTACGACGTCGCGGGGCACCAGGGCACCCGGTACACCTTCACCTACGTCGACCAGGTCGTCGACGCCTACCTCGCGCTCGGGGTCAAGCCGTTCCTCGAGCTCGGGTTCATGCCGTCGGGCCTGGCGTCGGGGGACCAGACGGTGTTCTGGTGGAAGGGCAACGTCACGCCGCCGCGCGACCACCGCGAGTGGGCCGCCCTCGTGACCGCGGTGCTGCGCCACCTGGTCGACCGCTACGGGATCGACGAGGTCCGGACGTGGCCCGTCGAGGTGTGGAACGAGCCCAACCTCGTGAACTTCTGGGAGGGCGCCGACCAGGAGGCCTACCTCCGCCTGTACGAGGCGACCGCGCACGCCGTGAAGGACGTCGACGCCGACCTCCAGGTGGGCGGCCCGGCGATCTCGCCCGGCGCCGACGACTGGTGGGCGCCGTTCGCCGACGCCGTCGCCGCCCGCGACCTGCCGTGCGACTTCGTGTCCTTCCACGCGTACACGACCGGACCCGCTCAGCACGTCCCGTTCGGCGTCTACCAGACCCTGCGCCACCCGACCGACCTGCTCGACCAGTTCGCGCGCCCCCGCGAGCTCCTCGCCGGGACCCGGCTGGAGGGGCTGCCCGCGCACGTCACCGAGTTCAACACGAGCTACCGCCCCGACAACCCGGTGCACGACACCGCGTACAACGCGGCCGCCCTCGCGCCCGTGCTCGCCGCCGGCGGCGACGCGGTGGACTCGTTCTCCTACTGGACGTTCTGCGACGTCTTCGAGGAGGAGAACATCCCCACCACGCTCTTCCACGGCGGGTTCGGCATGCTCGCCCACCGCCAGGTGCGCAAGCCCACCTACCACCTCTACACGTTCATGGCGCGCATGGGCCCCGACGTGCTCGCGCGCGGCGCCGACCACCTCGTGACGCGCGACGCGACGGGCCGCGTCACCGCGCTCGCGTGGCAGCCCGTCGGCGGGACCGACGACCCGGCCGAGCCCGAGCGCCACGAGCTGCGGCTCTCCGTCCCGGTCGGGACACCGGGAGGTCCCGGGACGGCGCAGCGTGCCTCCGTGCACCGCAGCGGCGTCAACGAGACCGACGGCAACGCGTTCACCGCGTGGCAGCACCTCGGCCGCCCCGCGTCGCCGACCGCGCGCCAGCTCGACCTCCTCCACGAGGCCGCCGAGCCCGCCCGCTCGACCACGTCGCTCCCCGTCGTGGACGGCCGCGTCGACCTCACGCTCACGCTCGCGCGGTACGAGGTCACGCTCGTCGAGATCGACCCCGTCCGCGACGAGACGCCCGCGTGGCTCGACGACGGCCGGATCCTCGGCCGGGCCCCGGGCGGGGAGGGCGCACGGTGAGCGACGTGAGCCGGCCCGCGCCGCCGTCGGGCACGGGGAGGAGCACGGGGTCGCCGCTGCCGGGCGCGCTCGGCCAGGGGACGCTCGGGCGCGCGACCGCGCTCGTCTACTGGTACGTCGTCGTCACGGCCCTGCTCGCCCTCGCGGCGCTGCCGACGCTCGCCCTGCTCCTGCTGCTCGACCGCGCGGCGTCCAACGTGCCGCTCGCGGCGCTCGCGGCCCTCCCGCTCGGACCCGCGCTGTCCGCCGCCCTGTACGCCGTCCGGGCGCGCGAGACCGACGACGAGGTGGCGCCCGCCCGCGTGTTCGTGCGCGGCTACCGCCGCGGGGCGCTCGACGCGCTGCGCGTCTGGGCGCCCGCGCTCGGGGTGCTCGCGGTCGTCGGGGTCGTGCTCGCGAACGCCTCGGCCGCGGGCGTCGGCCCGACGTACGCGGCCGTGCTCGTCGTGATCGCGGTCCTCGCGCTCGTGTGGGGGCTGCACGCTGTCGCCATCGCGACCCTCTTCTCGTTCCGCACGCGCGACGTCGCGCGCCTCGCCGCCCACTACCTCGGCCGGACGCCGCTCGTGAGCCTCGGCGTCGTCTCGTTGCTCGTCGCCGCGGCCGGCGTCGCGTGGTTCGCCACGGACGGCGTCCTCGCGCTCGTCGGCGGCGTGTGGGTGTGGTGCTGGTACCGCAACGACCGGCAGATGCTCGACGACGTCCGTGCCCGCTTCACGACCGACTGACCCCGACCCGCCCGCCCGAGGAGCCGTCCCCGTCATGACCCCCGCCCGTCTGCCCGCGACCGAGAAGATCCTCTACGGGGGCGACTACAACCCCGAGCAGTGGCCGCGCGCCGTGTGGGAGGACGACTACGCCGCGTTCGACGAGGCCTCGATCGACACGGTGACGCTCGCCGTCTTCGGGTGGTCGTACCTCCAGCCCGCCGAGGACACCTACGACTTCACGCGCCTCGACGAGATCGTGGCGCGCGCGGTCGAGGGCGGGCGCCAGATCGTGCTCGCGACGTCGACCGGCGCGCTACCCCCGTGGCTCGCGCACGCGTACCCCGAGGTGAACCGCACCGACTTCGAGGGCCGCGCGCACGCGTACGGGCAGCGGCACAACGCGTGCCCCAGCTCGCCCGTGTACCGCCGCCTCGCCGCCGAGCTCGCGGGGCGCATCGCCGAGCGCTACGCCGGCACGCCCGGCCTCGTCGCGTGGCACGTGGGCAACGAGTACGGCGGGTACGACGGCGGCTGCTGGTGCGAGCGCTGCGCCGTCGCCTTCCGCGGGTGGCTGCGCGAGCGGTACGGCACGATCGAGCGCCTGAACGAGGCGTGGAACGCGACCTTCTGGTCGCACCTGTTCTCCGACTGGGACCAGGTCGTGCCGCCGAACAAGCTCACCGAGCACTGGCGCGGGCCCGACCACACGGCGTTCCAGGGCATCACGCTCGACTACCGCCGCTTCATGACCGACGCGATGCGGCAGAACTTCCGCGACGAGAAGGCCCGCATCCGCGAGCACGACGCGACGACGCCCGTCACGACGAACTTCATGGGCATGTTCCGCCCGCTCGACTACCACCGCTGGGCCGACGACCTCGACTTCGCGTCGTGGGACAACTACCCGCCCGGGCAGCGCGAGCACGCGCGCATGGCGCTCGCGCACGACCTCATGCGAGGACTCAAGGACGGCGCGCCGTTCTGGGTCATGGAGCAGACGCCGACCATCACCGCCTCGCGCGACGTCAACCCGGTGAAGCGCCCGGGCGTGCTGCGCCTGTGGTCGTGGCAGGCGGTCGCGCACGGCGCGGACGCCGTCCTGTACTTCCAGATGCGGCAGTCGAAGGGCGCGTGCGAGAAGTACCACGGCGCCGTGCTGGACCACGCGGGGCGTCGTGACACGCGGAGCTTCCGCGAGATCGCCGCGCTCGGCAGCGAGCTGCGCGGCCTCGGCGACGCCGTCCTCGGCGCCCGGACCCCCGCGCGCGTCGCGTTGCTGTTCGACTGGGACTCGTGGTGGGCCGCCGAGATGACGGACGGCTTCAACCGCCACGCGCGCTACGTCGACACCGTGCTCGCGTACTACCGCGCGCTGTGGCAGGCGAACGCCGACGTGGACGTCGTACCTGTGACCGCCGACCTGTCGCGGTACGACGTCGTCGTCGCGCCCATGCTGCACCTCCTGAAGGGCGACGTCGCCGCGCGCCTGGAGGGCGTGGCCGCGCGGGGCGGCACCGTGCTGTCGTCGTTCTGGGCGGGCCGGGTCGACGAGGACGACAACGCGTTCCTCCTGGACGCGCCCGGTCCGCTCGGGTCGCTGTTCGGCATCCGGGTCGAGGAGACCGACTCCGCCGAGCCGGGCGTCGTGAACCCGGTCGCGCTGCACGACCCCGACCTCGACGACGTCGCCGACGCCGCCGGGACGCCGGGGAGCGCCGAGGCGCCGCTCGTCGTGGGCGGCGGGCTCGTGTTCGAGGTCGTGGTGCCGCAGGGCGCCGAGGTCGTCGGGACGTACGGCGCCGAGTTCTACGCCGGGACCCCGGCGGTCACGCGCCACCGCGTCGGGGGGACCGACGGCGTGCCCGGCGAGGCCTGGTACGTCACCACGGCGCTCGACGACGCGGGCGTCGCGTGGGTCGTGCGGCGCGTGCTCGACCGGCACGGCCTCGTCGGCCCGTACGCCGACGTCCCCGACCTCGAGCTCGCCGTGCGCGAGCGCGACGGCGAGCGCACCGCGTTCGTCCTCAACCACGCCCAGGAGACCGTCGAGGTCGCCGCGCACGCGGCGGGCACCGACCTCCTCACCGGCCGCCGGATCGAGCGCGGCGAGCGTCTTCGCCTCGCCCCGACGGACGTCGTCGTGCTGCGGGAGGACCGGCCTTGAGAACTTCCGGTCGATGTTGCGGCACCTCAGAGGTGCTACCCGACTTGACAACAGGGAACAAAGCCAAGGACGTCTCTCGCTCCAAACCAACACGATTGTTCTGTGGTCAACGAGCAAAATGCATCCCTGTGTGACGTGCCGGACAACGCATTTTGATCCCCACGCGTACCGCTTCACGAGTCCCGAACTCGTCGCAGCAGTGCTGGGAAGAGATTTGTCGAATCAAGATCGATCTTGTCGAGAGCCTGTCGAAGGAGGCTCTCGACTGTCTCCACCTTGGCCAAATCGTTTCGCAAGCGAAGAAACTCAATGATCATGGGTGCGATATCGTGACCGCGAATGCCCGCGTACTCGTCGACGGGGACCTGCCTTAAGTACTCCTCGTGCATTTGAAGGAGTCGATCCAGCGTAGATCTTTCGGGTGTTGGGCGAATCGCCTTAACGAGTTCTCGGATATCGGAAATGACTTGACCCTGTGACCCGACGCAGCGAGATGCGAACTTGTCGGCGAGCCGTCGGCCCTCTTCATGTGTGTGGAGTACGAATCTCAACACGTAGACGGCTACCCAAACGGGTCGGAGCAGCGAGCGCACGTCGCTGGGTTCGACGCTAGACTTGGCGGCTCGCATGAGGAAACTGCGTAGCGGACGGTCCCTTAAGGTGTACACCTCCATCGCCGCGTGATCTGTGGTCAAGAGTTCAGGTAGGCGCGGCAGAGCTGCATCGAGGTCGTCATAGTCTCGGTCTACAACACACGTAACCGACGCCTCTTCGAGGTTCCACGTAGAGCTCTCCACGGCCAGCGCAACCACTCGGCCACGAGCATTAACTTCGCGATGATGTCGAGACACGACTCCCGCGTCAACTTCGACGCGATCGTCAATGGCGTATACACCGCCCCGCGTATACCCACTCTCTGCGAGGTACCATCTCACAAGTCCAGCATCATCTCTTCCCTCGACATAGATGTCACGGATCTGAGGGTTCAAGCGATACTCGACGGCAAGCTCCTCGAGTCGACGTTTCGGGATCATTGCTGCTAGCGACCCTCCAGTACGACGATTGACTCGGCGTGACCACTCAGAATCTCTATTGAATGTGTCGCGATAAGGAACTGTACGGATGTCTTTGCGACGAGACCAAGAAGTGCGTCGACTACTCGTCGTTGCCAATCTACACCAAGACTAAGTTCCGGTTCGTCAATGAGAACCAGGGCTGTATCAACTCTTGCCAGCAACGTCGTGCAAAGGAGCATGAGCAGGTGTCTTTCACCCGAAGATAGCGACGAAAGCTCTAGGTCCTGGCCTGAATCGGATACAACGATCAATCCGCGCTGAGGCTCAAAGACCACCGACTTTCCTATGAAGAAGCTGTTGGCAGTTGGAACGAGGGCTTCGAGCACAGTTCGCGCTTCCTCAAGTGCCTCAAAGCGCGCTTTCAGGCTCTCCAAGTAGGGCGAAAGCACGCTGTCTGCGATCCCGAGTCTCTCATGATCCTCAATCCGCCAAAGCATCGCGATGAGGCCCTCAGTGTCAAGACGCGGGACGAGGCCAAATGCTTCGAACCGCGGGCTCGTAGTGCGGATATCGTCGAGCAGCCCGAATGCACGCACTTCCTGGGTTTCGCCGGAGCGACGTCCACCCGCCAACTGAGCGAGAAAGTCGCGATATATCGCATTGCTATTGGCGGACCCATGATTCTGTGCCCCTAGAGTGAGGCTCCGCAGGTAGTCGCTCGCTCGACGGACGGTCAGTTGTAGCTCTAGGTGCACCATCCGACTGAGCCGATCCTGACGATCCATATCCGATCTACGAAATAGGAGTTCGCGGGCGCGGTTCAAGTCCTCCTCGTCGGAGAGCACGCTGCGATCGTCCGCGAGGAGGATGGGGTTACTCACGCGTCGTGACAAGAACTCGTAATATGCCTGCTCGGCGGCGAGGGAGTCGTTATGTGAGGTGATTCGGCGCTCTATGGACCGCAACTCGCGCGCCTTTAGGGATGATTTGTTTGACCGATTGACCTGCTCGGCGAGCGCGCGTAGGTTGCCCATTCCACCACGAACGACGTGATCATCATCGGCCGCAAACGTCGCGACTTCCGGATCTTTGCCAGGCCTTTGAATTGAGATTGTAAAGGAGCCGAGCAATCCATCGAGTTTGCGTACGACAAGCGTGTGGCCGAAGGAAAAGCGAATGGTTAGCCGCGAGAAAGGGGTTTGCGCGATATGCGTGCGGTGCCCACGATTCTCAGCGGGGCTCAGCACGTGCCAGACCAATCGGAGCAACGTTGTCTTGCCGGATCCATTCGGACCGTATAGAAGCATCAGTTGGCTAGGGTGATTTGCTACCCATGGATTCTCGAGTCGATAGTTTTTTGTGCCAAATAGTCGCTCGACTTCGATTGAGGCAATCAACGGTGACGACCTTCGAGTCTCTATCATGCGGAACATCGTGCCACGAGCGCCGTCCACGTGCGCAGCGCGGTCGCGAACGCCTCCTGCGCCGACTCCTCGGCGAGGTCGAGGTCGCTCGTGCTGCGCGCGACCGCGCCGAGGACGCGTCCCCACTCGGTGCGGAACGCGTCCTCGACGGCGGTGTCGGTGCCGGTCACGACCGACAGGTCAGGACCCGTCGAGGTCGAGCGGCCAGGCCGGGTGCAGCTCGATCGCGCCGCCGTACGCCATGGGGTGCTCCGACGCGATGGCGATCGCGGTGTCCAGGTCGGGCGCCTCGAGGACGTCGAACCCGGCGATCGTCTCCTTGGTCTCGGAGAACGGCCCGTCGGTGACGAGGACCTTGCCGCCGCGCACCCGCACGCCGACGGCGTCCTCCGCCGGTCGCAGCCGGTCGCCGATCACCGCGGCACCGCTGCCGTAGTGGCGCCCGACCCACTCCTCGATCGGGGGAGCGGCCTCGGCCTCCTCGGGGCGCAGGTCAGGGTCGTGCGGCGTGCCGAGCACGAGCATCAGGTAGCGCATCAGAGGTCCTCCGCCCTCGTCGTCGCGGGCCGGCGGAGCGCCGTCGGCCCGTAGAGCACCACGTCGGCGACGTCGATCCCGTCGCCCACGCTGCGCCGTCCGTCACGGTAGCGCGCGAGGTCCGGCGGCTGCTCCCGGTTCGCCGCGAGGATCGTCTCCAGAAAGGTCATCGTGCCTCCTCCGTCGGTGCGGCCCGTGCGGCCGCTCACCCAGACGACGAAGCCCGGGCGGCGAGATCGACACGTCGCGCCGACGACTTTCGCGAGAGGGGCCGACTCAAACGAACGTCGAGGCGTGGGCCGCCGGGACGACGAGCGTCGACAGGCTCGGGTGCCACAGCGGCGTCGTGTGCCAGGCGAGGGTCAGGCGCTCCCCGGGGCGGCCCGTCGCGACAAGGCGGTGCGGCGACGTCGGGAGCACCACGTGCACCTCGACGGTGCCGTCGGTCAGTGCGTGGCCGCGCGTCGAGACCGCGAGCACGGGGTCGACGACGGGCCCCGCGGCAGGGCCGGAGCCCTCGGCGGCGTGGGGCCAGGGCAGGACGCGGGTCGTCCAGCGGTCCTCCGCGACGGGGACAGGCTGCCCGCCGACGTCGAGGCGCCAGGTGTACGGAGACCCGGCCCGGGCGGCGTGGAGCGTCCACGTCACCGGGCTGATCACGTCCTGCGGCGTCGGTTGCGGGTCGAGCTCCCGGCCGAGGATCCCCGGCCACGAGTCGAGCGTCGCGAGCCGGTCCGCGAGGCGCGCCGCGGCGGCGGGGTCGGGCGGCAGCGGGGTGCTTCCGTCACCCGTGCGCTCGACGAACGCCCAGATCGCGTCGAGGGTCGACTGCGCGTCGCGGGTCGCGCCGCGGTACCCGATCGCGAGCCCGCGCTCGGGGACGGCGATCGCGAACTGCCCGTACGCGCCGTCGGCCCGGAAACCGTGCCGGCTCGTCCACACCTGGTAGCCGTAGCCGCGCGACCAGTCCGGCGGCTCGCCGCCGGACACCCCGGGGGCGCCGCCGTGCTCCGCCGTGTCCGACCACGGCTCGCGCATCGCGGCCAGCCACGCGGGCGGGATCACCGTGACGCCCGCGTAGCGGCCGCCGTCGGCCATCGCGACGGCGAGGCGCGCCATCTCGGCGGTCGTCACGTGCAGCCCTGAGAAGCCCTGGTCGATGGCACCGAGCGGGACCCACCACGGGTGCGCGACCCCCAGCGGGTCGAGGACGCGCGGGCGCAGGTAGTCGAGCAGGCGTTCGCCCGTGATCGCCGTGACGACCTCGGACAGCGCACGTGACGCGGGCGAGCTGTACGCGAAGTGCGTGCCCGGGGCGTGCTCCGGTGGGGTCGCGAGCAGGCGGGGGAGGTCGAACCCGATCTCGGCGAGCTGGCCGGACGTGTGACCGGTGTTCATCGTCAGCAGGTGCCGCACGGTGAGGCCGGTCGGGTCGAGCAGGCCGAGCGCCTCGCCGACGAGGTCGTCGACGGCGAGGCGCCCCTCGGCCACGAGGTGCCCGACGGCGAGCGCGGTGAACGTCTTCGAGACGGAGTAGACGAGGCCCGGCAGCGGCGCGTCGTGGGGTGCCCACGCCGCCTCGACCACCGGGACGCCGGCGCGCGCGACGACGAGGCCGTGCGGGTCGAGCCCGCCGTCCTCGAGCGCGTCGAGGAGGTCGAGGACCGCGGCGGACGGGATCCCGTGCGCCTCGGGGGAGGGCGCGGTCGTCCCGGGCCGGGTCACGGCTGCGGTCACGGGCTCGGTCGCTGGCTCTGTCACGTGCTCAGTAGATCGTGCGGCCGTGCGCGTCGGCCACGCCGGACGCGCGCAGGAAGTACGTGCACACCTGGTCGCGCCACTCGCGCGCCGAGCGGAGCTGCTCCGCGAGGCGCTCGGTGACGCGATCGAACGTCGCGTCGTCGACCGCGCCGCGCAACCCCTCCCACGTGCGGACGTACTCCTCGACGCGCTCGACACCGGCGAAGTGGGTGTCGTAAACGTGCTGGACGACGGTCGTGCCGTCGTGCAGCACGTGCCCGTACGGCACGTGGTGGAAGAAGAGCAGCAACTCGTCGGGGCACGTGTCGAGCGACTCGTAGACGTCGCGCCACGGCGCGGGGTACTGGCCGGTGTAGCCGGTCCCGGTCGCGCGGGTGCGGTCGACGCCGATGCCGTCGCGGTCGGCGAAGTGGTACGTGCCCCACGGCGAGTACTCGTAGCCGTCGACCGACGGCCCGTAGTGGTGCCCCGGGTTCACCATGAAGCCCACGCCGAGCGGCGCGGTGTACGCCTCGTAGGTGCGCCACGAGTCGTCGAGGACGGCGTGGACCCCCGCCCGGACGTCGGGGTCGACCGTGCGGTCGGCGCCCGCGGGCGACGGGGACGCGAACGTCAGCGCCACCCACTCGTCGAGGACGCCGGTCGGGTCGAGCGTCGGGTCCCACGCGAGGCGGCCGAACGCGTAGAGGTTCGCCTGCGCGAGCGGGTGGCCCGTCCAGAACGCGTCGTCGCCGACGTTGGACACCGCGGCGATCCCGCCGCCGCGCGCGGCCGCGACCCGGGGAGACGCTCCCGGGCCGGCGCCCCCGACGACGTCGGACACGGTGGGGGAGCCGTCGTCGCCCTCGACCGGGCCCCACGGGCGGAACCGCAGGATCTCGCTCCACCACGGGCCCAGGTAGCACGCGTGCCGCTGCTGGCCCGTGTACTCCTGCGTCACCTGGAGCTCGACGGCGAGGCGCGTGCGCGGCATCGCCGCGAGCACGGGGGACACGGGCTCGCGCGTCTGGAAGTCCATCGGGCCGTGCTTGACCTGCACCACGACGTTCTCGTCGAACCGCCCGTCGAGCGGCGCGAAGTGGTCGTAGGCGGCGCGCGCCCGGTCGGTCGAGCGGTCACGCCAGTCCTGCGTGTGGTCGTAGACGAACGCGCGCCAGTGCACCGTGCCGCCGTGCGGGGCGAGGGCGCGCGCGAGGAGGTTCGCGCCGTCGGCGTGGTCGCGCCCGTACGCGAACGGCCCTGGCTGGCCCTCGGAGTCCGCCTTGACGACGAACCCGCCGAAGTCGGGGATCACCTCGTACACACGGGCGACGGCGTCGGCCCACCACGCCCGGACGTCCGGGTCGAGCGGGTCCGACGTCGTGAGCCCGCCGAGCACGATCGGCGACGCGAAGCTCACCGACAGGTGCACCCGGATGCCCCACGGCCGGAACGCGGCGGCGATGCGCGCGACGTCGGGCAGGCCGTCCGTGAGCAGCCGCGCCTCGCGCGCGTGCACGTTGACGTTGTTGATCGCGACCCGGTTCACACCCGTCGCCGCGAGCAGGCGCGCGTACTGCTCGACGCGTGACAGGTCCTCGCGCACGCGCCCGTCCGCGTAGAAGATCGAGCCGCCGGAGTACCCGCGCTCGACCTGACCCATGACCGGGTGGACGTCGACGTTGTCCCAGTGGTCGAGCATGCGCAGCGCGTGCGCGGGCTCGTGGCGCGCCTCCGGGTGGCCGGCGGGGTCCGTCGTCCCGGCGCGCACGACGTGGAACCACGCGCGGAGGAGCGCGGCGTCGTCGTCCGCCGCGACGTCCAGGCGTCCGTCTCGGTGCGCGACGACGAACCCCTCGCCGCCGGGGACGGCGCCGGTGTCGCGCAGGACGAGGTCGGCGTCGCCGTCGACGAGGGTCGCGCCCGCACGGCGGGCCTCGCCGCGGACGGTCTCGGCGAGCGGGCCGTCGCCCGCGACGAGCACGGTGCGGCCGTGCAGGAAGGCGGTCGCGGCGTCGGGCAGCCAGGCGGGGTGCACGGACGAATGGTCCGGGGTGGTCACGGGTTCACTCCTGGGGAACGGATAGAGCGTGAGTGCGTGAGACAGCCGCGAGATCGGGCCGCCGCGGCGACTGTCTCAGGCACTCGACGGGGGATAGGACGCCTTGGGCAGGTGGTAGGCGAGGTCGACGGCCGTCTCGATCGCCTCGTCGAGGTCGAGCCGGTGCTCGGCGACGAGGCGGGCGAGGTGGCCGGCGTCGATCCGGCGCGCGAGGTCGTGGCGGGCCGGGATGGAGCAGAACGCGCGCGTGTCGTCGACGAACCCGCTCGTGTTGTAGAACCCGGCGGAGTCGGTCGCGGCCTCGCGGAAGCGGCGCATGCCGTCGGGGGTGTCGAGGAACCACCACGGGGCGCCGAGCCGCAGCGCCGGGTAGACGCCCGCGAGCGGCGCGAGCTCGCGCGAGTACGTGTCCTCGTCCACGGTGAACGCGATCATCCGGAAGCGCGGGTGGTGGCCGAACGCCTCGAGGACGGGGCGCAGCGCGCGCACGTACTCGGTGCGCTCGGGGATGTCGTAGCCCTTGTCCGGCCCGTAGGCCTGCGCGACGCCGGCGCAGTGGTCGCGCAGGACGCCGGGGTGGAGCTGCAGGACGAGCCCGTCCTCGGCCGACATCGCAGCCATCTGGAAGAGCATGTGCGCGGAGAAGGCTCGGGCCTCGGCCGCCGTGGCCTCGCCGCGCAGCGCGCGGTCGAGGATGCGGGCGGCGTCGGCGTCGTCGAGAGGAGTGGTGTCGGCGGTCAGGTGGCCGTGGTCGGTCGCGCGGGCGCCGGCGGCGACGAACGCGGCGCGGCGTGCGCGCAGCGCGTCGAGGTAGGACCGGTAGTCGACGACGTCCGTCCCCGCGGCCGCGCCGAGCTCGGCCACCTGGGCGGCCCAGTCGGCGCGGTCGACGTGCAGGAGCGGGTCGGGGCGGAACGTCGGCACGACGCGCTCGCCCCAACCGTCGGCGGCGAGGCGCGCGTGGTCGGCGAGCGGGGACTGCGCGGGGTCGGTCGTCGCGAGGAGCTCGAGGCCGAACCGCTCGAACAGCGCGCGCGGACGGTACTCGGGACGCGCGAGCCGGTCGACCAGGTGGTCGTACAGCGCGTCCGCGGTCTCGGCCGACGGCTTCACCGGCGCGCCGAAGACCTCGACGAGCGCGTGCTCGGTCCAGTAGCGCGTCGGGGTGCCGCGGAACAGGTGCCACCCGGCGCAGAACCGGCGCCAGATCTCGCGCGGGTCGGTCTCCGCGGGGGCCGTGCCGGCGGGGGCGCCGGGCACGGGCGCGACCCCGAGGTCCTGGACGCCGTGCACGCCCGGCGACCCGTGCGGTGACGTGCTCTGCGCGACGAGCATGCGCACGAGGTAGTGGTCGGGCGTGACGAACAGCGCGGCGGGGTCGCCGAACGGGGCGTCGTCGGCGAACAGCGTGACGTCGACGTGGCCGTGCATCGAGACGATCGGCAGGTCGCGCGTCTCGGCGTAGACCTCGCGGGCGAGCGGGCGCAGCACCGGGTCGGCGGGCAGGGCGCGGTCGGGGTGCAGGGACCACGACGCCGTCGCGGTGGTCGGGTCCAGGTGGGCCGTGCTCGTCACGGGTTCCTCCAGAGGCATCGTTGCGAACGTTTGCATCCTACGTCATCGGCGTACTGATGTGTCACCGGCCCCGAGCGCTACAATCGTTCGCAGCCCCGGTCTCCCCGCGGGGCCCGAGCGCCGAGGAGGCAGCCGTGGTCACCGTCCGTGACGTCGCCCGCGAGAGCGGGGTGTCGATCTCCACGGTCTCGCGCGCCCTCGCCGAGCCCGAGCGGGTCGCGCCGGAGACGCGCGACCGCGTCGTCGCCGTCGCCAACCGCCTCGGCTACCGGCCCAACCGCGCCGCGAGCGGGCTGCGCGCCGGGCGGACCGGAGCCCTCGGGCTCGTGGTGCCCGACCTCGAGAATCCCTACTTCGCGTCCGTGACCAAGGGCGTGCAGGCGCGGGCGCGCCAGACCGGCCACGCCGTGTTCGTCGTCGACGCGGGGGAGGACCCCGCGCTCGAGACGGAGCTCGTGACGGGGCTGCGGTCCCAGACGGACGGGCTCGTGCTGTGCTCCCCGCGTGCGGCCGAGGCCGACCTGGACGCTGCGCGCGACGCCCCGGTCGTGCTCGTCAACCTCCGCCACGAGGGCATCCCCTCCGTCTCCTCGGACGACGTGCACGGCGTCCTCCTCGCCGTCGAGCACCTCCGTGCGCTGGGCCACCGCCGGGTCGCGTACGTCGGCGGGCCCGACCGGTCGTGGTCGGACGCACGCCGCCGCGCCGGGCTCGACGCCGCCCGCGAGCGCTACCCGGACGTCGAGACCGTCACCGTGGGGTCGTTCCGCCCCCGCGTCGAGGGCGGCCGCGCCGCCGCCGACCTCGTCGTCGCGTCGGGCGCGACGGCGGTCCTCGCCTACAACGACCTCGTCGCCCTCGGCCTCGTGGCGCGTCTGCGCGAGCGCGGCGTCGACGTCCCGCGCGACCTCAGCGTCGTCGGGTTCGACGACACGTTCGTCGCGACCCTCGCCTCGCCCCCGCTCACCACGGTCCGCACCGACCTCGCGCGCCTCGGCGCCCGCGCCGTCGACCGCCTGGTCGCCGCGCTCGGCACGCGTCGCGGGGTTGCCGCCGCCGACGGCGACGGGTCCCCGGAGCCCGCGACGCCACCCGACGACGTCCTCCCCGTCGAGCTCATGGTCCGCGACTCCACGACCCTCGCCCCCACCCGCTAGCGAGGGAGACCGGTAGTCGCGCGAGGAGGAACAGCGGCCCCCCGAGGTAGGTAGGGTCCCGCGAGACAGAACCCAGGTCGCGCGAGGTAGAGCCGTGGTTGGCCGAGGTAGAGCCCTGGTCACGCGAGGTAGAGCCCTGGTCACGCGAGGTAGAGCCCCGGTCACGCGAGGTAGAGCCCTGGTCACGCGAGGTAGAGCCCCGGTCACGCGAGGTAGAGCCCTGGTCTGCCGAGGTAGAGGCGTGGTCATGCCCGACAGCGTGTGGTCGCCCGGGGTGGTCGGGGTGGGGGTGGTGCCGCGTCGACCATCCGCGCCGCTCGTTCCTCGCGTCGCTCGCGCGTTCTCGGTCGGGACTGTCGTGCGTTCGCCAGCTCACTCTGGATGATCCCTCGCTCCAGGCCCGCCACGACGCGGCACCACCAATCACCCCGCCCGGCGTCGTCTCACCTGGTCTTCACGCACCCGGGCGACCTCACCTTCCTCGCATGACCGGGGCTCTACCCGGCACACCATGGCTCTACCTCGGCCGACCATGGCTCTACCTCGCGTGACCATGGCTCTACCTCGCGCGACCATGGCTCTACCTCGGCAGACCAGGGCTCTACCTCGGTAGACCATGGCTCTACCTCGGGAGACGACACGACGGAGCCGGGGCCGCCTCGTGCACCGTGCGGTACGCGAGACGGCCCCGGGTCCGGACCGGGCTGGTCAGCCGCAGGACGGCTGGCCGTGCTCCGGGGTCGCGACGGTCTGCCGCTCGTCAGAGGTGTCGGACGGACGGGCGGTGACGGTCACGGATCCGGCCGCCGGGTCCTCCACGCCCCGGACGGCGAACGACTGGTAGGCGTTCTTGCCGGGGGCGACGTCGGAGAACGTCTTGGACCCGAACGGCGTGTCGAGGACGACGTCCAGGGGGACGGTGTCGTCGTTGACGGCGCGCACGGCGACGTACGGCGTGCCCGCGAGGCACCGGACCTCGGCGGTCGCGGTGACCGCGACCTCCTCCTGGCCGGGCTCCTCGACGCTCGGGAGCCGCTCGATCCAGATGTTGCGGAACCGGGGGTTGAGGCCGGGGTCGCCGTGGTCCTGGAGCTTGATGTACCCCGACGTCGGTCCCTCCGCCCGGCCGTTGCCGGTCTTGCCGGTGACGGCGACGTCGTCGTGCACGACCTGCCCGTTCCACACGAGCGTGAGGCGGGCGTCCTCGGTCTTCTTGCCGTCGGGGCCGAAGCGGGCTCCACGGAACGTGATGTCGTACGTCTGCCACGTACCCATCGGGGTGGCCGCGTTCACGTCGGGAGCCCTCTGGAGGTAGATCGCCCCGGCGTGGTCGTTCCTCGGCGGGTCGATGCCGAAGGACTCGAGCACCTGGACCTCGTAGCGCTCCTGGATGTAGACGCCGCTGTTGCCGCGGGCCTGACCGGTCTGCGTGGGGGCGTGCTCCGGCTGGTACCACTCGACGTGCATCCGGAAGTCGTCGAACTTCTCCCGGGTGCGGATGTCGCCGCCGAACGACTCCACGGACCCGTCGGCGATCGGCCACGTGGCGGGACCGCCGCCGTTGACGGCTGCCCACTGGTCGAGGTCGTCGCCGTCGAACAGGGTGACGCGCTCGGTCGGGGTGACGGTGAGGCTGTCGAGGTTGACGTGCCCGATGTCGTCGTCGTCGTGCCGGATCGTGATGGTGTTGGCGCCCTCGCGCAGGGGCACGGTCTCGACCTGCGTGGCCCACGTGGACCACGCCACGGTGCTGTCGAACCAGACCTGCTTGAGCTTCTCGCCGTTGACGTAGAGGCTCAGGTTCCTCGGCAGCGGCGTGGGGTCGCTGTTCTGACCGTTGGCGTAGCGGATCGCGAGGTCGTGCGGGCCGGCCTCCTCGGTGCGGACGGCGAACGTCGTCTGGGCGCCCGGCTCCCAGTTGCGGTCGACGAACCCGGAGCCCGAGTAGCCGGCGTGGTTGCTGTTCCAGCCGGCGCCGCCGCTGATGTCCGCGGCCTCGGCCTCGTAGACCGGCGGTGCGACGGAGCCGTCGGGCAGACGCGTGAGGGTGTACCACGCCTCGGTGCTCCACAGCTCCTGCCCGGTCTCGGACGCGAACGGGCGCGGGGAGTGGACGTTCACGACGCGCCCCGGCTTCAGCCCGTCGATCTGGAGCGTGACGGTCTTGCGGTCCTCCGACACGGTCGCGGAGGTGACGTCGAGGTCCTCCTCGTCGACCTTCGGACCGCCGTACTGCGGGGTCGCGACGTAGCGCCACTGCGCGGCGGTGTACTTCGACGCGAGGTCCTGCGCCGTCTCCTCGGAGAGCGGCTGCGTGTACTCGATCTCGAACCCGCCCTCGACGGCACGCATCGCGAGCATGTCGAACGCGTTGTTGTCGTCATACGTGAGCTTCTGGAGCCCGTAGGAGAGCTTGCCCGCCTGGCCCCAGTTGCCGGACCAGCCGATGCCGCCCACGTAGATCGCGCCGTCAGGACCGACGCTCGTCCGGCTCACGCCGGACTCCAGGCCCTGCGTCATGCGGAAGACGGCGCCCTGCTCCTGGCCCGCGACGTCCTCGAGGTAGGCGCGCTGGAGGCCGCCGTACGTCACGTCGCCGATCGCGAGCTGCCCGGCGAACACGCCCTCGGTGAGCACGACCGGGTTGCTCGGCGAGTTCGAGATCTCGCTGTGCGGCATCCACAGGACCGGCTCGGTGACGGGCTGGTCGTCGTAGGGGCCGTCGGGGTTGGTGAAGTGGTTGTAGAACGCGCCCTCCTCGACGCGCACCAGCTTCGAGGTCGGGATGCGGACGCCCTGGTTGTCGGTGACGTACATGCCGCCGTCGGCGCCCCAGCCGAGCCCGTTGGGGGTGCGCAGACCGCCCGCGACGTACTCGACCTCGCCGGTCTCCTTGCTGATCTTCATGACCGAGCCGCGGTTCTCCGCGAGCTGCGGGTCGAGCGAGTTGCCGCCCGGCACCATGGCGATGCCGGTGGTGACGTAGAAGTAGCCGTCCTCGTAGAGCAGGCCGAACGCGAACTCGTGGTAGTTGCCGCCGAACGGCCAGGTCGCGATCGTGTCGTAGTCGTCGGCGACCTCGTCGCCGTCGGTGTCGACGAGCGCGGTGAGGCCGTCCTTCTCGGACACGTAGATCGTGCCGTCGACGTACTTGAGGCCCATCGGCTCCGTCAGGCCCTCCGCGACCTTCGTGTAGGTCACGTCGTCGGCGCCGGTGTCTCCCTGGACGTGGTCGATCAGGTAGACCTCGCCGCGCTGCGTGAGCCGGTCACCGCCCCACGTGGAGATGGCCAGACGACCGTCGGGCAGCCAGTCCATGCCCGTCACCTGGGGCTGGAAGCCCTCGGGGCGCAGGTCGGTGAGCCTGTAGTCGGGGTGCACCTCGGTGAGCGGCAGACCGTCGCCCGGGGCCTCGGTGACGCCCTCGCACTCCTTGCGGCCGGGCGAGGTGACGCGCGTGACGTCGGCGTCGGTGCTCAGCACGGAGTTCGGGACGACGACGTAGCCCGACGCGCCCGGCGGCCGCCACTCGAGCTTGAGCCGCTGGTCGAACTCGCCGTCGAAGTGGTCGATGCGCAGCGCGCGGTAGCCCGCGTCGAGCTGGATCGACCCCTCCTTCGACGTCGCGCCGTGGCGGCCCGGGTGGTCGACGACGAGCTCGTCGTCGAGCAGCAGGCGCGCGCCGTCGTCGTTCGTGATCCGGAAGTCGTACGTGCCGGCCTCGGGGACGTTCAGGTACCCCGTCACCTCGGTGACGAACTTGTCCGTGAGGCCGAAGTCGGCCGCCGTGGTCCAGTCGATGGTCGGCATGATCTTGTCGACGTTGGGCGTCTGGCCGGGCTTGAGCGTGCAGTAGTCGTCGAGGATGACCTGGACGTCGAAGACGCGCAGCGTCACGCCGGGCTCCTGCGGACGGATGTCCGCCTGCGCCGCGGCGGGGGCGACGGCGGGTGCCGCGGTCGGGACGGCGGCCTGGGCCGTGAGGACGCCGGACGGCACGGCCAGGGCGGCGAGCGCGGCGACGACGGCACGCCGTCTTCTGCGTCGGTGCCGGGGCGTGACGTGCGCGGGTGGTGCGTCGGTCGAGGGGTGTTCCATCAGCCTGCCTCTCCATCGAGGACCGTGCGTCGGACTGCGCACAGGGCGCGCATCGGTGCGCTGTGCCGTCACTATCCGGGGGCGCGCGCGGTCCGGGCAACGAGTTGCCACTTGTTGCCCCTCTCGACGGGGGCCGCGCACACGGCGTGCGGTCAGGCCGGGCGGGCGGTCGAGCCGCGCTCGACGAGCTTCGCCGGGAGCAGCGTCGGCCCGGCGGCGGGCGCGGGCGACGTGCGCAGCTGGGCCAGGAGCCGCTGGACCGCGAAGGACCCGAAGTGGCGCAACGGCGCCGCGACGGTCGTGAGGGGCGGGGTGCAGAAGTCCGAGCCGAAGATGTTGTCGAACCCGACGATGCTCAGGTCTCGCGGCACCTCGACCCCGAGCCGCCGCAGGCCCCGCATCGCGCCGATCGCGATGAGGTCGTTGTACGCGACGGCCGCCGTGGCGGGGTGCTTGACGAGGGACTTGGCCGCGGAGAGCCCACCGGCGAGCGTCGGGGCGAACGGGCCGATCCGCCGCGCCTGGACGTCGGCCTCACGCGTCGCCTCGCGGAACGCGCGCCAGCGCATCCCGTCGGCCCACGACGCCTCGGGCCCCGCCACGTAGGCGAGGCTCGCGTGCCCGAGACCGGCCAGGTGCTCGACGGCGCTGCGCATGCCCTGGGCGTTGTCCGTCAGGACGCTCGGCACGTCGGTCATGTGCCGGTTCATGACGACGGTGGGCCGCTGCTTGGCGGCGACCCGGATCGAGGAGTCCGAGAGCCGCGACGTGGCGAGGATCAGGCCCTCCACGAGCGGGAGCGTCCGGTCGAGCGCGCGGCGCTCGGCCTCGTCGGACTCGTGCGCGTCGACCATGAGCAGCGTGTACCCGGCGTCGCGGGCCGTCTTCTCCGCACCGCGGATGATCTCGAAGAAGAACGGGTTGGTCACGTCGGCCACGACGATCGCGAGCAGCGACGTCCGGCCCGTCGGCAGGCCCCGGGCCAGCGGGTTCGTCCGGTAGCCGAGCTCGTTGGCGACCTGGCGGATGCGCTCCGCGGTCTGCGCGTTGACGCGGCCGGGTCGCGAGAACGTCCGTGACACGGTCGAGGGGGCGACGCCGGCCGCCTGGGCGACGTCGTAGATCGTCGGGCTGGCACCATTGCCGGCTGAGGTCATGCGGTCGGACTGTAACGCCCCTGACAGCGCCGGACAACAACCGGTTGTCGCCCTCGTGTCGCGTTTCGCGCGCCGCGACCCACCGTGCTGCCCCCGTCCCGTGCGCCGCGAGCGGAGCGTCTCGCGGCAACCCACGGCAACCGACGGCAACTCCTTGACGACCCTTCCCGGGCGTCCTCCAATGGCTCCGTGACCTCGCGTGCGAACGCGTCCCCGCGCCCGACGACGGCACGTCGGCGGCCAGGACCCGGACCCTCCGGTGCCGCTGCTGTCGTGCCCGGCGGGCGGCGTCGATGAGCCGTACCGACCAGGCGCCGACGGTCGGTCTTGCCGTCGGCACGGCGCGCGACGGCGAGGCAGCCGTGCAGGTCGAGGCGGCCGAGAGCGAGCTGCGCCGGCTCGGGCTGGAGGATCTGCGGGTCCACCACCACGGGGACCTCGCCCGGGTCGAGGCCCCCCAGGCGGAGCTGCCCGTCGTGGCGAGCGAGCCGCTGCGCGGCGAGGTCCTGCGGGCCGTCCGGTCGGCGGGATTCCGGCTCGTCGCGCTCGACCTCGGCACCCCGGCGGACCCCGTCGTCTGACGCACCGGCGACTCCGGCACGGCTCCGCCGTGCGGGAGACGTCGGCCGGCAGGCGCCCGGTGGGTGCCGACGGGTGGCAACCGACGGCAACCTCTTTCTCCTGCGCACCTAGCGCCCACGTCAAGGACCAGCACGCGCGGATCCGCGCGTTCCGTGCCTGGCCGCCCCGTCCCACGCTGTCAGGTGCAACAAATGGCAACTCGTTGTCCATGCCTTGCCCCGCACCTACTGTCCATGCCAGGCGTACGGAGAACGAGCTCCGTGCGCAGGACCTCGACCACCGTCCCGTACGACCCCGCGTCCTCGCCCACCGGCCCCGCGCCGCCCCTCCGCACGCGCCCCTCCCCGGGCCGGAGGCTGCGGCCGGCGGCTCACGGTGCCGGCCGCGTCGTCGCACGGGGCCACCAGCAGAAGGGAGGGCGCACGATGTGGACGCTCTCGGGCTTCGCGGACGAGATCTCGCCCGACGTCGAGACGCAGTGCGTCGTCGCCTCCGAGCTGGGACTGGGGTTCGTCGAGCTCCGCAGCGCATGGGGGACCAACGTGCTGGACCTCGACGACGACCAGCGTGAGCGGGTCGCGGGCCTGCTGCGCGCGCACGACCTCCGCGTCTCCAGCATCGGGTCCCCCGTCGGCAAGATCTTCGTCGACGAGGACTTCGACGCCCACCTCGTGCGGATGCGGCACGCAGCCCGCGTCGCGCAGGAGCTCGGGGCCCCGTACGTGCGGGTGTTCTCGTTCTTCGTGCGCCCCGGGACGGACCCGTCGTCGTGGCGCGACGTCGTCCTGCGCCGGATGGCGGCGCTCGCCGAGGTGGCGCGCGAGGCCGGCGTCGTGCTGGTCCACGAGAACGAGAAGGACATCTACGGCGACGTCCCGGAACGGTGCCTGGACGTGGTCGAGTCCGTCGGGTCGCCGCACCTGGCGCTCGCGTGGGACTCGGCCAACTTCGTCCAGGTGGGCGTGCGCCCCTTCACCGACGGCTACGCCCTGCTGCGCCCGTACCTGGAGTACGTCCAGGTGAAGGACGCGCTCGCGGCGACGGGCGCCGTCGTGCCGGCCGGGCGCGGGGACGGCGAGGTCGCCGAGACCGTGCGGGCCCTGCGCGACGACGGCTTCGACGGGTTCTTCTCGCTCGAGCCGCACCTGAGCGAGGCCCACAGTCTCGGCGGGTTCTCCGGGCCGGAGCTGTTCACCGAGGCCTGGGAGGCCTTCACCACGATCCTCGACGCCGAGGCGGTGCCGTTCCGATGACCGACGCGCCCAGCCCGGACGTCCCGCCGACGACCAGGACCACGACCATGGAGGACCGCACGATGACGACTGCCCAGGAAGTGCGACCGGCCCGCCAGGCGGCGCGACCGCCCGCCGGGGCTGCCCGGCGCCCGGGGCCCCGCGGGCGCGGCACGACGTCGTTCGGCAGCCGGGTGGTCGCGGTCGCCTCGGCGGCCTGGCGCCCCGCCCTGGTGCTGCTCGCCCTCTTCGCCGTGTGGTGGTTCGTCGCGTGGCGCGAGCTCGTGCCGGCGTACCTGGTCCCGTCGCCGGGAGCCGTCTGGGACACGATGGTCGAGGACTGGGCCATGCTGGCCGAGCACACGTGGGTGACCACGATGGAGACGGTCGTCGGGTTCGTGCTCGCGGCCGTGATCGGCGTCGCGACGGCCGTCCTGCTCGTCTACTCGCCGACGGCCGAGAAGTCGCTCTACCCGCTCATCCTCTTCGCCCAGGTCATCCCCAAGATCGCGATCGCCCCGATCCTCGTGGTCTGGTTCGGCTTCGGCGCGACGCCGAAGATCATCCTCGCGGTGCTCATCGCGTTCTTCCCGGTCGTGGTCTCGGCCGTCGCGGGGCTGCGGTCGATCGACCCCGAGCTGCTGGAGATGTCGGCGACCATGGGCGCGTCGCGCTGGAAGACGTTCCGCAAGATCCGCTTCCCGGGGTCGCTGCCACAGCTCATGTCCGGCCTCAAGGTCGCCGTCACGCTCGCGGTGGTGGGCGCCGTGGTCGGCGAGTTCGTCGGCGCCGACCGCGGCCTCGGGTACGTGCTGCTCCTCGCGAGCGGCAACCTCGACGCGCCGCTCCTGTTCGCCGACCTCATCCTCATGTCGCTCATCGGCGTGGTGCTGTTCCTCCTCGTCGAGCTCCTGGAGCGGCTCCTCATCCCGTGGCACGCGTCCCGGCGCGGGAACCTCGTCCTCGCGTCCTCCTGACGCGCCGCCGACCCACCCCAGAGTTCGCCGCCCCGACGACGAGGCGGCACGAGCAGAAGGAGTCTTCCCATGCGTGGTGCACGTCTGACAGTCTCGCTGGCCGCGGCCGGCGTCGTGGTGGCGGGGACGGCGGCCTGCGGGCAGTCGTCCGACCCGTCCGGGCCCGCGGAGGGCGAGGGCGGCCTGACAGAGGTCACCGTCACCCTCAACTGGGTGCCCTACGGCGAGCACGCACCGTTCTACTACGGCGTCGAGCAGGGGATCTTCGAGGAGGAGGGGATCGACCTCACGATCCAGCCGGGCAACGGGTCGGGGAACACGGTCCAGCAGGTCGCGCAGCGCAACACCGACTTCGGCTGGGCCGACACCCCGCCGCTCGCCAACGCCATCAGCTCGGGGATGCCGGTGCGCAGCGTGGGCGTGTTCCTCCAGACCGGGCCCAGCTCGGTGGAGTTCTTCGCCGAGCAGGGCATCACCGAGCCCGCCGACCTCGTGGGCAAGACGGTCGGCGGCACGCCGGGCGACGCGATGTACGGGACGTTCCCGGCCTGGCTGGAGCTCAACGGCGTCGACCCGGCGGACGTGACGGTGGTCAACGTCGACGCGGCGGGCAAGATCGCCGCGCTCATCGAGGGCAAGGTCGACGCGATCCAGGGCTTCCACCACGACCAGGCGCCGACGATCGAGAACCAGACCGGCGAGGAGGTCGACGCGCTGCCCTTCGCGGACTTCGGCATGAACCTGCTCGGCACCGGTCTCGTGGCGAACGAGGCGCTCATCGCGGACGACCCGGAGCTCGTCGAGGCCATGGTGCGCGCGACGTCCCGCTCGTTCGTCGCGGCGTCGGAGGACCCGGACGCGGCGGTCGCGGCGATGGCCGCGGGCGCCGAGCAGGCGCCCGACGAGGCGGTGCTGGCGGCGCAGCTCGCCGCGACGATCGACCTGCTCAACCTCGAGGACGCTCCTGCCCCCGGCGTGAACACCGAGGAGCAGTGGACGGACACCCTGACGTTCCTGTCCGAGAACACGGACTTCGACGGCGGCACGACCCCGGCCGACTTCTGGGACGGCGCGTTCGGGGCAGACCTGTGACCGCGACGGAGCTCGCGGTCCCCGTCGACGCGGTCGGCGCGGACCCCATCATCGAGGTCCGTGACCTCACGATGCGCTTCACGTCGAAGCGGTCGGAGACCGTGGCGCTCGACGACGTCTCGCTGAGCGTCCAGCCGGGCGAGTTCGTGACGATCGTCGGGCCGTCCGGCTGCGGCAAGTCGACCTTGCTGAAGATCGTGGCGGGCCTCACGGCCTACACCGAGGGCGAGGTGCGCCTGTACGGGCAGCCTGTCACGCGCCCGCAGCGCGAGATCGGGTTCGCGTTCCAGCGGTCGGCGCTGCTGGAGTGGCGCGGGGTACGCAAGAACATCCTGCTCCAGGCGGAGATGCGGGGCATGGACCGGCGCCGGGCGCAGGAGCGCGCGGACGCGCTCATCGCGCTGACCGGGCTCACGGGCTTCGAGAAGGCCCTGCCGCACGAGCTGTCCGGCGGCATGCAGCAGCGCGTCGCGCTCTGCCGGGCCCTGCTGCACGAGCCGCGCGTCCTCCTCATGGACGAGCCGTTCGGCGCGCTCGACGCGCTCACGCGCGAGCAGATGAACATCGAGATGAACCGCATCTGGCGCGAGACCGGCACGACCATCGTGCTCGTCACGCACTCGGTGCCCGAGGCGGTGTTCCTCGGGAGCCGGATCGTGGTCATGAGCCCGCGTCCAGGACGGATCGTCGAGACCCTCGAGCCGGGCCTGCCCGACGAGCGCGACTACGGCACGACGCTCGTCGACCCCCGGTTCACGGGTGCCGCCGAGCGGCTGCGCGACCTGCTCGGCGCCAGCCACGTCGCCGAGTGAGCGGGCCCGTGCGGGGGTCCGGCGTCGGCGTCGGGATCGTCGGGATGGGCAGCATCGGCGTGCTGCACGCGCGTGCCTTGCGCGACCTGGCGCCGCGGGCGCGGCTCGTCGCGTACAGCGGTGGCGCGGCACTCGACGAGGACCTGACCCCGCTCGGGCGCGCCACCCACGTGGCGCCGGACGAGGTGGTCCGCCACGAGGGCGTCGACGTCGTGGCGGTCTGCACGCCGAGCGGGAGCCACGCGCGGCTCGCGCTCGCGGCGCTCGAGGCGGGCAAGCACGTCGTCGTGGAGAAGCCGCTCGCGGTGACCGTCGAGGACGCGCTCCTCGTCGAGCGCACGGCGCGCGAGCGAGGCCTGGTCGTCTCGATGGTCTCGCAGCGCCGCTTCGAGCCCCAGCACGAGGCGCTCCGACGCGCGCTCGACGACGGCGCCCTCGGCGAGCTGCGCCTCGTCGCGACGCACGTGCCCTGGTACCGGGACGACGACTACTACGCCGCCGCGCCCTGGCGGTCGTCGACGGCCGAGGGGGGCGGGTCGCTCATGAACCAGGGCGTCCACAACGTCGACCTCCTGCGCTGGCTGTGCGGACCGGTCGAGTCGGTCACGGCCCAGGCCGGCACCCTCGCCCGCACGGGCGATCTCGGCGAAGGTCTCGGGGAGGACCTCGCCGAGGACACGACGGTCGCGACGCTGCGCCTCGCGTCGGGCGCGCTCGGGGTCGTCACGACCACGACGGCGACGCCCCCCGGGTTCCCCGCGACCCTCGCGCTCCACGGGTCCCGCGGCTCGGTGGAGCTCGCGCAGGACGAGGTGCTCCGCTGGGACGTGCCGGGGGCCGCGGCCCCCGCGTCCGGGAGCGCGGCGGGTGGGGCGGCGGACCCGCTCGCGATCGGTCATGCCGGTCACCGCAGCCAGTGGGAACGGGTGCTCGCCGCCCTCGACGGCGCCGGGCCGCCCCCTGTGGGAGCCGCCGACGCGGTCGAGACCGTCCGGCTCTTGTGCGCGATCCGCGAGGCCGCCGCGACCGGACGAACCGTCCGCCCGGCCGACCTCGCGGCACAGGGAGCGGCTCCGTCGGTGCAGTGACGCCGTCGGCCTGGCTCGACCGCGCACTCGATGGCGAACGTTTGCATCCGCACTCTCATCGTCGACATCTGGCCAAGTCCTGCTGTGGCTACAATCGTTCGCAAGCCGTTCCCGGGACGAGTCCCGGCCGGACCCGGCGGCACCCGTCGCCGAACCGCTACCCGTAGGAGGCCGTGTGACCGCCCCGACCGACGTCCCGCGCCGACCCGGCCCGACGTCATCCGCTGCGACGCAGGCCGACGCCGGGCGGTCGGCGCGACCGCGCCTGCACCGCGACGCGCACCCCGCGTTCCCGCCGGCGCCGGTCCGCCCGACGCAGGTGGGGATCGTCCATCTGGGGATCGGCGCGTTCCACCGCGCGCACCAGGCGGTGGTCACCGAGGACGCCGCACGGGCGACGGGCGAGACGTGCTGGGGGATCCTCGGTGTGACGCAGCGCTCCGCGTCGGTGCGCGACCAGCTGCGGCCGCAGGGCGGGGTGTACACCGTGCTGACGGTGGGGCCCGACGGCGCGTCCCCGCGCGTCGTGGGGTCGGTGACCGACGTCGCGTGGCCGGCCGAGGAGACGCCCCGCGTCCTCGCGGCGCTCGCCGCACCGACGACGCACGTCGTGACGCTCACCGTCACCGAGAAGGGGTACGCGCGCCGCGCCGACGGCCGCCTCGACGTCGACGCCGTCGCGGCCGACCTCGACGTGCTGCGCCGCGAGGAGGAGCCCACAGGGTCTCCGGACGCGGACGCACCGCCGCCCGGCGCGGACGGCGCGAGCGGTGATGCGGTCGGCGTCGCCCCGGCGACGAGCGCCGTCGGGCTCCTCGTGCGCGGGCTCGCCGCGCGCCGTCGGGCCGGGGGCGCGCCCCTGACCGTGCTGAGCTGCGACAACCTCGCCGACAACGGGCACGTGCTGTCGCGGCTCGTGGGGGAGGCGGTCGACGCCGCGCTCCCGGGCGCCGAGGGCGACGCGCTGCGCGACTGGCTCGCCGCGTCGGTGACCTTCCCGTGCAGCATGGTCGACCGGATCGTGCCCGCGACCACGCCCGCGCAGCGCGACGAGGTCGAGACGCTGCTCGGCGCGCGCGACGAGGGTCTGGTCGTCGCCGAGCCGTTCGTGCAGTGGGTGATCGAGGACCGCTTCGCCGGCCCGCGCCCCGCGTGGGAGCGGGGCGGGGCGACCCTCACGAGCGACGTCGCGCCCTACGAGCGCGCGAAGCTGCGCCTGCTCAACGGCGCGCACTCCTACCTCGCGTACGCGGGCTCGCTCGCCGGGCACGCGACGATCGCCGAGGCCGTCGCCGACCCGGCGCTGGCCGCGGGCGCCCGGGCGCTCCAGGCCGACGCGCTCGCGACGCTCGACGCGCCCGACGGCGTCGACCTGGCCGCGTACGCGCAGACGCTGCTCGACCGGTTCGCCAACCCCGCGACGGGGCACACGACCCGGCAGGTCGCGATGGACGGGACGCAGAAGATCCCGTTCCGCTGGGGCGCGACGCTCGCCGACCTGCTCGCCGCGCGACCGGACGCCCCGGCGCCGCGAGGCGTCGTCACGGCGCTGGCCGCGTGGGCCGGGTACGTCGTGGCGGAGGTGGGTGCCGGGCGCAGGGTGGACGACCCGCGCGGCGACGAGCTGCGCGCGATCGTGGAGGGCGCGCCGGACGACGCCGCGGCGGTCCGTGCGCTCGTCCTGCTCCCCGGCCTGCTGCCGGGCGTCCCGGAGGAGCGCCTGCCCGACGTCGCCGACGCGGTCGTCGTCGTGAGCGCGACCGCCAGCAGCACGACCACCACGAGGAACGAGGAGACCACGCCGTGAAGATGGGCTTTCGCTGGTACGGCGAGGGGAACGACACGGTCACGCTCGACCACGTGCGCCAGGTGCCCGGCGTGGAGACGATCGTGTGGAGCCTGCACGGCAAGCAGGCGGGCGAGGTGTGGGAGCAGGCGGAGATCGACGCCGAGGTCGCGAAGATCACCGGCCTGACGGACGAGGCGAGGGCGCGCGGGATCACCCGGACCTTCGACGCCGAGGTGGTCGAGTCCGTCAACGTGCACGAGTCGATCAAGCTCGGCAGGACCGTCCTCGGGCGCAGCCGCGACGAGGCGATCGAGAACTACGTGACGACGATCCGCCGCCTGGGCCGGGCCGGGGTGAAGGTCGTCTGCTACAACTTCATGCCCGTCTTCGACTGGCTGCGCACCGACCTGTGGCACCCGCTGCCCGACGGCTCGACCGCGCTGTTCTTCGAGCGCGCCGTCGTGGACGCGATGTCGCCGCAGAGCCTCATCGCCGACATGGAGGCGAACACGCACGGCCTCACGCTGCCCGGCTGGGAGCCCGAGCGGCTCGCGAGCTTCACCGAGCTCGACGCCGCCTACGAGGGCGTGACGCGCGAGGACATGTACGCCCACTACCGGTACTTCCTCGACGCGGTGATCCCCGCGTGCGAGGAGGCGGACGTCAAGCTGGGCGTGCATCCCGACGACCCGCCCTACGACGTCTTCGGCTGGCCCCGCGTCGTGTCCACCAAGGACGACCTGGCGCGCGTGCTGTCCCTGAACGACAGCCCGTACCACGGCCTGACCCTGTGCCTGGGCAGCTTCTCCGCGAACCCCGAGCAGGACGCGGTCGACGCCGTGCGCACGTTCATGGACCGCATCCACTTCACGCACGTGCGCAACATCAAGCACCTCGGGAACGGCGACTTCACCGAGGTCGCGCACCGCGCGTGCGAGGGCAGCGTCGACACCACGGGCATCATGCGCGCGTACGCCGAGGCGGGCTACCAGGGCTACGTGCGTCCCGACCACGGCCGGCACCTGTGGGACGAGAACACGACCAACAAGCCTCGGCCGGGCTACGGCCTGTACGACCGCGCGCTCGGCATCCAGTACCTGCTCGGCGCCTGGGACGCGTTCCGGTACGACGCCTGACGGCGGGCGCCGACGGGGGAGCGGCTACGCGTCCCCGGCGGCGGCCTTCGCCTCGCCCCAGCCGTACCAGCGCTGGACCTCGATCCACGCGCTGACGCGCGGGCTGTGCCGGTTCGCGTACTCGTGCCCCGTGTAGTGGCGCGAGATCCGGTCGATGTCGGCCAGGCCCTCGTCGGCGCGCAGCTCCGCGACGCGCCCGATGAGCGTCACGTGCGTGTACCAGTTCTCGTCGAGCACGGTGAGCGAGACGCGCGGGTCGTTCTGCAGGTGCTTGAGGCGTACGCGCGACTCGTCGAGGTTGACGAGCACGCGGCCGTCGTCCTCCCAGACGTACCAGGTGGCCGCGGTGACGGGCGCGCCGTCGGAGCGCAGGGTCGCCATGACGGCGGGGTTCGGGCGGCGCAGCAGCTCGACGAGAGGGGCGGGCAGCGGGGGACGGGACACGACGACTCCTCCACGGTCGGGGCGGGACGTCCCGACGCTACGCCACGGGCGCCGACCTCGCGGCGCGCGGGGCTTCGGCATAGCGTTCTCGGTGACGTACCCGTCGGAGGGGAGCGGCAGGATGCGCGTGGTGGTCGGTCGATGGCGCGTGGTGGTGGCGTCCGGTCTGGTGCTGGTGGGCGCTGCGCTCGTCGGCGTCGCGCAGGGGGCGTCGGCCGAGGTGCCGACACCGACGGCCGACGAGTCGGTCGTCACGGTGCGCGTCGGAGGGGACCGGACCGCGTCCGGCGCCGTCACCCCGCTGCCCGGCGTGACGCTGGGTCTGTACGCCACGGTCGACGCGACCACCGTGGTGGACGACGGTTGGGGTGTGTGCGTGTCCGACGCCGACGGCGACTGCTCCTTCACGGTGCCGGGCACGGAGGCGGGCGGCGCGAACGCCGGCGCGCAGTACGTGGTCAAGCAGATCGCCGCTCCCGCGGGGTGGTTCGCCAGCCCGACGCTCCGGGTCGGCCCGGGGAGCGGTTCGGGCTCGACGGCGCAGCCCTACGCCTTCACGACCCCGGCCCTGGTCGGCGGGCAGACCTACGCCTCCCTCGACCCGAGCATCGGCTTCATGGCCGGCCCCGCCTCGAGCGGCCGGCCGGTGACCGACTCGGAGGGGGTCTGGCAGCTGTCGCGGACCAACCCCGCGCTGACGGCGCAGTGCGGCGCCGACATCGCGTTCGTGCTCGACCTGTCGTCGTCGTTGGGCAGCCAGGTGACCAACCTCAAGGCTGCCACGGACTCGGTGGCCGACGCGCTCGTGGGAACCCCCTCCCGCCTCGCCGTCTTCTCGTTCGACCGCTTCTCGCCCAGCACCGGGTCGGACGCGAACCATCCCGATCTGGTCAGCGTCGCGACCCAGCAGGGGGCCGACGCCTTCAAGGCGCACTATGCCGACTGGACCACGGGTTCGGGCACGAACTGGGACCAGGGGCTGCGGGTCGTGGCGGACGCCGAACCGGCGTACCAGGTCGTGGTGATGATCACCGACGGCAACCCGACCCGGTTCGGCGCCACCGGCAGCGGAGGCACGGGCGGCACGACGCACCTGCGCGACGTGGAGAACGGCATCTACTCCGCGAACGCCGTCAAGGCCGAGGGCGCGCGGCTGCTGGTGCTCGGCGTCGGCTCGGGGATCGACGACGTCACCCGGCTCAACCTGCGGGCCCTCTCGGGCGAGACGTTCTACGCCGGGGGCGACCCCCGGGACGCCGACTACTTCGACCTCGACGACTTCGAGGCCGCGGGGGCGGCGCTGCGCGACCTGCTCCTGAGCGGCTGCGAGGGGCGGATCAACGTCACGAAGGAGATCGTCCCCGCGGAGAACGAGGCGGGCGACGTCACGGGGGCCGTACCCGCCGGCGCGGGCTGGCAGTTCGACGCGGGCACGTCCGCGACCGGTGTCACGCTCGATCCTGCCTCCGCGACCACGGCGGACGACGGCACCGGGAGCGTCGCGTTCGAGGTCGACTACGAGGGGGTGCCGCAGGATGCCGAGGTGACGATCACCGAGAACCAGCAGGACGGCTTCACGCTGGTGCCCGTCGAGGGCCAGAACGCCGTGTGCGTCGACAAGCTCGACGACGACGCGCCGGTGCCGGCGACGAGCGGCGGCGAGACGGCGTTCGGCGTCGTGCTCCCGGCGTCGGGGTTCGTGAGCTGCACCGTGTACAACCAGCCCCTCGGCGGCGTCGTGGTCGACAAGGTGTGGCTCATCGACGGGACCGAGCTCGCCGAAGGGGACCAGCCGGACGGCTTCACCGCCGACCTCTCGCTGACGGGCCCGGGTGGTGCCGAGGCCTCCGGTCAGGAGTGGGGCGTCGAGCGCGGCGGCTATCAGGGCCCTGAGGGCGTCACCGTCGACGAGACGACGACCGTCCCGGACGGGTGCGTGCTGGCGGACGCCCAGGTGACGTCCGTCGACGGCGAGGCGGTGGAGCCCGCCCCGCTGCCCTACGGCACGACGGCCGCGAGCCCCGCTCGGGCGGTCGTGGTGACCAACCGGGTGACGTGCCCGCCCATGCTGACCCTGGTCAAGGTGGTCGTCAACGACGACGGCGGCACCGGGGCGGTCGGCGACTGGACGCTGTCGGCGACCGGGCCGGTACGCATCGAGGGCACCACGGGTGACGACGCCGTCACGCACGCCTCCGTCGACCCCGGCGACTACGTGCTCGCCGAGGACGGGCCGCAGGGATACGCGTCGCGTGGATGGGCGTGCGTCGACGACCTCACGGGAGCCGTCGTCGACGTCGTCGACGACGCCGTCAGCGTCGGCGACGAGGACGCGCTCACGTGCACCGTGACGAACGACGACGTCGCGGGGCCGACGCCGGCACCGTCCACCCCTCCCGCGGCGATGCCGCCCCCGACGGCGAGCACACCCGGATCGGGGTCGTTGGCCACGACGGGAGCGAGCGCTGCGGGTCTGCTCGGCGGCGCCGCGCTCCTCGGCCTCGCCGGGTGGGTCCTCGTCGCGGCGGTACGCCGTCGCGTCGCACCCTGACCGCGGCTGGGTCCCTCAGCGCGTCCAGGGCGCGCCGAGCTCGGTGAACGTCCGGGCCGTGCGCGCGGCCTCCTCGCACCACCGCGCGACGTCGTCGACGACGGGGCGACGGTCGTCGCCCTCGCCCGTCCAGGTCACGGCCGCCGGGTCGAGCGGTCGGGGGTCCACGGCCGTCCGGACGGCCTCCATGACGCGCATGAACGCGCCGGTGTCGCGCACGTCGCACGCGAGCCGGCGCTCCGGGTCGCGGCGTGCGGCGAGCAGGTCCTCCAGGAGCCCGGTGCGCCCGTACGTCTTCTCCACGTGCACCCGCGGGGTGCGGACGAGCACGCGGTCGTGCTCGTACTCGAGCGTGACCTCGCCGTCCGTCCCGAGCACGAGCACGCGGGCCGGGGCGCGCTCGGGTGCGCAGAGCGTGAGCCCGAACCCGTAGGGCAGGCCGTCGCGCGCGACGACGCGCAATGACGACGTGTCGTCGGCCTCGATCGGGTTGGCGCGCCAGAGGTCGGTCACGACGTGCGCGACGTCCGCGGCCGTACGGGCGCCGCCGATGCGCAGCGCGGTCGCGACCGCGTGGGCGAGCGGGTTGGTGACGACGCCGTCCACGACGTCGCGCCCGTCGAGCCGGCGCCTGCCCGCCCACGGTGCCCGGCGCCAGTACCCGGCGGTCCGCACCCACGTGCCGACGGCCCCGATGCCCACGAGATCGCCGATCTCGCCGTCCGCGACGAGCTCGGCGACCGCGTCCACCGCGTGCGAGCCGAAGGTCTGGAAGCCCACCTGGCACCGGCGGCCCGTGCGCTCGGCCACCTCGACGAGCGCGAGGTGCTCCGCGAGGGACGCGGCGGTCGGCTTCTCGAGCAGGACGTCGACGCCCGCCTCCATCGCGGCGCGCGCGAGCGGGAGGTGGGTCGGGATCGGGGTCGAGATCACGACGACCTCGGGGCGGACGGCCGCGTCGGACGACGAGAGCAGGTCCCCCAGCGTGGGGAACCAGGGCGCGGAGGCGTCGTCCGGGCGGCGCGGGTCCACGACCGCGCTCAGCCGGGCGCGACCCTGCGCCGCGAGCGCGGCGACCGTGCGCAGGTGGGACCCGCCGTGGCCGTGAACGCCGACGACGGCGACAGGGACGGCCGCCTGCGCCCGGTCGAGCACGTGGTTCGTCCCGGAGGCGGCCCGGGGCGAACCGGTCACCGGACGCGCTCCGCGAGCGCCGCGGCCTCGTCGAGCTCGAGCCCGCGGTCGACGAGGACGGCGCGCGCGCCCGTCTCGAGCCTGCCGCCCGCGGGGATCGTGCGGGGCGCGTCCCAGGCCAGGGCCGGGCCTGCGCCGGGGTACTCGGACGCGCGCAGGAACCACGGCACCGTCTCGCCCTGCTGGACGAGGAGCAGCGTCGTCGTGTGGGAGGGGTGCTCCTGCACGAACGCGACCCACGGGGACGTGCTGCCGTGAGCGCTCTCCTCGCCAGGCCCGCGCGCGCTGAGCACGCTCGTCGAGGCGGCCGCGCGCAGGCGCCAGAAGAAGCCGCCGTACCCGGCACCGGGGCGGCCGTTGGTCGCGGGCGAGCCGATGACGAGCGCGCCGCGCTCGGCGCGCAGGGTCGAGCGCCAGTCGAGGACCCAGGACTCGTCGTCGAGGATCCACGCGTCGAGGCGGCGGTCCTCCTCGAGCTGGGGGACGCCCTGCTCGTCGTGCCAGCGGACGCCGTCGTGCAGCAGGTGCTGCTCCACGGGGTCGACGGCGAGCGCGTGGCTCACCTGGCGGCCGTGGTTGGGCAGGAGCGTCGGGCCGACGTCGGCGACGAACGTGCGGCCTCCCCAGTAGGAGGTGCCGTTGACGTCGGCGACGGCCATGGAGGCGCCGTAGTGGTGGCGGTGGTCGACGGGTCCGGCGTCGGTGAGCGGGACGCCCGCGAGGGTGTGGACCGGGTGCAGGTAGGAGCGCGGAGCGTGCACCGCCGGGATGCGGTCGCCCTGCTGGTAGCGGGCCAGGCGCAGGTCGCCGGCGCGCAGGACGACGGCCTCCCCGTCGGGGGCCCAGCGGACCTCGCGCGGCACGGGCTGGTCACCCGCGCCGGCGCTCTCGACGACGTGCGTCCCCGCGGGCACGACCGCCGGGGCCACGCGAGCCCGGGCCACCTGGCGCGGGACGGGTCCCGTCGTGGCGCGGACCTCGAGCCGCGGCTCGAAGCGGGTCGTGCGGGACGCGGACGCGGAGTCGTCGATCAGGGCGGAGAGCTCCTTCCAGGCGTGCCGACCGAGCTCGGCCTGCGGCACGGCGACCGTCGTGAGCGACGGTGTCGCGTAGCGGGCCAGGTCGATGTCGTCGAAGCCGACGACCGACATGTCCTTGGGCACGGCGACGCCGGCCTCGTTGAGCCCGGCGAGCAGGCCGAACGCGACGAGGTCGTTGAACGCGACGACGGCGGTCGGCCGGGCGGTGAGGACCTCGTCGACGGCGGCGTGGCCGGCTGCGATGTCGGGTCCGGCAGGGAGCTCGACGAGCTCGAGCTCGGGCGTGCGGTCGAGCACGCGGCGCAGCCCGGTGCGGCGCAGCGCGTCGGACGCGCTGCCGGGCGGGCCGGCGAGGTAGGCGACCCGGCGGTGGCCGAGGGAGAGCAGGTGCTCGAGCACCTGGGCCGCGGCGTCGGCGTAGTCGACGACGAGCGACGGTACGGCCGTCTCGCCCGGGTGCGCGAGCTCGCGGTTGACGAGCACGACGGGGGAGACGTCGGGGACGAGCCGCGCGAGCTCGGCCGCGGGCATGCGCGGGGAGACGAGCACGAGGGCGTCGCAGCGCAGCCGCGCCTCGAGCGCGATCGCGGCCTCTTCCGTGGGGTCCTCGGCGGTGTCCGCGACGAGGACGCGATACCCGGCCGGGGCGGCGGCCGAGGTGACACCGCGCAGGATCTGCTGGAAGACCGGGTTGCCCAGGTCCGGGACGACGAGCGCGACCGTGTTGGTCCGTCCGAGCGACAGGCTCCGCGCGACGTTGCTGGGCCGGTAGCTCAGGTCCGCGGCCGCCTGGCGGACGCGCGCGCTGATCTCCGGGTCGACCGTCGCGCGGCCGTTCATGACGCGCGACACCGTCGCCCGGGAGACGCCCGCGGCGGTCGCCACGTCGGCGATCGTCACCCCGCCTCGCCGTGTGCTCACGCTTGCCATCGTTCTCCCTCGAGTCGTGGTCCGCGCGTCGCGGGCACCCACGGCAGCGTGGTGCCCGCGCTCGCCGGGGTCGGCCGGTGCTGCGCGATGACCTGACCGTACACCATGGGAAACCGGTTCCACATGTGCTACGGTCCTCACCCAGCAACCGGTTTCCCCGCGACGGGGGAACGCCGGACTACCGATCGACGACGACCGGAGGGTGACGGATGACCGGCACGAGGTGCGAGGAGGGTCTCGCATGGCGGTGACCGAGCTCGCGCGAGGGACCGCCACGCGGCGGCCCGCACGCAAGAAGGGGGACGGGAAGGCGGCGGCGCTCTTCCTCGCCCCCTGGTTCGTGGGCCTCGCGCTCATCACGGCGGGCCCGATGGTGGCGTCGCTGTACCTGTCCTTCACGGACTACGACCTGCTCCAGGCGCCGAGCTGGATCGGGTGGGACAACTACGAGCGGATGTTCGCCGACCCGCGGCTGCTCAACTCGCTCCAGGTGACGTTCACGTACGTGTTCGTCTCCGTGCCGCTCCAGCTCGCGGCCGCGCTCGGCCTCGCGCTCCTGCTCGACAAGGGCCTGCGGGGGCTCGCCGTCTACCGCTCGATCTACTACCTGCCCTCGCTGCTCGGCGGGAGCGTGGCGATCGCGATCCTGTGGCGCCAGGTCTTCGGCGCCGACGGGCTCGTCAACCAGGTCCTGGCGCTCGTCGGGATCCAGGGACAGGGGTGGGTCTCGCACCCCGACTACGCCCTGGGCACGCTCGTCGCTCTCAACGTGTGGACCTTCGGCGCGCCGATGATCATCTTCCTCGCCGGGCTGCGCCAGATCCCGCGCATGTACTACGAGGCGGCCTCGATCGACGGCGCCGGCCGGTGGCGCCAGTTCCGCTCGATCACGGTGCCGATGCTCACGCCGATCATCTTCTTCAACCTCGTGCTCCAGCTCATCAACGCGTTCCAGTCCTTCACGCAGGCGTTCGTCGTGAGCGGCGGGACCGGCGGGCCGGCGGACTCGACGATGTTCTACACGCTCTACCTCTACCTCAAGGGCTTCGGCTCGCTCGAGATGGGCTACGCGTCGGCGATGGCCTGGTTCCTGCTCCTGATCATCGGCGGGATGACGTTCGTCAACTTCCTCGCCTCGAAGTACTGGGTCTTCTACGATGACTGACACCACGCACCCCGCCACGGGGACCCCCGCCGACGCCGCCGTCCTCGAGGACGGGGCACCCGGGACCCGCTCCCGGTCGACGCTCTCCCAGCTCGCGGCCGACGCGCCGCCCACCGCCCCGCGACCCCGGCGTCGGGCGCAGTCCGCGCGGGTCCGGTCCGTGCTCAAGCACGCGCTGCTCATCGCGTTCGGTCTCGTGATGCTCTACCCGCTGCTGTGGATGCTCGCGAGCTCGTTCAAGCCCTCGGCGCTGATCTTCCGCGAGCCGGGCCTCATCCCGTCCGCGGTCGACCTCGGTAACTACACCGACGGGTGGAACGCGCTCACCCACCCGTTCGGCCACTACCTGCTCAACTCCGCGGTCGTGGTGCTCGGGTCCGTGCTGGGCAACCTCGTCTCGTGCTCGCTCGCCGCCTACGCGTTCGCCAGGCTGCAGTTCCGGGGCCGCGGGGTCTGGTTCGCGATCATGCTCATGTCGATCATGCTGCCGATCCACGTGGTGATCGTGCCGCAGTACGTGCTGTTCTCCTCGCTCGAGTGGATCAACACGTTCCTGCCGCTCATCGTGCCCAAGCTGCTCGCCACCGACGCGTTCTTCATCTTCCTCATGGTCCAGTTCTTCCGCGGGATCCCCAAGGAGCTGGACGAGGCGGCGCGGCTCGACGGCTGCGGCCACGGGCGGATCTACCTGCGCATCATGATGCCGCTCGCGCTCCCGGCGCTCGCGACGACGGCGATCTTCACCTTCATCTGGACCTGGAACGACTTCTTCAGCCAGCTCATCTTCCTGACCAAGCCGGACATGTACACGGTCCCGATCGCGCTGCGCACCTTCGTGGACGCCACGGGCCAGAGCTCGTGGGGGCCGATGTTCGCCATGTCGATCGTCTCCCTGGTCCCCGTGTTCCTCGTCTTCCTCTTCGGTCAGAAGTACCTCGTCAAGGGCATCGCCACGACGGGGATCAAGTAGCTCCTCCGGCCCGCGGGCTCCCCGCCCGCGAGCCACCCCCGGTGCCCGACCGGCACCGCTCCGCACGACAGAACGACGACGTCCCGTCACGCACAAGGAGAGTCATGAACACCTCGATCCACCGTTCGCGCCGGCCCGGCGCACGCCGCGCGGCGCTGGCCGCCGCACTGACCGTCGGTGCCCTCGCCCTGACCGCCTGCGGCGGCGACGGCGGCGTCGCGAACCCGGGCGGCGACGACGAGTCGTCGTCCGCGGAGTCCGGGCCGGTCCAGATCCGCTTCTCGTGGTGGGGCTCGGACACGCGCCACCAGACGACGCAGCAGATCATCGACCTCTTCGAGGAGCAGAACCCCGACATCACGGTCGTGGCCGACTACACCGACTGGGGCGGGTACTGGGACAAGCTCGCGACCTCGGTCGCGGCCGGCGACGCACCCGACGTCATCACGCAGGAGGAGCGCTACCTCGCGGACTACGCCTCGCGCGGCGTCCTGGCGGACCTCGGGGAGCTCGACATCGACACGAGCTCGATCGACGAGTCGGTCGTGGGCTCGGGCGAGACGGGCGGGGCGCTCTACGGCATCCCCACCGGCGTGAACGCGTACGCGGTGCTCGCCGACCCGCAGGTGTTCGCCGACGCCGGTGTCGAGGTGCCGGACGATGCCACGTGGACGTGGGAGGACTACGTCGAGGTCTCGAACGCGGTGACCGCCGGGTCGACCGACGGCGTCTACGGCACGCAGGACTACGGCTTCAACGAGGCCGGCCTGTCGATCCTCGCGCGCCAGCGTGGCGAGGCCCTGTACACGCCCGAGGGCGAGCTCGGCGTCTCCGCGGAGACCGTCGCGGACTTCTTCCAGCTCTCCCTCGACCTCCAGGCGGGCGGCGGTCAGCCTGACGCCGCGCGGTCCGTCGAGCTCGAGGGCGCCGGCCCGGAGGGCTCGCTCCTCGGCACCAACCAGGGCGCCATGGGCATGTGGTGGACCAACCAGCTCGGCGCCATCAGCACCGCCTCAGGTCGCGACCTGGAGCTCCTGCGCCTCCCGGGCGAGTCCGAGGGGGAGCGCACGGGCATGTACTTCAAGCCCGCGATGTACTACTCGGTCGCCAAGACGTCCGAGCACCCCGAGGCGGCGGCGAAGTTCGTGGACTTCCTCCTCAACGACCCCGAGGCCGGGGCGCTCATGCTCTCCGACCGCGGCCTGCCCGCCAACACCGAGGTGCGTGCGGCCGTCAAGGACAGCCTCTCCCCGGCGGACAAGCAGGCCGCGGACTTCCTCGAGGCGCTCGGCGCCGACGTCGTGGACGGCCCGCCCGTCCCGCCGCAGGGTGCCGGCGACGTCGTCGAGATCCTCAAGCGCATCAACACCGAGGTGCTGTTCGAGCAGAAGTCTCCGCAGGACGCCGCGGCGCAGTTCCTCGACGAGGTGGGCGCGGCCATCGGGCAGTAGCAGCGCCGTGGCGTCCCGCCACCCCTGACCGGCCGGGCCGGTCCGTCGCCCCACGGACCGGCCCGGCCAGGCTCGACCAGGACTTGCACCGGCACGACCCCAGAGCGTCGCACAGACCGCGCGACCAGGACCCGAGAGGACCGCAGACCCGTGCACCACCCCGGCACCACCCCGACCGAGACCGCGAGGACAGGCCGCCCCCGGCGCTACGCCGTCGCCGGCACCGGGCACCGCGCCCGCATGTTCGTCGACGCGCTGCTCGGCGAGCACCGTGAGGACGGGCACCTGGTCGCGTGGTGCGAGCCCAACCCGGTGCGCGCCTCCTGGTACGACCGCCGCCTGGAGGCCGCGGGCCTGGGGCCGCTGCCGCGCTACGAGCCGTCCGAACTCGGCCGCATGCTCGCCGAGCAGTCCGTGGACGCGCTGATCGTGACGACGCCCGACCACGCCCACGCGGACTACGTCGTCGCGGCGCTCGGCGCCGGCGTCGACGTCGTGTGCGAGAAGCCGCTCACGACCGACGCGGCCGGGATGGCGCGCATCCGCACGGCCGCCGAGCGCTCGTCGGCCACGCTCACCGTGACGTTCAACTACCGGTACTCGCCGCGCAACACCGCGCTGCGGCGCGTGATCGCCTCGGGCGAGATCGGCGACGTCGTCTCGGTGCACTTCGAGTGGCTGCTCGACACGGTCCACGGCGCCGACTACTTCCGGCGCTGGCACCGCGACAAGGCCGCCTCCGGCGGGCTCGCCGTGCACAAGGCGAGCCACCACTTCGACCTCGTCAACTGGTGGCTCGACGACGTCCCCGAGACCGTCGTCGCGCGCGGCGGCCTCCGCTTCTACGGCGACGGCGGCGCCGGGCGGCCCCCGGGGGACCGGCCCGGCCTCGGGCGCGACGCCGCGCCGGACGACCCGTTCGGCATCGACCTCGCGGGGGACGACACGCTGCGCGCGCTCTACCTCGACGCGGAGGCCGAGGACGGCTACGTGCGCGACCGCGACGTGTTCGCGCCCGGCGTGACCATCGAGGACACGATCGGCGCGCTCGTCGGCTACCGGCGCGGTGCGGCCCTCACCTACTCCCTCACCGCGCACAGCCCGTGGGAGGGGTACCGCGTCGCGGTCAACGGCACGCGCGGCCGGGCCGAGCTCGACGTCGTCGAGCGCGCCCACGTCGAGTCCGGGCACGCCGCACAGGCCCTCGGGCCGGAGGGCAAGCGCCGCCCGGTCGTGGACCCGAGCGCCGTGCACGACCCGGGTGCAGGCGACGTGCGGCCCTACGGCGCGCGGCTCGTCGTGCAGCGGCACTGGGAACCGGCGCGCGAGGTCGTCATCGAGGAGGGCGAGGGTTCCCACGGGGGCGGCGACCGCCTGCTCCTCGCCGACGTCTTCCGGGGCGTGGGCGACGACCCGCTCGCCCGCGCGGCGGGCTACGTCGACGGCCTGCGCAGCGTCGCCGTCGGCGTCGCCGTGAACCGCTCGCTCGAGACGGGGCAGGTCGTGCGGACCACTGACCTCGGCGTGTCGCTCGAGCGTGCCGCGGCGACCCGGCCCGAGGCGGTGCCGTCGTGACCTCGGCCGCGCGCGCGGCGGACACGCCCCTGCTCGTCCTGCGGCCCGAGGACGACGTCGCCGTCGCGACGCGCGACCTCGCGCCCGGGGACGTCGTGGGACTCTCCACCGGAGGCTCGGTCGACGTGCTCGACGACGTCCCGCGCGGGCACAAGGTCGCGCTGCGGGGCGTCGCCACGGGCGGTCCCGTGCGCAAGTACGGCCAGGTGATCGGCGTCGCGACGCGTGACGTCCGCGCGGGCGAGCACGTGCACACGCACAACCTCGGGTACGCGCCGGGGGAGCGCGAGCACGAGCTCGCCACGGTGCACACCCCGCTGGCGCCGCCGCCCGGACCGCGCCCGACGTTCCGGGGCTACCGCCGCGCGAACGGCACGGTCGGGACGCGCAGCTACGTCGCGATCCTCACGTCGGTCAACTGCTCCGCGAGCACGGCCCGCATGATCGCCGACCAGTTCCGGGGCCTCGCGCTCGACGCCTACGACGACGTCCACGGCGTCGTCGCGCTCACGCACCAGTCGGGGTGCGGGCTCGTGCCGACGAGCGAGGGCGCCCAGGTGCTCCTGCGCACGCTGCGCGGGTACGCCGCCCACCCCAACGTCACGGGCGTCCTCGTGCTCGGGCTCGGCTGCGAGATGATCGCCGTCGACACCGTGCTCGCCGGGGCCCGCCTCTCGCCGGACACGGTCGTGCGCACGCTGACCATCCAGGACACCGGCGGGGTGCGGGCCACGGTCCGCGCGGGCGTCGAGGCGGTGCGCGAGATGGTCCAGGAGATCGACGCGCGCTGGGAGCGCACCGACTGCGACGTCGCCGACCTCGTCCTGGGGCTCAACTGCGGCGGCTCCGACGGCTACTCCGGCATCACCGCGAACCCCGCGCTCGGGATCGCGTCCGACCGTCTCGTCGCGTACGGCGGCACGTCGGCGCTCGCGGAGACGCCCGAGGTGTTCGGTGCCGAGCACCTGCTCACGCGGCGGGCGGTCTCGCCCGAGGTCGGGCAGCGCCTGCTCGACCGGCTCGAGTGGTGGCAGGGCTACGCCGCCGCGGGCGGTGGCACGCTCGACAACAACCCGTCGCCCGGCAACAAGGCCGGAGGCTTGACGACGATCCTCGAGAAGTCGCTCGGCGCCGTCGCCAAGGGCGGGCAGGCCGACCTCGCCGCGGTGCACGAGTACGCGGAGCCGCTCGACACGCGGGGCTTCGTCTTCATGGACACCCCCGGCTACGACCCCGTCTCCGTCACCGGGCTCGTCGCCGGCGGGGCGACCGTCGTGTGCTTCACGACGGGCCGTGGGTCCGTGTTCGGCTGCAAGCCCACCCCGAGCATCAAGCTCGGGACCAACAGCGAGCTCTACGCGCGCATGGGCGACGACGTGGACATCGACTGCGGGCGGATCGTCGACGGCGTCGCGACGCTCGAGGAGGTGGGCGACGAGATCTTCGCGCGCATCCTCGCCGTCGCCTCGGGGGAGCAGACGGCGAGCGAGGAGCTCGACCTCGGCGGCGAGGAGCTCGTCCCGTGGCAGCTCGGCACGGTCACCTGAGGCCCGAGGACCCGGTCCTGGGACCGTCGGCTGCGTGACATGATCGACCTCATGCTCACTCCCGCCACCGGCGCGGCCGGGTCGCGCATCGTCGGCCTCGGTCACTTCCAGCCCGAGAAGACGTTGACGAACGACGACATCGCGCAGCTCGTCGAGACCAACGACGAGTGGATCCGCTCGCGCACCGGGATCGTCACGCGGCACGTCGCCGACGACGACACGACGGTCGCCGACATGGCCACCGCGGCAGCGCGCCACGCGCTCGACGACGCGGGCGTCGACCCCGCCGAGGTCGACCTCGTCATCGTCGCCACCGCCACCGCGACCGACCGCTCGCCCAACACCGCGGGCCGCGTCGCCTACCACCTGCGCACCGGCGTCATGCCCGGGCAGTCGACGCCCGAGGAGGCGTCCGAGCTCGACCTGCGCGGCGTCGTCGGGCCCGCCGTGCTCGACGTCAACGTCGCCTGCTCCGGGTTCGCCCACTCCGTCGGCCTCGCCGACCAGGCGATCCGCGCCGGCTCCGCCCGCACCGCCGTCGTGGTCGGCGCGGAGAAGCTCACCGCGTTCACCGACTGGACCGACCGCAGCACGTGCATCCTCACCGCCGACGGCGCGGGCGCGGCGGTGCTGCGCGCGACGGACGAGCCCGGCGTCGGGCCCGTGACCTGGGGCTCCGAGCCCGACCTCACGCCCGCCGTGCTCATCGAGTCGCCCGCGGACAAGTTCGCCCAGGACGGCCGCGCCGTCTTCAAGTGGGCCATCACGCGCGCCGCCGACCGCGCGCGCTCCGTCGTGGAGCGCTCCGGCGTCTCGCTCGACGACATCGAGGTCCTCGTCGCGCACCAGGCGAACCTGCGCATCATCGAGCCGCTCGCGAAGTCGCTCGGGCTGGAGTCCAAGATCGTCGTCACCGACATCGTCGAGTCCGGCAACACGTCGGCCGCCTCCATCCCGCTCGGGCTCTCCAAGTGGTGGCACGCCGGCAAGATCCCCGCCGGCGTCCCGGCCCTGCTCTTCGGCTTCGGGGGCGGGTTCGCCTGGGCGGGCCAGGTCGTGGAGACCCCTGCGCGCTGATCCAGGTCTCGCGCCCGGCCGGTTCCGTGCTTCGGGTGCTTCGGGTCGCGTCCGGTCGGGTTCCGCGAGGGGCGGGGCGGGTCTACCATCCGCCGCTCGTCCCTCGCGGCTCCCGCCAGGCCCACCACGACCCGCCCCGCCCCTCGCTCCACCCGACCTCCCCGTCCGTCTCACCGGGGTGACCGCGGACGCACGCGCCGCGACGGTCGTCGTGGCACCGGCCTCAGGGCGACTCGCCCGGGGTGGTCGGCACATACCTCTCGCGCAGGGCGAGGCCGGCGCGCGGCCCGCCGCCGGACGGGGTCCCGATGACGAGATGCGAGTCGTGGCCCCCAGCTCCTTCCGAGGAGGGGCAACAACTCGCATCTCGTCAGCAGGAGGCCCTCAGTCGTGTGGTCGATCGGTGCCTCGCCGCCGACCCGGCCCGCGTCCTGAACTGTCGCCCGAGGTGAGGGCCAGGCCGAGGTCCGACGCCGGGCGGCCAGCATGCTGTCTGGCTTCCCTTACGGGTAGCTGACGACCTTCGCCGGGACGGTCTCGACGCCGCTGGCGCGGGGGCCGACGCCGTTGATGACGTGCTCGTACGTGCCCACCCCGCCGAGCGAGACGGTCAGCAGCGAGTGCATCCTGACGCCCGGGGTGATCGGCACCTCGAACCCGTTGTCGGAGACGATCGACGCGTCCGAGGTGAACACGCAGTAGGAGCCCAGGCCCCACGCCTCGTGGTTGCGCACGTGGTCCGCGACCTTGTACGCGGCCCACCCGCGGACGCCGTCGTGGTTCCACGCCGCCTGGTTCGGCGGGTCGTAGGGCAGCTCGTTCTGGTAGAAGATCGTGCGCCCCCGCTCGCCGTTCCACAGGGTGTTGTACTTCTGGTAGTGCTCGACGAAGAGGCCGTAGCCGTCGACGTCGTCGCCGTTGACGACGAGCCCGTGGTCGGCGGTGTTGACGTCCCAGCCGATGCCGTCGCCGTGGTCGCCGCGCCAGGACCAGATGTGGTCGACGATCGTGTCGTCCGCGTTGACGACGATCGCGCTGTCGACGCGGCCCGCGTGCGCGCCGCCGACGCGCACGAACACGTCGTGGATCGAGATCGGGTCGTCCGCGTGGTCCGCGCTCGATCCCTCGGTGCCCACGGTGAGCATGCTCGGGGACTCGGACGCCCCGGCGTCGAACAGGACGCTCGCCACCCGGACGCCGTCGACGTCGCCGACCTGGAGCGCGGTCTGCCCCGCGGTGGGCACGATGGTCGCGTACCCGAGGCCGAGCACGACCGTGTCGGCGCGGTTCACCTCGATCGTCTCGTCGAGGTTGTAGACGCCCGGGGTGAGCAGGAGGTTCAGACCCTGGTCGAGCGCGGCGTTGATGTGCTCGGCGGTGTCGCCGGGGTGCGCGACGTAGAAGTCGTCGAGCGGGATCGACGTGCCGGGCGTGGAGCCGTTCTTCCACGTCGCGCCGCGCGTGCCCTCGCGCAGCGACGGGACGAAGACCGCGTAGTCGTCGCCGTCGAGGTAGAGGTACGGCTTCTCGCGGATCGTGCCCGTGGTGTCGAGCGTGGTGACCGCAGGCTCGGGGAACGTCGTCGGCGGGGCGTTCTCGGTGCCGGAGAACACCATGTTCCACAGCGTGCCGTCCCAGCCGCCCGTGAGCGTCGAGTCGCGCGTGTACCACTGCTGCTGGGTGTAGCCCCGCACCTGGCCGTCGACGATCGAGTCGGCGGTGAAGCCGCCCGACGCCCACCCGTAGCGCGACGAGTGCAGCATGAGGTTGCCCTTGACGTGGATGCGACGCATGGGCGCCGCCTGCGAGACCGCCCAGCGCATGTCGCCGCCCGTCGGGGTGACGGCGAGGTTCTCGATCGAGCGCCAGAAGTTCTGCGTCGCGTTGCCCTCGAACCACTCCGCGTCGGCCCAGACGCCGCCCGTGATGTTCACGTCGTCGGGGTTCTTGCCGAGGCCGTTGACCGCGGTGTTGAAGCCGACGTCGACGTGCACCGGGTACGTGCCGGGCTCGAAGAGGAACTGGTCGCGGCGCAGGCCGAACTGGCTCTCCTCCTGCGCGGCGTACGCCGCGTCGACGGCGGCCTGGATCTGGTCGACCGGGGTGCCGGGACCGAACACGTGCACGTTCGGCCCCAGGTCCCCGCCGCCCTCGATCGGCTCGCCCGTGCCGGGGTTCGTCCCGTCGCCCGTGGTCAGCACGCGCAGCTCCCAGATCGAGTAGCCCCAGCCGGTCCCGCGCTCGGTCCCGACGAGCCGGACGTAGCGACCCGAGCCGGTGACGTCGAGGACCTGCTTGCCGCCGGTCCCGTCGGTGACCGTGCGCAGCGTGCGCCACAGGGTGCCGTCGTCGGAGGTCTCGACCCGGAAGCCCTTGCCGTAGGCGCCCTCCCAGTCGATCTCGATCCCGCAGACCGGCTCGATCGCACCCAGGTCGACCTGGAACCACTGCGCGTCGGAGAACGCGCTGCCCCAGCGGGTGTCGGCCTTGCCGTCCACCGCGAGGCCCGCGGCGTACGCGCCCTCGGCGGACGACGCCGTCGCAGCCTTCCCGAGCGCGGCGTTCGTCGTGCAGTCGTCGCCGGGGTCGACGGGGCCGCCGGCGGTCCCGGGCGTGCCGAACACCTGGAGCTCCCACAGCGAGTAGCCGTAGCCGGTGCCGCGCTCGGTGCCGAGCAGGCGCACGTAGCGTCCGGTCCCGGACACGGGCAGGGTCTGCTGCCCGCCGGCACCGTCGGCGACGGTGCGCAGCGTGCGCCAGGTCGTGCCGTCGTCGGACGCCTCGATGCGGAAGCCCTTGCCGTAGGCGCCCTCCCAGCTCAGGGCGACGGAGGAGAGCGTCGAGACCTGGCCGAGGTCCACCTGGAGCCACTGGCCCTCGGAGAACTCGCTGCTCCAGCGGGTGCTCAGGTCGCCGTCGACGGCTCGTGCGGCGACGTAGTCGCCCTCGACGCTCGACGCGGTCGCGGTCTTGCCCTGGGAGAGGTTGACGGGTTCCGCCGCGGCCGCGACGGGCGCGGCGGCCGACACGAGCGGCGCCGCGACGCACGCCACGGTCAGCCCGGCGGCGAGGGAGGCCAGGCGGAGCCTGGCCGGGGGTCGGAGATGCATGGTCCTGCCTTCTTCGGGTCGGTGGGCCGTGCCACGGGCACGACCGTGCCCCGGACGCGGCGCCGTCGTGTCGACGACGCCGCGCCCGTCGGGCGGTGGGGTGTCAGCCGACGAGCTGGTAGTCCTCGTCGAGGACGGTGCCGCGGTGCGGCTTGTAGAGGTCGTACCCGCGCGGGTTGCACTGGAGCCCGCCGTTGATGCAGTGCTCCACGAGGCGCTCGAGCACCTCGGGCTCCCAGCCGTTGATGAAGTCGTAGTGCCACGACTGGTCGGAGCCGCTCACGAGCCGCACGTCGGACATGTCACCGCTCACGGGCCACGCGATCTTGAACTCGATCATCGGCACCGCGATCGGGTGCGTCATGGGGCACTGCCCGTCCACCGGGTACGCCATGTGCGCGCCGTGGCCCATGTGGGCCGAGGCGTCGGGGGACAGGTGCATGCCGTCCCAGCAGCTCGGCGCCTGGTAGCGGATGTTCAGCTCGGTGCCCTCGGGGCAGTGGGCGGGGATGTCCCAGCTCTTGGAGATGTCGCCGCACTCCCAGCCCTCGACGGCGCCCGGCGCGGTCCGGAACTCGTCGTACGTCGCCATCATGTCGCCCGCGACGAACCGTAGGCCCGGTGGGAAGGGCTTGACCTTCGTGTAGTCGTCGATCCCCGACTTGTAGTAGATCGTCATGGGGATGTCGGGCTCGATCGGGACGCCGTTCTTCTCGATCGCCGGGAACCAGTACGACGAGTGGTCCTGCGGGACCGTGCAGGTCGAGTCGGTGTTCTCGAACAGGTCCTCCGGGACCGTGAACGCGTCCGTCACGCGGTTGCCGACGAACGTGTGCAGGTGCGACCGTCCGGGCTGACCGGGGAAGACGATCGGGTCGTCGGGCAGGAAGTGCGAGAACGAGCAGTTGGCCTGGAACTCGTGGTGCGTGACCTCGTCGTCCCACTCCGGCGGGTTCTCGGGGTCCGGCGCGTCGCCGTCGCCGAACACCTGGAGCTCGTACAGCGAGTAGCCGTACTGCGTGCCGCGCTCCGTCCCGACGACCTGGACGTAGCGTCCCGTCACGTCGACGTCGAACGACTGCACGCCGCCCGTCCCGTCGGCGACGGTCGCGACGGTCGTCCAGGACCGGCCGTCCTGCGACACCTGGACCGTGAAGTCCTTGCCGTACGCCGCCTCCCAGTCGAGGACGACGCGGTCGAGGTCGTGCGCCTCGCCGAGGTCGACGCGGAGCCACTGGTCGTCGCTCGGCTGGCTCGCCCAGCGGGTGGACCGGTCGCCGTCGACCGCGAACCGGGGGCCCAGGCCGCCGGACTCGGAGCTCGACGCCGCCGTGAGCGCACCCTGGGAGAGCAGGGTGTCCGGGGCGGCGGCGGCGCTCGTCGTGACGACGACCGAGGTCGACGCGACGAGGACGCCGGTCATCGTCGCGGCGATCCGGCGGCGTCCCGTCCCGGCGCGGCGTCTGCCGTGCCGGGGAGGCGATAGCGTGGTGGTGCGTGTCGTGCCGTGCATGCTTCCTCCTTCGAGGTCGTCGCGCGCTGCGGAGCCTCTCGGGCAGGAGCGCGCGACGCTGCGCGGATGATGGGCACGCCCGGCGTCTGTCACCGGGCGCCGTGCCGGGTGGGGGCGGTTGCCGCCGCCCCCACCCGGACGTCTGTGGGTGTCAGCGCTGGTAGACGCCGAGCTCGAACAGCGAGTAGCCCCACGCGGTGCCGCGCGCGTCGAGCTGGAGCCGCACGTAGCGGCCGTTGCCCGCGACGTCGAGGCTGTCGACCCCGCCGTCGCCGTCGGTCACCGTGCGGACCGTCGTCCAGGACTGCCCGTCGTTCGAGGTCTGGATCCGGTAAGCCTTGCCGAACGCCGCCTCCCAGACGAGCTGGACGTGCTGGAACGCCTGGACGGAGCCGAGGTCGACCGTCAGCCACTCGTCGTCGTTCCAGTTGCTCGCCCAGCGCGTGCCCTGGTCGCCGTCGGTCGCCTGCCCGGGGGACCAGTTGCCGTTCCAGGGGTCGAAGCTCGACGCCGTCGTGGTCTTGCCCTGCGCGATGTTGGTCCCCGCGACGGGCGGTGCCACGACGCGGAACGACCGCGTCTCGACCCCGACGTTCCCCTTGCCGTCCTCCGCCCAGACGTAGAGCTTCCACACGCCGAGCCGAGAGGGCGCGGTGACCGAGAACTTCCCCTGGCCCGTGCTCGTGAGCTCGGTCCAGGCGAGGCCGCCCGCGCCGTCGACGTACTTGCTGTTGAAGAACGCGACGTAGTTGATCGGGTCGCCGTCGGGGTCGGTCGCGGCGAGGTCGAAGTCCAGCGTCGCGCCGGCCGTCACGGACGTCGAACCCGGGATCGCCATGCCGGTGATGCGCGGCGCCGTGTTCACGCCCGCGAGGTCGACGCCCCACGTCTTGGCGATCGCGTGGTAGCCGAGGCGCTTGTTGTTGCCAGGGGTGACGTTGAACCACACGCCGCCGAAGTCGCCCTCGACGCCGTAGTGGAAGAACGTCGCGCCGAGGGCCTTGCCCTCGTGCTCCATGAGGCACTTCCACGACAGCGGCAGCGCGCGGCTCTTCTCGATGTCGGTGGGCTCGTCCGGCACGCCGTTCACGTCGTCCGGCACCTCCCACTCGCCGGCCGCGCCGCCCTCGGTGAGCACGTACGGCTTGCCGTAGTCCCCGGCCTCCCACGCGCTCGCGATGCTGCACACGTCGCCGTACGCGTTGATGGAGAGCAGGTCCAGGTCGGGCGCGTGGTCGCGGATGTACGGCCAGGCGCCGGTCCACGCGTCCGTGTTCGACGTCGGGTGGTTGGGGTCGATCGCGTGGATCGCGACGCTCACCTCGTTGACGAAGGACGCGTAGGCGTTGCGGATCTCCTCGAGGTCGGTGCCGGAGTAGCAGTTCTGGAGGCCGAGGATCGCCTCGTTGCCGATGTTCCACATGAGCACGGCCGGGTGGTTCTTGTACTCCTGCACCCAGCGCAGGATGTCGGCCTTGGTGTCGTTCTTGTACGTCGTGTCGGTGCGGTAGTCGATGCAGCCGCCCGACCCCGGGCCGCCGCCGGGCATGAGCCAGAAGCCCGCGATGACGCGGACGTCGTGCTCGGCCGCGGCGTCGAAGATCGCGCGCGAGTCGGCGCCCGTGCCCCAGGTGCGGGTCGTGTTGCCGTTGATGTCGGCGAGGCCCTGCATGCGCGGGCCGGTCTCCTCGGCGCTCGTGCCGCCCCACGTGAACCCGCGCACCGTGTACGGCTGCCCGTCCACCTGGAGGTCCCAGTCGCCGTTCCCGCCGACGACCTCGACGACGCTCGGGCCCGAGTCCTTGACCGGGACCGTCGGGTGGCCCGGGTGCACGTAGTCGGGGAAGGGGTCGGTCGGGTCACCGGGGTCGGTCGGGTCGACCGGCCCCGAGCCGCCCGCCTCGCCGAACACGCGGAACTCGTAGAGCGAGTGGCCGTAGCCGCCCGGGCGGGCGGTCGACAGGACGCGCACGTACCGACCCTCGCCGTCGACGTCGAGCACGTCGGTGCCGCCGTCGCCCTGGGTCGTGGAGTAGAGCGTGCGCCAGGCGGAGGCGTCGTCGGAGACCTGGACCTGGTACGCGGAGGAGTACGCGCCCTCCCAGACCAGCTCGACCCGGTCGACGCTCGCGTCCTGCTGCAGGTCGACCCGGAGCCACTGGGGGTCGCTCCAGGCGCTGGACCAGCGCGTGCCGAGGTCGCCGTCGACGGCGTTGCTCGCGGCGTACCCGGCCCAGTCGTCCTGGACGGACGACGCGGTGGCGGGCTTGCCCTGGGACAGGAGCACCGGCTCGGCGCTCGCGGCCGTCGCGGGCACGACCAGCGCCGCTCCCGCGAGCGCGCCGGAGGCCAACGTCGCGAGCGCGACGCGGGCCGCTCGGCGTCTGCGGGGTCGCCCGGGGGCGGTGGGGGATGTGGTGCGCATCGTGTTCGTCTACCTCTCCGTCCGCCCCGGGTCTGCGTCGACCCAGGGCACAGTTCGTCGTCGAGCCGTGCCCTCAGCCGCGGCGCCGCGACTGAGGTGTGAAGCAGGGAGAGCGCTCTTACCCGAGGCCCGAGTTTTCACCCGCTCACGGGGGCTGTCAAGCGCAGCCGGCGCATGACCCCGGGGAAATACACCCATAAAACATCTGGAAACGGACACTAACTCTGACAAACTGGTTAGTAACAAATGGATGGTGGCGCCGAGTCCGCCCTGGGCCCGAGTCAGCGGGGAAAGCGCTCTTACCCCTGCTATCGTCGGTGGCGTGAGCGAGGACGTGAGGCACCGGGCGCCGACGCTCGACGACGTCGCCCGGGTGGCGGGCGTGTCGCGCGCGACGGTCTCGCGCGTCGTCAACGGCAAGCGCAAGGTCGCTCCTGCCGTCCAGGAGGTCGTCCTGGAGGCCGTCGCGACGACCGGCTACGTCCCCAACCGGGCCGCCCGCTCGCTCGTCACGCGGCGCACCGGGACGGTCGCCGTCGTCGTCTCCGGTGCCGAGCCCGCCCCCGACGACGGGCTGCACCTCCCGCGCCTGCTCGCCGACCCGTTCTTCGGCCGCGTCGTGGGGTCGTTCGTGCGGTCCCTGCGTCCGCACGACGTCCACCCGGTGCTCATGCTCGCCGACGGCGACGAGGCGAGGCAGCAGGTCGTGTCGTACCTCCGGTTCGGCAACGCCGACGGCGCGCTCCTGGTCTCCACCCACGCCGACGACCCGCTCCCCGAGCAGCTCCTGGCCACGGGCAGACCCACGGTGCTCTTCGCCCGGCCCCCGCGGCCCCTCCCGGTGAGCTACGTCGACGTCGCGAACGCCGACGGCGCACGGCTCGCCGCGCACCACCTGCTGGACCGCGGCTGCCGCTCGGTGGGTGTCGTCTCGGGCCCCCTCGACGTGCTGGCCGCCCGGGACCGCCTCGACGGGTTCCGCGACGCGATGGCCCGGCGGGGTCACGCGTACGTGCCGAGCGTCGAGGGCAACTTCACGGTCGAGAGCGGCGAGGCCGCGATGCTCGAGCTGCTGCGCACCGCGCCGGGGCTCGACGGCGTCTTCGTCTCGAACGACGTCATGGCGCAGGGCGCGGTCCACGCGCTGCGCGAGCAGGGACGCCGGGTGCCCGACGACGTCGCCGTCGTGGGGTTCGACGACAGCCCCGCCGGCACGCTCACGCGCCCGGCGCTGACCACGGTGCGGCAGCCCGTGGAGGAGATGGCGGCCGAGATGGCGCGCCTCCTGCTGGAGCAGGTCGAGACCGGCGAGCCGCGGGTCACGTCGCGGATCTTCGACCCCGTGCTCGTCGTGCGGGACTCGGCCTAGACCGGCGCCTGTCACGATGCCAGGGCGTTCGTGCTCGCCGAACCACCCTCGCGTCCCGACGCGCGACGCTCGGCCGACGCCGTGCGCCGGTCAGTCGAACGTGACGCCTGTCAGCTCCTCCGAGACGGACCAGAGGCGCGCGGCTTCCGAGGCATCGCGAAGCGGGGCCCAGAGCTTCTGCTCTCCGGGCGGTCCGCCGGCGTTGCCCGGCCACTGCGGTCCGTAGAAGGCACCGCTCTTCGCGTCGGGGGACGTCGCGGCCATGAGAGCGGGCAGGGCTGCCGTCTGCGTCGTCCCGACGAGCAGTCCGTGCGAGGACAGCCACTCGATCACGCGTCGGCCTCGGGTCGCGGAGTCACGGGCGAGCTCGGGCCGTGCCGCGAGCAGGCTCGTCGGGGCGACACCGGGATGGGAGACGTTGCTCGCGATGCCCCAGTCCTGCGCCGTGCTGCGCCGGTCGAGCTCGAGCGCGAACAGCCCGACGGAGATCTTCGACTGCCGGTACGCGCCCATCCCGTCGTAGCCCTGCTGCCACTGGAGGTCGTCCCAGCGGATCCTGCCGCTGCGTGCGGCAACGCTCGCCTGCGACGTCACCCGGGCCTGCCCGGTCCGCAGGAGCGGGAGGAGGTGGCCGGTGAGGGCGAAGTGGCCGAGGTGGTTGGTCCCGAACTGCAGCTCGAAATCGTCGGTGGTGACCTGACGTGTGGGCGGTGTCATGACGCCGGCGTTGTTGACGAGCAGGTGGATCGGCTGCCCCTCGTCGAGCAGCGTCTGCGAGAACGAGGACACGGAGGCGAGCGAGGACAGGTCCATCTCATGCAGCGTCAGGCGGGCTGCGGAGTGTCCGGCTCGGATCCGCGCCGCCGCTGCCTCGCCCTTGTGCGGGTTGCGGACCGGCATGACGACGTCGGCCCCGGCGGCGGCGAGCCGGGTCGCGATCTGGAGGCCGACGCCGTCGCTCGCGCCGGTGACGACGGCGCGCCGACCCGTGAGGTCGGGGACGGTGAACTCGTGGCTCGTGCGGGGCATGACGACTCCTCGGTGCTGGACGCGGTCGGGCGCGGCGGACGGCCCGTGCCAGGTTCACCCAGGCGCAGCACGCTATCCACGGCCTGATGATCCGTGGCTCGGCAGCCCCAGGCACGTGACGATGGACCCATGATCGACAGAGCGGGACTCGCCGACTTCCTGCGCACTCGCCGCGCCGTGCTGCAGCCCGAGGACGTGGGTCTGCCGCGGGGATCGCGGCGCCGCACCGAAGGCCTGCGGCGAGAGGAGGTCGCGAGCCTGTGCCACATGTCCACGGACTACTACTCCCGGCTCGAGCGAGAGCGTGGCCCGCAGCCCTCGGAGCAGATGGTCGCCTCGATCGCGCAGGGCCTGCACCTGTCGCGCGCGGAGCGCGACCACCTGTTCCGGCTCGCCGGGCATCGTCCGCCCGAGCCCGGGGCGGCCGGCGACCACGTGGACCCCGGGCTGCTGCGGATCATCGAGCGCCTGGAGGACACACCGGCAGAGATCGTCACCGAGCTCGGCGAGACGCTGTGGCAGACGCCTCCCGGCGTCGCGCTCGTCGGTGACCTTCGCCGGTACACGGGCCCGTCGCGAAGCATCGGGTACCGCTGGTTCACCGACGCGTCGGTGCGCGACCTCTACTTCCCAGAAGACCACGCCTTCTACTCCCGGATGTACGCGTCGGGGTTGCGCGGGGTGCTCGCCCTGAGGGGGCCGCAGTCGCGCGCTGCCCACCTGGCCCAGCTTCTCCTCGACCGCAGCGAGGAGTTCCGCACGGTGTGGGAGCGGCACGAGGTGGGCGTGCGACCACGCCAGGTCAAGCGGTACCTCCACCCGCTCGTCGGACCGCTCGAGCTCAGCTGCCAGACCCTGCTCGATCCGGAGCAGTCGCACTCCCTGCTCGTCTACACCGCAGCACCTGGGAGCCAGTCCGCGGAACGCTTGCAGCTCCTCACAGTCCTCGGGCCAGCCGAGCCGAGGACGTAGTGCGAGGCGACGGCCCGCCTGCCGGACGGGTCTGGGCACAGCTCCCAGGGCGCGGGGAGGCAGAATGGATCCATGCCTCTCGCCCCGCGCTACGTCGCCGCCGACGACCGTTACGACACCATGACCTACCGCCGGACGGGGCGCAGCGGCCTCGACCTGCCCGCGATCTCGCTCGGTCTGTGGCACAACTTCGGCGACGTCAACCCGTTCGAGACGCAGCGCGCCGTGCTGCGCCGCGCCTTCGACCTCGGGATCACCCACTTCGACCTCGCCAACAACTACGGCCCGCCGTACGGCTCCGCGGAGGAGAACTTCGGCCGCCACCTCGCGCAGGACCTCGGCGCGTACCGCGACGAGCTCGTCATCTCGTCCAAGGCCGGGTACGACATGTGGCCCGGGCCGTACGGCGACGGCGGCTCGCGCAAGTACCTCCTGTCGTCGCTCGACCAGTCGCTGACGCGCACGGGCCTCGACTACGTGGACGTCTTCTACCACCACCGCCCCGACCCGAGCACGCCGCTCGAGGAGTCCATGCGGGCGCTGCACGACGCCGTCCAGCAGGGCAAGGCGCTCTACGTCGGTGTCTCGAACTACTCGCCGTCCCGCACGCGCGAGGCCGCCGCGATCCTCGCCGACCTCGGCACCCCGCTGCTCATCCACCAGCCCAGCTACTCGATGCTCAACCGCCACGTCGAGGACCCCGCGCACGAGGACCGGTACGACGGCGTCCAGAGCGAGTCGCTGCTCGACGTCGTGGGCGACCTCGGTGTCGGCACCATCGTGTTCTCGCCGCTCCAGCAGGGTCTGCTCACCGACCGCTACCTCTCCGGCTCCGCGCCCGAGGGGTCGCGCGCCGCACGCCCCGACTCCCCGTTCCTGTCCGAGCAGAACCTCGACGAGTCCTACCTCGAGAAGGCCCGCGCGCTGAACGAGATCGCCGCCGGCCGCGACCAGACGCTCGCCCAGCTCGCTCTGGCCTGGGTGCTCCGCGACGACCGCGTCACGTCCGCCCTCATCGGCGCGAGCAGCGTGCGCCAGCTCGAGAACAACGTCGCGGCGCTCTCGGCACCCCCGCTCACCCCCGACGAGTCGGACGCGATCGAGTCCGTCCTCGCGAGGTAGAACCGCCGGTCGCGAGGTAGAGCTCGCGGGGCTCTACCTCGGGCCCGGAGGTTCTACCTCGCGACCACGGGCGGGGCGCGGGTCGGCGGCCGACGACGCCGCGGCGGCGCGTTCCAGGAGGAGCTGACGCTCGTGCCGGGTCGGGGCCAGGCCCGCGGCGCGTTCGAGGACGTCGGCGGCCTCGGCGTGGCGACCCAGCCGGGTGAGGAGGTCGCCGCGCACCGCGCCGTAGAGGTGGTGGCGGCCCAGGCGCGGGTCGTCCGCGACGGCGTCGAGCACGACGAGCGCGGCCTCGGGGCCGTCCGCGTAGCCCACGGCCACGGCGCGGTTGAGCTCGACCACGGGGGAGGGGGCGACCGACGCCAGGGCGTCGTAGAGCGCGACGATCGCCTCCCAGTCCGTGTCCGCCCAGGTCGTGGCCCGTGCGTGGCACGCGGCGATCGCGGCCTGGAGAGAGTAGGGACCGAGCGCCTTCCCGGCGCGCGTGCCGAGCGCGAGCGCGCGGTCGAGCGCGGCGAGGCCGTGCCGCACGAGGAGCCGGTCCCAGCGGGAGCGGTCCTGGTCCTCGAGGAGCACGGGCTCGCCGTCGGGGCCGGTCCGCGCGGCGAAGCGTGACGCCTGGAGCTCCATGAGCGCGACGAGCCCGTGCACCTCCGGCTCGCCCGGCAGCAGCCCGGCGAGCACGCGGCCGAGGCGCATGGCGTCCTCGGCGAGCTCGCGCCGCACCCACGTGCCGCCCGACGTCGCGGCGTACCCCTCGGTGAAGACGAGGTACACGACCTCGAGCACGGCGGGCAGACGGGCGGCGAGCTCGTCGGCCTGCGGGACGTCGAACGGGACGTTGGCCTCCGCGAGCGTCCGCTTCGCGCGCGAGATGCGCTGCCCGACGGTCGCGGACGGCACGAGGAACGCCCGGGCGACCTCGTCGGTCGTCAGGCCCCCGACGAGCCGCAGCGTGAGCGCGACGCGGGACTCGCGCGGCAGTACGGGGTGGCACGCGACGAGCACGAGGGCGAGCAGGTCGTCGCCCACGGGGTCGTCGACGATCGTGTCGGGGGCCGGGACCGACCCGACGAGGACCGCGCCGCCGTCGCCGGGGTGCGCGACCGCCGTCGTCCCTCCCGTGGACGACGCACCGAGCGCGGCGAGGTCCGCCGCGAGCCGCGCGTACTTCTCGTCGCGCGTGCGCTCGCGGCGGACCAGGTCGACGGCGCGGCGGCGCGCGACGGTCGTCAGCCACGCGCCGGGGTTGTCCGGGACACCCTGCTCGGGCCACTGCTCGAGCGCGGCGACGAACGCCTCCTGGGCCACCTCCTCGGCGAGGCCGACGTCCCGCAGGGTCCGCGCGAGGCCCGCGACGAGCCGCGGCGACTCGATGCGCCACACGGCCTCGACGGTGCGGGAGACGTCGGTCATCACCGTGCCCGTGCTCGCCCGGTGACCCTCAGGAGCCCTGCTGGGCGCGGATCTGCTCGGCGAGGCGTTCGTCCTTCGCGCGCTGCTCCGGCGTGTACTCGGCGCCGAAGTCCTCGATCTCGAAGATCGGCCGGATCTCGAGGACCTCCTCGAGCCCCATGCTGGGGTCGCTCGGGCACTTGCGCGCCCACTCGACGGCCTCCTCGAGCGAGGAGACCTGCCAGATCCAGTACCCGGCGACGATCTCCTTGGACTCGGTGAACGGACCGTCGACGACCGACGTCTCGCCCCCGCTGAACACGACGCGCGCCGCCTTGGTCGTGGGCTGGAGGCCCTGGCCGTCGAGCATGATGCCCGCCTTGACGAGCTCCTCGTTGTACGCGCCCATCTGGGCGAGCATCTCCTGCGTGGGGGCGATCTTGTCCTCGTCGGCCCCGGTGCCCTTGATCATGACCATGACGCGCATGACGTTCCTCCTCGATGAGTGCCTCCTCGACCCTAGTGTCGAGAAAGCGCGTTCACCCTGACGTCGGACGGCGTCCCCCGGTCTTCGACACGCGTCGCCGACGAGTTCTCCGGAGCGTCACCGGAAGCGCTGGACGGCGAGCGGCGCGGCCTCCGCGAGCCCCCGCACGGCCGGGTGGTCGGCGCCCGGGGCGGTGCCGGCGAAGACGTCTCGCAGCGCCCCGGAGGCGACGAACGTCCCGTCGGCGAGCACGTGCACGGAGGGGCACATCCGCTCGACGAGCTCCAGGTCGTGCGAGACGAGCAGCACCGCGGTGCCGAGCTCTGCCGTCGCGTCGGCGAGGCGCCGCACGACGTCGCCGCGCATCGCGGGGTCGACGGCGGTGAGCGGCTCGTCGAGCAGCAGGGCGCGCGGGCGCGTGGCGAGCGCGACGGCGAGGGCGACGCGCTGCTTCTCCCCGCCCGAGAGCGAGTGGATGGTGCGCGGCGCGTACCGGGGCTCGAGCGCGACGTCGCCCAGCAGGTCCTCGACGGACCGCCCGCTGGGGCGCCCGGCGCGCCGGGCGTCCTTGAGCGCCGCGGAGAGCGTGCGGTCCACGGTCCAGCGCGGGTCGATGCCGATGCCGGCGAGGCCGTCCTGCGAGACGCGCCGGACGTCGGCGGTGAACTGCTTCTTGTCCCGGCGCGACAGCTTGGTGACCGTGCGCCCCGCGTACGTCACGTGACCCGTCGTGGGGCGCACGAGCCCGACGAGCGCGCGCACGACCGTGGACTTCCCGGCGCCCGACTCGCCGACGATCCCGACCGGCGGGGCGCCGGGCACGACGTCGAGGTCGATGCCGTGCACGACGTCGGGCCCTCCGTAGCCGGCCGCGAGGCCGGTGGCGCGCAGGATCGGGGTCGTCGTCGTGCTCATGGGTCACCTTCTGGTCGTCGGGGCCGGGCGGGCGGTCCGGGGCCCCGCTCGTCCGACGAACGACGCTACCGCGGAGTTCCGTGGCGTCGCTCACGGGCGGCATACGGCGACGTCCGCCGGGGCCGCCTGCCGGTCCGAGCCACGAGGCGCGGTAGCCTGGGGCACTCGACCAGGATCCTCGAGCCCAGGTGGTCCGTCGACCCGCGCCGCGGCACCGTGCCTGCGCGCGGCGACCCGGACGGAGGGACCACGTGGCCAGGACGGTCGACGAGCCGGAGCTGCTGGCGCCCGGCGAGGCGGTGGACCTCGACAACTGCGCGCGCGAGCCCATCCACGTGCCCGGCATGATCCAGCCGCGCGGCGTGCTGCTCGTCGTCCGCGAGTCGGACGGCGTGCTGCTCCAGGCGTCGGCCAACGTCGAGGGGCACCTGGGGGCCTCCGCCGAGGAGCTCGTGGGCCGCCCGCTCGCCGACGCGCTGGGCGCGGACCCGGCGCGCCGGGTGCTCGACCACGCCGCGAACGTCGGCGACCTCGCGACGCGCAACCCCGTGAGCCTGGACCTCGACCGCTGGGACGGGGCGCCCGTCGCCGTGGACGCCGTGCTCCACCGTCCCCCGCTGCCCGCCGACGGGCCGGAGACGGAGCCGGTGCTCGTCGTCGAGCTCGAGACCGCGGCGGGGGCGCGCCCCCTGACGTTCCCCAACACGTATCTCGCCGTGCGGCACGCGCTGCGCGACCTCGAGCGTGCCGCGACCCTCGACGAGCTCTACGACGACGCGGCCCGGCACGTGCGCGCGCTCACCGGGTTCGACCGCGTGATGATCTACCGCTTCGACGACGCCTACAACGGCGAGGTCGTCGCGGAGGCGCGCCGCGAGGACCTCAACGCGTTCCTCGGGCTGCACTACCCGGCGTCGGACATCCCGCCGCAGGCCCGGGCGCTGTACGAGAAGAACTGGATCCGGCTCATCGCGGACGTGGACTACGCGCCGCAGCCGATCGTGCCGACGCTGCTGCCGACCACGGGCGCGCCGCTCGACCTCACGTACTCCACGCTGCGCAGCGTGTCGCCGATCCACCTCGAGTACCTGCGCAACATGGGCGTGCGCGCGTCGATGTCGATCTCGCTGCTGCGCGAGGGCCGGCTGTGGGGGCTCATCGCGTGCCACCACTACGCAGGTCCGCACGAGCCGCCGTACGAGGTGCGCACGGCGGCGGAGTTCCTCGGGTCGGCGCTCTCGGTGCGGCTCGTCGCGCAGGCGGAGGACGAGCGCGAGGCGGAGGTGCGCCGCGCGGAGGGCGTCCTGGCCCACCTCGCCGCCGACAGCCGCGACGAGAGCGTCCCGATCGGCACCGCGCTCACGCGCTCCGGGTGGCTCCGCCGCCTCGTCCGGGCCGACGGCGCGGTCGTCGTCGCGGAGGGCGGCCTCATCAAGGTCGGCAACGTGCCGGACGAGGACGGGTGCCGCGCGCTCGTGGCCTGGGTGCTGGGCCACGGCGAGGACCTGGTCGCGACCGAGGCGCTGGGCCGCGACGCGCCCGAGGTGGCGGCGCTCGCGCCCGACGTCGCCGGTGTGATGGGCATCGTGCTCCCCGAGGGCCAGGTCGTCATGTGGGTGCGCGACGAGGTGCTGCGGCACGTCGACTGGGGCGGCGACCCGTACAACAAGGCGATCGCGCAGCGCGAGGGCGAGACGGTCCGGCTGAGCCCGCGCAAGTCCTTCGAGCGCTGGCGCGAGGTCGTGCGCGGCCACAGCGCGTCGTGGACGTCGGACCAGACCGACGTCGCGACGTCGCTGCGCGGCCACCTCGTGGAGGCGCTGTACCTGCGCGGGCGCAAGGCCGTGCGGGCGACGGAGGAGCTCCAGCGCAGCCTCCTGCCGGCGCTCCTGCCCGACGTCCCGGGCTGGTGCCTCGAGTCCCGTTACGAGTCGGCCGGCACCGGCCTGGTCGGCGGCGACTGGTACGACGCCCTCGTGCTCCCGTCGGGCCGGCTCGCGCTCGTGGTCGGCGACGTCACCGGGCACGGGCTCCAGGCGGCCGCGACGATGGGCCAGCTCGGCACGACGCTGCGCGCGGCGCTCGTGAGCACGGGATCGGCGGTCGAGGCGGTGGCGCGGCTGGGCGAGGTCGCCCGCTGGACGCTGCCGGGCGAGGTCGCGACGCTCGCGGTGGCGCTCCTGGACCCGGAGAGCGGCGTGGTCGAGCACGTGTCGGTGGGCCACCCGCCGCTGCTCGTCGTCGGGCCGGACGGCACGACGACGTGGGCCGAGCGCGCGAGCGCACCCCCGCTGGGGATCGTGGACCGCGTCCCGACCCCGCACCTGCTCCAGGTGCCGCACGGGGGAGCGCTCGTGCTCTACAGCGACGGGCTCGTCGAGCGGCGCGGCGAGTCGATCCGGGACGGGCTGAGGCGCCTCGCCGGGGTCTTCAGGGCGGGACCGGACGTGGACGTCGACGGCATCGTCACCGCGGCGCGCGACCCGCGGTCCGCGGACGACGCGACGCTGCTCCTGGCGCGTCGGGGCGTCTGAGGCGGCGCCGCCGGGTCCGCGGTCAGCCGACGGGGAGGAGCGCGCTGCGGGCCGAGGCCCCGGCACGGAAGACCGGGACGTCGAAGCGCGCCCACACGTGCTTCTCGCCCGTGCCGGTCCGGCACCAGCCGACGGCCGTCGACGCCCGCTGCGCGAGCACGAGGCCGAACCCTCCGGCACCCGGCGAGCGCCGGCCGGCGACCACCGGCGCGTCCGGCGAGTGGTCGACGACGTCGACGACGAGCTCGCGCCCGTCGCTGAGCAGCCGGACGCGCGTGGGGGGCAGGCCGTGGCGCAGGGCGTTGGTGGCGAGCTCGCTCGCGACGAGGACGACGCGCTCGGGCGTCGCCTCGAGCGCGCGGTCCTGCGGGAGCGGGCCGCCGGTGAGCAGGCGGTGCAGGCCCTCGCGCAGCGTGGCGAGGTCGCCCAGGCCGCGCAGCGCCCAGGAGCCGATCTCGACGAAGCCGACGGGGACCGCGGCGTGCTCGACGCTCACGCGTCGCCGTCCTCGTCGGTCGGGTCGTCCGCGAGCTCGAAGAGGTCGACGACCCCGCTGAGCTCCAGCAGGTCGCGGACGCGGCGCGGGACGCGCTCCAGGACGGGGGCGCCCGAGCCCGCGGTCGCGGCGTGGTAGAGCAGCCGCAGGCCGCCCGAGTCCATGAAGGTCACCTCGCCGAGGTCGACGTGGATGCGCTCGTTCGCGGACTGCGCCAGCCGCAGCAGCTCGTCCTCGCGCCGCGCCTGGACCGCGGCGTCGATCTCGCCCCGCATCGTCCAGCGCGTGCCGCCGCTCGTCGTCAGGACGTCGCCGCTCGTCGTCGGGGTCACCGTGGTGCGCTCCTCCTCGTCCCGGCACGGTGCCGGGCACCCGGGACACGGTACGCGGACCTGCCGACTCTCGCTCTGCGATCCGTCGCGTGGCGCGGGTCTCTTCCGGCCGGACCCGGACCCGGGCCCGGGTACCGGTCCCGCCGGACGGCGACGGGCCCGGCCGACGTCGCGGACGACGTCGGCCGGGCCCGTCGCGGGGGCCGGACGGCTCAGCAGGTGCGCGCGTCGAACACGACCTCGACGGGCTCGAACCCGTCGACGGTCACGACGGCCGTCCCGCCCGGGACGGACGCCGCACGCGACGCGAACGACTGGTACCCGCTCGCGCCCGGGGCGACGCTCGTGAACGTCCGCGAGCCGTACGGCGTCGCGAGCGTCACGTCGAACGGCGCGTCGCCGGCGTTCGTGGCGCGGACCGCGACGTAGGCCTTGCCGGCCAGGCACCGCGTCTCGGCGACGGCCGTCACCGGCGCCGCGCCGGCGTCGGCCGTCCAGCGCAGCTCGTACGCCCGCTCCGTCCCGTCCTCGGCGGTGACGCGCACCGTCGTCGTCCCCGGCACGGCGCCGGCCGCCTCGACCGCGACGGTCGCGTACGGGTCGTGCGCGACCGCCTCGACGGCGGGCACCGTGCCTGCGACGGGCACGTCGTACGCCGTCACCGCGGGGTCGAACCCGGCGAGCGGCTCGCCGTCCACGGTGAGGCCCGACGCCGTGGCGTCGGTCCCCGTGCCCGGCACCTTGGCGAGGACCTCGATCTCGGAGACGACCATGTGGGTGTTCGCCCGCGCCGTGAGGACGACGCGCACGGACGACGTCCGCACGTCCGCGGGGATCTCGACCGCGGGCGCCGGGCCGTCGGGCGACGCGTCCACCGGGACGGGCGCGCCGACGTCGGTCCACGTGCCGCCCACGAGAGCCTGCAGACGGACGGACTGCGCCCAGCTCGCGCTGGACCCGTCCTTCCAGAACCGCGTCACGACGCCGGTGACGTCCCGGTCGGCCGGGAGCGTGACGGTGAGCGTGTCGGACGACCGCTTGGTGCCGGACACCCAGTTCGACCAGGCCTTGTCCGTCAGGTTGCCGTTGACGACGCCCGCGACGGAGTAGCCCGGCTCGGTGAACGTCGCGCTCGCGGTCGTGCCCGCGGCGAGCGCGCCGTTGGCGGACGCGGCCTCGGTCACCTGGACGCGGACCGTGGCCGGGAGCGTGGCGCCCGCCCCGGCGTCGGCCGTGCCCGTGAGCTCGACGACCCCGACGGCGTCGTACGCGCCCGCCGGGGCGTCGTCCCAGACCACCGGGCGCTGGACCTCCGCGCCGCCCGCGGCGACCGCCGTGACGGACGCGGGCAGGGCCGGGTTGCCGCCCGCGTACGCCTTGGCGCGTGCGGGGAGCGTGGACGTGAGCTCGTCGACCACGACGGTCGCCGTCGCGGCGACCTCGCCGCCGGTCGGCGTGGCCACGGTGCCCGTCACCTCGACGGTCCCGGGCTCGGCCCACGCGTCGTCGTCCGGCACGTCCCACGCCACGGGGAGCGCGCCGCGCGCCCCGTCGCGGTAGACGGGCGTGACGGTCGCGGGGAGCTCGGGCGCGGCGCCCGGCGTCGTGAACGCCTGGACGGGCTCGGTGCCGAGGACCGTCTCGTCGACCACGCGCCAGCGCTGGTTCACGCCGGAGTTCGCGAGGTACGTGCCCACGGGCGAGCCGTCCGCCGTCGCCTGGCCGCCGACCTCGAGGAGGGTCTTCGAGGAGGCGTTGACGAGCGTGAAGGTGCCGTCGCCGGTCGTCGAGAGGATCCACTGCGCGGCGAGCGGGGTGTCCGCGACGTCGGCGGGCGCGTCCTGGAGGACGGCGGACGTGTCGGCCGCGACGGCGAGCTGGCGTCCCGTGGCCGCGTTCGTCACGACGTAGCGCGTGCGGTGCGTGCCGGAGCCCTCGGGGGCGCCGAGGGCCGTGAGCTCCCACGCCTGCTCCGCGACCGGCGCGTCGGTGCGGATCACGACGCCCGTGCCCGTCGCCGACGGCGCGAGCGAGCGGTCCGCCTGCACGCCGTCGAGGCGGTAGGCGTGACCGTCCTGGACGAGCGCGGCGTCGTCCGCGACGCCGGAGACGCCGTCGACGACGAACGTCGTCACGGACTCGGCCGGCACGACGAGGGTCGCGCTGGGGCCGTCCGCACCCGTCGTGACGGCCACCGGCTCGCCCTCGACGAGGTAGCCGGCCGTGCTCGTGACCACGGGGGTGACGGTCGCATCGGACCCGACCGCACCGAACTTCGACAGGTCGAGCGTCACGGCGCGCTCGGCCTTCGTGGCATTGACGTGCACGACCGTCGCGGACGTGCCGTCGGCCGACACCGCGGCCGTGCTGCTCGCGTCGTCGGAGCGGATCAGCGAGTCGCCCGGCTCGATGTAGTGCGTGAAGTTCTGGGTCGCCCAGTACTTCGTGTTCGTGTAGATGGGGCACGTCTCGAGCGTGTCCTCGGCGGTGCAGTCGAACGGGATCTGGATCTCGCCCCAGTTCATGCCGTTCGCGCTCTCGCCGCCGGGCGCCATGTTGGCGTAGTCCTCGACCGGCTGCCAGAACACCCACGCGCTCGGCTCGAGCTCGCGCAGGTCGTCGACGATGTGCTGCGCGCTGCCGAGGCCGGACTCCATGGTCTCGAAGTCCTGGCCCGTCGAGCTCCAGTTGCCGCCGACCTCGCTCATCCAGAGCGGCTTGTCCTCGCCCTTGGCGATGTCGCGGACCGTCGTGCGCTGGCCCGTGCCGTACGTGTGGACGTTGAGCTGCGACACCTGGTCACGGACCGCCTGCGGGTAGGCGTTCCAGTTGGTCGCGAACGTGCCGGGGTTGGTCTCGTCCATCGCCGAGATCACGGCGTCGGTCGAGGAGCCCTCGAGCGCCGCGGCGAGCGCCGGGACGACCTTCGCCTGGAGCGCCGGGCCCATGTGGGCGCCCTCCTGACGGCCCCCGGTCGGGTTGCCGTCGCTGCCGAGCTGGGTGCCCCAGTAGTTGGTGTTGGGCTCGTTGAACGGGTCGATCGTGTCGACCTCGATGCCGTGCGCGTCCTCGAGGCGCTCGGTCACGCCGACCAGGTAGGCCGCGAAGTCGTCGATGCTCTCCGTCTTGAGCTGGTCCGCGGTCGAGCTGAACCCGCCCGAGACGTACCCGCTCACGGTCATGAACCAGGGCGGCGAGTTGCTGAACGTCTCCCAGTGCGTGACGTCGTCCTTGATGCGGTCGACCCACCAGCGCTGCGTCGCATCCGCGTCCTCGTCCCAGTGGTCCGGGTTCTCGGGGTCCCACCAGTCGACGTCGGTCCGCGTCGTGCCCTCGGGAGCCTTCCACCACCCGTCGACGGCGCCGCCGGCGCGCAGATAGTCCGGCACGTCGGGCGCGTTCCCGCCACCCACGTTGTAGCGCGCGATGTTGAGGTTGAGGCCCTCGTCGCCGAACACCATGTCCGCGAGCTTCTCGCGGATCTCGTCCGGGTAGCCGCCCGTGGCGTTGGCGAACCACACGAGGCTCGTGCCCCAGCCCTCGAACGGCGCGCCCGCGTACGACGGGTCGGGCGTCACGGTGACGCCCGCGACGTCGGCCGCGGCCGCCGTCGTCCCGGTCGCGGGGACCGCGCCCGAGGGCGCGGCCTGCGCGGGCAGGGCCGCGAGCGCGCAGCCCGCGACGAGCGCCCCGGCGCCGAGGCCCGCGACGACGCGGGCCCCCGTCCGGCGGGCGGCCGGGCCGCCCGGGCCGGTGCGGCGGGGACCGGGTGGTCCACCCCGCGTGGTCGTGTCGGTCTCGGTCGGGCTCATCCCTGAGCCACCTCCTTCGCGTCGCTGCGAACCGGCGGGGTGCACCGGGTGCGGGTCGTTCCCGCGGGGTCTGTCTGCCGAGGTAGAGCCCTGGTCCGCCGAGGTAGAGGCCTGGTCATGACCACGCCTCTACCTCGGGCTACCGGGGCTCTACCTCGCGGTGGCGGAGCTCTTCCGCTGCGGGGTCGGCTCGGCCGGGCGGCGGACGACGGCGACGCCGCGCGGCTCGAGCAGGAGCGCGCCGTCCGCCGTGCCCGACGGCGCGAGGCGGCGGCCCGCGAGGACGTCGCCTGCGACGTCGGGCACCTCGACCGGGCGCGCCGTGCGGTTGACGAGGAACCAGAAGTCGTCGGTCCCGTCCGTGCGCACCGCGAGCTCGACGTCGCCGCGCGCCGCGGCGGGCAGCTCGCTGCGCACTCCCGCGTCGTCGAGCAGGCGCGCGAGCACGGGGACCAGGCCGAGGCGCCCGAACCGCGTGGAGACGTAGGCGGCGGAGCCCTGGCGGGCGCCGGTGCCGTCCCCGCTGCGGACCGTCCGGCGCGTCACCGCCGCGCGCCCGGCCTGCTCGCCGGTCTTGTACCAGCCCAGCACCTCGACGTCGGGGTCGACGACGTCGACCGGTTCGGTCCACAGCGTGCCCTCGAGCTGTTCCCCCGCGAGCTCGACCGTCGCGCTCTCACCGTCCAGCAGCGGCGCGAACTCCTCGACGCGGATGCCGAGCAGGTCGCGCAGCGCGCCCGGGTACCCGCCGAGCCACGCGTGGTCGTCCTGGTCGACGACGCCCGAGAAGTAGGTCGTCACGAGGTGGCCGCCGCCCTCGACGAACGCCGTGAGGCGGTCGCGCAGGTCCGCGGGGACGACGTGCAGGACGGGCGCCACGACGACGTCGTACCCCGCGAGGTCCGTCGCCGTCGGCACGACGTCGGCGCGCACCCCGAGCGCGAGGAACGCCGAGTACCAGTCGAGCGCCTCCTGCCGGTAGCGCAGCCGGTCCGTGGGGTGGGAGTCGAGCTCGCTCGTCCACCACGAGTCCCAGTCGAAGACGATCGCGGCGCGCGCGGGCTTCTGCTCGCTGCCCGCGACGGGCGCGAGGTCGCGCAGCGTCGCGCCGAGCGCGACGACGTCGCGGAAGAGCCGCGAGTGCTCGCCCGCGTGCGGGAGCATGCCCGAGTGGTACTTCTCGGCGCCCGCCGCGGACTGGCGCCACTGGAAGTAGCAGACCGCGTCGGCGCCGTGCGCGACGTGCGTGAGCGAGTCGCGGGCGAGCTCGCCCGGCTTCTTCGCGACGTTGACGGGCTGCCAGTTCACCGCGCTCGTCGAGTGCTCCATGAGGAACCACGGCTTGTGCCGCGCGATGCCGCCCGTGAGGTTCGCGGAGAACGACAGCTCGTCCAGGGCCTGCGGTCCGGGGAGCACGTAGTGGTCGTTGGAGACGAAGTCGAGCTCGTCCGCCCAGGCGGCGTAGTCCATGCCCTTCGTCTCGCCCATGACCATGAAGTTCGTCGTCACGGGGACGTCCGGCGTGATGCGGCGCAGGATCTCCGCCTCGGCGCGCAGGTACTGCCGCAGCGCGTCGGACGAGAAGCGCTTGAAGTCGAGCTGCTGCGTCGGGTTCGGGTGCGACGCGGCCAGCCGCGGCGGCAGGATCTGCTCCCACGCGCTGTACCGCTGCGACCAGAACGCCGTGCCCCACGCGTCGTTCAGCGCGTCGAGGGTCGTGTAGCGCTCGCGCAGCCACGCGCGGAACGCCGCGGCGGCGTCGTCGGAGAAGTCGTCGACGTTGTGGCAGCCCAGCTCGTTGGAGACGTGCCAGGCGACGAGCGCCGGGTGGTCGCCGTACCGCTCGGCCATGCGCTCCACGAGGTGCAGCGCGTGCGACCGGAAGATCGGCGACGTCGGGCGCCACTGCTGGCGCGCGCCGGGCCACAGCGTCTCGCCCGTGCGCGTCTGCGGCAGGATCTCCGGGTGCTTCGTCGTGAGCCACGGCGGCGGCGAGGCCGTCGCCGTCGCGAGGTCGACCGTGATGCCGTTCGCGTGGAGCAGGTCCATGATCTCGTCGAGCCACGCGAAGTCCCACGTGTGCTCCGTCGGCTGGATCCGCGCCCACGAGAAGATCGCGAGCGAGACCACCGTGACGCCCGCCTCGCGCATGAGGCGCACGTCCTCGTCCCAGACCTCGCGCGGCCACTGGTCCGGGTTGTAGTCCGCGCCGTAGGACAGGCCCGACGGCGCGTACGCGTCGGTCGCACCGCTGGGCGCGGCCGTCGCGCCCGGCGGCGTGTGCGGCCCGGGACGGCGCAGCCAGCGGAACGGGGTGGGGGTGGACATGCAGGCTCCTCAGGTGCTCGCAGAGCGGTGGACGGCGCGGTGCGCCGCCGGTGGTGGCCGCGTGGTCGTGCCCGGAGGCACGACCACGCGACCGTGGGGGCAGCCGGGCACCCCGGCAGGTGCCCGGCGGGATCGGGTCACTCGTTGACGGTGAAGCCCTGCTCCGTGCCGTACTTCGCGGACGCGTCCTGCCATGCCTTGAGGCCGTCGGCGAGGGTCGTGCTCGACACGTACGCCTGGCCGACGGTGTCGTTGAAGATCGAGTTCGCGTAGACCTGGAACGGCAGGTACGACCAGCCCTCGACGACGTCGGAGGCCGACTGCGCGAGGACCTCGTTGATCTTCTGGCCGCCGAAGTACTCGGACTCGTAGCCCTGGAACTCGTCCGACTCGAGCTCGGCCGTCGTGGCCGGGAACGCGCCGCCGTCGACGCGCGCCTGGACGCCGTCGCCGGCGTTCGCGTACTCGAGGAAGCCGTAGGCGAGCGCCTGCTGCGAGCTCGCGGCGGTCACGGACAGCGCGGAGCCGCCGTTCTCGGAGCTGGCCGACGCGCCCTCCTCCCACTGCGGGAGCGGGGCGACGCGCCACTTGCCGGCACCGTCGGGCACGCCGGACTCGAGGTTCGCGGGCATCCACGCGCCGATCGCGAGCGTCGCGATCGTGCCGTTGCCGAGGCCCTGGTACCACTCGTCGCTCCACGAGCTGACCGGCGCGAGCAGGTCCTCGTCGATGAGCGTCTGCCAGGTCTGCGCGAACTGCGTGCTGCCCTCGTCCGCGAGGTCGATGGTCACGTCCGTGCCGTCGACCTGGAACGGCTGGCCGCCCGCCTGCCAGATGAGCGACGTCGTGAAGCCCGCGTCACCGGTGTCGTTGGTGATGTAGACGTTCGGGTCCGCGGCGTGCAGCGCGCGGGCCGCCTCGACGAAGCCGTCCCACGTCGTCGGCACCTCGATGCCGTGCTGCGTGAAGACCTCCTCGTTGTAGAAGAGGGCCATCGGGCCGGAGTCCATGGGCAGGCCGAAGATGCCCTCGCCCTGCTGGACGGCGCTCCACGGTCCGGGCGTGAACGTTCCGTCGAGCTCGTCCGCGCCGAGCGAGGAGAGGTCGGCCAGCGCGTCGGAGAGCGCGAACTGGGGGAGCGCGTAGTACTCGACCTGCGCGACGTCGGGCACGCCCTTGCCGGCCGCGATCGCGTTCTGCAGCGCCGTGTACTGGTCGTTGCCGGTGCCGGCGTTGACGAGCTCGACGTCGACGTTCGGGTACTTCGCCTCGAAGTCGGTGACGACCTGCTCGAGCGTGGGCTCCCAGGCCCACACCGTGAGGCTGCCGCCCTCCTCGAGGGCCGCCGCGACGTCGTCGGCCGAGCCGGCGTCCCCGCCGGAGTCGTTGCCGCCGCCGGAGCTGCAGGCGGCCAGGGCGAGCGCGACGACGCCGGTGGCGGCGACGGCGCGCAGGGCGCGGGTGGTGCGGATGGACATGAGGGTTCCTCTCACTTCGTCGTCAGACGGATCGGGCGGGGTGGGTGTCTGGGGTGGTGCGGGGAGTGGAGACGACGCGGGTGCGCGTCACTCCTTGACGGACCCGGCCGCGAGGCCGGACTGCCAGTAGCGCTGGAGGAGGAGGAAGGCGGCGACGAGCGGGAGGATCGTCAGCAGCGAGCCGGTGATCACGAGGTCGAAGATCGCCTCGCCGCCGGCGGTCGCGGCTTGCGCGTTCCACGCGTTGAGGCCGAGCGTCAGCGGGTACCAGTCGGGGTCCTTGAGCATGATCAGCGGCAGGAAGTAGTTGTTCCAGGTCGCGACCATGGTGAAGAGCAGGACCGTGACGATCCCGGGCGCGAGCAGCGGCAGCGAGACCTGGAAGAACGTGCGGCCCTCGCTCGAGCCGTCCACGCGCGCCGCCTCGAGCAGCTCCGTCGGGATCGACTCCGCCGCGAACACCCACATGAGGTAGAGGCCGAACGGCGAGATGAGCGACGGGATGATGACGGCCCACGGGGTGTTGGTGAGGCCCATCTGGCTGAACATGAGGAAGGTCGGGACGGCGAGCGCGGTGCCCGGGACGGCGACCGCGCCGATGACGGTCGCGAAGACGCCGCGCTTGCCCGGGAAGTCGAACTTCGCGAGCGCGTACCCGCCGAGCACGGCGAGGAAGGTCGCGCCACCCGCCCCGAGCACGACGTACAGCAGCGTGTTGGCGAACCAGCGCCCGAAGATGCCGCCGTCGTAGGTGAGCGTGCGCGCGATGTTGTCGAACAGCGCGAAGTCGCCGCTGAACCACAGGCCGAACGAGCTGAAGAGGCTCGACTGCGTCTTGGACGCGTTGACGACGAGCCAGAACAGCGGCACGAGCGCGTAGAGCAGGACGATCCCGGTGAGGACGGTCATGAGGACGCTGCGGCGCGGGCGGGCGACGCTGTGCGGGGCGCGCGAGCGCAGGCGCACGGGCTTGCGCGTCGTGGCGCTCGTCGTCGTGCGGGACGCGGCGGGGACCGCCGGGGTCGAGGGGGTCGTGGCGGTCATCGTCAGGCCTCCTTGCGCATGCCGCGCAGCTGGACGACGTAGGCCACGATCATCGTGAGGACGCCCATGATGATGGCGACGGTCGCCGAGTAGTTGTACTGCTGGCCGGAGAAGGACAGCGAGTACGCGTACAGGTTCGGGGTGAAGTACGTCGTGATGGCGTTCGGCGCGAGGCTCTGGAGGATGCTCGGCTCGTTGAAGAGCTGGAACGAGCCGATGATCGAGAAGATCGTGGCGATGACCAGCGAGCCGCGGATCGCGGGGATCTTGATGGCCCGCACGACCTGCCACTGGGACGCGCCGTCGAGCTCGGCCGCCTCGTAGAGCGAGGTGGGCACGACGCGCAGCGCCGAGTAGAAGATGAGCATGTTGTAGCCCACGAACTCCCAGGTCACGATGTTGCCGATCGACAGCAGCACCCAGTCGGGGGAGAGCGGGTTGGGGATCGCCGTGCCGAGCGCGTCGTTGATGTTGGCGACGAGGCCGAACCGCGTCCCGTACATGAACCCCCACATGAGCGTCGCGACGACGGCCGGGACGGCGTAGGGCAGGAAGATCGAGATCCGGAAGAAGTTGCGGCCGTACAGGCGCCCCGAGTCGATCGCGAGGGCGACGAGCAGGGCGATGCCGAGCATGATCGGCACCTGGACCACGAGGAACAGGCCGACGCGCGACACGCCCGACCAGAACTGCGGGTCGGAGAACGCGCGGGCGTAGTTGTCGAACCCGACGAACTGGGTGCCGCCGACCATCTGGGTGCGGAACAGGCTGAGGTAGATCGAGTACGCGATCGGCGCGAGGAAGACGAGCGCGAAGACCGCCATGAACGGCCCCACGAAGCCCCATCCGGTCCACGAGCGCCGTCGGCGCCGCGCCGGGAGGGACGAAGGAGCGCCGACCGGTGGCCGGTGCCCTGCCACGGGTGGGGACGTCGTCGTCATGCTGGGGGTCCTCGTCATCGGGGGACGGCGACGTCGGTCGTCGCCGGTGTTTGCGTAAACATGAGCATGGCACGAGGTTCGGTGTTTACGCAAACATCGCCTACTCTGGTCCGTGACCGGCCACGACGTCGGTCCGGCCCAGGTACTGTGCCGACACCACGAGGACGAGGACGCCATGACCGACGGGCTCGACGACGAGACCCCCGCCCTGACGCGCACCGGGGGGGCTGCCGTCCGCACGGCACGGCGCGTCTCGATGGCCGACGTCGCGCGCGTCGCCGGGGTCTCCGCGCAGACCGTCTCCCGCGTCTCCAACGGCCATCCGGGCGTCGTCGAGGCGACGCGCTCGCGCGTCCTCGAGGCCATGACCGAGCTCGGCTACCGCCCCAACAGCGCCGCCCGCGCGCTCAAGAGCGGGTCCTTCCGCACCATCGGCGTGATCCTCTTCTCGCTCGCGACCACGGGCAACGTCCGCACGCTCGAGGCCATCGCGACGTCCGCCGCCGCCGAGGGCTACGCCATCACCGTCATCCCCGTGGCCGCACCCACGCAGGACGGCGTGCACGGCGCGTTCACGCGCCTCGGGGAGCTCGCCGTCGACGCGATCATCCTGCTCATGGAGGTCCACCTCCTCGACGTCGCGCGGGTCAGCCTCCCGCCCGGCGTCCAGGTCGTCGTCGCGGACTCCGACGCCGGCGAGAGCTACGCCGTCGTAGACACCGACCAGGCCGACGGCACGCGCCAGGCCGTGCAGCACCTGCTCGACCTCGGCCACGAGACCGTGCACCACCTCGCCGGTCCCGCGCTCTCGTTCGCGGCCGAGCGTCGCACCTCCGCCTGGCGCGCCACGCTCGAGGAGGCCGGTCGCGACGTGCCGCCGATCGAGCGGGGCGACTGGTCGCCGTCGTCCGGCTACGAGGCCGGGCTGCGCCTCGCCCAGCGCGACGACCTGACCGCCGTGTTCGTCGCCAACGACCAGATGGCGCTCGGCCTGGTGCGTGCGCTCCACGACGCGGGCCGGCGCGTGCCTGACGACGTGAGCGTCGTCGGGTTCGACGACCTGCCCGAGTCGAGCGAGTTCCTGCCCCCGCTCACGACGGTCCACCAGGACTTCGCCGAGGTCGGGCGCCGCCTCGTCGAGCAGGTGCTCCGGCAGGTCCGCGAGGGCGTCTACGAGACCGGCACCCGCCTGGTCCCGACCCGCCTCGTCGAGCGCGCCAGCACCGCCCCGCCCCCGAGATAACGGCGGGCGCGCGAGGTAGAGCCGTGGTCTGCCGAGGTAGAGCCGTGGTTCGTCGAGGTAGAGCCGTGGTCGCCGTGCGCGACGGCGTGTGGTCGCCTCTGCATGGTCGGGGTGGGTGGTGGTGCCGCGTCGACCATCCGCGCCGCTCGTTCCTCGCGTCGCTCGCGCGTTCTCGGTCGGGATCGTCCTGCGTTCGCCAGCTCACTTCTGGATGATCCCTCGTGCCAGGCCCGCCACGACGCGGCACCACCACCCACCCCGCCCCGGCGTCGTCTCACCGTGGTCTCCGCTCGCGCGGGCGACCGCCCGCGCGGTCGCCGACCAGGCGACCTCGGCTCGTCCGCAGACCGTGACGCGTCAAGAGCGCCGGCTCGTGCGGACCAGACCCCTGGTCAGCGGGTGCGGACCGAGGCGCGCGACCGGCCATCGTCGCGCGGGTCGGGTGCGCCCACTCCGCTACCGCGGCAGACCAGGCCTCCACCTCGTGCGACCAGGCCTCTACCTCGTGGGACCAGGCCTCTACCTCGTGGGACCAGGCCTCTACCTCGCGCGACCAGGCCTCTACTTCGGCAGACCGGGCCTCTATCTCGCGCGCCCCACCGCAGACCCACCCCCGCGGGCTTGTGACCACGCTTCTACCTCGCGGGACCTGGGCTCTACCTCGGCGGACCGCGCCTCTACCTCGGCGGAGCAGGGGGCGGCCCGGCGGCGGTCAGTCGTCGGCGACCCAGGCGCTCGGGTCCTCGACGACGCCGCGCAGGACCTCGCGCGCGCCCCCGGTGAGGGCCGCGTGGTCGCCGACCGGGGCGGGGAGCAGCACGACGTCCGTCCACGGGGCGGCGAGGACGCGCGTGCGCAGCTCGGCCTCGGCCGCGCTGCGCAGGTAGGGCAGGAGCGCGGGGTAGATGCCGCCGAGGAGGACGGTGTCGATGTCGACGAGGTTCACGTAGTCGGCGAGCGCGCTGCCGAGCGCGGTCCCGGCCCGCTCGACGACGGCGAGCGCGCCGGGCTCCGCGGCGTCGAGCGCCGCGACGAGCGCGTCCACGGGTGCGTCGACGGGCAGCCCCGCCCCGCGCAGGAGTGCATCTTTGCCCGCGTACTGCTCGAGGCAGCCGGTCGCACCGCAGCGGCAGCGCGGGCCGCGCGGGTCGACGACGACGTGCCCGACCTCGCCCGTCCACCCGTGCCGACCGTGGAACAGGCGGCGGTCGACGACGATCGCGGACCCGATGCCGACGTCGCCCGAGACGTAGAGGTAGGTCGAGGGCGCCGGGTCGGACCCCGGGTCCGGCGCGTCGTCGGGCACGACGCCGCGGCTCGCCTGGGCGAGCGCGGCGAGCTTGGCCTCGTTGCCGATCTCGATGGGGACGTCCGGGTCGAGGCCGAGGAGCCGGACGGGGTCGAGGTGGGACCATCCGAGGTTGGGCGCGACCTCGAGCCGTCCGGCGCGGGTGTCGACGAGGCCGGGCAGGGCGAGGCGCGCTCCGGCGACGGTCATGCCGTCGGCTCGGACGGTCGCGAGGAGGTCCTGTGCGATGCGGCCGAGCCGCGCGAGGACCTCGGCGGGGTCGCTGTCGTGGAGGTCGTCGGGGTCGACGTGCTCGGCGACGACCGCGCCGGTGAGGTCGAGCACGCGGCCCCCGAGGTAGTCGACGTTGACCTCGAGGCCCAGGCCGACGAGGGAGCGCGGCGCGGGCGCGAGGGGGACCGCGGGCCGGCCCGCGCGCTGCGGGGTCGCCGGCGGGAGCTCCGCGACGATGGCCGCGGCGACGAGGCGGTCCACCAGCGTCGAGACGGTCGCGCGCGTGAGGCCGCTGGCCGCGGCGATGTCGGCGCGCGAGCACGGCTGGGCGGACTCGAAGACCGCGCGGGCGACGAGGGCGAGGTTGTGCTCGCGCAGCGTGGCCTGCCGGGCTGCTGGGGGACCCGTGCGGGTCGCGACGCTGCGGTTCACGGTCTTGACCTTACCGACCCGGGCGGATAAGTTCATCCGTACGACATAAATAGGCCGTGGACGCGAGGACCGCGTCACGGCCCTCTCGACGAGGAGACCACCGTGGCCGACGAGACCACCCGACACGACACAGACATCAACTTCTCCTTCGGTCTGTGGACCGTGGGCTGGACCGCGCAGGACCAGTTCGGCTCCGCGAGCCGTCCCGCGCTCGACCCGGCCGAGTCCGTGCGCCGCCTGGCCGACCTCGGCGCGTGGGGCTTCACGTTCCACGACGACGACGTCGTGCCGTTCGGCGCCGACGACGCCGAGCGCACCAAGCGCCTCGACGCGGTGCGCCAGGCCGCCGAGGACACGGGCCTGGTCATCGAGATGGTGACGACCAACCTGTTCAGCCACCCCGTGTTCAAGGACGGCGGCCTCACCTCGAACGACCGCGGCGTGCGCCGCTACGCGCTGCGCAAGGTGCTGCGCAACGTCGACCTCACGGCCGAGCTGGGCGCCAAGACGTTCGTCATGTGGGGCGGCCGCGAGGGCACCGAGTACGACGGCGCCAAGGACCTGCACTCCGCGCACGAGCGCTACGCCGAGGGTCTCGACCTCACCGCGGCGTACATCAAGGAGAAGGGCTACGACCTCAAGATCGCGCTCGAGCCCAAGCCGAACGAGCCCCGCGGCGACATCTTCCTGCCGACCATCGGCCACGCGCTCGGCCTCATCGCCAAGCTCGACAACGGCGACATCGTGGGCCTCAACCCGGAGACGGGCCACGAGCAGATGGCGGGCCTCAACTACACGCACGGCCTCGCGCAGGCGCTCTGGGCGGGCAAGCTCTTCCACATCGACCTCAACGGCCAGCGCTCCATCAAGTTCGACCAGGACCTCGTGTTCGGCCACGGCGACCTGCTCTCCGCGTTCTTCACGGTCGACCTGCTCGAGAACGGCTTCCCGAACGGCGGCCCCACGTACACGGGCCCGCGCCACTTCGACTACAAGCCGTCGCGCACCGAGAACGAGGTCGGCGTGTGGGACTCCGCGCGCGCCAACATGGAGACCTACCGCCTGCTCGCGCGCAAGGCCGCGGCGTACCGCGCCGACAGCCGCGTCCAGGAGGCGTTCGCGCACTCCGGCGTGTTCGAGCTCGGCCAGTCCACGCTGGGCGAGGGCGAGTCGGTCGCCGACCTGCTCGCGGACCGCAGCGCGTACGAGGAGTTCGACGTCGACGCCGCGGCGAACCGCGACTTCGGCTTCGTGCGCCTCAACCAGCTCGCGCTCGAGCACCTGATCGGCTGAGGTGACGACCGACCCCAGGACGTCCGACGCCGGCGGCGAGCGCACGCTCGTCGCCGGCGTCGACACGTCCACGCAGTCCTGCAAGGTCGTCCTGCGCGACGCCGTGACGGGCGCCCTCGTGCGCACCGGGTCGGCCAAGCACCCCGACGGCACGGAGGTCCACCCCGACGCGTGGTGGGACGCGTTCCGCGAGGCCGCGTCCGCGGCGGGCGGGCTCGACGACGTCGCGGCGCTCGCCGTCGGCGGCCAGCAGCACGGCCTCGTCGCGCTCGACGCGGACGGGAACGTCGTGCGCGACGCGCTCCTGTGGAACGACACGCGCTCGGCCCCGGCCGCGCGCGAGCTGATCCGCGAGCTCGGCGAGGCCCGCCTCGCCGAGGGCGTCCCGGACGCCCACGACCGGGTCGAGTCCGCGACCGAGGCGGGCGCCCAGGCGTGGGCGGACGCGATCGGGTCGGTGCCGGTCGCCTCGCTCACCGTGACCAAGCTGCGCTGGCTGCGCGACGCCGAGCCGGAGAACGCGGCGCGCGTCGCCGCCGTCGCGCTGCCGCACGACTGGCTCACGTGGCGCATCGCGGGGTACGGCCCGGCGGGCGACGAGTCCGCGCCGCTCGGGCCGGACCTCGACGCGCTCGCCACTGACGCGTCCGACGCGTCGGGCACAGGCTACTACGACGCGATCAGGGACGACGGTCCCGACGGCCGGGGCGCGTACCGCCTCGATCTCCTCGAACTCGCGTTCGGCCGGACGGACGTCGTGCTGCCGCGCGTCGTCGCACCCTCAGCCGTGGCGGGCGTCGCGCACGCCTCGGTCGCCGGCAGCGCGGTCGAGGGCGGCACGCTGCTCGGCCCCGGCGCGGGCGACAACGCCGGTGCCGCGCTCGGCCTCGGCATGGTCGCGGGCGACGTCGCGGTGTCGATCGGGACGTCGGGCGTCGTGTCCGCCGTGACCGACGACCGCACGGCGGACGGCTCCGGCCTCGTCAACGGGTTCTCCGACGCGACGGGCCGCTACCTGCTGCTCGCAGTGACGCTCAACGCGAGCCGGGTGCTCGACGCCGCGCGCGCCGTGCTCGGCGTCGACCACGCGGGCCTGTCGCGGCTCGCCCTCCAGGCGCCCCCCGGCGCGGACGGGCTCGTGCTCGTGCCGTACCTGGAGGGCGAGCGCATGCCCAACCGCCCCGACGCGTCGGGCACGCTGCACGGCATCCGGCTCGGCACGTCGACGCCGGAGCACCTCGCGCGCGCGTACGTCGAGGGCATGCTGTGCGGCCTCGCGGACGGGCTCGACGCGCTGCGGGCGCTCGGCGTCCGGGTCGAGCGCGTGCAGCTCATCGGCGGTGGGGCGCAGTCCGAGGCGGTCCGGCGCATCGCGCCGCAGGTCCTCGGCCTGCCCGTGACGGTCCCGGAGCCCGGCGAGTACGTGGCCGACGGCGCCGCGCGCCAGGCGGCCTGGGTCCTCGCCGCGCACGCGACGGGTGGCTCCGGGGCGGACGTCGCCCCGCCCACCTGGGCCGCGTCGTCGGCCACGGTGGTCGAGGCCGACCCGGTCCCGGCGATCCGCGAGCAGTACGCGGCGGTCCGCGACCTCGTCTGACACGACCTCGCGACAGCAGGGAAGGGCCCGGCCCCCGTGAGGGGGGCGGGCCCTTCGTGCGCCCACGACGGTGGGCGGGAGCGGTCAGAGCACGCGGACGACGGGGCCCGTCACACCGGCCTTGCGGCCCACCGCGGCGGCGCCGGTGACGCCCCAGACCGGTCCGGCGATCTCCACCGACGCGACCGACGTCGTCGAGACCGAGCGGTTGAGGTTCATCCCGTAGGCGGAGCCGTAGACCTCGAGCAGCACCCAGTCGCACGTGCCCGCGCTGACGGTGAAGACGTTCCCGGTCCGGGTCACGTCGAACGAGCACACGCCGCCGTCGTAGGGGGCCGCGCTCGCCGAGGGCGCGATCGCGACGGCAGCGGCTGCGAGAGCGGAGACGGCCAGGGCGCGCAGTCGGGTGGTTCGCATGGAGCTCCTTTGCTCAGGGGTGGGGGACCGGGATCGGCCCGGCCACAGTTCACCGTGGCGCGGCCCTGGCAGCAACTCGGGGACTACGTAACTTTGACCCCCACCAGGTACGTGCTTTCCCTTAGGTGCCGCCGACGAAGCCCGTCTGCCGCCACGCCTCGTAGACGGCGATGGACGCGGCGTTGGTGAGGTTGAGGGAGCGGCGCCCGGGCAGCATGGGGATCTTGAGCTGGTCGGTGATCCGCTCGTGGACGAGCACCTCGTCGGGGAGCCCCGTCGGCTCGGGGCCGAACAGCAGGACGTCGTCGGGCCGGTAGGTCACGTCCGTGAACGACGTCGTCGCACGCGTCGTGAACGCGAACACCCGGCCCGGGAGGGTCACGAGCACGGCGTCCAGGTCCGCGTGCACCTCGACGGTCGCGAGGTCGTGGTAGTCCAGGCCCGCGCGGCGCAGCCTGGGCTCGTCCAGGTCGAACCCGAGCGGCTCGACGAGGTGCAGGCGCGCCCCGGTGACCGCGGCGAGGCGGATCGCGTTGCCCGTGTTGCCGGGGATGCGCGGCTCGTAGAACACGACGTGGGGCAGGGTCGACGGCGGTCGGGCGGCCGGGTCGGCGACGTGCGGTCGCCAGTCGGTGCCGGGGTCGGGGGTCTCGCTCACCCCCCGATTCTCGCAGCGTCGGGGGAGGGGTAGCGTCGGACGGGTCGACGACGACCGATCGAGGAGGGATCGTGCCCGAGACCGTCCAGCGCGAGGCCGTGACGGCCTGGGTCGCGGCCTACGAGAAGGCGTGGCGGGCGAGCGACACGACCGCAGTCGAGCGGCTGTTCACCCCGGACGCGACGTACCTGCGCTCGCCCTATGACGACGAGCCCCTGCACGGCCACGACGCGATCCGCGGGTTCTGGACCGCGGACGAGGGTGCGACCTTCACGGTGACCGCGGAGCCGGTCGCGGTCGAGGGCCCGGACGCCGTCGTGCGCCTCGAGGTCCGGTACCTCGCGCCCGAGATGCAGGAGTACCGCGACCTGTGGGTGCTCCGGTTCGCCCCGGACGGGCGCGTCGAGCGCTTCGAGGAGTGGCCGTACTGGCCCGGCCGGTCGTACACGGCGTCCGACGGGTCGTAGCGCCTCACGCGCCGAGCGTTCCGCCCTGCGGCGCAGCGATTCTCGCTCGTGTACCCGCGCGGTCGACACGTGCTCCCGCGACCTCGCGGAGCGTGTCGAGCACGGCCCGCGTCGGCGGCGTACCGACGACGGCGTCGCGCAGCACGGCGTGGATCGAGCGCAGGGGAGTCGGCCGGACGACGGGGACGGCGACGAGCCCGGGAGGCAGGTGCGCGGCGCCGAGCGCGGGCAGGACCGTGACCCCGACGCCGGCGCCGACGAACGCGATCGCGGTCGGGTAGTCGTGGGCCTCGACGTGGAACGGCGGGCTGAACCCGGCGGCCGTGCACGCCTCGACGAGGTTGCGGCGGCACCAGCCGCGTGCGAAGTCGTTGTCGACCCAGCGCTCGTCGCGCAGCGCGGCGAGCTCGACCTCGTCGCGGGGTGCCAGGTCGTGGTCGTCGCGCAGCACGACGACGTACGGGTCGTCGAGCAGGTGGTGCGACCGGAAGCCGCTCCCGGGGCCGAACCCGCGCGGCGCGACGACGAGCTGGACGTCGGCCCGCTCGTCGGGATCGTCCGGGATGGTCTCGCGCAGCGACAGGTCGAGGCGGACGCCCGGGAAGTCGGTCGTGAGCCGGCGCACGACGTGCGGCAGCCACGCGGCACCCACCGACGCGAAGTAGGCGAGCGAGAGCGAGCCCGTGCGGCCCGCCCGCAGGTCCGCGACGGCGGCCTCCGCCTCACCGAGGCGCGCGAGCACGCCGTCGGCCTGGGCGGCGAGCGCGAGCCCCGAGGCGGTGGGCCGCACGCCGCGCCCGGCTCGTTCGAGCAGCGTCAGACCGGTCTCGCGCTGGAGCGCGGCGACGTGCTGGCTCACGGCGGACGGCGTGTACCCGAGCGTGGCAGCGGCGGCCTGGACCGACCCGCTCGCGACGACGGAGCGGAAGATCCGCAGGCGGTGGACGTCCAGCATCCCTCCACGCTACAGCGAGACTGAATCGAGGGGTAGGAAATATCGCTGGTGCTGAACAGTGGGATGGGGCGACGATCGACGTGTGACCGCACCCGAGACCCCGACGACCACGCCCGTCGACGCCGCCCGGCCCGCCGCCCCGTCGGCGACGTCCGCCCGGTCGGGCCCGACCCTCGTTCGCGGGTCGTCGGCCGGTCGTGCCGCGACGCCCGTCGTCCTCGCCGTGGCCGTGACCGTCCTGCTGTGGGCCTCGGCGTTCATCGGTGTCCGGGCCGCGGGCCACGACTACGAGCCCGGGTCCCTCGCGCTCGGCCGCCAGCTCGCCGGCAGCGTCGGCCTCACGGCGATCGTCGCCGTCCGGTGGCTGCGCAGCGGTGCGCGACCCGTCCTGCCACGCGGTCGCGTGCTCGTCGCCGTCCTCGCGTGGGGCGTGGGGTGGTTCACCCTCTACAACCTCGCGCTCAACGCCGCCGAGCAGCACCTCGACGCGGGGACGACGGCGCTGCTCGTCAACGTGGCGCCCGTCCTCGTCGCGGTCCTCGCGGGCCTGCTGCTCGGGGAGGGCTTCCCCCGCCGCCTCCTCGTGGGCATGGCCGCGGCGTTCGCGGGGGTGGCCGTCATCGCCGCGGCGACGTCCTCGGGGGAGCGCGACGTCGTCGGGGTCGCGCTCGGCCTCGCGGCCGCGGTCCTCTACGCGGGCGCCGCGACGTCGCAGAAGCGGCTCCTCGCGCGCGTCGACGCGCTGACGATGACGTGGGTCGGGTGCCTCGCGGGCACGATCGCTCTCCTGCCGTTCGCCCCGGCGCTCGCCGCCGACGCGGGGTCGGCTCCCGCGTCGTCCACGTGGGCCGTCGTGCTCCTCGGGCTCGGCCCGACGGCGGTCGCCTTCACGACGTGGGGGTACGCGCTCTCGCGCCTCAGCGCTGGGCGGGCGGCGGCGACCACGTATCTCGTCCCGCCGCTCGTGGTGGTGCTCTCCTGGCTCGTGCTCGCCGAGGTCCCGGCCGCCGTCACGCTCGCGGGCGGCGCGCTGTGCCTCGCCGGGGTCGCGGTCGCGACGCTCCCGCGGCGGCGGGGCGGGCCGGCGCCGCTGGTGCCGGACGCCGGAACCTGACCCGCCCGGTGCGGCCCGCCCCGACCCCGTCCCCCCGCGGGCTCAGCCCATGCGGTCGAGGTCGGCCTCGCGCACCTCGTGGACCAGCGGATCCCCGGCGCGGAAGCGGGCGAGCTCGTCGACGACGATCGCGCCCTGCGCGAGCCGCCCCTGCACGGTCGCGGCGGCGTGGTGCGGCGTGAGGAGCACGTTCCGCAGGCGGCGCAGCGGGTGGTCCTCGGGCAGCGGCTCGGCGTCGTAGACGTCGAGCGCGGCGCTGATCCGCCCGGTCGCGAGCTCGCGGACGAGAGCGTCCTCGTCCGTGAGCCACGACCGCGCGGTGTTGACGAGGCCCGCGTGGTCGGGCAGGAGCGCGAGCTCGCGCGCGCCCAGCAGGTGGTGGGTCTCGGGCAGGACGGGCGCGTGCAGCATCGTCACGCGGCTCGTCGCGAGCAGCTCGTCGAGCCCGACGAGCGTCGCGCCGAGCGCGGTGGCGTCGGCGGGGGAGAGGGTCGGGTCGGCGACCACGACCTCCGCGCCGAGCGCGCGCAGCATTCCGATCGCCGCGCGCCCGGTGCGCGACGCCCCGACGACGCCGACGCGCGTGCCCGCGATCTCGTACCGCGCGGGTGCGGCCTCCGCGTCGGCCCACGGGACGCCGTCGTGCAGGGCGTTGTGGAACGCGGGGACCTGGTGCAGCAGCGCGAGCGCGAACGTCACGGAGACCTCCGCGACCGGGCGCGCCATCGCCTGGCCCGCCTGCGTCACGCGGACCCCGCGCTCCCACAGCGCGGGCGTGACGAACGGCTTGACGGAGGCGCCCGTGTGCGCGACGAGGCGCAGCCCGGGGAGCCGGTCCAGGAGGTCCGCGTCCAGGGGCGGCGTGCCCCACGAGATGACGAGCGCGTCGACGCTCGCGCGCGCCGCGGGGCCCAGCCGGTCGAGGGTGGCGCCGAGCGCCCGCGGGTCGTCGACGACGTCGAACGGCCCCGCGCCGGCCAGGCGTTCCCACACGTCCGGGGCGAACAGCTCGGCGCGCAACCACGGCGCGACCGCGACGACCGCACGGGCCGTCCCGGTTCCCGGGCCGGTCTCCGGGCTGGTCTCCGTGCCGGGCGCGCCGGTCATCGCAACCAGTCCTCGAGGTGCTCCGCGACGAGCGCGTCGTCCGCGGCCGCGAGCCACGGGTACGACGCCGTCACGCGCGTGAGCTCGTCGGCCTGGCCGGGCGACAGGGTCTCGTCCGGGTCGAGGCACCAGATGCCGGCGAGCAGGCTTTGCCGGCGCAGCACCTCGTGCACGCCTGCGATGACACCCGCGAAGTCGTGCGCCGCGTCGAAGACGGCGGCGTTGGCGTCGGTGAGCCCGGCCGCGCGCGCGGTGAGCGTCGCGAGGGCGGCGGCGTCGGGCACGGTGGCCTCGCCGTCGGGGTCGATGCCGTGCGCCGCGTGCGCGAGGGCCAGCGTCTCGACCGCGCCCCGGGTCCAGACCGCCCACTGCCCGAGCAGGCCGCCCACGAACCGGGCCGTGAAGGTCGAGGCGCGGCCCTCGGCGTCCGTCACCGGGACGTCGAGGCGCTGCGTGAGGTCGGCGACGATCGCGTCGTCGTTGCCCGTGTACAGCGCGATCTCGTCGCCGCGACCCGACGCGGCGACGCCGCGCAGCACGTCGATCGTCCGGTAGCGGTGGAACGGCGCGGCCTTGATCGCGACGACCGCCTCGATCGACGCGTACTCGCGCCAGAAGCCGACGGACAGGCGCGGGCCGCCGATCGCCTCCTGGAGGTAGAACCCGATGACGGGCAGCACCTCGCCGACGGCGCGGGCGCGGTCGAGCAGCACGCGCTCGACCTCCTCGCGCGAGCCGGCGAGACCGGGCACACGTGGCGCGAGCAGCACCGCGTCGTAGCCGAGCGATGCCGCGAGCTCCGCCTCCGCGACGGCCTGCCGCACGTCGCCGGCAGCCCCCGCGACCTGGACGAGCGGGCGGGGTCCGGTGCGCAGCGAGCCCGCAGGCGCGTCGCCCGCGACCGTCGCGCGCGACACCTCGGCCGCGAGCTCGAGCACGGGCCGCAGGAGCCCGTGCTCGCGGATCTCGAACTGCGTCGTGTGGACGCCGACGGCCACGCCGCCCGCGCCCGCCGCGTGGTAGTACCGCGTGAGCGCGCGCTGGCGGCGCTCGTCGAGGCGGCGGTCGGCGTCGAGCGCGAGGGGCTGGGCCGGGATGACGGTCCCCGCGCGCAGGAGCGCGGCGACGTCGTCGGCGAGGCGCGGGGTGGCCGGCGCCGCGGCGGGGGTGGTGGGGGCCGTCATCAGAACGCCCCGTCGCGCACGGCGAACTTCGTCGGCTTGCCGCTCGTCGGCAGCCCGGCCGCGAGCCACTGCGCCTGCCAGTCCACGAGCGTGCGCAGCGGCACCTGCGGGTAGCCGAACAGCTCGTGGCAGCGCGTCGCGTCGTTGAGCAACGCCGTCGGGGCCGGCTCGCCCGCGAACGACACCTCGCGGTCGAGGCCGCGGGCGAGCAGCGTCGCGAGCCGCTCGACGGACGCCGTCTCCGGGCCCGTGAGGTTGATCGCGGTCGCGGGCGAGGACGCGAGGCCCAGGGAGCGCAGCGCGACCTCGTTCGCGTACCCCTGCCACACGACGTTGACGTGCCCGGTGGTGAGGTCCACGGGCTCGCCCGCCAGGATCGGCGACGCGACGTCGAACAGCACGCCGTAGCGCAGGTCGACGGCGTAGTTGAGGCGGATCGTCACGACCTTCGTGCCGCGCGAGAGCGCCGCGTGCTGGAGCACGCGCTCGCGGCCGAGGCAGCTCATCGCGTACTCGCCGACCGGCCCGACGGGGTGCTCCTCGGAGCACCCGCCCGACTCGACGGGCACGAGCGGGTAGACGTTCCCGGTGGAGAACGCGGCGATGGTCGAGTCGGCGTAGCGGCGCGCGACGTCGTGCACGAGCGCCGCGTTCGCGGCCCACGCGAGCGACGGCGCGGACGACGTGCCGAACTTGGCGCCGACCATGTAGACGACGTCGGCGCCGTCGGGCAGGTCGGCGAGGTCCGCGTCGGGCGCGAGCAGGTCGGCCGCGACGACGTTCACCCCGCCGTCGCGCAGACGGTCGGCCTGCGCGGCGTCGGACCACCGCGAGACGGCGTGCACGGCGTCGCCCGTGCGCCCGGCCGCGTCGAGCGCCCGGCGGGCGAGGACGGTGAGGCTCGGGCCCATCTTGCCGCCCGCGCCGAGGATGACGAGGTCGCCCGAGCGGGCGGCCAGGTCCTCCACGAGGGCGGGGGACGGCGTCGTGAGCAGCTCCTCGAGCTCCGCGACGGACGTCGGGGCCTTCAGGGCGGTGGTGCTGGTCTGCGTGGTCATGTGGTGAGTCATCCCTTGATGCCGGACGAGGTGACGCCCTCGACGAAGAAGCGCTGGGCCACGAGGTACGAGGCGAAGATCGGAACGAACGAGATGGTGGCGCCCGCGAGCACCATGTTGAGCGGCACGTCCTGCTGCTGGAGCGAGGCGATGCCGACGGTCAGCGTCCAGTGGTCGGTGCCCTGGCCGATGATGAGCGGCCACAGGAAGTCGTTCCAGTGCCACAGGAAGACGAACGTGCCGAGCGTCGCGAGGATCGGCTTGCACAGCGGCAGCACGATGCGCAGGAAGATGCGCCACTCCGAGGCGCCGTCGAGCTTCGCGGCCTCGAACAGCTCGTCGGGCAGGTCGAGGATGAACTGCCGCATGAGGAACACGGCCTGCGCGTTCGCGAGCGTCGGCAGGATCAGGCCCCAGTACGTGTCCAGCCCGCCCGCCTGCGCGATGAGGATGAACGTCGGGATGAGGGTCACGTGGTACGGGACCATGACCATCGCGAGGAACGACCAGAACATCGCCTCGCGCCCCGGGAACTTCTTCTTGGCGAACGCGTAGCCGGCCATGGAGGCGAGCAGCAGCACCGCGACGACGGACACGACCGAGTACACGAGCGTGTTGACGAGCCAGGTGCCGATGTTGCCTGCGCCGAGCACGCGGTCGTAGGCCTCGGTCGTGAGGTTCGTCGGCAGGAGCGACGCGGGGAAGTCGATCGCGGCGGCCGGCTTCAGCGAGAGCACGACCATCGCGTAGAACGGGAAGATCGTCACGACGGCGGCGAGCGAGAGCACGACGTAGCGCAGCACCTTGCCGCGCAGCGACAGGTCGCTCGCGCCCTTGCGGCCGCGCCGGCGGCGGGTCGCGGTGGGACGCACCGGCAGCGCGGCCCCCTCGAGCACGCGCTCGGTGGTGGTGGGGTCGGCGGCGGTCACTTGTCCCTCCCGATGGCGTAGCGCTGGATGAGGGCGACGACGAGCGTGACGACGAACAGCGCGACGCCGAGCGCGCTCGCGTAGCCGAGGTCGAAGTACTTGAAGCCCTGGTCGTAGATGTAGAAGACGAGGTTGTAGCTCGCCCGGGCCGGTCCGCCCGCCGTCATCACGTAGACGAGGTCGAAGATCTGGAACGACGCCGTCGTCTCGATGACGGCGAGGAAGAAGAGCGTGGGCTTGAGCTGGGGCGCGATGATGAACCAGAACCGCTTCCACGGTCCGGCGCCGTCGATCGCGGCGGCCTCCTCGAGCTCGCGCGGCAGGTCCTGCATGCGGGCGAGGAGGATGAGCATCCCGTACCCGAAGCGCGACCAGATCGCGACCATCGCGAGCGCGGGGAGCACGAGCAGCGTGTCGCCGAGCCACGAGTCGGTCGAGAACCCGAGCGCCCCCATGAGCTTCGACCACGGGCCGTTCGTGGAGAACACCCACGTGAACACGGTCGCGGCGAGCACGAGGCTCGTGACCACGGGCAGGAAGAACACCGACCGGTAGAAGCCCGAGCCTCGGAACGAGCGGCGCACCATGAGGGCCATGAACGTCGAGATCGCGAGCGACACCGGGACGATGAGCAGGCTCAGCACGACCGTGACGCGCAGCGCCGACCAGAAGATCGGGTCGTCGACCATGCGCCGGAAGTTCTCGACGCCCGTCCACTCGGCGCCGACGCCGATGGTGTAGTCGAAGAAGCTCAGCGCGACGCCCGCGATGGCGGGGCCGAACCGGAACAGCAGGAACAGCAGGAACGCGGGGAGGGCGAACAGCAGGCCGATCCTCGCCTCACGGCGCTCCAGGACGCGGCGGGTGCCGCCGCGCGGGGGCCTCGGCGCCGGGCGCCGGTCGGCCCCGTCGGCGGTGAGCCCGTCCGAGGTGGGGGCGGTCGCGGTCATGGGTTCTCCTCTCGTACCGCGAGGGGTGCCGCGGCGCGGGCGCCCAGGGGGAGGGCCGCCCGCGCCGCGACGTCGGTCAGCCGAGCAGCGGGTTCGCCGCCGCGGCCGCGTCCTTCAGGGCCTGCTCCGGCGTCTTCTCGCCGATGAGCGCGGCCTGGATCTCCGGGGCGAGCACACCCATGACCTCACGGGACTTCTCGTTGACCTCGCCCGCGGTCGTGTACTGGAGCGTGTCCTCGAGCGCCGAGAGCACCGGGTCGTCGGCGTAGAGGCCCGACTCGCTCTCGTACGGCGAGAACCAGCCCGCCGCCTTCGCGTACTCGGTGCTCACCGCGGGCGAGGTCGCGAACGCGGCCCACTTGCCCGCGGCGTCGAGGTTCTCCGCCGTCTTGAGCACGGACAGCGAGCCGACCGTACCGAACGCGACCGCCTCGGCCTGCTTGAGCGGCGGGAGCACGACGACGTTCTCCTCGCCCCAGAAGCCCGCGACGTCGGCCGGGCCCTGCTGCCAGGTGCACGCGATCTTGCCCTTGGCGGTGTTGGTCTGCTCGAACGCGGGGATCGTCGTCAGCAGGTCCTTCTCGATGTACCCGCCCTCGGCGAGGTCGACCGCGAACTGGAGCGCCTCGATGCCCTCGGGCGAGTCGAACGCGACCGACGAGCCGTCCTCGGAGAAGACGGACCCGCCCGCCTGCCACAGCAGCGGGTAGAAGGACTCGTTGAGCGTCGCGTCGACCGAGCCCCAGTAGTTGGTGACGTCGTAGCCGGCGGCCTGGAACGTCGGCGCGAGCGCCATGAGGTCGTCCCACGTCTCCGGGTAGTTGCCGGCCTCGCCGACGGCCTCGAACGCCGCGGCGTTGCACACGAGCGGCTTGCTGTTCATGATCAGCGGCGAGCCGAGCATCGCGCCGTCGACCGTGACGGCCTTCGACGCGTTCTCGCGCAGGTCGCCCACCTGGTCCGTGACGTAGTTGTCCACGGCGGCGAGGGACTTGCCGTACTTCGGGATCTGGTCCGGGATGAGGTAGACGACGTCGGGGCCCTTGTTGCCCGCGATGGCCGTCGCGAGGGTCTCGTCGCGGCCGGCCCACGGGTAGATCTCGACCTTGACGTCGACGTCGGGGTTCTCCTCCTGGAAGGCGGCGATCTGCTCGTCCCAGAAGGCCTTGTGGGCGGCCTCGTCGGCGATGACGGGGTAGGTCCACATGGTCACGGAGCCGGACGCGGCGCCGTCCTCGGGGGTGGGCGTGGAGCTGCCGGCGCCGGCACCGCCGGCACAGGCGCTCAGCGCGCCGAGCGTGCCGACCGCGAGAGCGGCGGTCCAGAGGCGCTTCGTCGTGCGCAGGGTCATCGACGTGTCTCCTTGGTGAGGTCCCGCCGGGGTGGGCGGGTGGGGGGTGGGTGGTGCTGTGCGGTGTGGTGCTGTGGAGGTGCGGGGTGGTGCGGTCGTCGCGCCGGACGCGTCAGCGGGCCGGGACGTCGACGACGGTGCGCCGGTGGCGCGACTCCTCGGCCGCGAACACGGCGAGGTGGCTCTGGAGCGACTCGACGGCGCCCGACCGGACGTGGCTCGGGTCCCCCGTCGCGACGGCGCGCACGAACGCGTCCATCACCCCCGAGTCGCCGCCCCCGTGGTCGTCGGCGGCGTTCGTGGCGCCGTGGTGGCCGCCGTCGTGCACGGTGACGCTGCCGTCGCGGAAGTCGGTCACGCGGACCTTCTCCCCGTCGCCGTCGAGGCAGCCGTGGGTGCCGAAGATCTGGGTCTTGCGGTGGTCCTGCTCGGAGAACGCGGTCATGGTGAACGTCGCCGCGCCGCCGCCCTCGAGCTCCATGGCGACGACCTGGTGGTCGACGACGTCGTTGTCGGAGTCGTAGACGCAGCGGCCGTAGTCGGTCGTGCGCAGCGCCTCGACGACGCCCGCCTCGTCGGTCGCGTCCGTGATGACGGAGACGGGCCAGATCGGGCCCCGCTCGCGCAGCGTCGTGAGGTACAGGCGCGGCGCCGAGTACGGGCACGTGGGCTCGAGCGGGCAGTCCAGGCAGCGGTCCGCCGCGCCCGCGGGGCGCTCCTCGGGCCGGAAGTGCTTCAGGGAGCCGAAGCTCGCGACCGTCGCGATCCGCTTGCCGGTGACGTAGCGGATCCAGTCGAGGTCGTGGCTCGACTTCGCGAGGAGCATCGGGCTCGACGTCTTCTCCGAGCGCCACGGGCCGCGGACGTACGAGTGCGCGTCGTGCCACCAGCCGACGGGCTCGAGGTGCTGGACGTTGACGATCTCGCCCAGGACGCCCGAGTCGACGACCGACTTCACGAGGTCCGTGTACGGCATGTAGCGCATCACGTGGCACACGCCGAAGAGCACGCCCGACGCCTCGACCGCGTCCACGACGTCCCGGCACTCCTCGGGGCTCGGCGCGAGCGGCTTCTCGACGAGGATCGCGTACCCCTGCGGCGCGAGCGCGACGACGGGGTCGCGGTGCTCGCGGTCCTGCGTCGCGACGATGACCATGTCCGCGAGCCGCCCCGTGCCCCCTGCGGCCCGGTCGGCGTCGCCCGCGGCGACGAGGTCCTGCCAGCCGGCGAACTCGACGACCTGCGGGAGCTCGACTCGCGGTTCGGCAGCGAGCGCTGCGCCCGACTCGGTGCCCGACGCGTGGGCGTGGGCTGCGGAGAGGCCGGCCTGCGCGGCGACGGCCTGGTCGACGACGAGCCCGCGCTGGTGGGGTCGGGGGTCGGCGACGGCGACGAGACGGGCGCGGTCGGGGTGCTCGGCGAGCCAGCGCGCGTACGTCTGACCACGGTTCCCGGCGCCGACGAGGGCGACGGTGACAGGCTGGGGGTTCGGGGTCACGTGTGCGGTCCTTGCTCCGTTGCGATGGTCCTGCGGGGCGGGGGTCTCCCGGCCCTGGCAGGCCTCGTTTGCTATTTGCTATAGCAAGCCTGCCATGCCGATGTTACGCCAGATCGGCGCTCGTGTTAACTCGCGCACGACGCGATGCGGAGTTGTGACCTTCGCGCCGCGGCTGCGGGTACCGGCGCGATGGTCGCCGTGGGTCGGGGCCGGGGGTGGTGAGTGCGGGTCTACCATCCGCGCCGCTCGTTCCTCGCGGCGCTCCCGCCAGGCCCGCCACGACCCGCACTCACCACCCCCGGCCCCTTCGTCGTCTCGCCTCGCGCGGCGCTCACCGTGCCGGGCCGCGCCCGGTGGGGGAGAGCGGCGCGAGGCGGGCTCGTCAGACGACGAGGTTGCCCGTGGTGACGACGCGGTCGCCGTCCTCCGGGAACGCCGTGCGGGTGACGCCCTGCTCGACGTTGCCGCTGTGCAGGGCGTACGAGTCGCCGCCCAGCGCGGACGGTGCCAGCGCGAGGGTCCCGCCCGCGAAGGTCGAGCCCGTGGCGGACCACCTGTTGATACCGGCGTCTAGGTTCACGTGTCCAGTGTCACCCGACGGCGCGGTGCTCCGGACGCCGTCGAGCGCCCACGTGACCGGCTTGTCCGCCTTCGTCCGGCGCAGGAAGCTGCCGCCCGCGGGCTTTCCCTCCAGCCGGGCGCCGCCGTCGAGCCGGATCGTCTGCTCCGCGGCGCCCGCCGCGACGATCGCGACGTTGCGCACGACGCCGCCGCGCACCGTGAGGTCGCCGCTCGCCGTGACGGTGCCCTCGCCCTCGGCCGCCTCGAGCGTGCACGCGTCGAGCACGACCTGTCCCTTCCCGGCGAACGAGGCGTTCTTCAGCCCGTTCAGGGTCGTGCGCACGAGGTGCACCGGGTTCGTGACGTTCGCCTGGGTGATCGCGGTGTCCGGCAGCACCGCGAACCGCGACCCCTCGATGACGTTGGGCCGCTTCGACAGCGCCGACGCCTGGGAGATGATCAGGGTGTCGTCGGCCTGGCAGCCGCGGAGCTGGACGCCGTCGGCGTTGACCCACAGCATCCCCGAGCCCGCGAGGCCGTCCTTGCGGATGACCTGCACGTCCTCGAGCGTGAGGTCGGTGACCTTGACGCGCGCGACGAACCACGAGCACACGTGCCGCGTCACCGTGATGCGCTTGGCCGCGCCGCCCCAGGCCGCGCCCGAGTTGGCGAACGTCATGAGGCCGGAGTTCCCGACGTAGGTGAGGTCGTGCTCGTACTGGCCGTGCGTGACGAACGGGCCCTGGTCGTCGCCGTCGCCGTGGCAGTTCTCCACGAGCCCGTACGACGACGCGGTCCAGTCGTTGAGGTGCCGCGCGTTGGTCGTGTGGCAGTCCACGACGTGCCCGTAGTTGCAGTAGATCTGCTGCGTCAGGTAGCCCGCGCCGCCCCACGTGACCGACGCCGGGTTGGTCAGCGAGCAGCCCGCCGTGCGGAAGAACGTGCTCCATCGGCGCATGACGAGCGGCCAGAAGGTCGCGACGCCGTGCACGTTCTCCACGTCGCAGCGCACCGCGTACTCGTAGGCGATCGGGTGCGAGCCGGTGTACTGGTCGCCGTCGGGCCGGCCGCGGAACGCGAGGTTGCGCACGTGCACCTGCTCGACGGGCTCCACGCGCGTCCACGTGAGCGTGCGGCCCTTCGCGAGCGACCAGCCCGCCTTGTAGTTGACGCGCACGTGGGTGGCGTCCACGATCTGCGTGATCTGGACGAGGCGCTGGAGCTCGCGCTCCCAGCGGCCGGCGAGCGCGTTGACCTCGACCGCGTACCACTGACCCACCTCGAACCGCGACGAGTCCGCGACCTCGTAGTCGTCGCGCAGCTCCGGCATCGTCGCCGTGAGGGTGTTCGTCCGGACGTCGTCCGTGACCTTGCCGCGGAAGAACAGCACGGCCGCGAACGGGTCGTCCTGCCCGGCGTCCTCGATGCCCTCGGTGGTCATGAGGTGGTTGCCGAAGTCGAGCTCGAGGTTCGAGCGGGTGAACGTGTGGCGGCGGGTGAAGTTGAGGTCGGTGTGGGCCTCGATGCGCGTGATGCTGGGGTCGTCCACGAGGGCGTCGAGCGCGTCGTCGGCCGGGGTGTCGGTGCCGAAGAGGCCGAACCAGCGGAAGTCGGCGGTGCCGGTGTGCAGGGTGTGCCAGCGGCCCTTGGCTCCCGCGTCCTGCGGGGCGAGGACGGTGCCACCGTTGGCGGCGGCGGTGGACCTCGCGTCGTAGCGCAGGAGCCGGGCGGCGCCGTCGCCGGGGGTCGCGTGGCCGAGGAGCTGGGCGACGGTGCCGTCGTCGAGCTTCTTGGCCTTCCAGCCGGTGAGCTGGGCGACGGTGGCGGCGACGATGACCTCCTCGTCGGGCTTGTCGTCCTTCTTCGCCGCGAGCGGTGCGCCGGGGAGGGGCGCCGCCTGGGCGCTGCCGCTGCCGAGTGCGACGGCGCCGGCGGCGAGGGAGGCGATGCCGGCGACGCGCAGCAGGTTGCGCCGCGAGGGCGGCTGGGCGGCCTCGCCCGGTGCCGCCGTCGTCGGCTCGGTCGTGGTGTCGAGGGTCATGGGTGTCCTTTCGTCGGCCCGTGCACGACGGCGCGGGTGTCGGTGGGGAGGAAGGTTCGGGTGCCCGGGTGGTCGCCCGGGTGGGTCACACGAAGAGGTTCGCGTCGACGAGCACGCCGTCGCCCGCGGTCGGCAGCCCCGCGCGGTCGACGCCGGTCTCGACGTTGCGGGCATGGAGGACGCGCACGCCGTCGGGCAGGTCGAGGCGGCCGCCCGTGAACCGCGACCCGGACGCGGCGTAGCGGTCGCCCGCCCGCAGCGCGACGTGGGCGGTGCCGTCGGCGGCCCGCAGGTCGGCGCCGCAGAGCGTGACGTCCACGGCGCCCGCGCCGGTGCCGCGCGACACGAGGGCGCCGGCCGTCGTCGTGCCCGACGCCCGTACGCCGTCGAGCACGAGCCGCTGGTCGCGCGCGCCGCTGAGCCGCACGCCCACGCCCCGCCACGTCCCGCCCGTGACGGTGACGTCCGCCGAGCCGAGGTCGACCGGCGCGGCCGGGGCCTCGTCCGTGCCGCCGACGAGCTCGCAGTCGGTGAACGTCACGGGACCGGCGCCGCGCAGGATCGTGCCGTCCACGCCGGTGATGCGCGTGCGCACGAAGTGCACGGGGTTCGTCACCGGCGTCTGGTGCAGCACCGACCCGGCGGGCAGCGCGAACGCGCAGTCCTCGACGACCGTCGGGCGCCGCGACAGCGACGACCGCTGCCCGACGGCGAAGAAGCCCGCCGTGCAGCCGCGCACCTGCGCGCCGTCGGCGTTGATCGTGAGCGTCGCCTGCGGGTCGAACGTCGAGCGCGCGACGACGTGCACGTCCTCGAGCGTCAGGTCGGTGATCTTGGTGCCCGCGACGAACCACGAGCACGTGTGGTGCTTGACCGTGATGCGCTTGGCCGCCGTGCCCCACTGGCCGCCCGAGTTGGCGATGTCCATGAGCCCGCTGTTGCCGACGAACACGAGGTCGTGCTCGTACTGGCCATGGGTCGTGAAGGGGTTGCCGCCCTGGTCGTCGCCGTCGCCGTGGCAGTTCTCCACGAGGCAGTACGCCGACGCCGTGAGGTCGTTCAGGTGCCGCGCGTTGTGGCTCGTGCAGTCGGAGACCCGCCCGTACAGGCAGTAGATCTGCTGCGTGAGGTAGCCGGCGCCGCCGTAGAAGACGGTCGGCGGGTTGGCGACCGAGCACCGCTCGGTGACGAAGTGGGTGTTCCAGCGCCGCATGATGACGGGCCACCACGTGCGGTGGCCGTGGACGTCCGAGACGTCGCAGCGCACCGCGTACTCGAACGCGACGGGGTGGGAGCCGGTCATCTCCCGGTCGTCGGGCAGCTCGCCGTTCGTCGGCCCGTCGAAGGGCCCGGACCCGTGGAACGTCATCGCGCGCACGTGCACCTGCTCGACGGGCTCGACGCGCGTCCAGGTGAGCACGCGCCCGGCGGGCAGCTCCCAGCCGTTCTTGTAGTCGACGCGCACGTGCGTCGCGTCGAGCACCTGCGTGACCTGGACGAGGCGCTGGAGCTCGCGCTCGTCCCCGCCGCCGCCCGGGCGCTCGTCCGAGCGCAGCGCCCACCACTGCCCGACGGCGAACGCGCCCGCGTCCGCGACCTCGAAGACGTCCGTGAGGTCGGGGAGCGTCGCGGCGAGCGTGCGCTGCTGCGTCTCGTCGGTCACGCGCCCCTGGAAGAACAGGACCGCGCCGAACGGGTTGTCGTGCGCGTTGCGCTCGATGCCCTCGCTCGTGACCGTGTGCCCGCCGAAGTCGAGCTCGAGGTTCGAGCGCGTGAACGTGTGGCGGCGGGTGAAGTTGAGGTCGGTTCGGGCCTCGATGCGGGTGATGCTCGGGTCGTCGACGAGGGCGTCGAGCGCGTCGTCGGCCGGGGTGTCGGGGCCGAAGAGGCCGAACCAGCGGAAGTCTCCGGTACCGGTGTGCAGGGTGTGCCAGCGGCCCTTGGCGCCGGCGTCGCTCGGGGCGAGGACGGTGCCGCCGTTGGGGGTCGCGGTGGACTTGGCGTCGTAGCGCACGAGGCGGGCAGCGCCGTCGCCCGGCGTGGCGTGGCCGAGGAGCTGGGCGACCGTGCCGTCGTCGAGCTTCTTGGCCTTCCAGCCGGTGAGCTCGGCGACGGTGGCGGCGACGAGGACCTCCTCGTCGGGCTTGTCGTCCTTCTTCGCCGCGAGCGGTGCGCCGGGGAGGGGCGCCGCCTGGGCGCTGCCGCTGCCGAGTGCGACGGCGCCCGCGGCGAGGGAGGCGATGCCGGCCACGCGCAGCAGGCTGCGCCGCGACGGGGGCGGGGCGTCGACCGCCGGCTCGGGCCGGCCGAGGGTCGGGGACGCGGGGCGGGTCTGGGATCGGGGAGTGGACAACTCGGGCACCCTTCGGGACGTCGGGAGGACGCCGTGCGGGCGGGCGACGCGAAGGCTCCGGCGGCCCGGGGCTGCGGGGTGTTCCGGGGGAGCGGTGCTGCGGGGGTCGTGCGGTTCCGGTGCTGGGTCGGGGTCAGCGGGTTCGTGCGCGTCGTTGCGACGGTGAACCGGACTCTCGGAGAGTAGCGGGATGCTATGGCATCGTCAAGAGCAGCACGACGAACGTCGACGCAGGTCAGATGGGTTATCGGATGAGAACGATTGCCATAGCAAGCGAACCCGGGAGAAGGTGGCACGCCAGCCGCGCCGAGGTAGAGCCCTGGTCGCGCGAGGTAGAGCCCTGGTCGCGCGAGGTAGAGCCCTGGTCGCGCGAGGTAGAGCCCTGGTCGCGCGAGGTAGAGCCCTGGTTGGCCGAGGTAGAGCTGTGGTCACGCGAGGTAGAGCCGTGGTTGGCCGAGGTAGAGCTGTGGTCACGCGAGGCGGGGCCGTGGTTGGCCGAGGTAGAGCTGTCGTCGGATCTGCGGCGCGCTCCACGCGTGGGCCGGCGCACCGTCGGCTCAGCCTGGCGCACACGAGCCGGCAGGCATGGGTCTGAAGCCCCGTCGCCTCCACGCCCGATCCGGCGTGCGGCCACCGCTCCGCCCGGGGGCTTCCGCGGAGCGACGCGCTGCTCGACCAGGCCGTCCCGGCGGGTCGGGCGGGCGGCGCGGGTGCGTGGGGAAGTTGGACGAACTCCCACCCACCCGAGCCCGCGCCGTCGGGCGCCAGCGAGGTTTCGACTTCGGCGAACCACGGCTCTACCTCGCGTGACCACGGCTCTACGTCGGCGAACCACGGCTCTACCTTGGCGAACCACGGCTCTACCTCGGCGAACCATGGCTCTACCTCGCGTGACCACGGCTCTACCTCGGCGAACTATGGCTCTACCTCGCGCCACTGGGGCCGACCTCGCGCGTCCGGTGCTCTACCTCGCGTAGTTGGTCAGAGGTAGTCGCCCGGCCAGTGGAAGCCCATCCCGGCTGCGGCGGCCTCCCGTAGGCGGGCGACGACGTCGGCCCCCGCGCGGACCGTACGGAGCATCCCGGTCGTGTCCGTCCCCGGCATCGGCGCGTCGAGGACTGCCGCGGTGAAGCGCTCGGTGAGCGGGTGCGCAGGCAGGCGAACCTCGACGACGGGGGAGCGGTGGAGGCGCGCCCGCTGGAGCGTCGTGCGCGCAAGAGCGTCGACGACCTCGCCGGCGCGCTCCGCCGTCGGGTCGACGCCGAGCTCGCGGACCTTCAGGACGCCCGGCCCGGGTTCGAGGGCGAGGTAGCCCGCGACCTCCCCGTCGGCAGCCCGCGCGGTGAACACCTCGGCGCCGGAGTACCAGAGCGGGACGCGGCGCTCCCAGTGCTCGGCGGTGCGCCGGGTGGCGAGGGGGCGTGGTCCGCCGCCCGCGGCGTCGAACCTGTCGTGCAGCGCGGCGAGCTGCTCCCACCCGAGCGCGACGGACCATGCCGGCCATGGGACGCCGGGTAGGCGGTCGGTGCGGACGGCCAGGGGTGCGTCGTCCTCCGAGCCCGACGGCGGAGCCCCCGGCCCGGACGGCGCGTCGTGGGGGATGTGGGGGCGGAACGACTCGGCGGCGAGGTCGTCCACCGTGTGGGTCGCGGCGTCGCCGAGCATTCGGGGAGCGCCGCGCCGGAGCGGCACGTCGAACGTCTCGAAGCCGCTCGACCGGTAGACGTCGGGGGTGCCGGTGAACAGCAGCGCGACGTGCGTGCCGGCCCGCTCCATCTGCTCGACGGCCCGGGAGAGCAGCGCGCGGACGAGGCCCCGGCCGCGGGCTTCAGGGGCGGTCGCGACGTTGGCGACGCCGCCGGCCCGCAGCGTGTCGCCGTCCGGCCCGCCGATCTCGCGCGGCGTCCAGTACACCGAGCCGACCACCCCGCCGTGGAGCGGGTCGACGGCGACGTGCGTGCGGTCGAGCCGACCGTCGTCGGTCTCGTAGACCGGCACCATGAGCGGCGCGTCGAACGCACGGTCCCACAGCGCGTAGAGGGAGGGGACGTCGTCGGGTGTGGCGGTGCGCAGGTGCATGGCCGTCCAGGGTCGCGAGCCGGTGTTGACGGGATGCTATAGCAAAAGTAGGGTCGCGGGACGACCGTCGGCGTGCGACGCGACGGACCGTGCGGGCCGGGCTGGGCGCGCACGACACCCCGGGCGGCGGCGTGCCGCCACCCGGGGTGCACCGTCAGGCTGCCTGCGCGGCGAGCCAGTCCTCCAGGCGCGTGCCGAAGATCTGCGCACCGTCCACGGCCACGAGCGTGCGGTCGTCGATCAGCGCCCCGAAGTACGGCGCGTCGTCCGCCGTGACGACCTCGCGCCCGTCGCCCTGCGCCGCGAGCGTCCGGCGCACCAGGTCCCCGATCGCGAGGACCTCCGGGCCGGCGATCTCGACGTCGCCCACGGGCTCTCCGACGGCGATCCGCGCGACGGCGGTCGCGACGTCCTCGGCGGCGATCGGCTGGATCGACGCCGACGACACCCGCACGGTGTCCCCGTGCGCCGCCGAGCCGATGATCGCGGGCGTGAACTCGAAGAACTGGGTCGCGTGCACGAGCGAGTACGGCACGCCCGACTCGCGGACGACGCGCTCCTGCTCGGCCTTGCCGTGGAAGTAGCCGATGTCCTGCGGGCGGTCGGTGCCCACGATGGTGAGCGCGACGTGGTGGCGGACGCCCGCCGCCTTCTCCGCCGCGACGAGGTTCCCGGTCGACGTGGCGAAGTACTCCCGGACCTCGTCGGGGACGTACGACGGCGCCTGGGTGGTGTCGACGACGACGTCGGCGCCGGCCAGCGCCTCCGTCAGGCCTGCGCCGGTGTACGCGTCGACGCCCGTGCGGCGTGATGCGGCGACGGCGTCGTGCCCGTGCGCGGTGAGCTTCTCGACGACGCGCGAGCCGACGTGCCCGGTGCCGCCGACGACGATGATGCGAGCCATGTGGTGCCTCCCTGAGATCGGTGGATGCGGGTGCATCCTCCTCAGGTCGACCGGGCGTCCCGCCGGGCTGTGACGACCGGGCGCGACGCGCCGTCGGCGGGCGGCGCGGGCTCAGGCCCCGACGGCGGGCTCCGCCTCGTCCTCCGTGTGGCTCGCGAGGCGGGCGGCGGCCTCGCCGATGTGCTCGGCCATGACGCGCTGCGCCGCCTCCGGGTCGCCGCCCGCGATGGCGTCGACGATGAGCTCGTGGGTGCGGGCGTGCGCGACGCGCGCCTCGGGCTCGAGCGCGGCGTTCGCGGCGCGCAGGAACCCGGTGATGCGGCTGCGCAGCTGCGCGTTGAGGGTCATGAGCATGCGGTGGTCGGCCATCTCCCAGAGCTGCTCGTGGAAGCGCCGGTCGAGCTCGAAGACGCGCGCGTTGCTGCCCTTCTCCGCCGCCTGGACCATCTGCTGCACGGTCTTGCGCAGCCGAGCCTCCTTGGCAGGGTCCCACGCGTCCTGGACCCGCACGACGGCGAACTGCTCCAGCAGCGTGCGCAGGCTCGAGATCTCCTCGAGGTCCCGGCTCGTGAGGGCGGCGACGCGCGCGCCGCGGTGCGGGAGCCGCTCGACGAGGCCCTCCTGCGTGAGCCGCGTGAGCGCCTCGCGGACGGGGATGTGGCTCGTGCCGAGGCGTTCGGCGAGCTTGCGCTCGACGAGCCGCTCGCCCGGCGCGAGGTCGCCGCTGAAGATCGCCTCGCGCAGCTCGACCGTCACCCGGTCGGCGACGTTCTGGTCCGGCACGCTCTTGAGCGCCATGGCTTCTCCGTGGTGTCGTGGGGGCGGCGGGCTCGGATCGTCGTCGGTCGACGCCCCGAAGGATAGCGGCCACGGCGCCGTCCCTGGTCGGACGTGTCGACCGAGCAACATGCTATAGCATCGGCACTCCCGAGCCCAGAGGAGGTGCGATGGTCGCCCTGCACACGCGGGCCCCCGTCCCCGCGTTCGTCGGCCTGGCGGGCGTCGCCGTCCGCGACGTGACGCCCGCCCCGGGCATCCGGGCGCGCAACTGGGGCCCGGCGGACTGGGACGTCTCCGAGGGCGCGCACCGCGCCATGACGCTCACGGCGGTCGCCCTCGCTGAGGAGCGCACCCCGGCCGACGGCGCCTCCGACCCGCTCGTGCTCGTGACGATCGACGGCACCTGGTGGCGGCGGGTCGACGACGAGGCGACCCTGCGCGCGACCGTCCTCGACGCGACCGGGCTGCCCGTCGAGCGCCTGCTCGTCTCGCTCTCGCACACGCACGCCGGGCCGGTCCTGTGCTCGGGCGACGCCGACCTCGCGGGCGGCGAACGCGGCGTCGCCTACCTGCACGACCTCGCGCGCGCAGCGGCCGACGCCGCCGTGGAGGCGATCGCGGCCCTCCGGCCCGCGACCCTCGAGTGGACGACCGGCCGCTGCGGCCTCGCGTCCAACCGCGAGGCGCTGCTCGACGGCTGCGCCGGCGGGGACGCGGGGACGACCGCGGGAGCCGCTGCGGAGAGCACGCTGCCCCGGCCGCTCGTCGGCTTCAACCCCGACGCCGGCACCCCGCGTTCGCCCGGCGCCGACCCCGCGGACGACACGGTCGTCGTCGGGCGGCTCACGGCGCGCCCCTCGCCCGCCACGGACACCCGGCCCGACGGCGCCGCGCCCGCAGGCGAGGACGTCACCCTCGCGACGATCGTCAACTACGCGTGCCACCCGACGACGCTCGCCTGGCAGAACCGGCTCGTCTCGCCCGACTACGTGGGCGCGATGCGCGACCTCGTCGAGCGCGAGACGGGCGCCCCCGTCGCGTTCCTGCAGGGCGCGTCGGGCGAGCTCGCCCCGCGCGAGCAGTACACGGGCGACACCGCCGTGGCCGACCGGCACGGCACGTCGCTCGGCCACGCCGTGCTCGCGGCGCTCGCCGAGCTCCCGCCGCCGGGCACGGAGCTCGAGCTGACCCACGTCGTCGAGTCCGGCGCGCCGCTCGCCGTCTGGGAGCCCGCGCCGTCGGCCGCGCTCCCTGGCACCGGCACGGGCACGGGCACCGGCACCGGCACCGGCACCGACACCGGCACCGACGCGCGGTCCGACGCCCGGACGCTCGCCGCCGTGGCGGAGCCCGTCGCCCTCGACCTGCGCGACCTCCCGACGTGGGACGAGCTCGAGGCCGAGTGGGCGAGCATCGACCCGCGCTCGCGCGAAGAGCGCCTGCGCCGCGCCCGGAACCTGCGCGACGGCTACGTCACCGGCCCGACCGTCCAGCACCCCACGTGGGTGTGGCGTGTGGGCGAGGCGCTGCTCGTCGCGCACCCGGGCGAGGCGTACTCGCGCCTCCAGCGCACGGTGCGCGCCCACGCCGGGGCGCGGCCGGTCGTCGTCGCGAACCTCACGAACGGCCCCGGCTTCGTCTACCTGCCCACGCGCGAGGCGTACGACGTCGGCGCCTACCAGGCGTGGCAGTCGCCGCTCGCGCCGGGCTCGCTCGAACGCCTGGAGCGGCACGCGTGCGCCGTCGTCGACGACGTGCTCGCCGACGCCGCCGCCTGGCCCCCCGGCGACGCCGCACCCGCCGCACCGACACCCGCCGCACCGACGTCCGCCGCGCCCCCGACCCGTCCCGTCCCCGAGGAGGACCAGTGACCACTCCCGCCCCCGACGCCCCGCGCGTCCCGCTCGCCGTCGTCACCGGGGGAGCGGCCGGCATCGGCCGCGCCGTCGCCGAGCGCCTCGCGACCGACGGGTTCCGCGTCGTGTGCGCGGACGTCGTGCAGCACGACCTCCCCGCGCTCGACCTCGGCGCCGTCCCCGACGCGCCCGGGCTCGTGTGGGCCCCGCTCGACGTCACGGACCATGCCGCCGTGCGCGCCGCGTTCGACGACCTCGCCGCGGCGTTCGGCGGGATCGACGCGCTCGTCAACAACGCGGGCATCCAGCGCCACCGCGCGCTCGAGGACCTCACCTGGGACGAGTGGTCGGCCGTCGTGGACGTCAACCTGCACGGCGTCTTCGCGTGCCTCCAGGCCGCGGGTCGCCACATGCTCGCGGCGGGTCGTGGTGCCGTCGTCAATATCTCGTCCGTCTCGGCCCGCGGCTCCGCGGGACGGGCGCCCTACTCCACCACCAAGGCCGCCGTCATCGGGCTCACCGCGACCGCGGGCGCCGAGTGGGCCGCGCGCGGCGTGCGGGTCAACGCCGTCGCCCCCGGGTACATCGACACGGGCGTGTTCCGCCAGGGCGTCGCGCAGGGCACGCTCTCGGAGGAGACGATCCTCGCGCGCATCCCCGCGCGCCGGCTTGCCCAGCCGGAGGAGATCGGCAACGCGGTGAGCTGGCTCGTGTCCGACCAGGCCGCGTACATGGTCGGCCAGACCGTCTACGTCGACGGCGGCTTCCTCGTCGACTACGGCGTGCCGCTCGCCAAGAAGCCAGAGTGAGCGTGGGGCCCGCCGCGCGCGTCGTCGCCGTCCGCACCGCGACGACGGTCGTCCCGCTGCCGCAGCCGCTGCGCCTCGGCGCGATGACGGTCGAGCGCCGCGAGTACGTCGGCGTGCGCGTCGTCGCCGAGACGGACGACGGCCGCACGGTCGCCGGGGAGTCGTACGCGCTCACGCGCGAGGCGCCCATGGCCGAGCTCGTGGACCGGCTCGTCGCCCCGCACGTGGTAGGTCGGGAGGTCGTCGCGTCCGACGGCGTCGCCGCGCGTCGGAGCGTCGGCGCCGCCTGGGACGGGGCCCTGCGCGGGTCCGCGATCGTCGGTCGCGTGGGCCTCGTACGGCGCGCGATCGGCCTGGTCGACGTCGCGCTGTGGGACCTCGCGGGCCGGCTCGCCGGGCGCCCCGTGTGGTCCCTGCTCGACGACGGCGCGGACCTCGCCGGGTCCGCGGAGCCCGGTGTCGGCGGCGACGGAGGTGTTCCGTCACGTGCCGTCGCCGGGAGTCCCGGCGACGTCTCGTCCGAGGCGGCGGCCGCTGTGCCACGTCCCGCGATCCTCGTCGCGGCGTACCCGACGCCGGGACGCACCGCGCGCGACGTCGCGGACGAGGTACTCGCGCACGCGCGCGCCGGGTGGCCGCTGCTGAAGATCTCGCGCTCGCCCGACCGCGCCCTCATGCGCGACCTGCTCGCGATCCTGCGCGCCGAGCTGCCCGACGTCACCGGTCGCCCGACCGTCGCAGGCCGCAGCGGCGTCGTCGTCGACGTGGGCTTCGGCTGGCGCGACGCCGACGAGGCGCTCGCGGACCTCGACGCGTGGGGTGTCACGGGCGCGGCGGGGGAGAGCGCGCCCGCGCTCGCGTGGCTCGAGGACCCGCTGCTGCCCGAGGACGCGGTCGGCGCAGCGCGCGTCCGCGACGCGTCCGGGCTGCCGCTCTCCGTGGGCGACGAGGTCACCGAACCCGAGGTCTTCGCCCGGATCGACGCGCTGGGCGTGCTCGACGTGCCGCGCGTCGACGTCGTCGCGATCGGCGGCATCACGGTCGCCGACCCGCTCGTGCGCGCGTGGGTCGCGCAGGGCAAGGTCGTGTCCAGCCACGTGTACCCCGAGGTGAGCGTGCACCTGGGCGGAGCGGCGGGCATCGGCGTCGAGACGTTCGACCGCTCACCCGCGGGCAACCCCTACGACCCCGCGCCGCTGCTCGTGCGCGGCGGTCCCGTGTTCGACGCCGGGAACGCCACCCCGCCCGACGCGCCCGGCCTGGGCTTCACGCTCGACCCCGAACGCTTCTACCTGGAGGCGACCCCGTGACCGGACTCATGGACGGAACCGCGAGCAAGAACCGTAGCGTCGTCGTCACCGGCAGCGGCAAGGGCATCGGCCGCGCCGTGGCCGCGCGCCTCACCGTCGACGGGTGGACCGTCGTCGGGCTGGAGCGCACCCCCGGTTCGGGGACGGTCGAGGAGGGGGTGTGCGCCGCCGTCGTGCTGGGGGACTCGCGCGACCGCGAGACCCACCGCGAGGCGGCGCGGGCCGCGCGCGACCTCGCGCCGCTCGCCGGATGGGTGAACAACGCCGGCATCACCGTCCGCACGCCGCTGCACGCGCTCGCCGACCCGGAGCGGGCGGCACGGGTCGAGCAGGACGCGCGCGACGTCGTCGAGATCAACGGCCTCGGCTACCTCTGGGGCTGCGCCGCCGCGGTCGAGGCGTTCACGGACCAGGTGAGCGGCGGGTCGATCGTCAACATCGGCTCGATCCACGGCCGCGCCGCGTTCGCCGACCACGCCGCCTACGAGCTGACCAAGGGCGGCATCGACGCGCTCGCGCGCTCCGTCGCGGTGACCTATGGGCGGTACGGCATCCGCGCCAACACCGTCGCGCCGGGCGGGGTGCGCACCCCGCACCTCGACGCGCAGATCGCCCGCGCAGCCGACCCGGCCGCCGAGGAGCGTGCCCTCGCCGAGGGCCCGCCGCTCGGCCGCATCGCCGAGTCCGCGGAGATCGCCGCCCTCGTCGCGTTCCTGCTGTCCGACGAGGCCGGCTACGTGTCCGGCCAGTCGATCGCCGCGGACGGCGCCTGGACCGCGTCGTTCGGCAACCCGCCCCACGACCCCGACCTCGACGCTCTCTACGGGATCTAGGGGCTACACCTCCGAGGCCAACAGGGCTTCTCAACGATGGCGCGCGTTTGACCTGCACACTGCTCCAGTCCAACCGCCCGGATCGCGTCCTGCACAAGCGTGTCACCGATTGGCGTATCGGGCCGGGTACGGTTGGTGGAGAGTTCACCCGCTACGCCCCTCAGGATCCGACTACGATCGCACCTCGGGCGGCTCTCTCGCTCCGCCATGGAGTCTGCCGGTCTGCGACGGAGGCAAAGATGCGCTTCAGCAGCATTGACTTTGGGTCAACGGACGCGCGCGAAGAGCTCGCGCGCAAGCCCAACCTGCTGGTGCAAGGCTACCTCGATTTGCATAAAGCGAACGAGTTGTTGCGTAACCGACACTTTCTCCTGATCGGCAGAAAGGGCGCGGGAAAGACTGCAGTCCTGGAGCATATGCGCGCGACTGAGCGCGGAGATGAGTCCATCACCATCGTCCGGATGGGGTCTTTTCCCTTCGCGGACTTCTCCAGCATTGATTCAGGCGGCGCGACCGACGTGAGCCGGTTCCCAACCACGTGGAGAATACTGTTATTGCTGACCTTGCTTCGCGCGATGATCGGCGACCTCGGCGTATCGCATGGTTCGCCTGGCAAGGACTTCTGGAAAGCTGTCGATCGGCTAAAGGAGAATGGGCTTCTCGCAGCGGGGGACATGAGAAGCCTAGTCCTAAAGGTGTCCAACAAGGGTGCAGGCGCGAAGCTGGGGCTTTTTGAGGGGTCGATTGGCCAGGCCGAGCAAGGTTCGAGCGGCGCAGTCGCAGGACTGGCCGAGTCGCTCCTAGTTCTGGTGAAGGACGTGTTCCCTCGCCGCGAGTACCTAGTGTGCGTTGACGGCTTGGACGACATCGTCTTCAGGAGCGAGAATCGTCTACGCATCCTGGGTTCTCTGATAGAGGCAGCAGCAGACCTAAACAGCGAGCTGGCGGAGGAGGGGAAGCAATACAAGTTCGTCGTCGCGTGTCGAAACGACATTCTCGCCAGGATTCCCAGTGCCAATCTCAACAAGCTCGTGCAGGACTTTGGGGTTCGGCTGAACTGGTATCAAGACACGAAGCGACCCGAGCGCAGCCATCTCGTACAACTTGTCAACCGCAAGGCGCGTGTGACTCTCCCGGAGGTCAAAGACGTAATTCATGAGTTTCTTCCACCGCGGATAGAGCTTGTAGGAAAGGCGGGCGCGAAGCGCGCCGAGACTACCGCATATCTCCTGAGCTATACGCGCTACACTCCTAGGGATTTACTGCGCCTCCTCACCTGTATCCAGGAGGTCGCGACGAACACACGGTCTCGAACGAGTCGGTTCTCGCGGGTCTAAAGAACTACGCGCACGACTATTTCTTGGACGAAATTCTCAACAGTACTGATCAGGAGAAGATTCCTCAGACGAGTATCGTTCTCGATTTGATTCGGGAGCACGGTACGCATGTCTTTACGTTCGGCGACCTCCTGGAGATTGCCACGGACGAGTACGACATCGGGGCCGGCCAGGTGCGTGATGTGCTCCGCGACCTATATGACTGCGGTGGGGTGGGGAACTTTCAGCAGCATCGCACGGGTCGCTTCTACACGTTCAAGTTTCGTAATGAGAACTCGTCACTCTTGCTTCGCACACCGATGATTCTACATAACGGACTAGGGAAGGCGCTTAACGTGAAGATGCAGCTGTCCAATATTGAATCCAGCGTTCTTCTTCACGCGAACCCCGACGAGGGTACCGACGGCGCAGGTGGGGGCGTGGCCACTTCGCGACATAAGCGCTCTCGAGTTCGAACTGTTCGCGGCGAAAGAAGATCTCCCCGCGGCGATGTACCCGCGGATTAGTCCGGCTCGAGAACCGGCTGCGCTGCCCGGTTGCACGTGATCGACTCACCCCTTGACCATGCTCGCGCGGGTGATGAGGCCGTCGCGGACCTCGAACGTCGCGATGGTCTCGCCGGTGCCGTTCGACGTCGTGACGAACTCGCGCGCGACGAGCCAGCGGTCGCCGAACGTCACGGACGCGTCGATGACGCAGTGCAGCGCGGTGTCCTCGAACCGGCTCGCGTAGAAGGCGCGCAGGGCGTCGCGGCCGACGATCGGCTCGGGGGTCACGCCGCTGACGACGGCGTCGGGCGCGTAGGTCGCGCAGAAGCCGTCGAGGTCACGGACGTTGAAGGCGTCGACCTGGGCGGTGACGACGGCGGACGGGGACGTGCTCATGGGTGCCTCCTCGGGCAGGGGTGGGCGCGGTGTGCGGCGGGCGGGGCGTCAGTCGATCCGGACGCCGCCGTTGACGTCGTACGTCGCGCCGGTGACGAACCCGGCGCGCGGGGAGGCGAGGGACGCGACGACCCACGCGACGTCGTCGGGCGCGCCGAAGTCCCCGAGGGGGATCGACGCGGTGAGCCCGGCGCGGGCGTCGGGGGCGAGCTGGTCGGTGATCGCGCTCGTCACGGGGCCGGGGGCCACGGCGTTCACGCGGATGCCCTCGCTCGCGAGGATGCGCGCGAACGAGCGCGTGATCGCGAGGATCGCGGCCTTGCTCGCGGCGTAGTGCACGCCGGTCTTGAGCGCGCCCTGCTCGCCCGCGATGGACGAGAGGTTGACGATCGCGCGGTCGCGCGCGGTCCGCTCGTCGGGCGTGACCGTGGCGCCGACGGGCGACGGACGGCCCGCGCGCAGCAGCGGGAGCGCGGCGCGCGACAGCACGAACGTGCCGCGCGCGTTGGTCTCCATGACCAGGTCCCACTCGTCGAGCTCGATGTCGTCGAGCGCGCGGTAGGGGCACACGCCGCCGTTGTTGACGAGCACGTCGAGGCGCCCCCACGCGTCGGTGACCTCGGCGACGAGCGCCTCGACGGACGCGGTGTCGCGCAGGTCGAGGCGCGAGACGCGGGTCGCGGCGCCCTCCTCCTCGCAGCGTGCGGCGGTGGCGCGCGCGCCGGCCTCGCCGCCGGTGTACGTGAGCCAGACGTCGTGCCCGTCGCGCGCGAGCTGGAGGGCGGTGGCGGCACCGATGCCGGAGCTGGCGCCGGTGACGAGGGCGAGGCGGCGGCGGGCGCCGTCCGGGGCAAGGGTCATGAGCCCACGCTATAGCATCCGACCGGCCCGAGGGTTGGTCGAAGGTGCTATTTGCTATAGCATCCCTCGCATGACAGCCGACACCGTCGTCATCACCGACTGCGACCTGCCCGGGACCGCGTGCGAGGACACCCTGACCGCCGCCGGGCTGCGGGCCGTGCGCGCCGCCGCGCGCACCGAGGACGAGGTGATCGCCGCCGTCGAGGAGACCGCCGCGAGCGGGTCCGCGCCCTCCGCGCTCGTCGTGCAGTGGGCCCCGATCACCGCCCGCGTGCTCGACGCCGTCGCCGGGCCGGGCGGGGTGCGCATGGTCTCGCGCATGGGCATCGGCTACGACATGGTCGACGTCGCGGCCGCCACCGAGCGCGGCGTCGCCGTCGCGAACACCCCGACCTACTGCATCGAGGAGGTCGCGAGCCACACGGTCGCGATGATCCTCACGCTCGACCGCGGCCTCGTCGCCTACGACCGCGCGCTGCGCGCCGGCACGTGGGCCCCGACGGCGCAGCACGCCGCGCGCCTGTCCAGCACCGTCGTCGCCGTGATCGGGTACGGGCGGATCGGCTCCGAGGTCGCGCGCTCCGCCCGCGCGCTCGGCTACCGCGTGCTCGTGCACGACCCGTTCGTCGACCCGCAGGCCGTGGCGTCCGACGGGCACGAGGCCGTGGGGATCGACGAGGCCGTCGCGCGCGCCGACGTCATCACGCTGCACGCCCCGCTCACCGAGTCGACGCGCCACCTGCTCGACGCCCGGACGCTCGCCGCCGCGAAGCCGGGCGTGCGGGTCGTCAACACGTGCCGCGGGCCGCTCATCGACGAGGACGCGCTCGCCGACGCGCTCGCGTCCGGCCACGTGGGCTCGGCCGCGCTCGACGTCTACGCGACCGAGCCGCTGCCCGCCGACTCGCGCCTGCGCACGCTGGACAACGTGCTGCTCACCCCGCACGCCGCGTGGTTCTCGCCCGAGGCCATGCAGGACCTCCCCGTGCACACCGCGCGCAACGCCGTCGACTTCCTCGCGGGCCGCCCCGTGCCGTCGATCGTCAACCCGGACCACGCGCGCGCCCTCGCCTGAGGACCCGCGCCACCCGCCCCAACCTAGGAGACCTACCCGTGCAGCTCGTCCGACTCGGCCCCCTCGGCCAGGAGCGTCCCGCCGTCCGCGAGGACGGGGTCGTCTACTCGCTCGACCCGCTCACCGCCGAGATAGACGGCGCGTTCCTCGCGGCCGACGGTGTCGGCCGGGTCCGCGCGGCGCTCGCCGCGGGCGCGCTCCCCGTGCTCGACGGCGCCGACGAGCTGCGCGTCGGAGCGCCCGTCGCCCGGCCCACCGCCGTCGTCTGCATCGGGATGAACTACGCGGAGCACGCCGCCGAGTCCGGCTCGACGCCGCCCGACGTCCCGATCGTCTTCTGGAAGCACTCGAACACCGTCGTCGGCCCGTACGACGACGTCCTCGTGCCGCCCGGCGCGACGACCGTCGACTGGGAGGTCGAGCTCGGCGTCGTGATCGGACGCCGGGCGCGCTACCTGTCGTCGCCCGAGGAGGCGCTCGACCACGTCGCGGGCTACGTCCTGTCGCACGACGTCTCCGAGCGGGACTACCAGATGAAGGTCTCCGGCGGGCAGTGGTCCAAGGGCAAGAGCTGCGAGACGTTCAACCCGCTCGGCCCGTGGCTCGTCCCCGCCGACGAGGTGGACGTCCAGAACCTTGGGCTCCGGTCCTGGGTCAACGGCGAGGCCCGTCAGGACTCGACGACGGCCGACATGATCTTCGACGTCGCCTACCTCGTGCACCACCTGTCGCAGTACATGGTCCTCGAGCCGGGCGACCTCATCAACACCGGCACCCCGCAGGGCGTCGCCCTGTCCGGGCGCTTCCCGTACCTGCGCGACGGCGACGTCGTCACCCTGGAGATCGACGGCCTGGGCCGCGCCGAGCAGCGCGTGCGCGACGCCGTCCGCTGAGGACCCGCAGCCCCGGTCAGCCCGCGAACGGGAGAACCGGGAGCCCCCGGACCCCCGGGTCCGCGACGAACAGCGACCCCGACGCGGCCTCGTCCGCGTCGGGGTCGTCCAGTCCCTGGCGCGAGGTCGTGACGAACAGGCGGTCGAGGTCGTCGCCGCCGAACGTGCACGCGCTCACCTGCGACACGGGGAGCGGGACGACGGCGTCGAGCGTGCCGTCGGGGGAGTAGCGCCGGACGGCCCCGCCGCCCCACAGCGCCACCCAGACACCGCCCTCGGCGTCGACCGTGAGGCCGTCGGGCATGCCGTCGTCGGGGTCGATCTCCACGAACGGGCGGCGCCGCACGAGCCCGCGCGGGTCCTCCGCGGCCGGGACGACGTCGAGCACGTCGAGGCGCCGCGTCGCCGAGTCGACGTAGTACGCCCGCGACCCGTCGGGCGAGAACCCGAGCCCGTTCGACACCTCGATGCCGTCGAGCACGACGCGCGACGACCCGTCGGCCTCCACCCGGTACAGCGCGCTCGGCCGTTCGCCCTCCGCCTGGCCGCCCGCGTAGAACGCGCCGTCGGGTCCGGCTGCCCCCTCGTTGAGGCGGACCGTCGGGTCGTCGACGAGCGTCGCGAGCGTGCGCACCGGAGCGTCGTCGCCGTCCGCGACCGCGACCGACCGCGCGAGCCCGACGACGAACCCGCCCCCGGTCCGCGGCCGCACCACGGCCGCGTAGTCGCCCACGTGCAGACGGTCGACGCCGCCGTCGGGCCGCAGCGTCAGGAGGTCGCCCGCGAGCATGTCCACGTACCGCAGGCCGCCCCAGCCTGGCCACCACACCGGGCCCTCCGCGTGGTAGGCGACGGGACCGGTGACGTTGTCGACGGAGATCTCAGGCACGGGTCCATCCTCCCCGACGGACGCGCTCGACGAACGCCGGGGGCTCAGGACCGCCCGAGCTCGACGGGCTCGGTGACCACGTCGACCATCGCCTCGCCCCGCAGCACGGTGATCTCGAGGCGGCGCCCGATCGCCTCGTCGAGCATGAGGCGCTGGAGCGACTGCGCCTCGACGGTGTCGGTGCCGCCCGCGCGGATCATCAGGTCGCCGACGCGCAGCCCGGCGGTGTCGGCGGGGCTCCCGGGGACGACGTGGACCACGCGGAGCGCCCGGTCGTGGCCCGTGCGCGCGGCGAGGTCGGGCGCGACGGCGACCGGCTGGCTCGCGACGCCCAGGTACGCGCGCCGCACGCGCCCGTCGCGGGCGAGCGCGTCGACGATGCGCCGGCTCGTCGCGTTCATGGGGACCGCCAGCCCGAGCCCGACGCCCGCGACCGCCGTGCTGATCCCGACGACGCGCGCGCCGGCGGTCGCGAGCGCGCCGCCCGAGCTGCCCGGGTTGAGCGCGGCGTCTGTCTGGATCACGTCCTCGATGATCCGCGCCGCCGTGCCGTCCCGCGTCGGCAGCGAGCGCCCGAGCGCGCTCACGACGCCGGCCGTCACCGTCCCCGAGAGGCCAAGCGGGCTCCCGATCGCCACGACGAGCTGCCCGACCACCAGCTCGTCCGCGTCGCCCAGCGACACCGGGTCCGGCGTCTCTCCCCGGGCGCGCACGACCGCCAGGTCCGAGAGCGAGTCCGTGCCGACGACGTCGAACGGGCGGGTCGTGCCGTCGGAGAACGCCGCGGTGCCGCCCGTCGCGGGGCCGACCACGTGGGCGTTCGTCAGCAGCAGCCCGTCGGGCGTCATCACCACGGCCGAGCCGCCGGCCTCGCGCCCGCCGTGCCGCAGGCGCAGCGCCGCCACCGCGGGCATGACCCGTGCCGCGACGCCGGAGACGGTGCGCGAGTAGTCGTCGAGAGGTCCCATGTGGGGTCAACGCCGGGGGCCGCGGTGGCCGTCCGGCGTTCACCGTCGGCGGACGGGGCAACCGTCCGGTCGGGCGTAGAGTGAGCCGCATGATCACGCAGAGCTGGTGGTGGCTGCCCCCGCAGCCGTGACCAGTCCTGCCCACGTCCCGAGCTGCGCGCCGCAGCCGGGACGTCGTCATGTCCGGGCCGGTCCGGTCCTCGACCGGGCGTGGTGCGTGGCTCCCCACCGAAGGAGAGCACCATGACCACGGCCCTCGCCCCGACCGAGACGACCCACCCGTCCGCCACCGCGCCGTCGGCAGGTCCCTCGTCCGCACCGCCGTCCTCGACCGCGTCCGTCGCCGCCGCGCGAGAGCGGTCCGCCGAGATTGAGGCGCGCCTCGCGGCCGACCCGTCCGGGTTCCGCGTCCTCACCGGAGACCGCCCGACCGGCGCGCTGCACCTGGGCCACTACCTCGGCACCCTCGCGAACCGGGTCCGGCTCCAGGACGACGGCGTGGAGGTCGTGCTCGTCGTCGCCGACTACCAGGTCATCACCGACCGCGACGACGCCGGCGACCTGCGCGGCACCGTCCGCGAGGTCGTCCTCGACTACCTGGCCGCCGGGATCGACCCCGCCCGGACGACGATCTTCGCCCACTCCGCCGTCCCCGCCCTCAACCAGCTCCTGCTCCCGTTCCTCAGCCTCGTCACGACGGCCGAGATCGAGCGCAACCCGACGGTCAAGGCCGAGGCCGCCGCAGCGGCGGCCCGGCAGGGGCGGCCCATGAGCGGCCTGCTGTTCACCTACCCCGTGCACCAGGCCGCCGACATCCTGTTCTGCCACGGCAACCTCGTCCCGGGCGGGCAGGACCAGCTCCCGCACGTCGAGCTCACGCGGACGATCGCCCGGCGCTTCAACCAGCGCTACGCCGCCGCGCCGTACTTTCCCGAGCCGGACGTCCTGCTCGCGCCCGCGCCCACCGTCCTCGGCACCGACGGCCGCAAGATGAGCAAGTCCGCGGGCAACGCGCTCGAGCTGCGCGACGACGACGACGCGACCGCGCGCTTCGTCCGCCGCCACCGCACCGACTCCGAGCGGCACGTGACCTACGAGCCCGAGCGCCGGCCGGAGGTCGCGAACCTCCTCACCCTCGGCGCGTTCGCGGCCGGGACGACGCCGGAGGCGCTCGCGGACGAGGTCGGTGCCGCCGGGGCGGGCCGCCTCAAGCAGGTGGTGACCGAGGCTCTCGTCGAGCACCTCCGCCCCCTCCGGGCGCGCCGTCGTGCCGTCGCCGCAGGCGACGGGCCCGACCCGCTCGACGTGCTGCGCGAGGGAAACGCCCGCGCGAACGCGATCGCCGATCGCACGCTCGCCGAGGTCCACGAGCTCATGGGCACGACGTACTGACGCGTGTCGGCGCTCGCGTCGTGGGAAACCACAGGGAGGGGCACGCAGGCAGAGTTCGGATGAATCGCTGAACATGACCATGGGTGCTGCGCGGTGAGGATTTCACCCGCGGACGGGGCGATCGCGCGGTTCCGACGTCGCTATGCTCCGACCACCTTCGCTGGTCACGCGCTCGCGGACCAGGCTGGGGCTCGCCCGTAGGGGGTGTGGGCTGGGTCTCGGCGCGTTGGTGTGCGCCGCGGAACGATCGGGCTGTTCGCTGTGGCGTTCTTGGTGTCGTTCTCTGGTGTTCCTGGCGCGTGGCGCGCGTCGGTCGCGTCGCTGGCGGGTGTGGTCGCGCTGAGCGTGGGTGTGGTCTCGCTCCCGGCGCCGGCGGCGGCCTCTCCTTTTCCTGCTGAGGTGATGGCTGAGCCGGCTGCGGTGGATCCGGCGGACGTGCCGCGGACGGCGCCGGACTCGGGTTCGGCGATGGTGAACGCCCGGTTGGCTGCTGCGCCTGTGGAGGACTTGTCTCAGCGCACGGAGTTCGGTTCGGTGTGGGCGTTGCCGAACGGGCAGTGGACGGCGCAGCAGGGATCCGGGCCGGTGTGGGTGCGTACGGGCGGGGACGGCACCGTGGAAGAGGACTGGGCGCAGGTCGACCTGACGCTCGAGGCCGGGGACGACGGTGTGGTGCGCCCGGTCGCGGCGGTGTCGGGGCTGGAGATCTCTGGTGCCACCGAGGCCGCGGACGACGGCCTGGTGGAGCTGGCGTCGGTGACGGACCCGGAGACGGGGGTGGTCTCGGCGATGCACTGGACGGGTGCGTTGCCGGCACCGGTGCTGGAGGGCCGGCGTGCGACGTACGAGGGTGTGGGCGAGGGCCTGGATCTGGTGGTCGAGGCGACGAACAGCGGGTTCGAGCAGTACTTCGTCGCGCACGACGAGGCCGCGGCGCAAGCCGCCATGGAGGACGCCCTCGTGGTGACGTCCGAGGGCGGGACCGTTGCGGCGACCTCGGACGGTGGGTTCGAGGTGACGTCGGACTCGGGCGAGGTCGTGGGCGTGGGTGCGACGCCGCTGGCGTGGGACGCGCGTGTGGAGGAGCACCGCCCGGACTCTCTGCTGGAACCGGCTGTGGTGATCGATCCGGCTGCGCCGCGGTTGGCGCCGCTGCCTGAGCTGGACGTGCTGTACGGGGACGCGCAGGAGACGGCGCAGGTACCGGTGGCGAAGGCACCCGCCGGTGAGTCTGGTCCGGTGGATCCGGTCGAGGCGGACCCGTTGTCGGCTGCGGTCACCCTGGAGGAGTCGGTGACGGTCACGGACTCTTCGACGGCGCAGGTTGAGCTGTCCGGGGTGGAGGTTCTGCTGGCTGACCCCGAGACCGAGTTCCCGGTGGTGATCGATCCTCAGGTGACGTTGAGCAAGGGCTTCGACACCTACGTCCAGACGGACGCGACGGTCGACACCTCGGCGCGCACGTACCTGCAGATGGGCACGTACAACGGTGGTGGGGTGGTCGCCCGGCCGATCATCCACTTCCCGATCACGTCGCTGCGGGGCAAGAAGGTCACGAGCGCGACGTTGAAGATGTACCAGTTCCACTCCTACTCCTGCACTGCGCGCGGATGGGAGGTCTGGTCGTCCAATCTTGCTTCGACGGCGACGCGGTGGACGAACAAGCCGGCTCTGGGTTCGAGGTGGGCGACGTCGAGCGACACGCGCGGGTATAGCGCTTCGTGCGCGGACGGTTGGTCGCAGGTGCCGATCGTGTCGCTCGCGCAGGCGTGGGCGGACAGCACCTCGACGACGGCCGGGGTCGCGCTGCTGGCGGCGTCGGAGACGGACTCGTACGGATGGAAGAAGTTCAACTCGGCCGACAACGGCACGAACATCCCCACGGCGACGATCACCTACAACTCTTACCCGAACAAGCCGACCAATGCTGGTCACGGCAGTACGGCGGAGTACGCGTGGTGGCCGAGCTCGACGGACGCCAACCGGGTGCTGTATGTCAAGACGGTACGGCCGCGGTTCTACTCGGTCGTCTCCGACCCGGACGGGGGGAACGTCAAGGGGTTGTTCTCGGTGCTGGGGGCGAACAGCACGGTGGTGTGGAATCAGTACTCGGGGTCGACGGTGGCCTCGGGCGGCCGTTCGGAGTTCATCCCGTCGACGTCGGTTCCAGCGCTCGTCAGTGGGACGACGTACACCGCCCGGGTATGGGCCAATGACGGTTCCCTGACGTCCAAGAACTACGGCAGCTGGAACTTCACCATCGACACGGTCAAGCCGAGCACGCCGACGGTCACAGCGACGGGCTACACGAGTGGGCAGTGGAAGGACACGCCGCCGTCGTCGAACGCGTTCACGGTGAAGTCGACCTCGACGGACGTGGTCCGGTTCGAGTACTCCCTGGACGGCGGCGCGTGGACCTCGATCGCCGCGACAGCGGGTACGGCGCCTTCGGCGACGATCTCCTGGAACCCGGCGAACGGTGCGCACACGCTGAAGGTGCGGGCGATCGACAAGGCCGCGTGGGCGTCTGCGGAGACGACGTTCGGCTTCGGCTCCGGTGGCGCCGCGCTGGCATCGCCGGTGACCGGGCTGAAGTCGACCGACACGTTCCAGGTCAAGGCCAGTGGTCCTTCGACCGCGTCGGGCACTGTCACGCCGTCGATCTGGTGGCGCGCCGCGGGCACGGCGGAGCCCGCCAACTATGACGCTTCGAAGGGCTCGACCACCGGGTGGACGAAGGCGACCGACTTGCCCGCGGTCGCGGCGAACACCGCGGTGGCCGTGAGCAAGCAGTGGTCGGCCGCTGCCGCAGCGGAGTCCCTGGGCAAGTCGCGGGTGCCGGTGCTGCTGGACGTGCAGGTGTGCTTCACCTACTCCGCGTCCGGGATCGTGCGCTGCACCTGGAACCAGGACACGACGTCGCGCTCGTCGGTGGTGCGGGTGCCGCACGCCTTTGGCGACAACTACCCGACTGCCGAGGCGGGCCCGGGGCAGGTCGCGTTGTGGACGGGGGAGTTCAACACCTCCGCCACGGACGTGTCCGTGCCCGGGTACGTGGGCGACCTGTCGGTCTCGCGGTCCTACTCCACCCAGGCCGGGACGGACGACACGTCGGTGTTCGGGCCGGGGTGGACGGCGTCGTTCGACGGCACCGACATCGGGATCGCTGGGTTCGAGGTCGTGGACTCCACGGACGTGGACGGCACGATCTCCCTGGTCGACGACGAGGGCGGGGCTCTGGTCTTCCGCCAGCCGGGTGGCACGAAGACCGCGATGAAGCCCGGCCAGTACACCCCGGTCGACGAGGACACCGCCACGGTCGGTGCCACGCTCACCCTGACCGGGTCCGGGACTGCGGCGACCCTCGACTTCACCGAGGAGGACGGGACCGTCACCCGGTTCACGTACTCACACGTCGCTGACGGTGAGCGGGTGTGGATGCCGGCGTCGGTGACCGAGCCCGGCACCGCCGGGGCGACGTCGTTCACCCGTGACGCCACGACGAAGAAGATCACCCGCATCCTCGCCCCCGTCCCGCCCGGGGTCACGTGCCCCGCCACGGGAGCACTGAACCCCGGATGCCGGGCGATCGACATCACGTACGCCCCCACCACGGCAGGCGTCGACGTTGCCGGGCAGGTCAAGCAGATCTCCTACACCGCCTACGACCCGGACAAGGCCGGCGGCCCGGGCCTGAGCACGGTCGTCGTGGCGACCTACGAGTACGACTCCGCCAAGCGCCTGGCCAAGGTGAGCGACCCGCGCGTCGGACTGTCCACGAGCTACGCCTACACCGGCACCTCGACGTCCGGGCAGCCGCTGCTGACCACCGTCACCCCGTCCGGCCTCGCGCCGTACACCTTGACCTACGGACCCTCGTCCCAGGACGCGAAGTCGCTGCTGACCGTCGACCGGGCCCCCGCTACTGCCGGTGGCGACACCGTGCGGTTGTCCCGGTTCGTGTACGGGATCGACCCGACCGCGACCAACACCGCCCTGCCGAGCCTCAAGGCCGCCGACACGACCACGTGGGGGCAGGAGGTGCCCCCGACGTACGGGGCCGCGGTGTTCTCCGCCGACCGCCAGCAGGTCGCCGGGTCCGCACCCGCAGACGTGGGAGCGGGGGACTGGCCGTTTGCGGATCTGCAGTACACCGACGCCGAGGGGCGCGTGGTCAACACCGCCGCGTTCGGGGCGGGGGACTGGCAGGTCACCGCGACCCGGTACGACACCGGCGGACGCACCGTGCACGAGCTCGACCAGAAGGCCACCGCCCAGCTGCGAGCCCTGACCGCGGACCAGGGTCAGCTCGCGACCGAGGTCATCGACTCCTACGCCACCATCACCCGCTACAACCCGGACATCAAGGCCACCACCGCGATCACGCACGACGGCGGCACCATCGCCGCCGGGACCGTCCTGACCCCGGCCGGGACCCTGGTCACCGACGTGTGGGAACCGGCGCGCGAGACGAACAACGGACTCGTGCGCAAGCACACCCACACCGACTACGACCAGAGCGCACCCAACAACGGAGTCAACCCCAAGACCGGCATCGCCTACCGCCTGCCCACCACCGTCACCGTCACCGAGGCCGACGCCCTCACCGGCAGCAGCGACACCAGCGTGGCGGTGGCGACCGGTGAGAGCGTCGTGTCCCAGGCGAAGTCTGGTTATGACGCGATCAACGGTGTGCCGCACACCGACCCCACCTCCGGCTGGTACCTCGGGCAGGCCACCACCTCCACGACGGTGATGGACGACGCCGCGCAGAACATCGTTACCACGACCCGGTACGACGTCGAGGGCAAGGTCGTCGAGACCCGCAAGCCCGGCGCCACCGGCACCGACGCCGCCACCACCCTCAACGGGTACTACACCGCGGCGACCCAGACCGGCGTCTTCGCCGCCTGCGGGAGCAAGCCCGAGTGGGCCGGGCTCGCGTGCACCACCCGCACCGGTGAGGCGACCCCGACCCTTCCGGTCGAGACGACGACGAAGTACTCCTACTACCTCGCCCCGCGCGAGTCCGTGGAGGCGCTCGGCGCGACGTCACGGACCACGACCACGACCTACGACGCAGCCGGGCGCCCCGTCCGGGTCGCGACCGTCGCCGCGGGCCTGACCGGGTCGACCCCGGTCCCGGCCACGCGCACCGACTACGACCCCGCCACCGGGCAGGTCGCCGCGACCGTCACCCTCAACACTGCCGGCGCGGAGGTCGGGCGCATCTCCACCGGGTACGACGCCTGGGGACGTGCCGTCAGCTACACCGACACCGACGGCGCCGTCACGACCACGACCTACGACACTGCCGGTCGTGTCGCCAAGGTGACCGACCCCATCCGGTCGGTCGAGTACGGATACGACGCCGAAGGCGAGCACCGCGGGTACACCACCCTGGTCAAGATCCCCGGCACCGGGCAGTTCACCGCGACCTACGACGCCACCGGCGCCATGACCAGCCAGTCCCTGCTCGGCGGGCGCGTCACCCAGCACCTGACCTACGACCGCGCCGGGGAGCTCACCGAGCTCACCTACACCGGCGCGCCCCTGCCCGGAGACCCTGAGCAGGACCTGCTCGCCTGGTCCATCGAGTCCGACGTCCTCGGACGCACCACCACCCTGACGTCCACCGCGGGGACCGGGGACACCGGCATCGCGCGCACCCAGACTTTCACCTACGACAAGGGCGAACGCCTCATCGGCGTCGCCGACACCACCGGCGAGGTCTGCACCACCCGCACCTACGGCTTCGACCAGCGCGGCAACCGACTCACCCAGAACGCGACCACCCACGACACCGACTGCACCAGTGACACCGTCACGAACATCGACAAGACCTGGAACTACGACGGCGCAGACCGCGTCCAGACCGGCGCCAACACGACCGGGACCTACACCTATGACCCGCTCGGACGCCAGACCACCCTCCCCGCTGCGGACACCCCCGCAGGAACCTTGGCCGGGGACCTGACGATCGGGTACTACGACACAGACGCCGCCCGCACCCTCACCCAGAACGGTGTCACGACCACCTACACCCTCGACGCTGCGGGGCGTCGCCACACCGCCACCACCGTCAGTGGGACCACCACGACGAGCGTGGTGAGGCACTACACCGACGGAAGCGACAACCCCGGCTACGCCACCAAAACCACCGGCTCCGGGGACTCGATCACGACCTGGTACGGGGCGTCCATCGCCGGGGACCTCGGCCTCGAGATCACCGACACCGCAGCGACCCTGTCCCTGATCGACCCCATCGGCTCCATCGCCACCACCATCACCCTCCCCGCGATCGACCAACCCCTCCAGCTCGGAGCCCTCGGCACCTGGGACGAGTACGGCAACCCCATCACCACCCCCACCCAGACCGGCACCATCACCTACGGCTGGCTCGGCGGCAAGGAACGCGCCCAAGACACCACCGGCCTCACCCTCATGGGCGCCCGCCTCTACAACCCCACCACCGGCCTCTTCACCAGCGTCGACCCGGTCGACGGCGGCAACACGACTGCTTACACCTACCCACAAGACCCCATCAACAGCTACGACCTCGACGGTCGGATCAACTGGCGCAAGGTCGGCAGGTGGGCCTGGAAGCACCGGAGTGCCATTCTAGATGGCGCGTCCACGGCGGCAATGTTTGTCCCTGGCCTAAACGTGCTCGCGACCGGATATAAAGTATACAGAGCGGTAAACCTTGCGTACCGTGGATACAAGATGTACCGAGCTGTCAATAAGTCGGTGAGGTACACGCGCTCGGCGATCAAGGCGAACCGTTCTTATCAGTACAATCGATGGTCCGTGAGGACCATAGTCCGTCATGGAAAACGAGACTACGACTCACAAAACAGGAAGCTCACTACCTTCAGCCATCGAGGCACCCACAATGGAACGAGTGGCACTTTCCGGATCGTCGGCAACCACCGAACGGGTAAGATCTATCACTACGGCTTCCACAGGGACTAAATATCATGAACTACGCGGTTAGTGTGACGCTTGCCCAGCCTGCAACTGTGCTCCGTGTTGACGGTCTTGGTCAGGAGGGAATGCAACTCGTTCCAAGCGCTCCTGCCTCGGTTTATTTGTCCTTTGCTGACGGATTCAGTGTGGGCTTCGGCGAGGACGGCGCGCTGTGCGATATCGATTCGTACCTTGACCTGAGTCACGGATTGCTCGACACATTCACTGCTGTGACCAACCCGCGCATCCACGCTCTTCGTCTGCTCAGGCCTATCGATGCCGACGGCGACACGATCTCCGTTGGTGCGGCTTCGCCACGGATCGACCCTCGCGCCGGCATCTGGTGGTGCGCGCTTGGTGTCCCGCGGTCATCCGTCAGAGTGGGGAAGAACATCTATGCACTCTTCGGAACTGACCGGTCCAGTTTGAGCGGGATTGCAATCGCCGACCAGCCCGAGGCGTAGGAAGCCACGACGCTCTTGACCCTGGAACACTCAGCGCCTGGGCGAGTGCGGCAACCCCACAACCCACCCACCCAACGAGTTGAGGCGTTCGAGTGCCGGCGCGTCCGGATCATGAGCGTGTACGAGCAAGATCCCGACGGCGACTGGCAGCGCCACGCCGAGGCCGTAGGCCTGTGGGCGTACACCTCGGACGCCGCTCTCCGGTGGACCCAGGGTCTAATCGAGCGCCTCGAGGGCGGAGCGCACGCGATGGCGGGCGAGGGAGGCGCGCCGCCCTGCCTCGTGACCGAGCCAGGGCGAGCCGGCCGGGCGCACGCTCGTCGGGCGCGGTCGGCCTGCCCACGATGGCCAGCACGGCCCGTACATCGCGCTCATCGACGCCAGATGCGCCGCGACCCAAGGTCCACGCCCCGCCGATCGGGATCCTGCTGTGTACGGGCAAGGCCGGCCCGACGGTGCGCTACGCGCTGGCTGGCACCCGGGTACCCCATCGCCGTGGCGGACTACCAGGGCTTGCCCGAGGAGGCCCGCGGCGTGCTGCCAAGCGCGGCCGAGCTCGAGGCGGTCATCGAGGATGAGCTCGACCACCGGGGATGAGCGCCCGAAACCACTTCTGACCAGCACAAACGCTGCGCCGATAAGGTAACTTATGTCATAGTAACCAGTGCGTATCGCATCAGATGCGACATCCTTCCCTGCTGGGACTTCCCCGGTCGCGAGGCTCAATTCTGCCGCTTGACTTGCGGCAACGGCACGACTCGCGCATCGCGATGGGGTCGCACGGCGCACAGATGGGTTGGCAGAGTGTGCGGCGCGCAGCCCTGTGACCGGCGGACTCTTGCCTCTCATCGCATCTGATGCGAGTATCTCGCGACAGATGCGAGTCGTGGAGGTCGGATGGGGCCGGGTGGGAACGTCGTCGTGCTGCCGGTAGTGGCCGGTCGTGTGGTGCGCGATCCGGCGTTGACGACGTTCGAGGCGATGCTGGACGGGTGGCGGTCGCAGCAGCTGGCGCGTGGGTTGGCGTTCTCGACGATCTCGGCGCGTGAGCAGGTGGTGCGCCGGTTCCAGGGGTATTGCAACGAGTGGCCGTGGGTGTGGACGATGGTGCTGGCGGATGAGTGGTTCACGGACTTGCGGGTACATCGCCGGGTGGCGCACTCGACGCTGCGGTCGGTGCAGGGTGCTCTGCGCCAGTTCTGCTGGTACGTCACCGATCCCGCCTACGGGTGGGCGGCAGAGTGCGAGGCGCGGTTCGGGACGCACCCGGTGCAGATCGTGACCGAGGCGAACGCGGTGGCGCACGTGCAGGCGAACGAGTCGCGGCCGACCAAGCGCGCGTTCACCCACGCCGAGCTGCAGGACTTCCTGGACCACGCGGACGAGCAGGTACTGCGCGCCCAGACGCTGGGCCGCAAGGGATGGCTCGCTGCCTACCGGGACGCGGTCGTGTTCAAGATCGCCTACTCCTACGGTCTGCGACGCAGCGAGGTCCGCATGCTCGACGTCACCGACTTCGGGGCGAACCCGCACGCGCCCGGCTTCGGGGCGTTCGGCGTGGCCTACGTCCGGCACGGCAAGGCGATGCGCGGCGCCCCGCCCAAGCGACGCAGCGTCCTGACCGTGTGGGACTGGACGAGCGAGGCCCTGGCCGAGTGGATCCACGAGATCCGCCCCGCATACCGCCCCGGCCCGCGGGACCGGGCGCTGTTCCCCTCCGAGCGCGGCGAACGGATCGGCCTGTCAGGGCTGAACCGCACGTTCGCCCGCTACCGTCGCGAGCTGGGCCTGGACGACGGGCTGGACATGCACTCCCTGCGCCGGTCGTACGTGACCCACCTGATCGAGTCGGGCTTCGACGCGCTGTTCGTCCAGCAGCAGGTCGGACACGAGCACGCCTCCACGACCTCGCTCTACACCTGCGTCTCCTCGGACTTTCGCACCCGCACTCTGACCAGGGCGCTGACCAAGACACTGGACCAGCTGCCATCGACCCTGGAGGAACGATGACCCGTGTGCCGACCTACCGCTGGCGCCTGCGCGAGCTCATGGCCGCCAACGGCCTGTTCACCACCACCGCGCTCGTGCCGCTGCTGACCGAGCGTGGCATCGAGCTCTCGGCGTCTCAGGTGCACCGCCTGGTCACCCAGACCCCCGAACGGCTCAACCTCACCGTCCTGGCCGCACTCTGCGACATCCTCGAGTGCACCCCCACCGACCTCATCCCCACCGACGTCCAGACCCGCACCGAACAGGTCGCCGTCGGCGCACCCGTGCTCGACATGGCCACCGTCGGACGCCCACGCCGGGCACGGGTGCGCCCCGATGCCTGAGTGCGCACGCTGCCAGCGCACCGGCTCTCCTCGAGGGATGCGCTGGCCCGAAGGGTTCGTCTGCCGCCGCTGCTTCCAACGCGCCACCCGCCAGCACGGAACCTGCCCCGCCTGCCACACCGAACGACTCCTGCCCGGCCTACGTGCAGGCGATCCTGTCTGCGCGCCCTGCGCCGGCATCGACTACGACTTCACCTGCACCCGGTGCGGTGCCGAGGACGAGCGCCGCCGCGACCACCAGTGCGCACGCTGCGTCCTGCGCGACGACCTCACCGCACTGCTCGACGACGGCACCGGACAACCCCGCGCCGAACTGGTCCCGCTGATCGACGCCCTGTGCTCCCAGGACCGGCCCCGTAACGCCTTCATCTGGCTGCGCAACCCCGACGTGACCCGCATCCTGCGAGCCCTCGCCGACGGCACCACGCCCCTGACGCACGCCAGCCTGGACGCCGAACCCGTCCGCGCGACCGCGAACCACCTCGACGCGCTCCTGACCCAGCTGCACATCCTGCCCGAACGCGACACCACGATCGCCACGTTCGAACGCTGGCTCGCGACCCGGCTACCTTCCTACCCGCCCGAGCACGCCCAGTTCCTGGAACGCTTCGCGACCTGGCACCACCTGCGACGCATGCGCCAGCGAGCCGACGCCGGAACCCTCAAGCCAGGTGCGGCGAACAGCGCCAAGCAGGAGATCACCGTCGCCGCACAGTTCCTCGCCCACCTCGCCGACCACGGCGCGACCCTGCCCGAAGCGACGCAAGGTCACATCGATACCTGGCTCGCGCCCGGCCCCAGCACCCGATACGTCGCGCGGAGCTTCGCCCACTGGGCGATCCGCAACCACCTGATGCCCGACCTGGACTTTCCCCGCCGCCTCGCCAAGTCCGTGCCCGTCCTGACCCAGGACGAACGCCTCACGCTCCTCGCCCGGGCTCTGCACGACACCACCAGGTCGACCACGGTCCGCCTCGCCGCCGTGCTGCTGCTCCTCTACGCCCAACCCATCGCCCGCATCACCCAGCTCACCACCGACGACGTCGATCTCGAGGCGGACCCGCCCACAATCACCTTCGGCGATGACCCCGCGATCCTGCCTGCCCCGTCGCAGCCCTCGCCCGCGACCACCTCACCGACCGCCCCAACACCCACACCACGACCGGCAAGAACTCGCCCTGGCTCTTCGTCGGCTACCGCCCCGCACGCCCCCTGGACCCGAACTACCTCATGGGCAAGCTCCGCGACGCCGGCATCGACCTCCGCGGCGCACGCAACGCAGCCCTACGACAACTCGTCCTCGACATGCCACCAGCCATCGCCGCCGACACCCTCGGCTACGCCTACACCACCACCGAACGCCACGCCCGCAACGCCGGCACAACCTGGGCCGACTACCCCTCAGCACGGCGATCCTTGTGACGACGATCACGTTCGTGCATTACCGCAGGCCACAAGTGTGCGGCGCTGCCATGGTCGTGGCAGGCCGACCCGCAGGGGGTCGGTTCCTGAGTGAAGGAGTCGACATGCAGTTCATGCACAGCACGAGATCCCATCGACGAGGCGTTGCCACAGTTGCGGCGGCGGTCGCGGGTGGTCTCGTGGTTGTTCTGGCCTCGACCACAGCAGCAGTGGCCACGACCGGTGATGTTGCTGCTCCTGCCGAGGGGATCGAGTACGTGATGTCGTCGGAGGACACGCTCGGCGACGTCATCGAGCGCGCCGCTCAGGAGTACGGCAACGACGTCATCGCTGCCGACCTCCAGGCAACCGCGCAGATCGCCGAGCAGGGGCAGGACACCGGGGTGCCAGGTCTCGCAGACGCCGACCCCGCGCAGGCCGCGAACGTGCTGGGCGACTTCGCTACCTCGCTTGAGGCGGGAGCCGAGCTTCCCGAAACTGCCGACATCCTGCTCGCCGAGGTCGAGGCGGCCCCTGAGGAGCCGGTCATCACTGCCTTCGGTGCGATCAACGACAAGCGCTCCTGGCGTGACAGCTACTTTCTGCAGGTGAAGGTCTCGCAAGGTCTCGGCTGGAAGATCACCGACCGTATCGACGGCACCGTGACCGTCGACCCTGGTGCGGCCTCAAGCCGGATCGGCTACAAGGTCACCTACTTCCCCAGCGCAAAGAAGTTCAGCAACATCAGCGTCTACACGCGCGCCGAGGACCGCAACCAGGCCTACCGCGGTCAGACCGAAGCGACGTTCACGATCGCAGGCGGGAGCAAGACCCATACCATCACCAACACCGCCCTGATGCGCGGCAAGCAGCTGCGCCACGGCTCCGAGCTGCGCGCGACGCTCGGCGGGAAGCGCTACACCGACTACCGCGCGACCGGTTGGGCGACCTGCAACAAGAACGACAATGTCTGCAAGTACTGACGACCGCTCGGCCAGCGACACCTGGCAGATCGTTCGTCACGGCGATCTTGGCCAACGCGCCCGACTCGCCGCCGACGAGTCGGGGAACGTGCCGCGCGACGTCCTGCTCGCACTCATCAACGATCCCGAGCCCGCGGTCTGGGGAGCGATCGCTAGCAACCTCGCGGCCTCCGCCGATGTGCTCGATGCTCTCGCTCGGTCCCGTCCCGAGATCTTGCCCACTATCGAGACCCACCCCCACCTGGGACAGGACCGCATGCTCGCGCTTCGCTGCGACGCGCTGACCGGAGCCCAGCAAGACACGTTCTTCAACCGGTTCCAAGCCACCGACGAAGAACGCCAGCAGTTCAACACCCTGATCGATATCCACGCACCGTGGAAGACGGTCGCACAAGTCTGGGCCATCGTCCGACCGACCTGAGTACACCAAGCGGGTGGCGGCGGCCGAAGCCGCCGCCACCCCCGCGCTGATGCCCATTCGCACTACCTCAATACGCATCGTTACCTGTAGAGCAGGGTGTATAGCACTAGTGCTCGCTGTTCTTCTCCTCGTTTAGCTTCTACCGGCCATAGAAGTCCTCGTGCTCTTTGCTCGTCTCAACCCCGTGAGGAGAACAGGGCTCGCCGTGCACGACGACGAGGAGAGCCGGCAAATGGGCGGGAGCCGACAACGGTCGGCCCCCGCCCGGGCGGCTACCCCCGCCCGAGGCGGTCCCGCAGCCGCGCGAGCTGCGCCCAGAGCTCGTCGGGCACGCGGTTGCCGAAGGTGTCGAAGAACTCCGCGGTCAGCTCGGCCTCGGCGAGCCACTGCTCGGGCGAGACGTCGAACAGGGCGTCGAGGTCGCCGTCGTCCATGTGGAAGCCGCCGAGCTCGAGCGCACCGGGCGCAGGGAGCAGACCGACGGGGCTCTTGACCGCGCCGCAGTCTGTGCGCACGCCGCGCGAGCGGTCGACCTGCGCCGCGATCCACGCGAGCACGCGCGAGTTCTCGCCGAACCCTGGCCACAGGAAGCGCCCGTCGGCGTCCTTGCGGAACCAGTTGACCTGGAAGATCTTCGGTCGCTTGTCGGGGTCGAGCGAGGCCCCGACGCGCAGCCAGTGCGCCCAGTGGTCGGCCATGTTGTAGCCGCAGAACGGGAGCATCGCGAACGGGTCGCGGCGCAGCGCGCCGACGGTGCCCTCGGCGGCCGCGGTCTGCTCGGACGAGATGGTTGCGCCCATGAAGACGCCGTGCTCCCAGCCGTACGCCTGCGCGACGAGCGGCACGTTGGTCGCGCGGCGCCCGCCGAAGACGATCGCGTCGACCGGCACGCCCTCGGGGTCCTCCCACGAGTCGGCGATCGTCGGGCACTGCGCTGCGGCGACGGTGAACCGCGAGTTCGGGTGCGCGGCGGGACGGCCGGAGTCGGGCGTCCAGTCCTCACCGGTCCAGTCGATCAGGTGCGCGGGCGGCTCGGGCGTCAGGCCCTCCCACCACACGTCGCCGTCGTCGGTGAGCGCCACGTTGGTGAAGATCGTGTCGCGCGCGAACGTCTCGACCGCGGCGGGGTTGGTGTCGACGCCGGTGCCGGGCGCGACGCCGAAGAAGCCGGCCTCGGGATTGATCGCGCGCAGGCGGCCGTCGGGACCAGGGCGCAGCCACGCGATGTCGTCGCCGATGGTCTCGACGGTCCAGCCCGGGATCGTCGGTCGCAGCATCGCGAGGTTCGTCTTGCCGCACGCGGACGGGAAGGCCGCGGCGAGGTGGTAGGCCCGGCCCTCGGGCGACGTCGCGCGGATGAGCAGCATGTGCTCGGCGAGCCAGCCCTCGTCGCGCGCCATGGCCGACGCGATGCGCAGCGCGAAGCACTTCTTGCCGAGCAGCGCGTTGCCGCCGTACCCGGAGCCGTACGACCAGATCTCGCGCGTCTCGGGGAACTGGACGATGTACTTGGTGTCGTTGCACGGCCACGGCACGTCGTCGGCGACCGCCCCGGTGTCGTCGACGAGCGGGGCGCCGACCGAGTGGACGGCCGGGACGAACGGGGCGCCGGCGTCGATGAGGTCCATGACCTCCTGGCCGACGCGCGTCATGATCCCCATGCTCACCACGACGTACGGCGAGTCGGTGACCTCGATGCCGACCTGCGAGATGGGCCCGCCCACCGGGCCCATCGAGAACGGGACGACGTACATGGTCCGGCCGCGCATGGAGCCCTCGAAGACGTCGCGCAGCTCGGCGCGCATGGCCTCGGGCTCGCGCCAGTTGTTCGTCGGGCCGGCGTCGACCTCGGCGCGCGAGCAGATGAACGTGCGCGACTCGACGCGCGCGACGTCGCTCGGGTCGGAGCGCGCGAGGTAGCTGCCCGGGCGCCGCTCCGGGTCGAGGGGGAGCAGGGTCCCGGCGTCGACGAGGAGGTCGGTCAGCCGCTGCTTCTCCGCCGCGGAGCCGTCGCACCACACGATCGCGTCCGGCTCGGTGAGGTTCGCGATCTCGCGCACCCAGGCGCGCGCGTCGCGCGGGCGCTGGTCGCCGCTCCCGAACGCGGAGGCCGAGCCGGACGTCGCGCGCAGCCCGACGAGGTCGGTCTCGACGTCGTCGAGCAGGGCGGCGGTGCGCGTGCGGCGCGGGTGGACGGTGCGGGCGGCTGTGCTCATCGGGGCGCTCCCAGGGGTCGGCGGTGGCCTGTGCTCCTTCCACCCTCGCGCCGCGGTGGCCGAGATTTCCCACCCGAACAGTGTGAAGATTCATCGATCTTGACATATCGTCAAGCCATGGCCATATCACCGCCGATGGAGACCCCGGGCGGACCGCCCGGCGGCCGGGCCCGCGAGGCGGCGCCGTCCGGGCCGCAGGCGGACCTCATCACGCTCGGCCGGCGTCTGCGCCACTTCCGCACGACGCGCGGCCTCACGCTCGACGCGCTCGGCGAGGCGGTCGGCACCGCCCCGAGCCTGCTCTCGATGATCGAGAACGGCCGGCGCGAGCCGCGCCTGTCGCTCCTCCAGCACCTCGCCCAGGCGCTGGACGTGCCGCTGACCGACCTGCTGACGGACGAGCCGCCGTCGCGCCGGGCCGCCCTGGAGATCGCGCTCGACCGCGCACAGCGGGGGCCGCTGTTCGCCGGGCTGGGCTTGCCGTCCGTGAAGGCGAGCCAGAAGCTCCCGCTCCCCGTCCTGGAGAACCTCGTCGGCCTGCACGCCGAGCTCCAGCGCCGGGCGACGGAGGCCGTCGCGACGCCCGAGGAGGCGCGCCGCGCGAACACGGAGCTGCGCCTCGAACGGCAGGCGCGGGACAACTACTACCCGGAGATCGAGGAGCTCGCGGAGGACATGACGCGCAAGGCCGGGTACACGGTCGGCGCACTGACGCACCGCACGGTCGCCCGCATGGCCGAGCAGCTCGGCTTCACGATCTGGCACGTCGACGACCTGCCGCACTCGACCCGTACCGTCACCGACCTGGAGAACGGGCGCATCTACCTGCCGCCCGCATCCATCCCCGGCGGGCACGGGCTGCGCTCGCTCGCGCTCCAGGCGATCGCGCACCGCGTCCTCGGGCACGAGCGGCCGCGCTCGTACGCGGAGTTCCTGCGCCAGCGCGTGGAGATCACCTACTTCGCGGCGTGCTGCCTCATCCCGCAGTCCGCGGCCGTCGAGTTCCTCGAGCGACGCAAGCGCGAGAAGGACCTCGCCGTCGAGGACCTTCGCGACGCGTTCGGCGTGACGCACGAGGCTGCGGCGCAGCGCTTCACCAACCTCGCGACCGTGCACCTCGGCATCCCGCTGCACTTCCTGCGGGTCGGCGACGACGGCGCCCTGTTCCGCGGCTACGAGAACGACGGGCTGCCCCTGCCCGCCGACGTCACGGGCGCGATCGAGGGCCAGATGGTCTGCCGCAAGTGGGCGGTCCGGGAGGCGTTCACGCGCCGCGACCGCGCGCAGGAGTCGTACCAGTACACCGACACCCCCGCCGGGACGTTCTGGTGCTCGACCCAGACCGGAACGACGACGACCGGCCAGTTCTCCATCGCCGTCGGCGTGCCGTTCGCGTCGGCCAAGTGGTTCCGCGGCCGCGACACGACCGTGCGGCGCCAGTCGTCGTGCCCGGACGAGTCGTGCTGCCGCCGCCCCGCGGCCGACGCGGCGGCACGCTGGGAGGACGCGTCCTGGCCGAGCGCGCGCATGCACCAGCACGTGCTCTCCGCGCTCCCCTCCGGCGCGTTCCCGGGCGTCGACGCCACGGAGGTCTACGCGTTCCTCGCCAAGCACGCCCCGACGAAAATCTGACTCTCACCTGCTGTGGGCGTGAGATGGGCTCGGTTGAAGCGCTTCAACCGAGCCCATCTCACGCCCACAGCAGGTGGAGGGTCACGCGGGGAGTGGGCCGCCGCGGGCGGCGAGGCGGTCGCGCAGCCGGGCGAGGACGTCTCCCGTGCGCAGGCCGTCGTGCTCGTACTCGTTGGTCACCCACGTGCGCACGTTGCCCACGTGCGCGGCGGTCTCGAGCGACAGGCCCGCGTCGACGAACATGTCGTCGAAGTACACCGCGGCCTCGACCGGCACCTCGTTGCGGGCGAGCACGTCGAGGTCGTACAGGTCCGGCCAGTCTTTCCGCGCGGCGAGCGCCTCCGCCGCCGCGCGGAAGGGGCGCAGCGCCGCGATCTCGTCGAACATCCAGGGGTAGATCATCTCGCCCGTGAGCAGCAGCGGCCGGGCCGCCGGGTCGAACGCGGGGTCCTCGGCGCGCACGGCCTCGGCCGCCCAGGCCGTGGGTCCGGTGCCGGACTGCGCGTAGATCGACTCGTGCAGCACGGCGTAGAGCGGGTTGGTGCGGAACGACGTCGCCGCGGCGACCTCGGCGAGGAACGTGTCGCTGAGCTCGTCGGGCGCGTCGGCGTCGAACGCCTCGTCGACGACCCAGTGGATGCGCTCGGGCCCCGGCTTCATCCCGAGGTCCATGCCGAGCGACTGGAGCCGGCGGACGGTGAGCTCGTCGCCGTCGGGCAGCCGCACGTCGCCGGCGGCGATGCGGTCCGCGACGCGTCCGAGCCGGGCCGTGTCGTCGGGGTAGCGCTCGCGGTAGGCCGCGTTCTTCGCGACGACGCGCGGCTGGGTGCGGCGGTAGACCTCGCGCGCGTCCGCGGTCAGGCCCGGCAGGCCACCCGTCACGAAGCACGCGTCAAGAGCCTCGGGCGCCCGGGACAGGTAGGTCAGCGTGAGGAACCCGCCGTACGACTGCCCGAGCGACGACCAGCGCCGGCCGCCGTAGACCGTGCGCCGCACGTGCTCGGCGTCGGCGACGATCGCGTCGGCGCGGAAGTGCGCCAGGTGGTCGGCCTGGGCCGCACCCGTCCCGCGCGCGGCGAGCGCCGCGCCCCGCACGGCCGACGACCGGCCGGTGCCGCGCTGGTCGAGCAGCACGACGCGGTGGGTCTCGAGCGCCGTGCCGACCCAGCCGTCGGGACCGGTAGGACGCGGTCCCTTGCCGCCCGGGCCGCCCTGGAGGAAGACGAGCAGCGGCAGGTCCTCCCGACGCCGCAGGGGGTCGACGAGCTCGCGCACGAACAGCGTCAGGCGGCGCGGGTCGGCGTCGTCGCCCCAGACGAGCGGCACCGCGAGCTCGCGGTCGGTGACGTGGATGCCGGGGACGGTGTAGCTGGTCTCGCGCAGGACGCTCACGCGCCCCACCCTAGCCAGCGTCGTCGCGCACGGTGACGACGACCTTCCCGAGGGCGCGCCCCTCACCGTGCAGCGTGAGGGCGGAGGGCACGTCCGCGAGGGGGAACGTACGGTCGACGTGAGTCTCGACGGCTCCGGCGGCGCACAGGTCGGCGAGCGGGGCGAAGTGGCGCGGGCCCTGCCGCACGAAGAGGACGCCGAGCCGTGCACCGGTCAGGGCGCCCAGGAGGGGCCCGACGGTCAGCATGCGGAGCAGCGTCCGCAGCGTGCCCCCGACCATCAGGCACCGGCCGCGAAGGGCGAGCGCGCGCCGGTAGGCGAACACCGACCGGTGCGCGACGAGGTCGACCACCAGGTCGTACGGGCCGGTCCGCGTGAAGTCGTTCCGCCGGTAGTCGATCACCTCGTGCGCGCCCAGACGCTCGAGGAAGTCGAGCTTGCCCGCGTTGTCCACCGCGGTGACGTGCAGCCCCCGTGCGACCGCGAGCTGGACCATGAGGCTCCCGGAACCGCCGCCCGCGCCGTTGATCAGCACGCGAGCCCCTGGCGCCGCCGACGCGAGGGCCTGCAGCGCGATGGCGCCGGCCTGCGGGATCGTGGACGCCTGGGCGAAGGTCAGCCCCGGCGGCTTGTGCGCCAGCGCCTTCTCCGGCATCACCACGTACTCCGCGAACCCGCCGCGGCGCGGGAGGTTGTCGCCGTAGACGGCGTCACCCGGGCGGAAGCGCGTGACGTCGTCCCCGACCGCCACGACGCGACCGGCGACGTCGGACCCGAGGACCCGGGTGCGCGGCGCGCGGAGCCCGTCGAGGCGGGCGTAGCCCGGGCTGCCGCGCAGCGCCTCCCAGTCCGACAGGTTCACGGACGTCGCGACGACCTCGACGAGGACCTCACCCGTCGCCGGTGCAGGGGTCGGCACGTCACGGAGCCGCAGCTCGTCGACGCCGCCGTACCGCTCGTAGACCCACGCGCGCACCCGACCACCGTAGGGACTCCCGCGGGCGGGAGCGAGCCCGGGCGGGCGGCGTGGGCGTCAGAGCTCGACGGTCTCGTTCTCCCCGCCCTCGTAGGGACGCCCGGTGACCTTCGCCTTGACGAGGCTGAAGAGCGTCGCGACGCGTCCGCCCGGGGAGTCCCAGTACTCCGCCGACTCGGCGTGCAGACGGATGAGCACGACCCCCGGGGTGTCCGGGCCGTCGGGGAACCACGCGTCGGCGACGGCGTTCCACAGCTCGCGGATCTTGTCCGGGTCGTGCACCAGCGTGGCGCGCCCGGAGAGCGACACCCAGGAGCTCGTCCCGGAGAACGCGGCGTTGGCGGCCGAGTCGCGGGCGATCTCCGCGACCTTGTGGGAGTCCGTCGCGGCGAAGAACCACAGGTCGCCGTCGAAGTCGACGGCCTGGACGCCCATCGGCCTGCTCACGAGGCTCCCGTCCTCCGCGACGGTCGTGAGCATCGCGGTCCGCTCGTCCTTGACGAGCTCGCGGACCTTCTCGACCTCGTCGGACCGGGCGTGCGGCAGCTCGTGGTGCGTGTCGGTCATGACGTCTCCCGTCGTGGCAGGCCGCCGTGTCGCGACCTCCTCCGACGCTAGGCACGTGCCCCGGGGCTCGCTCGCCGGGCCGGGGACGACGGAGGGGCGGGGCGCCTCGGGCACCCCGCCCCTCCGCAGGTGCCGCGTCCCGTGCGGGACGCGACGCCGGGACTACTGCTCGACGTCCTCGTCCACCCACTCGAACGTCTTCGTCACGGCCTTCTTCCAGTTGCGGTAGAGGCGCTCGCGCTCGGAGTCGTCCATCGACGGGCTCCACCGCTTGTCCTCCGCCCAGTTGTCGATGACGTCCTGCTCGCCCTTCCAGAACCCGACGGCGATGCCCGCGGCGTACGCGGCGCCGAGCGCCGTGGTCTCGGCGACCCTGGGGCGCACGACGTCGACGCCGAGCTGGTCGGCCTGGAACTGCATGAGCAGCTCGTTGGCGACCATGCCGCCGTCGACGCGCAGCTCGGTGAGGTCGACGCCGGAGTCGGCGTTCATCGCGTCCAGCACCTCGCGCGTCTGGTAGGCGGTCGCCTCGAGCGCGGCCCGCGCGATGTGGTTGCGGTTGACGTACCGCGTGAGGCCGACGAGCGCGCCGCGCGCGTCCGAGCGCCAGTACGGGGCGAAGAGACCGGAGAACGCGGGGACGAAGTACGCGCCGCCGTTGTCCTCGACCTTGCCCGCGAGCCACTCGACGTCGGGCGCGTCCTCGAACATGCCGAGGTTGTCGCGCAGCCACTGGATGAGCGAGCCCGTGACGGCGATCGATCCCTCGAGCGCGTAGCGGACGGGCTGGTCGCCGATCTTGTAGCAGACGGTCGTGAGCAGGCCGTTCTGGCTCATGACCTTCTCGGTACCCGTGTTGAGCAGCATGAAGTTGCCCGTGCCGTACGTGTTCTTGGCCTGCCCGACCTCGAAGCACGCCTGGCCGAACGTCGCCGCCTGCTGGTCGCCGAGGATGCCCGCGATCGGCACGCCGGGGAGCAGGCCCTGCTGGCGGCCGTGCCCGTAGACCTCGGAGGAGGACTTGATCTCGGGGAGCATGGACAGCGGGATGCCCATGTCCGCGGCGATGTCCTCGCGCCAGGAGAGCGTGTCGAGGTCCATGAGCATGGTGCGCGACGCGTTGGTCACGTCGGTGACGTGCACGCCGCCGTTGACGCCGCCCGTGAGGTTCCAGAGCGTCCACGTGTCGGTGTTGCCGAACAGCAGGTCGCCCGCCTCGGCCTTCTCGCGCGCGCCCTCGACGTTGTCGAGGATCCACTTGACCTTGGGACCCGAGAAGTAGGTCGCGAGCGGGAGGCCGACGATCGACTTGTACTTCTCGGGACCGTCGGAGCCGCCCAGCTCGTCGACGATCTTCTGCGTGCGGGTGTCCTGCCAGACGATCGCGTTGTAGACCGGCTTGCCCGTGGTCTTGTCCCACACGACGGCGGTCTCGCGCTGGTTGGTGATGCCGACCGCCGCGATGTCGTTGTGCGTCACGTTGGCGCGGGTGAGCGCGAGGCCCACGGCCTCGCGGACGTTGTTCCAGATCTGCTCCGGGTTGTGCTCCACCCACCCTGCGCGCGGGAAGATCTGGTCGTGCTCGAGCTGCCCGGTGGAGACGATCTCCCCGGAGTGGTTGAAGACGATGGCCCGGGAGCTCGTGGTCCCCTGGTCGATGGCGAGAACGTAGTCGGCCATGGTGCGTTCAGTCCTTCACGTCGGTGTGGGTGTGGGTTGCGTGGTGGGTGCCCGGCGCCAGAGGGCGGCGGGCCGCGTGACCGGGGAGGCCCCCGGCTCCCCGGTCACGCGGGGGAGAGTCCGGCTCGTCCGGGTGGGTCAGATCCAGGCGGCACCGAGCAGGCCGGCGAGGACACCGCCGACCAGCGGACCGGCGACGGGGACCCACGAGTAGGCCCAGTCGCTCGAGCCCTTGCCCCGGATCGGCAGCAGCGCGTGGGCGATGCGGGGACCGAGGTCACGGGCAGGGTTGATGGCGTACCCGGTGGGACCACCGAGGCTGGCGCCGATCGCGACCACGACGAGCGCGACGGCGAGCGGGCCCAGGCCCGACGGCGTCTTGCCGGACGCCACGACGAAGAACACGAGCACGAAGGTCGCGATGACCTCGGTGATGAAGTTCCACGCGTAGGACCGGATCTCCGGGCCGGTGGAGAACACGGCGAGCTTGGTCGCCCCGGGGGCGTCCTCGTCGAAGTGCTTCTTGTACGCGAGGAACGCGAGCACGGCGCCGATGAAGGCACCGATCATCTGCGCCCCGAAGTACATGAACATGTTCCCCACGGTGGGCTCGATCGTCGCCGTGACCAGGCCCTCCGGGCCGGTCACGGAGTAGAACGGCTCCTGCGCGGTGAAGAGGCCGATGGTCACGGCGGGGTTGAGGTGCGCACCGGACTTGTAGGCGACGTAGACGGCGGTGAAGACCGCGAGGCCCCATCCGAAGTTGATGAGGAGCCAGCCGCCGTTGAAGCCCTTGGTCCTCGGCAGGATGACGTTGGCGACGACGCCCGCACCGAGCAGGATCAGGGTCGCCGTGCCGAGGATCTCGGACCAGAAGGCGTTCATGAGGAGTTGATCCATCGTGCTCTCTCTTTCGTGGTGGACTTCTCTGTCTCAACCGTCCCGGCGCGCCTGAGCGCCGGGTCCTCGGGTCGGCCCGCCGACGGCGTGTGCGCCCCGTGAGGTCGGTGTGCGAGGGCTGTTCGGGCGCCGTCCCCTGCCGGACGGCGCCCGAGGCCCGATCGCGAGCGGTGTTCTGCTGTCAGGTGGTGCGGAGCGGCTGGAGCGGCGACACGTCGTCGACCTCGAGCCGGGTGCGCTCGGCGGACGCGTCGTCGGGCTCCTGCTCGGCGGCGGCCTCCGCGTTCGCGCGGTCGGTGTAGCTGGCGATCTCGGCGGCGCGGGTCGCGTCGTCCCACCCGAGGAGCTCGGCGACGAGGTCGGCGATCTCGGGAAGCGCGGCGAGGCCGCGGTCGGCGACCTCGTAGTTGAGCCGGGTGCGGTGCAGCAGCAGGTCCTCGAGGTGCAGGGCGCCCTCGTGCGAGACGCCGTACGCGATCTCGGCCCGCAGGTACGCGGGCGCGTGCTCCAACGGCTTCGCGAGGTCGGGGCGGGCCTCGCACAGCTCCACGATCTCGCGGAGGTTGGACCCGTACCGGTGCAGCAGGTGGTCGACGAGCGCGGGCGTCCAGCCGTAGCGCGAGGCCCACGGTCGCGCCTGACGCCGGACGGCGTCGAGGCCGACGGCGCCCAGGAGCGGGATCTTCTGCGTGATCGACGGCAGGGCGCTCGCGCGCTGACCGATCGCGAAGTCGACGGCGTCCTTGGCCATCACGCGGTAGGTCGTGAGCTTGCCGCCGGCGATGACCGTCAGGCCCGGGGTGGGGGAGGCGACGGTGTGCTCCCGGGAGACCTTCGCGGAGCTCGTGCCCTCCTTGGTGCCCGGCTGGAGGAGCGGTCGCAGGCCGGCCCAGGTGCCGATGATGTCGTCGCGCGTGAGCGGGTGCGCGAGCACCGCGTTCGCGTGCTCGAGCACGTAGTCGATGTCGGCCGCGGTCGCGACAGGGTGCTGGAGCTCCTGCTCCCACGGGGTGTCGGTGGTGCCGATCACCCAGTAGCGCGACCACGGGATGACGAAGAGCACCGACTTCTCGGTCTGGAGGATCAGCCCGACCTTGCCCTTGATGCGCTCCCGCGGGACGACGATGTGGATCCCCTTGGACGCGAGCACTCGGAGCCCGCCCTCGCTGCCCGCGAGCGCCTCGGTGTCCTCGGTCCACACGCCCGTCGCGTTGATGACGGCGCGCGCCCGCACGGTGATCTCGCGCCCGGTCTCGAGGTCCACGAGGACGGCACCGTTCACGGCGCCCGTCGACCCCTTGGTGAGCGAGACGACCTGCGTGCGCGACGCGGCGTGCGCGCCGTAGGACGCCGCGGTCCGGACGAGCGTGGTGACCAGACGGGCGTCGTCGACGGACGCGTCCCAGTACTGGACCGCGCCGACCGCGGCGTCGTGCGCGAGGTCGGGGAACTTCTTCTCCATGCCGCTGCGGGAGAGGTGCCGGTGCAGCGGCATCGCCCGCTTGCCGGGGGCGACGCTCGCGAGCGTGTCGTAGAGCGCGATGCCCGCGCCGACGTAGGCGCGCTCCCACACGCGGTGCTCGAGCGGGTAGAGGAAGGGGACGGGCCGCACGAGGTGCGGCGCGATCTCCTTGAGCAGGAGGTCGCGCTCGGTGAGCGCCTCCTTGACGAGGTGGAAGTCGAGCATCTGCAGGTAGCGCAGCCCGCCGTGGACGAGCTTGCTCGACCGGCTCGACGTCCCGGCCGCCCAGTCCTGGGCCTCGACGATCGCCGTCGACAGCCCGCGCGTCACGGCGTCGAGCGCGATGCCAGCGCCGGTGACGCCCCCGCCGATCACGAGGACGTCGAGCTCCGCGTCGGCGCTCGTGCTGGCCTCGAGCGCGGCGAGCGCCTGTCGGCGCGACTCCGCGGTGAGTCTCGTGGATGCCATCCGTCTCCCTCTCTCGTCCCTCGGTGCTGCGGGCACGCCGCGGGACGATGCGCCCACGGTGCGCTCACAGCGACGGTCCCACGCCCGACCAGGGTGCGCGAGCGGTAACCGTCGTGCGCACGCCGGGGTCCCGGCGCGACGGCACGCCCTCCAGACCACCACGCGCCGAACGGACGCGCAACCGTGGTGCACAAACGTGCAGAATGGAGGTCGAGCGAAGGGAGACCGGGATGGTGGACCGGGAGCAGGACGTCCTGCGGGCGGCGTCGATGTACTACCTCCAGGACATGAAGATGGAGGTGATCGCGAAGCACCTGCACACGTCGCGGTCGACGGTGTCGCGCCTGGTGAAGCGGGCGCGCGACACGGGGCTGGTCGAGATCTCGCTGCGGCCTGCGCGGAGCCGCGGTCCCGGGCTGGGCCAGCACCTCTCGAGCACGTGGGGCATCGACGCGTACGTCGTCCCGGTGCCGGACCAGGCGCCGCAGGTCGAGCGGCTGGAGCAGGTCGCCCTGACGACCGCGCGCCTGCTGTCGACGTGGTTCGACTCCGACATGATCCTCGGCATCGCGTGGGGGACCACGCTGTCGGCCATCTCCCGGCACCTGCCGCGCAAGCCGACGCGGGGGAGCGCCGTCGTCCAGCTCAACGGCGCGGCCAACACGCGCACGTCGGGCGTGCACTACGCGGGTGACCTCATCGCGGGCTTCGGCACCGCGTTCGACGCGCACGTGCACCATTTCCCAGTGCCTGCGTTCTTCGACTACGCCGGGACCAAGCGGGCGATGTGGCGCGAGCGGTCGGTGCGGCGCGTGCTCGACGTGCAGCACCGGGCGGACATCGCGCTCTTCTCGGTGGGCGCCGTCGCGGGCGGCGTGCCGTCCCACGTGTACTCGGCGGGCTACCTCGAGCCCGACGACATCGCGGTCCTCGACGCCGAGGGCGTCGTCGGCGACGTGTGCACGGTGTTCCTGCGCGCGGACGGCACCTACCGCGACATCGCGCTCAACGAGCGTGCGACCGGCCCTGGTCCCGACGAGCTGCGCCGCGTCCCGCGGCGCGTGTGCGCCGTGGCGGGCGACAACAAGGTGGCGCCGCTGCGCGCGGCCCTGCGCGCCGGCGTCGTCACGGACCTCGTCGTGGACGAGATCACCGCGTCCCGCCTCGTCGGGGGCGGGTGAGCCCGTTCGCGCACGTATGCGACGCGCTGTATGAGTATGCAAGACGGACCGGATCCGCGTACAGTGTCGCGGTGCCCACGACCTCCGCCGTCCGCGTCCGTCCCGCCCTGCCCGCGGACGTGCGCGCGGTCCGCGCGCTCGTGCAGCCCTACGCGGAGGCGCGGATCCTCCTGGCCAAGGAGATGGTCGGGTACTACGAGGCGGTCCAGGAGTTCGTCGTCGCCGAGGTGGAGCCGGGTACCACCGGTGAGCCCGACGGCGAGGGCGCACCGCTCGTCGTCGGGTGCGGCGCCCTCCACGTCATGTGGGACGACCTCGCCGAGATCCGCACCCTCGCGGTAGACCCCGCGTGGCGTGGGCACCGCGTGGGGCACGCGCTCGTCGTCGAGCTTCTGGCGAGGGCCCGCGCGCTCGGCCTGCGACGCGTGTTCTGCCTGACGTTCGAGGTCGACTTCTTCCGGGCGCACGGGTTCCGCGCGATCGAGGGGACGCCCGTCTCGCACGAGGTGTACGCCGAGCTCCTGCGCTCGCACGACGACGGCGTCGCCGAGTTCCTCGACCTCGCGCGCGTGAAGCCCAACACGCTCGGCAACACGCGCATGCTGCTCGACCTCGACGACGTGCCGGAGGGCCCCGCCTCGCTCAGCTGATCGGGACCGTCGACGCGCGCGTCACGACCCGGCAGGGGAGCTCCTCGACGCCCGGGCGCACGGTGCCGTCGATCGCCGCGAAGAGGCGCTGCGCCGCCACCCGGCCGAGGCGCTCGAGGTTCATGTCGACGCTCGTGAGCTGGGGGCGGGCGTTGGTGGTCAGCACCTCCCAGTTGTCGAACCCGATGACGGACACCTCGCCGGGGACGTCCCGGCCGAGCTCGCGCAGCGCGTCGAGCACGCCGCGCGCGATCTGGTCCGACCCGCAGAAGAACGCGTCGACGTCGCCGTGCTGCTCGACGATCATGCGCGCCGCCCCGCGTCCCCAGCCCTCGCTCCACGAGCCGAAGAACGTCTGGCCGCCCACCAGCTCGAGGCCGGCCGCGGCGACCGCGGCCTCGGCGCCCGCCGCACGGTCCTGCGCGGCCTTGTAGCCGGGGTCGCCCGAGACGTGCGCGACGCGGCGTCGCCCGCACGAGAGCAGGTGCTCGACGGCGAGCCGACCGGCGCCGACGTTGTCCGCCGTGATGGAGACGTCGGAGGGGTCCTCCGACGGCGCGTAGGCGTAGACGACGGGTACAGGGACGTCGGCGCTGAGCGGGGGGCGCGGGTCGGTGCGCGACCCGACGACGATGAGGCCGTCCACGCGCCGCGAGAGCAGGGCGCGGACGTGGTGCTGCTCGCGGATGGCGTCGCCGCGCGCGTCGCACAGGAAGACCGACACGCGACCGGCGCCGAACGCGTCCTCGGCGCCCATGAGCACGGGTATCGAGAAGCGACCCTCGAGGTCGCTCGTGAGCAGCCCGACGGTGCCGGTGCGCCCCTTGAGCAGCCCGCGCGCGAGAGCGTTGGGAGCGAACGACAGCCGCTCGGCGGCCTCCAGGACGCGCAGGCGCGTCTCGGCCTTGACCTGGTCGCGCCCGTTGATCGCCTTGGACGCGGTCGCGATGGACACGCCCGCGAGGCGCGCGACGTCGGTGAGGGTCGCCGCGCGCGGCGTGGCGCTCCCGCTCTGGGTCGTCATGAGGCCGTTCCCCCTCCTGCCGGTGCGCTGCGCTGCGCCCTCGACGATCGAGCCGTGATCGAACTGTAACCCGCTGCCGTGCTTGACGAGACTATCGCGCTGCCATACATTCAGAAAACCTTTTCGGTTAGTTTCGGTTCCGACGCACGTCGCGAGCGGGGGGCTCGCGGGCGACGCCAGGACCTCGAACACTAGCCGCCTGAGGGGAGGGTCGGCCACGTGGAGCGCGCCGCAGCGCGACACGGAGACCGAAAACGTGTTCGCCCACAGCGCGGGCACGGGGCGCAGGTGCAACGGCTCGAAGACGAGTACGAGGAGACACGAGATGAAGAACCACCGCGGGGCCTCCTGGAAGAGGTCCGTGGCCACGACGACGCTCGCCGGCCTCGTCGCGCTGGGGCTCGCCGCGTGCGGCGGGTCCGGATCCGGCGGCGGCGACGCCGCGACGGGCGGGACGGGATCCGGCGGCGTCGAGGGCGTCGACGACGGCAGCACGCTCACGCTGTGGACGCGCGCGCCGCTCGAGAAGCAGGCGAACCTCCTCGTGGACGCGTACAACGCGAGCCACGAGAACCAGGTCGAGCTGACGATCGTCCCCAACGACGACTACGTCGCGAAGGTCGGCGCCGCTGCGGGCAGCGGAGGCCTGCCCGACCTGTTCGCGGCCGACATCGTGTACGTGCCGAACTGGGTCGAGCAGGGCCTGTTCCAGGACGTCACCGACCGCATCGACCAGCTCGACTTCGCGGACCAGATCAACCAGGGCCACCTCGAGGCCGGCACCTACGAGGACCAGGAGCACGTCCTCCCGTTCGTGCTCGACGTCTCGGTCCTCTTCTACAACAAGGACCTGTACGAGCAGGCCGGCCTCGACCCGGAGGCCGGGCCGACGTCGCTCGAGGAGTTCGCGGAGCAGGCCAAGGCGGTCGACGCGCTCGGCGGCGGCGTCGACGGCACGTTCTTCGGCGGCAACTGCGGCGGGTGCCTCGTGTTCACGTGGTTCCCGTCGGTCTGGGCCGCGGACGAGGACGTGCTGAGCGCGGACGGCACCGAGTCGCTCCTCGCGAGCGACACCGCGCAGGACGTCTACGCCGTGTACAAGGACCTCGTCGACTCCGACGCCGTGGGCGCCGGCACGCGCGACGAGACCGGCGCGACCTGGGTCGCCCCCTTCCAGGAGGGCAAGATCGGCGTCATGCCGTACCCGGCGACGCTCCTGTCGACGGCGGACGAGACGGTGGACGTCGGCGTCGCGCCGATCCCGGGCCCGGGCGGGGGCGGGTCGACCTTCGTCGGCGGCGACGGCATCGGCATCTCCAAGGACAGCGAGCTCACCGACCAGGCGTGGAACTTCCTCTCCTGGATGATGTCCGAGGAGGCCCAGGTCGAGGTGCTCGCCAAGAACGGCGACGTCGTCTCGCGGGCCGACCTGGTCGACAACGAGTACTCCTCGGCCGACCCGCGCGTCGTGACGATCAACGAGATCGCGAGCAAGGGCCGCACGCCCGTCGCGCGCAACTTCCAGCAGGCGTTCAACGCGCCGAACAGCCCGTGGCTCACGCTCGTGCGCAACGCGGTGTTCGGCGACGGCTCGAGCATCGAGCCGGACAACGAGGAGATCACCGCGGTCCTCTCGCAGTGACCCCCGGGTGACGACCACCCCCGCGTGACCCCAGCGCCCGCCGCCGCGCCCACCGTGCGGCGGCGGGCCGGGTCAGGCTCCCCTCACCCCTGTTCCAGGAGACCTCTCATGTCCGTGCAGTCCGCGTCCTCGACGCCGCCCTCGCCCGTGCCGCACGGCGCGGCGCCGCGGGGTCCCGCCGTGAGCGACGACCGGCCGCCCCGGGGCACCGCGAGCGCAGGGCGCCGCCGTCGTCCGCGCCGCTCGCAGGCGGCCCGCGGGTGGGCCTACGCCGCCCCGACCGCGGTGTTCGTGCTCGTCCTCTTCATCTTCCCCGTGCTGCTGGTGGGCCAGATGTCGGCGTCCGACTGGCCGCTGCTCGCGGGCAACCGGGGCGTCAACTTCCCCGACAACTTCCGCGACGCCGTCGAGAACCGGTTCTTCTGGGACTCCGTCGTCTTCACGGTGAAGTACACCGTGATCGCCACCGTGCTCCTCATCGGCCTGGGGCTCGGGTTCGCGCTCCTCGTCCAGGAGTCGAGCCGGTGGAAGAGCTTCCTGCGCACGTCGATCCTCGTCCCGAGCGCGCTGGGCCTGGCCTCCGCGTCGCTGCTGTTCTACGCGCTGTACTCGCCGCAGGTCGGCCCCGTCTCGCCGCTGCTCGAGCGGCTCGGGATCGTCGACGAGCCGGTGTCGTTCCTCGGGTCGCCCGAGGGCGCGCTGTGGTCGACGGTGTTCCTCATCGTCTGGCGCTTCGCGGGCTTCTACATGCTCCTGCTCATGGTGGGCCTCCAGGGCATCCCGCACGAGGTCTACGAGGCGGCGCGCATGGACGGCGCCAACCGCTGGCAGACGTTCGGCCGCGTGACGCTGCCGCTGCTGCGCCCGTCGCTCGCTCTCTGCACGATCATGTGCGTCACCGGCTCGCTGCTCGCGTTCGACCAGTTCTACATCCTCACCAAGGGCGGTCCGGACAACAGCACGATCACCGTGGTGCAGCTCATCTACAACATCGCCTTCCAGGGGCAGAACGACCTGGGCGTGGCCGCCGCGCTGTCGATCATCGTGCTCGCGGCCCTCGTGCTCATCAACGTCGCGCAGGTCCGTGGCATGCGCGCACCCGAGGAGAAGTGACATGGCCGTCACCGCACCCGCTCCCGCTCCCGCGACGCGCCCGGCGCGACCCGCGCGGCCCGCGCCTCGCGCCCGCATCGCCGGCGTCCTCACACGCACCCCGTACTGGGTGCTGACCGGGGGGCTCGCGATCGTCTTCCTCTTCCCGCTCGTGTGGGCCGGGGTGGCGTCGTTCTCCCCGCAGCCGGGCAGCGCCCAGGTGGACGGCTGGGGGTTCGGCAACTACGCGACCCTCGCGAGCTACCAGGCGGGGATCGGGCAGTACCTGTGGAACTCCGTCGTCGTCTCGGGGCTCACGGTGCTCTTCACGCTCGGGGTGTCGCTGCTGGGCGGGTTCGCGTTCGCGCGGTTCCGGTTCCCCGGCCGCGACGTGCTCTTCCTCGTGACGCTCGCGATCCTCATGGTCCCGTACGCGACCCTGCTCATCCCGCTCTACGTGCTGCTCAACACGCTGCACCTGCAGAACTCGCTGCTCGGCCTCGCGCTCGTGCTCACGATGTTCCAGCTCCCGTTCGCGACGTTCATGATGCGCATCTCGTTCGAGTCGGTGCCGCGCGAGCTCGACGAGGCCGCGATGGTCGACGGGTGCTCGTCGTTCGGGGCGCTGCGCCGGGTGCTCGTCCCCGCCGTGAAGCCGGGCCTCATCACCGTGGGCCTGTTCGCGTTCCTCGCGGCCTGGAACGACTTCGTCGCGCCGCTCATCCTCATCACCGACTCGACCAAGGCGCCGCTGCCGCTCGCGGTGGCCAACATGCGCCAGCAGGTCATGGGCATCGTCGACTACGGCGCGACCCAGGCAGGCGTCGTCGTGCTCGCCGCGCCGTGCGTGGTGCTGTTCCTGCTGCTCCAGCGCCACTACGTGCGCGGCTTCATGTCCGGGGCGCTGAAGGGATGACGACGCACGCCCCTCTCCCGCCCCCTCGGCCCGCCGGGGCGACGCCGTCCGGCGCTGCCGACGACCAGCCCCACGAACGACCCGACGTACGACCCGACGAACCACGAGGCGGCGCCGCCGCCTCCGGAGGTGCTGCCATGACCACGACCCCGACCGTGCCCCGGACGACCGGGACCGGCGCCCGCCCGACCGACGGAGGACGCCCGGTGGTCCCCGCGACGGGGCGGCTGCAGCCGCTCGGGCTCGCGCAGGTGCGCATCACGGGCGGGTTCTGGGCCGAGCGCCAGGAGGTCAACCGCGCCGCGACCCTGGGTCACATCGAGCACTGGCTCGAGGCCGAGGGCTGGCTGCCCAACTTCGACGCCGTCGTGCGCGGCGACGTCGCGACGACCCGGCGGGGCCGGGAGTTCAGCGACTCCGAGGTGTACAAGCTGCTCGAGGCGATGGCGTGGGAGCTCGGCCGTCGCCCCGACGACGCGCTCGAGCGCCGGTTCGCCGCGATCGTGCAGCGGGTCGCGGCGGCGCAGGCACCGGACGGCTACCTGTGCACGCGGTTCGGCAACCCGGGCCAGCCGGCGCGGTACACCGATCTCGAGTGGGGCCACGAGCTGTACGTGCAGGGCCACCTCCTGCAGGCGGCCGTCGCACGGGCGCGCACCGGGCACCCGGACGACCTCCTCGTCGAGGTCGCGCGCCGCTCCGCCGACCACGTGTGCGAGGCGTTCGGCCCGGACGGCATCCAGGGGGTCTGCGGGCACGCCGAGGTCGAGGTGGCGCTCGCGGAGCTGGGACGCGCGCTCGACGAGCCCCGGTACGTGCAGCAGGCGGCCCTCTTCGTCGAGCGGCGCGGGCACGGGACGCTCGCGGACATCGAGTGGGGCCGCTCCTACTACCAGGACGACGTCCCGGTGCGGGAGGCCACCGTGTTCCGGGGCCACGCGGTCCGGGCGAACTACCTCGCCGCCGGTGCGGTCGACGTCGCGGTCGAGACCGGCGACGACGAGCTCGTCGCCGCGGTCGCGCGGCAGTGGGAGCGCACGCAGGCCGCGCGCACCTACGTCACGGGGGGGCAGGGCTCGCACCACCAGGACGAGGCGTTCGGCGAGGACTTCGTCCTGCCGCCCGACCGCGCCTACTCGGAGACGTGCGCGTCGATCGGGTCCGTGATGGTCGCGTGGCGCCTCCTGCTCGCGCAGGGCGACCCGCGGTACGCGGACGTGGTCGAGCGCACGCTGTTCAACGTCGTCGCGACGTCGCCCGCGCACGACGGCCGCGCCTTCTACTACGCGAACACGCTCCACCAGCGCGTCCCGGGCGAGCCCGCCGCGCCGGACCAGGTGAGCAAGCGCGCCGAGTCGTCGCTGCGCGCGCCGTGGTTCGAGGTGTCGTGCTGCCCGCCCAACGTCGCACGCACGTTCGCGAGCCTCGCCGGGTACCTCGCCACCGTCGACGACGGCGGCGTGCAGCTCCACCAGTACGCCACGAGCGAGGTCCGCGCGACGCTGCCGTCCGGGGAGCCCGTCGCGCTCGACGTCGAGACCGGCTACCCCGCGGACGGGCGCGTGCGGGTGCGCGTCGTCGAGGCTCCCGAGCGCTGGGCGCTCACGCTGCGCGTGCCCGCGTGGTCGGGCTCGGGGCTGCTCGTGGTCGACGACGGCCCGGCCCGCCAGGTGCCCGCGGGCACGGTCGCGGTGCCCGACCTGCGCGCGGGGAGCGTCGTCACGCTCGACCTCGACGTCGCGCCCCGGTTCCTCGTGCCCGACGAGCGCGTGGACGCCGTGCGCGGGTGCGTCGCCGTCCAGCGCGGCCCCGAGGTCCTGTGCGTGGAGTCCGTCGACCTGCCCGGCGGGCGCGACGTCGCCGACCTGCGCGTCGACGTCGCCGTGCCGCCGCGCGAGGAGGACGGGCGCGTCGTCGTGCGGGGCCTGCTCGTGGACCCGACGACGGCCCCGTGGCCGTACACGCCGCTCCGCGGCGGGGCGCCCGGGCGGACCGGGTCCGTCCCGGTCGAGGTGCCGGCGGAGGTCTCCGTCGACGTCCGGCTCGTGCCGTACCACGACTGGGCCGGGCGCGGCCCGTCGACGATGCGCGTCTGGCTGCCGACCGTCTGACGTCAGGCGGGGAGCCGGTAGAGGTCGTCCACCTGCTCGACGAGCCCGTCCTCGACGAGGCTCGCGACGCAGCGGTCGAGCTGCGCGGCGTCGTGCCACACCGCGGCCACGACGCCGCGCGGCACCGGGCCCGGCGCCTCGCGCAGCGTGGCCATGACCCTGCCCCGCACCTGGCGGTCGGTGCCCGCCCACGCCTGCGTGCGCCGGCGTGCCGCGTGCTCGTCGCCCGGCCGCCCGGCGCGGCGCCACGCGCACGCGTCGCGCACGGGGCACGCGCCGCAGCGCGGCGCCCTGGCCGTGCACACGAGCGCGCCCAGCTCCATCGACGCGGCGGCCCACAGCACGGCGTCCTCGTCGCCGGGCGGGGCGACCGTCGCGGCGGTCGCGCGCTCGGCAGCCGTGTACGACGGCGCGGGCAGCGCGGTCCCGCCGACGGCCCGCGCCAGGACGCGGCGCACGTTCGTGTCGACGACGACCGCGCGCCGCCCGTGCGCGAACGCGGTCACCGCTGCGGCGGTGTACTCGCCGACGCCCGGCAGGGCGCGCAGCGCCTCCTCTCCGAGCGGCACCTCGCCGTCGTGCCGCTCGACGATCGTGCGGGCGCACTCCTGGAGGCGCAGCGCGCGGCGCGGGTAGCCGAGCCGACCCCACGCGCGCAGCACGTCGGCCGTCGGCGCCGCCGCCAGGTCGGCCGGCTCCGGCCAGCGCGCCATCCACTCCCGCCACGCCGGCTCGACCCGGATCACCGGCGTCTGCTGGAGCATGACCTCGCTCACGAGCACGCCCCAGGGCGTACGATCCGCGGCGCGCCAGGGCAGGTCGCGGGCGGTCTCCCTGAACCAGCGCCCCACGGCGCCGCGCAGGTCGGCGTGGGCGTCCGGTGCCGGGTCGGTCACGGGTGCGCGGACCGGGCGCGCGGTCGGGGCGGTCATGGCGGCGGTCGTCCCTCTCGGTCGTGGGGTGCGTCCCCTGACGACGTGTCGGCGAGCGGTCGCGCCGAACGTGACCCGGTGCCGGCGCAGGTCGGGGAGACCCATTCTGCCCCGACCTGGGCGGTCGTCGGCGCGGCAGCACGAGGCCGGGCCCGGGCGCGGATACCGTGGTCGCGACCAGCACCTGCACCACCGGAGGACCCCGTGAGCACGCCGCGGACCGACCGCGCCCCGAGGCCGAGCTCTCGCGCCGGGGCGGGCAGCAGGCCCTCGCGCGGGGCCCTGCTCCGCCGCCGCCTCCTCGCGCTCGCCCTGCTCGTCGGTCTGGTGGTCGGGCTCGTGCTGCTCGGGCAGGTCGTCGTGCGGGCGGTGCAGCCGATGCTCGCCGGGGACGAGTCGGCGCAGGAGGGCAAGTCCCCGCCGCCGACCCCGGAGGCCGCCGGACCGCCGCAGGACTGCACGGCCGCGTCCCTCGAGCTGGGCGTCACGACGAGCGCGGCGGAGTACGAGCCGGGCCGCGCCGTCCAGCTCAGCGTCACGCTCCGGCAGTCCGGCGGCCGGCCGTGCCTCGTCGACGGCTCCGACGCCGGGCGGCAGGTGCAGATCTACTCCGGCGACGAGCTCGTGTGGTCGTCCGCGCACTGCGGCTCGACGGAGCGGCTGCTCCTCATGAGCACCGGCGACGAGGACCCGTCGAAGCTCGTCCGCTGGGACCGGCACCGCTCGGTCGAGGGCTGCGCACCCGACCAGCCGGAGGTGGGGCCCGGGACGTACACCGCGGTCCTGAGCGTCGCGGGCGTCGAGGGGGCGACGAGCGAGCCGGTGACGTTCACGCTCCTCGAGCCGCCCGCACCCACGCCCGACCCCGCGGAGCCCACCGCCCCGGCCGACGGGACGGCACCCGCGGACGGCGCGACGCCGCCCGACGACGGGAGCACCCCGCCCGTCGAGGAGACCGACCCGGCGGAGGCGACGCCGCCCGCCGACGGCGCGTAGCGGTCGTCTGCACGAGGCGGCCGCGCCCCCGGGTGCTCCTCTCCCGCGTGGGCAGACCCGTCGTCCCGGACCCGACGACCAGGATCGATCATCGAGGGCAGCGGCCCGCCAACGTCGCGCGCACGCGCAATGAAACCCATGAGTTCTGACTTTCGGGATGCTGTGGCGCGTCTCATCGTTCCTGGGTGTGAGACGGCGTCGCACCTTCCATAGGCTCTGCAACCGCAACGAGTCCGTCCGATCAAGAGTGCGACCGTCGGTCTGCACAGCCCGCAAAGTCGAGACCGAAAACCATTGCGGTCTGCGATGTGCGCTGGTTGACTGGCTCGCATCTGGCGACCTCACCGCGGAGGGAGCCGGGGCCGACGGCCCCGGTCACCACCGGCCCGCGGGGCGGCGCGAGCCGGCACGACGATCAGGGTCACGCGTCCCGCAGCGGGGCGGGCGGACGAGGCAGTCCACCCGCGCGACGCGAGGCCCCGCCGTCGTCCCGAAACCTGTTCCGGTTCCCGATGGAGAGGACTTGGTGATGTCGGGGAGAGCGTGGAGAAGGGTCGTCGCCTCGGCGATGACAGGTGCGATGGCCGCCACCGGCGTCGCACTGGCACCGGCGGCGCAGGCCGACGTGGTGCCGGGCAACGAGGGTGACGTCGGTGTCTACACCGACGGCACGACGGACTCGATGGACATCGGTGACCCGGTCTACACGAACCTGGACCAGGTCGCCGCCGCCCTCGAGCCGGGGGTCCCGTGGACCGCGGGCTCGATGCACGGGTCGATCTTCGAGAAGGACCTGGCGGCGGGCGGCACCGACTACTACCTCGACCGCGTGCTCGGGGTGAGCGGGACGGCGAACAACAGCGTGCTCCAGACGCGCGGCCGGTCGCTGTACCTGCGCGGCAACAGCAACTGGGCGGTCATGGGGTTCGCGGGCTCTGCGTTCGCGGGCGGGCCGAACAACCTCGGCAACCTCTACACCGTGACCGTGCCCGGGCAGACGATCACCGAGGTCGGGGCACAGCGCTTCAACGCGCCCAGCCACGCGACGGCGCGCTACACGGTCGGGTCGACCGGGGTCACCGCCGACCTCAAGAAGCTCATCACGTACGACAACGTGGCGCTGTCGGCGATCACGTTCACCAACTCCGGCGCGAGCGACGTGACGTTCACGGTCCGTGCGGCGTCGCCGCTCGCGACGACGTCGACGGACTCCGCCGACGAGCTCACCGGGACCCGGACCCTGACGAGCGGGTCGAACAACGGCCTCGTGGACACGCCGTGGTCCGACGTCACGATCGGGCTCAAGGCGCCCGGGTTCGAGCGCGTCGGCACCAACCTCGACCGCGAGGTCACGGTCCCCGCGGGCGGATCGGTCGACCTGTCCGTGCTGGGTGTGCTGTCCAGCGACACGCTCCCGGAGTCGGTCGAGAGCTTCCACGAGTACGCCGAGCTGTCCCCGGCGGACGCGTTCCGCACCGGCGTCACGACGTTCAACCGCCAGTGGGCCCAGGACATCCCGTACATCGACGTGCCCGACGACGCGATCGAGAAGGCGATCGTCTACCGCTGGTGGGGCGAGCGGTACAACAGCCTGGACGCGAACGAGCCGGGCTACGTGTACCAGTACCCGACGACGATCGAGGGCGTGAACCTCTACCAGAACTCGGTGGCGCTCACGCAGCCCATGCACCTCCAGGACACCAAGTGGATCCGCAACCCGTACCTGGGCTACGGGCAGATCCTCAACATCGGCGAGCTGTCCGGGTCGTCCGCGTTCCTCGACAGCCCGGGCCACACGAGCTGGAACAACCACTACTCGCAGTACCTCGGCACCGCGGGCCTCGAGGCGTACAACGTGCACGGCGGCGGTCCGGCGGTCGCCGAGCGCTTCGCGACGTACTTCGAGGGCGACGGCGTCGGGCAGCTCGAGCACTACGACGGCAACGACGACAAGCTCATCGCCTACGACACCAACTACATGCCCGGCAACGACTCCGACGCGATCAGCTTCGGCTACCCCAAGGTGAACGCCGGGGCGCCGGGCGCGCGGACGATCGAGCGCCCGGAGTCCGCGTACGTGTGGGGCGCGTTCGACGCCGCGCGCCAGCTCTACGCGATGGCGGGGGCGGACCCGGAGAAGGTCGCGGAGATGGGGCAGACCGCGGACGAGATCCGTGACGCGATCCTCGGTCGTCTCTGGAGCGAGGAGACGCGCATGTTCCTCGCGGGGACGTCGCACGGCGCGACGTCGGGCGGGAGCCAGAACCCGCTGAGCCAGGCCGAGCGCGACCTCATCCCGGCGAAGGAGTCGAACCTCTACGACATCTACGCCGAGAACCTCATCCCGGTCGAGGACGCCGAGAAGTACGTCGACGGGTTCCGCTTCCTGCGGTACGGGGACAACTTCCCGATCTTCCCGTTCTACACGGCCAACCAGTACGACCGGGCCAAGTACGGCATCGGGGGGTCGAACAACTTCTCCAACATCAACTTCACGGTCCAGTACCGCGGTGTGCGGTCCGCGCTGCGGCACTACGACCCGGACCACACGTACGTCACGCCCGAGTACGCAGCCAAGCTCCTCGACTGGATGGCGTGGAGCATCTACCCGAACGGCAACGCGCTCGTCCCCAACCAGGCCGAGTACTACTCGAACTGGAACGCGAGCACCCAGACGTTCAACCGCAACAACCCGAACCACGTGATGCTCGGCAACATGAACTACATCTACGTCGAGGACATGGGCGGCATCCAGCCGCGGTCCGACGACAAGATCGAGCTCTGGCCGATCGACCTCGGGTACGACCACTTCATGGTCAACAACCTGCGATACCACGGCAAGGACGTCACGATCGTCTGGGACGAGGACGGCTCGCACTACGGGCTGGGCGAGGGCTACAGCCTGTTCGTCGACGGGGAGCGCAAGGCCGCGGCCGACGCGCTCGGCCGGTTCGTCTACGACCCCACCGCGAACGAGGTCGTCGAGTCCGACGAGGGCCTCGCGGTCCAGGTCGTCGCGGACGAGGGTGCCGACCTGCCGACGGCGGTCGACACCCCGATCGAGGACGAGCGTGTCGTCTCCTACCTGAAGACCGCGGGCATCGACCTCACCGAGGGCGCAGACAACCTCGCGCGCGGCGCCGAGCTGTCGTCGTCGGCCACCCAGCAGGGCGCGCGCCCGACGCCGTGGCGCCAGTTCCACACGCCGGGCTGGAGCACGGGCTCCATGAACTACACGCCGGGGGCGATCCAGGAGACCGAGCGACCCGTGTCCCTCGCCGCGGTCACCGACGGCACGACGGTCAACGAGCCGTACTGGGGCAACTACGGCACCGAGGGCAGCACCGGCTACGTCGAGCTCGACCTCGGTGAGCCCACGACGTTCGACAACGTCAAGGTCTGGTTCGTCAGCGACCGGCAGGCGGGCGGGTACCGCGAGCCGCTGCGGTACTCGATCCAGGTGCCCGACGGCTCGGGCGGATGGACCACGGTGCCGGACGCGTTCAAGGCCCCGAAGATCCCCGGGCCCAAGTTCAACGAGGCGCTCTTCGAGGCCGTGACCACGGACACGGTCCGCGTCGCGTTCACGAACACCCCGTCGTACTGGACCGCCATCTCGGAGATCCAGGTCTTCGACTCGGGCCGCGACGTGCCCGAGGTCGTCAACGACGCCCCGACCGTCACGGTGAACGTCGACCGGTCGAAGGACGGCAACCTGTCCACGACGCTCGTCGGCACCGTGACCGACGACGGCATCCCCGAGGACGGGGCGCTCACCTCCGGGTGGTCGACGGTCTCCGCGCCCGAGGGCGCGAGCGTGATCTTCGGCGACGCCGACGCGCTGACCACCACGGTCACGGGCACGGCCGCGGGGGAGTACACCTTCCGCCTCACCGCGTCCGACGGCGAGCTCACGACCGAGCGCGACGTCGAGGTCGAGCTCACCGAGAAGGCGACGTCGGCCGAGTTCGGGGCGCTCGCGACGATCACGACGAGCGGGTCGGCGTCGTGGGAGAACCCGCTGCGCGTGAACGAGCCCTCGACGCCCGCGAGCTCGAACCCCGGCGCGGGCAACGGCTGGGGCACGTGGGGCCAGCCCGCGAACGGCACGAGCGCGCAGACCGCCGCGTGGATCCGGTACGCGTGGGAGTCCCCGGTGCTCGTCGCGTCGACGGACATCTACTGGTACGACGACAACGGCGGGACGCGCATGCCGCGCGCGGACACCTACACGGTCGAGTACTCGCAGAACGGCACGGACTGGACACCCGTCACCCTGACCGAGGGCTCGACGTACGCGGGCGCGCTCCAGCGCAACGCGTACAACCACCTGGAGTTCGAGCCCGTCGAGGCCAGCTACCTGCGCGTCCGCATCACCGGCGTGCAGACCGGCGGCGCCGGCACCGGCGTCCTGCGGTGGCGGGTCAACGGAGACACCGTGGACTCCGTCGCGAGCCCGGTTATCCTGCGCACCGTCACGGGCGAGGTGCCCGAGCTGCCGACGTCGCTCGACGTCGTCTACTCGAGCGGCCGCCGCGGCGCGGTCGACTTCACCTGGCAGCCCATCACGCCGGCCATGGTGGCGGAGACCAACGTCGAGCCGTTCACGGTCTACGGCACCAACACGACCTACGGCCTCATCGCCGAGGCGCAGGTGTACGTGCGGCCGGAGAGCTCGCAGGGCGGCATCTCGATCCAGGGCGCCGAGCAGTTCGAGCAGAGCGTGGACGTCGGCGAGCAGCCGTGGCTGCCGACCAAGGTCCTCGTCTCGTACAACGACGGCTCGCGCGACAACCAGGCGATCGGGGTCGAGTGGGACTACGACGAGTCCGTCGTCGAGACGCCCGGTGTGTACGTGATCCAGGGCGACCTCGTCCTCCCGGACTACGTGAGCACCGCCGGCACCACGACGACGACGCTCACCCTGACCGTGGGCGACGGCGTCCCCGCCGGTCCGGCGGTCACCGTCACGGCCCAGACCCGCTGCCTCGCCGGCAAGGTCTACGTCGCGGTCCGCGCGCAGAACGACGACGAGGTGCCGCTCACGGTCCGCCTCGACACGCCGTTCGGCACCAAGACCGTCAACGGCGTCGAGCCCGGCAAGAACGCCTACCAGTCGTTCGCGTCGCGGGCGACGTCGGTCGAGGCCGGCGAGGTCACGGTCGTGGCCACCGACGCCGAGGGGAGGTCGACGACCGTCACCGCGCAGTACGACGCCGCCACCTGCGGCTGACCGCAGCTCGCGTCGCACGCCCGTCTCGCCCCGGTCCGTCCCCACGGACCGGGGCGAGACCCGTCTGCGTGAAGGAGAACCCTGGTCTGCCGAGGTAGAGCCGTGGTTGCGCGAGGTAGAGCCGTGGTTGCGCGAGGTAGAGCCGTGGTTCTTTGCTCGACGGCGCGTGGTTGCGTTGGGTGGTCGGGGTGGGTGGTGGTGCCGCGTCTACCATCCGCCGCTCGTTCCTCGCGGCTCCCGCCAGGCCCGCCACGACGCGGCACCACCACCCACCCCGCCCGGCGTCGTCCCACGTTGGTCTGCGCGCACCCGGGCGACTGCCCGCGTGGTGGGGTTCGTCTCGGCCCCCGCCCCGAGCGCCGAGTCCATCCGCGCCGCGCACCCGACCAGGTGGGTCTGAGACCTGACCACGGTTCTCCCTCGGCGGGTCGGGAGTGCGTCAGCGGCGGGCCAGGGCCCAGCGGAAGGCGTTGCGCAGGAGGTAGAAGCCGTCGGTGCGGCGGAAGGGGCGGGCGGCGGCGAGGACGTCGGGGCGGAGCTCGGCGCGCAGGTCGTCCGACTCGCCGAACATGATCGCGGCGACGACCTCGTCCGCGTCGCCGAGCAGCATCGGGGCGTCCGCGAGCCCCTCCGCCACGACGGTGAAGCCGTGCTCGGCGAGGAGCGTGCCGAGATGGCCCTCCTCGCGGCTCTCGTCGCTCGGCTCGTGGTCCTCCCCGGCGACTGCTCGCTCGAGAGCGGTGAGGTCGTTGAGGTCGTCCTCGGCCCAGGTCGCGACGGCGACCAGCTCGCCGACGCGACGGCACTCGCTCAGGGTCTGGGCGACGTCGGTGAACGCGAGGGCGTTGACGAGCGTCACGAGGTCGAACGCGTCGTCGGGCCACGGGAGGCGCTCCGCCTGGGCGACGCGCAGGTCCGCGTCCGGGCCGACCCGGCGCGCGACGTCGATCATCCCGGCCGCGGCGTCGCAGCCTGCCGCGTCCGCGCCACGGGAGAGGGCCATGGCGACGAGCTCGCCGGTGCCGCACCCGACGTCGAGCACGCGGGAGCCGGGACCGACGTTCGCGGCGTCGAGGATCGCCTGCTGCGCCGGGGCCGCCGCGGGCGCCCACCAGCGCGCCCAGGCGTCGGCCAGTGCCGACCACTCGTCGACGTGGTCCACGGTCCCCCTCCGTGCGGGCTCGTCGGTCGGACGGTCAGGTGGATCAGACGTAGCGCTCGAGGATGCTCGACTCCGCGAGCCGCGAGAGGCCCTCGCGCACGGCGCGGGCCCGCTGCTCGCCCACGCCGTCGACCGTCATGAGGTCGTCGATGCTCGCCGCGAGGAGCTTCTGCAGGCCGCCGAAGTGCGCGACGAGGCGGTCGATGATCGTGGCGGGCAGGCGGGGGACCTTCGAGAGGAGGCGGTACCCGTGGGGCGCGACGGCGGCGTCGAGCGCGTCGCCGCCGCCCGGGAGATCGAGCACGCGGCCGATCTGGCCGAGGTCGAGGAGCTGGGTCGAGTCCAGGCCGCCGAGGGCCTTCTGCACCTCCGCGAGCGAGCGGTCCTTGCGGCCCAGGTCGACGTAGTCCCGGATGACGAACTCGCGGTCCGAGCCGATGCCGCCGATGAGCTCGTCGAGCTGGAGCGCGAGGAGGCGGCCGTCGGTGCCGAGCTCGATGACGTACCCGGCGATCTCCTCGGAGATGCGGGCGACCATCTCGAGACGCTGCACGACGGCGCACACGTCCCGGACGGTGACGAGGTCCTCGATCTCGAGCGCGGACAGCGTGCCGGACACCTCGTCGAGGCGGGCGCGGTAGCGCTCGAGCGTCGCGAGCGCCTGGTTGGCGCGCGACAGGATCGTGTCGGAGTCCTCGAGGACGTGGCGCTGGCCGCCGACGTACAGGGCGACGATCCGCATCGACTGGCTCACCGAGATGACGGGGAAGCCGCTCTGCTTGGCGACGCGCTCCGCGGTGCGGTGCCGCGTCCCGGACTCGGTCGTCTCGATCGTCGGGTCCGGCAGGAGCTGCACGGCTGCGCGCAGGATGCGGTTGGCGTCGCGGTCGAGCACGACGGCGCCGTCCATCTTGGACAGCTCGCGCAGGCGCGTCGCGGAGAAGCCGACGTCGAGCACGAACCCGCCCGAGCACATCTCCTCGACGACCTTGTCCAGGCCGAGCACGATCAGCGCACCCGTCCGACCGCGGAGGATGCGCTCGAGACCGTCGCGGAGCTCGGTCCCGGGTGCCACGGCGGCAAGGGTCTCCCGGAGCATCTCGTCGGGGTGCGCGGGGGAGTTGGCCACGGAGGAATCCTACGCTGTGAGCCTTCTTTCACCCCCGGGAACCCGCGGCAGCGGGCCACAATCCGGTCACGATCCGGTCTCGACGTGTCCGGCGGGCTAGCGCCCGCGCCGTCCGGGGCCACCGGCGGGGGCGGGGGACGCCGGGGCGTCGTCCGGCGCGGCCGCGTAGGAGCGGTAGGCGGACGTCACCGCGCGCAGGTACGCGGCGATCACCTGCTGCTGCGCGGGCGAGAAGCCGTCGGCGGCGGAGTCCAGGGAACGCCGGAGCGGGTCGAGCTCGGCACGGACGCGCGACCGGGCGGCGGCGGTGGGCTCGAGGCGGTACCGGCGTCGGTCCGTCTCGTCCCGGACGCGTTCGAGGTGCCCGGCGCGCGCGAGCCGGTCCACGACCTCGGTGGCCGACGAGCGGGTGACGGCGAGCCGTGCGCCGAGCTCCCCGGGGCCGAGGGGCTGGTCGGCCAGTGCGACGTGCTCGAGGGCGGCGGCGTCCGTGGCGCTCATCCGCAGCCGGTGCGCCAGGGCGGACGTGGCCTCGCCGATCGCGTCCTGGAGGTCCCGGAGCAGGTGGACCGACAACGCCGGCCCGGCGTCGGGGTGCTGGCTCATCGGATCCCTCCCAGCGCTAGATGCTACGGTAACCGTACCATCTAGCCTTCCCGGAGTCGCCCATGCCCTCCCCGCTCGCGCCCCCGGCGCAGCACGCCCTCGACGACGACGCCCCGCTGCCGGACCGTTCCCCCGCCACGCCACCCGCACCCCGGCGGTCGCGGGTCCGCCGCGTGCTCGTCACGGTCGCGCTCGCGCTGCTCGGCCTCCTCGTCGTCGCGGTCGGGGCCTTCCTCGTGTGGGCCGACGACACCTTCGCCGCCGAGCCGGCGGGTCTCGCCGCCGTGCAGGAGGACCCGCGCGTCCGCCTGGACGACCGCGGCGACGCCGTCGTCCTGCGCCCCGCGGGGGAGAGCGACGGCAGCGGTCTCGTGTTCCTCGCCGGGGCCAAGGTCGAGCCGCAGGCGTACGTGGCGACGTTCCAGGAGGTCGCCGCGCAGGGCACGACGGTCGTCCTCGTCGAGCCGTTCCTCCACCTCGCGCTGCTGGAGCGCCGGCCGTTCGAGGCGTTCGCGGCGCTCGCCCCCGAGGTCGACGCCTGGGCCGTGGGCGGGCACAGCATGGGCGGCGTCCGGGCGTGCACGTACGCCGAGTCGGACGAGGTGCGCGCCCTCGTCCTGCTCGCGTCGTACTGCTCGCTCGGCGACCTCTCCGGCCGCTCCGACCTGGCCGCCCTCACCGTGACGGGCACGCGGGACGGGCTCGTCGACGAGGAGTCGATCACCTCGTCGCTGGCGCTCATGCCGCCCGGCGCCGAGCGCGTGCGCATCGACGGCGCGACGCACGCTCAGTTCGGCGACTACGGGGCGCAGCCGGGCGACGGGACGCCCACGATCTCGGACGACGAGGCGCGGGAGCGCATCACCGAGGCGCTCGTGCCGTTCCTGGGCGCGGTGGGCCGATGAGTGCGGACCAGCGGTCGGCCGACCGGGCGGACGTCGGGGAGCCCGTGCTGCGGCGGTGGTGGCGACGGCTGCCCGACCGGCTGGACCGGAGGGTCGTCGTGGCGGCGTGGGTCTCCTTCGCCGTCCAGGTGCTCCTCGTCGCGACCGGCGGAGCCGTCCGGCTGACGTCGTCGGGCCTGGGCTGCCCGACGTGGCCCCTGTGCACGTCCGACTCGCTCGTGAGCACGCCGGAGATGGGCGTCCACGGGCTCATCGAGTTCGGCAACCGCACGCTGGCGGGGGTCGTCGGCGTCGCCGCGGTGGTCGTGCTGCTCCTGGTCGTCCGGGTGCGGCACGAGCGCCGGGACCTCGCGCTGCTCGCGGGCACGGTCGTGCTGGGCGTCGTGGCCCAGGCGCTCGTGGGCGGGGTGACCGTGCTCACCGGGCTCAACCCGTTCGTCGTCGGCTTCCACTACGTCGCCTCGGTCGCCCTCGCGTGCGTGTGCGCGGCGTTCCTCGTCCGCCTCCGGGTCGTCCCCGCGGACGACGGGACCGACCGCGCGCCCGCGGCGTTCCGGGTGGCGACCGCCGTCCTCGTGACGACGGCGGTCGTGACCATCCTCCTCGGCGTCCTCACCACGGGCGCGGGGCCGCACTCGGGTGACCAGCAGGCGGGCCGCAACGGGTTCGACGCGACGCTCCTGCAGCACGTGCACGCCTGGCCGAGCTACGCGCTCGTGGCCCTCACGGTCGCGCTCACCGTCGTGGCGTGGGGGCGCCGCATGCCGGTCCGGGTCTGGCTCCTCGCGCTCCTCGCGCTGGAGGGCGTCCAGGTGCTGCTGGGGCTCTACCAGGCGCGCCACGGGCTGCCCGTCGTCGCGGTCGGTGCCCACATGGTGCTCGCCGTGCTGCTCGCGGCCGCGACGACGGTCGTCGCGCTGTGCGTCGCGGGATACGGCCCGGGTCCGCGACGTGCACGTTCCTGCACGTTCTGACGTCGTCAGGCGGGGAGTACGCGCACCTGTTCACGGAGCGCGCGCACGACGTCCGACGCGGGGTCGGCGTCCGTGACGACACCGGCGACGTCGTCGAACCCGACCACGCGGAACGGCGACGCCGCCCCGACCTTCTCCGACGAGCCCAGCACGTACGTCTCGGCCGCGCGCGCGGCGAGGGCCCGCTTCGTCGCGGCCTCGTCCGGGTCGCCCGTGGTGAGGCCCGCGTCGGGGTGGATGCCGGTGACGCCGAGCAGGAACAGGTCGGCCGACACCTGCTGCGCGGCTTCGACCGTCGCCGCCCCGCTGGTCACCGCCGAGTGCTTGAAGAGCCTGCCGCCGAGGACGATCACGTCGGCGACCGGGTGCTCGACGAGCGCCGTCGCGACCGTCGGGCTGTGCGTCACGACCGTGCAGCGCAGGTCCGGGGGGAGAGCCGCCGCGACGGCGAGGGCCGTCGTCCCGCCGTCGAGGATGACGGTGCTCCCGGGGTCGATCAGGCGGACCGCGGCCGCCGCCACCCGCTCCTTGCCCGCGACGGCGACCTGCCGGCGTCCCGCGTAGTCGGCGACCGCCGGCGAGACCGGCAGCGCCCCGCCGTACACGCGCTGGCAGAGCCCCTCGGCGGCCAGCTCGCGCAGGTCCCGACGGATGCTGTCCTCGGAGAGCCCGAGCTCCGCCGCTGCGGTCTTCGCGACGATCTTGCCGTCACGGCGGAGGGTCGCGAGCAACAGGTCTCGTCTCTCGGCGGCCAGCATGCTTCTCCTTGTTCATTCTTGATCGTGCACGTTCATGCCTATTCTAGAGGCATGAACCGACCCCTGCTCGTCCTCATCGCCGGCCCCTACCGCTCCGGGACCGACGGCGACCACGCCGCCATGGAGGCCAACCTGCGCCGTCTCGAGGAGGCGGCCTGGCCTGTCTTCGCCGCGGGGCACGTCCCCCTGATCGGCGAGTGGGTGGCGTTGCCCGTCCTCCGCTCGGCGGGCGCCACGGTGGACGACGACCTGGCGGCCGACGTGCTGTACCCGACCGCGCAGCGCCTCCTGGAGCACTGCGACGCGGTGCTGCGCCTGCCCGGCGAGTCGGCGGGGGCCGACCAGGACGTCGCGATCGCCACGGCCCGTGGCCTCCCCGTCTACCACGACGTCTCCGAGCTGCCCCGCCGCGACGAGATCTCTGCCGCGAGCGCCCGGTGAGCGGCGTCCCCGGGGTCGACGTCCCCGACCACCGCGGCCGCACGGGACTCGACCGGGCCGGTCGCGGGCTGCGGCGCAACCCGGACGTCGTCGTCCGCGACGTCGAGCTCACGTCGCAGGGATGGCACGTGCTGCGCCGCACGACCTTCGACCTCCGGCGCCGGGACGGGCGCTGGCAGACGCTCCAGCGCGAGACGTACGACCGCGGGGACGGCGCGACGATCCTGCTCCACGACGCCGCACGGTCGACCGTCCTGCTCACGCGGCAGTTCCGGTTCCCGGCCTACGTCAACGACCACGCGGACGGGATGCTCCTCGAGACGGCCGCCGGCCTGCTGGACGACGACGACCCCGAGACGGCGATCCGGCGCGAGGTCGCCGAGGAGCTGGGGGTGACCGTCGGGCCGGTCTCACGCGTCTTCACCGCCTACATGAGCCCGGGCTCCGTCACCGAGAAGGTGCACTTCTTCGCGGCGCCGTACACGCCGCTCGACCGCACGGGGACGGGCGGAGGCGTGGCGGCCGAGGGCGAGGACATCGAGGTCGTCGAGCTCGCGCTCGACGACGCGCTGGCGATGATCGGCGACGGCCGCATCGTCGACGGCAAGACCATCATGCTGCTCCAGTGGTGGGCCCTCGCCGGCGGAGGGTCGTCCGGCTGACCCTCCGCCGGCCGCGCCCTCAGGTCCGCGCGAGCTCGACGGCCTCGCCGAGGTGACGCGCGGGGAGGATCGTCATGCCCTCCACGGGGCGCGGGAACGACCCGCGCGGCACGACGGCGCGCGTGAAGCCGAGGCGGGCGGCCTCGGCCAGGCGGCGGTCGAGGCCCGTGACGGGGCGGATGTCTCCCGCGAGACCGACCTCGCCGAACGCCACGGTGCCCTGCGGCAGCGCCTCGTCCTCGCGCGCGGAGAGCACGGCGAGCGCGATCGACAGGTCCGCGGCGGGCTCGGTGACCTTGGCGCCGCCGACGGTCGACGCGTACACGTCCTGGTCGACCAGACGCACGCCCGCGTGGCGGTGCATGACCGCGAGGATCATCGCGAGGCGGCTGGAGTCCACGCCGCTCGTGGTCCGGCGCGGGTTGGTCAGGGAGCTCGGCACCACGAGCGACTGGATCTCGAGCGCGAGCGGGCGCCGCCCCTCGAGCGTGACGGTGACGCACGTGCCGGGCGACCCGGCGCCGGTGTGCGAGAGGAACAGCCCGCTCGGGTCGGCGAGCCCGACGATCCCGTTCTCCGTGAGGTCGAAGCAGCCGACCTCGTCCGTCGGGCCGTAGCGGTTCTTCACGGCGCGCACGAGCCGCAGGCGCGAGTGCCGGTCGCCCTCGAACTGGCACACCACGTCGACGAGGTGCTCGAGCGTGCGCGGCCCGGCGACCGAGCCGTCCTTGGTGACGTGCCCCACGAGGATCACGGGCAGGTCGCGGGCCTTCGCCGCCGCGATGAGCGACGCCGCGACCTCGCGCACCTGGCTCACGCCGCCCGGCGCGCCCTCGACCTGGGCGGAGGCGATGGTCTGCACGGAGTCCACGACGAGCAGGTCGGGCTCGGTCGCCTCGATGTGCCCGAGGACCGTCGCGAGGTCCGTCTCGGACGCCAGGAGAAGGCCGGGCGCGAGGGCGCCGACGCGCTCGGCGCGCAGCCGCACCTGCCCCGCCGACTCCTCGCCCGTGATGTACAGGACGCGCCGCGGCGTCGGGGCCGGACGGGCGCTCTCGGCCGCGCGCTCGCCGACCGGGCGCACCGTCGGCAGGTCCGACCCGCCGGCCGCGACGTTGCTCGCGACCGCGAGGAGCAGGGTCGACTTGCCGACCCCCGGCTCGCCGGCGAGCAGCACCACGGCGCCCGGCACGATGCCGCCGCCGAGCACGCGGTCGAACTCCGACACGCCCGTGGGGGTGGCGCGCGCCGCCTCGACGCTGATCTCCCCGATGGGTCGTGCGGGAGAGCGGGTCGGCGTGACCGCGGTGGTGCGCGGGCCGGAGGCCGCCGGGGCGTCCTCGGTCACCGTGCCCCACTCCTGGCACTCCCCGCAGCGCCCCACCCACTTGGCCGTGGTCCAGCCGCACTCGGAGCAGCGGTAGGCGGGGCGGGAGCGCTTGGCAGCCGCGGAGCGGGCCGCGGTGGTCGACGACGTCACGCGCCCAACCTAGCCACGACCGCCGACACCGGCGCGACGCCGCGACGGGAACGCCCTCGCGCGGGATGCTGGGCGCATGCGCAGGCTCCCGCACGACAGCCCGTGGTGGACGCTCATCCTCACGGTCGCCTCCACGACGGCGTGCCTCACGGTCTACTACGGGATCCCGCTGCCGACCGACGAGGCCCCCGAGGTCGTCCAGCTCGTGGTGTTCGCCGTCGGGCTGGCCCTGCTGTGCGCGCTCCTCGTGGTCCAGGTGCGCCGCCAGCTCCGTGCCTGGGGGACGCCGAGCGTCCGGGTCCAGTCGGTGATGGGGCTGCTCCTCCCGGTCGTCACGTTCTTCGCGCTCGCCTACTACCTCATGGCCGACCAGTTCGTCGGCATCGAGAACCGCACGGACGCGCTGTACTTCGCCGTGGTGACGCTCGGGACCGTCGGGTACGGCGACGTCCACCCGGTCGGCGAGGCGGCGAAGATCGTGGCGATGATCCAGATCGTGCTCGACCTCGTCGTGGTCGGCGTGCTCGTGTCCATCGCCACGTCGCGCGCCCGCGCACGCGCGGAACGGCACCGCGAGCACGGGCCGCAGTCCGAAAACCGGGTCGGCTGAGTTTCCTCTTCTACGTCGCGGCCACGACCTGGCCGCGACGCTCTTCTGCGCGCCATCTCGCGGTTTCTCGTCGTCCCAGGGGTAAGAGCGCACGGAGCGCTGCGCCCCGAGAGCGGACTCAAGACCGAAAACCATTGCGATGTACTTTCTGCGTGTGGCAGGGTCGGCACCGGACGACCGGCTCGACGACGAGAGGTGCACGCCCGTGACGACGCGAGCGCGACGACGGTCCGCACGCCGCGACGCTGAGGTGCGCGGCGCCGTCGGGCCAACCCGTCACGACCGCCACGACGCGCCTGACGAGGTGCCGCGACGACGGTGCCACGACGACGGCGGTGACGCGTCCGACCCCCGTTCGCGGGGGCGTCACCGCCGGCCGGACGCGCGCCCGGCCGCCCTGCCCGCCGGCACGGGCTCCACGACCGTGCGCCCCGGGGGCCGAGGGAACTCCCGGGGCGCACGACCTCACGCACGACCCGCTGGTCCGCGCAGCGCGCGGCCGACCGTCAGGAGAGCAGGCCATGACCGACAGACCGACCACCCGACCGTCGCGCGGCCGGAGCCCGGCCCGGGCCGCGCTCGCGGGCGTGCTCAGCGCGGGGCTCGCGCTCACCGGGCTCACGGCGACCGCAGGCCCGGCCGCCGCCGCGGACCCGTACACCTTCACGAGCACCGAGAACCCGATCCTCGGTGACGGGAGCTACTACTCGGCCGACCCCGCGCCGCTCGTCGTCCCGGCGGGCGCGCCGGGCAACGCCACGGGCGAGGACCAGCTGTACATCTACACGGGCCACGACGAGGCCGGCCCGACGCGCAACGACTTCGTCATGAACGAGTGGGGCGCGTTCGTGACGAGCGACGTGGACGCGGGGGAGTGGACGCACCACCCGTCGCTCATGCGGCCCGAGGACGTGTTCGACTGGGCGACGCCGGGCCGCGCGTACGCGGGTCAGGTCGTCCAGGGCGTCGACGGGCGCTACTACTGGTACGTCCCGGTGCACGAGGCGAACAGCCCGGCGAGCGACGCCTTCGGCATCGGCGTGGCGGTGTCCGAGACCCCGACGGGCCCGTGGACCGACCACGTCGGCGCGCCGATCATCTCCCAGCGCGTCCCCACGCCGAACACGATCCACAACATCGACCCCACGATCCTGGTCGACGGCGAGGGCGACGACGCCCGCGTCTACGTCTGGTGGGGCAGCTTCTCGAACCTGCGCATGCTCGAGCTCGCGCGGGACATGAAGACCCCGGTCGGTCAGGTCCGCACGGTCACCGGTCTCACCGGCTTCTTCGAGGCCGCGTGGGCGTTCGAGCGCGACGGGACGTACTACATGGCGTACGCGGGGAACAACGCCGGGCCGACGTCGTCGTGCACCCCGGCGAACTACCACGCGTGCATCGCGTACGGCACGGCGACCTCGCCCGAGGGGCCGTGGACGTACCGCGGCACGGTCCTCGCACCGGTCTCCTCGACGACGAGCCACCCGGGCATCCTCGAGCTCGACGGCGAGTGGTGGATCGCGTACCACACGGCCGACGCCGAGGGCGGCAACCACTTCCGCCGCTCGGTCGCGATCGACCGTGTCGAGTGGGACGACACGCAGTCGCCGCCCCGCATGAAGCCCGTCGTCACGACACCGGCGAAGGTCAGGGACACGACGCCGCGCGCGAACGTCGCGCAGGAGGCGACGGTCACGGTCTCGAACGAGCCCGTGCCGACGCAGTACTGGAAGAAGGCGCTCAACGACGAGGTCGTGCGGCCCAACCCGCTGCCTCCGGACATGTGGGGCACGTGGACGGGGAACAACCCGCCGCAGCAGTGGGTCCAGTACACGTGGGACCGGCCGATGCGCCTCGCCGGCTCGCAGATCGAGTTCTGGAACGACCAGCCGCAGGGCACGGGCGTCGGCGTCGCGGCCCCCGCGTCGTGGCGCATCCAGTACTGGGACGCGTCCGACGGCGGCGCGTGGGTCGACGTGCCGAACCCCAGCGCCTACGGCACGGGGACGAGCGGGTTCCAGGACACGACCTTCGACCCGGTCACGACGACGCAGGTGCGCGCGGTCCTCGACGCCTCGACGAACGGCAGCACGTACTCGGCGGTGGCCGTCGAGGAGTGGAAGGTCCTCGCCGAGCAGCCCGCCGCTATCGACCCGCCCGGGGTGACGGTGGAGGTGGGCGAGTCCGCCCTGCCCGGCACGGTCCCGGTGACCTTCGGGGGCGGCGAGACGCTCCAGGTCCCCGCCTTCTGGGACGAGGTCACCGCCGCCGACGTCGCCGCCCCCGGCACCTTCTCGGTCGAGGGGTCCGTGCTCGGCTACGCGGGTGGTCGCGTGAGCGCAGAGGTCACCGTGATCCCCGCCGAGGCGGCGGAGGGGGACGGCACGGCGCCGACCGCCACCCTCACGCCGCTCGGCAGCGCGGGCAGCGACGGTTGGTTCCGCTCCGACGTCCGGGTCCGGGTCGACGGAGCCGACGACTCGGGCGGGCGTGTGGTCCTCACCACGCGTGTGGACGACGGCGCCCCGGTCAGCACGGAGCCCACGCGGACCACGGAGGTCGCCGTGACGGGCGACGGCGAGCACCGCGTCCTCGCGACGGCCGCAGACCGAGCGGGCAACGTCTCGGCGGAGGCGGCGCTCGACGTCCGGATCGACCGGGTGGCGCCCGTCAGCACGGGCGTGCTCGACGAGGCCGCGCGGACGGTGACGGTCACCGCGACCGACACGACCTCCGGGGTCGAGCGCGTCGAGTACGCGATCGGCACCGGGGAGTGGCGGGCGTACGACGGCCCGGTGGCCGCCCCGGACACGAGCCAGCACCGGGTGTCGTTCCGCGCGGTCGACGCCGCGGGCAACGCCGAGACGCCGAAGGCCGTCACGATCCCGGCGGACATCTCGGGCCCGCTCACCGGGAACGTCGCGCCGATCGCGACGGTGAGCGCGTCGTACACCGCCGGGTGGAACAGCGTCGGGGCGCTCCACGACGGCGCCGACCCGGCGAACCCGAGCCAGGCCCAGATCTGGGGCACCTGGTTGGGTACCCGGCCCGCGACCCAGTGGGTGCGGTACGACTGGTCGCGACCGATCCGCCTCACGGGCGCCGAGCTGAAGTTCTGGCGGGACTCGGACCCCGGCAGCGGCGACGGCGTCGTCCGTCCCGACTCCTGGGTGCTCGAGTACTGGGACGAGGCGGCGCAGGCGTGGGTCCCGGTGGCGAACCCCTCCGGATACGGCACGAGCACGACCGCGTTCAACACCGTGACGTTCGACCCGGTCACCACGTCGCGGCTGCGCGCGACCTTCGCGGCGAACGGCGACGGGACGACCTACTCCGCGGTGGCGGTCACCGAGTGGCGGGCGTTCGCGGACGACCCGGGCACGGGCGAGCCCGAGCTGCCCGTCACCGTCACCGCGCAGGCGCGCTGCCTGGCCGGGAAGGCCTACGTCGCCGTGGTCGCCACCCACGGTCACGACGCCCCGGTCGACCTGGTGCTCGAGACGCCGTACGGCTCGCGGTCGTTCCCGGCGGTCCTCCCCGGGAAGAGCGCCTACCAGTCGTTCGCGGTCCGCGCGGCGGCGGTCGAGGCGGGCCCCGTCGTGGTGCGTGCCACGAGCACCGTCGACGGCGTCGAGGTCACGACGGAGACAGAGGCGGAGCACGCCGCGCTGGGCTGCGGGTGACGACCCTGCCGCCCCTCGGAGGATGACGGGCGGGTGAACCGCCGACGCGTGCCCGACACCCCGCACGAGCGCGGGGGGTCGGGCACGCGCGCGTCCTACGCTTGGCCGCAGAGCCCGGGCCTGCGAGGACCCGGCCCGCGAGGACCGAGAGCAGCGGAGGTACGCGCGATGAGCCAGCCGCACGGCGGGGGCCCGACGGGACGCGCCGCCACCCCGGCGCGTCCCACGACGGCCGCGGGGTCGTCGGCGCGCCGACCCACCGACGCCGTGGGCGCGAGCGACCGACGCCACTCCCGACCCGCGTCGGCGGCCGTCTACCGGCGGCGCCGGCTCGTGGTGCTCGTCGGGCTGCTGCTGGTCGTCGGGCTCGTGGTCGCGCTCCTCGCCTGGGGATGGCCCGGCTTCGCGCGCGCGGACGCCGTGGCCGACCCCGAACCGACGGTCACGGTCACCGCCGACCCGCCCACCCCGACGCTCGAGCCCGCCGCCCGGACCGGGACGTCCGCGTTCGCGCAGGCGCTCCCGGACACGGTGCTCGACCTGGTGCTGCGCAGCGACGCGGCGACGGACGCGTGGTCCACGGACCGGGCTCTCGAGGCGTACGAGCTCGTGTACGCGGACGGCGAGGGCGACGACGCGACGACGGTCACGGTGCTCGCCGGGCAGTGGCCGACGGTCGCCGAGGCGGAGACCGCCGCGGCGGACCTCGTCACCGCGGCGGGCGAGCCGACGGACACCGGCGACGTCGAGGTCGCCGGAGAGGTCGCGGGCACGTACGCGGTGACGGCCGCGGCCGACGGGCAGACGACCGTCACGTGGCGCAACGGCACCGCGGTCCTCCAGGCCACCGGGCCTGCCGACGTCGTCACCGACGTGTACGAGGCGTACCCGCTCTGAGCCCGCCCTGAGCCCGCCCTGAGCCCGCTCTGACCCGCCCGGCCCGCCCTGACCCTCCGCTCGACGCCGGCTCCCACCCTGCCTCGAACACCGCCTCGCCCACCGGGCGCGGCCGGGGACCGCCGGGCCCGCGACGACGTCCCCGGGACCCTGACCGGTCCCGAGCACCCGCCGGGTGCGCAAGAATGCCTTCACCGACCACCGGGAGCTGATCGTCCATGACCGACCTGCCGACCCCGCCCGTCCCTGATCGCCGGCTCGCCGTCCTCGGCACGGGCGTCATGGGCGAGACCGTCCTCGCCGGCGCGCTCGCCGCGGGCTGGGACCCTGCCGACGTCGTCGCGACGGTCCGCCGACCCGAGCGCGGCGAGGAGCTCGCGAGGCGCCACGGGGTCACGACGACGCAGGACAACGTCGAGGCCGTCCGCGGCGCCGGCGTGGTGGTCGTCGCGGTCAAGCCCAAGGACGTCGCGGCGCTGCTCGCCGAGGTCCGCGACGCGGTGGGCGAGGGGACGGTCGTGGTGAGCGTCGTCGTCGGGCTCCCCACGGCGTTCTACGAGGACCGGCTGCCGGCGGGGACCGCCGTCGTGCGGGTCATGCCCAACACACCGTCCGTCGTGGGCGCCGGGGTGAGCGCGGTGAGCGGCGGGGCCGCCGCGGACGACGACGACGTCGCGCTCGTCGAGCGCCTGCTGTCCGCGACGGGGCTCGTCGTGCGCGTCGCGGAGAAGGACCAGGACGCGGTCGGAGCGCTCTCGGGCTCCGGCCCGGCGTACGTCTTCTACGTGATCGACGCGCTCGCCGAGGCGGGCGTGCTGCTGGGCCTGACGCGCGCGACGGCGCTCGAGCTCGCCACCGCCACGGTGCACGGGGCGGCGACGATGCTGCGCGAGACCGGCGAGCACCCGGCGATCGCGCGCGAGAAGGTCTCGTCGCCCGGCGGCACGACCGTCGCCGCCCTGCGGCGGCTCGACGCCGGCGGGGTGCGCGCTGCGTTCCTCGACGCGCTCGAGGCAGCGCGCGACCGGTCGGCCGAGCTCGCCGAGGCGCTCGCGGCCGCTCCTGCACCGGCTCGCGGTCCCGAGGGGGCACGGTCATGAGCGACGGGCCGTCGCCGCGCACCCGTCCGCCCGCGATGTCCGACGTCGCGCGGCTGGCGGGCGTCTCGCACCAGACGGTCTCGCGCGTGCTCAACGACCACCCCAGCGTGCGCCCGGAGACGCGGGACCGCGTCCTCGACGCGATCGCGACCCTCGGCTACCGACGCAACAGCGCGGCCCGCGCGCTCGTGACGATGCGCTCCGGGACGATCGGCGTCGTGACGACGGGCTCCGCGCTGTACGGTCCGACGTCGACCCTGATCGCGGTCGAGGAGGCGGCGCGCGAGCAGGGGTACTTCGTGAGCGTCGCGACCATCCGGCGCTACGACGCGGACACGATGCACCGCGTGCTCGAGCACTTCATGGACCAGAGCGTCGAGGGCATCGTCGTCATCGCGCCGCAGACCGACGTCGCGGCCGCGGTCGACTCGTTCCGGGCTCCCGTGCCGGTCATCATGATCGCGGCGCGCGACCACCCCGGCGAGGGCGAGGTCGCGGACGTCGTGCGCCCGAGCGCCGGGGCGCTCGGCGCGCCGGGCGCGATCCTCTCGATCGCCGTCGACCAGCGGCTCGGCGCGCGGCTCGCGACGGAGCACCTGCTCGGCCTCGGGCACACCACCGTGCTGCACCTGTCCGGCCCGCTCGACTGGTTCGACGCGCGCGAGCGCGAGACGGGCTGGCGCGCGGCGCTGGAGGAGCACGGTGCACCCGTGCCGGAGCCGGTGCGCGGTGACTGGTCCTCCGACCGCGGCTACGCCGTCGGCAGAGAGCTCGCGGACGCGGTGCGCGCGGGCGACGGGCCCACCGCCGTCTTCGCCGGCAACGACCAGCTCGCGCTCGGCCTGCTCCGGGCGTTCTGGGAGCAGGGCGTGCGTGTACCGTCCGACGTCTCGGTCGTCGGGTTCGACGACGTGGCCGGTGCGGGGCACTTCATCCCACCGTTGACGACCGTGCGCCAGCCGTTCGGCTCGCTCGGGCGCCGGTGCATGGGCATGATGATCGACGCCTTGTCCGGGGCGACCGTGCGACCCGTCTCCATCCCGCCCGAGCTCATGGTCCGCGAGAGCACGGCGACGCCGCGCGACTGACGCCTGCGCACCGCTCACGCAGACCCGTGCCCGGGGGAGTTGGCCCCACCGGTTGTGAGCGCTAACATTCGAGAAGGTACTCAACGACCGAGGCGCGACGCCGCGACGAGGAGAAACAGCAATGGTGCAGCAGGACGAGGTCGGCCGCCGTCGGGCGGCCGTCGTGGCGGGGGAGACCGCGCTCGGGATCGAGCTCGGGTCGACGCGGATCAAGGCGTGCCTCGTGGACGCCGAGGGCACGCCGCTCGCGAGCGGGAGCCACGCGTGGGAGAACCGGTTCGAGGACGGCACGTGGACGTACCCGCTCGACGCCGTCGAGGCAGGGTTGCGCGACTGCTACGCGCGCCTCGTCGACGACGTCGAGGAGCGGTACGGCGTGCGCCCCACGACCTACGGCGCGCTCGGCGTGTCCGCGATGATGCACGGGTACCTCGCGTTCGACGCCGACGGCGAGCTGCTCGTCCCGTTCCGCACGTGGCGCAACACGTCGACCGGCCCGGCCGCCGCCGAGCTCACCGAGCTGCTCGGGTACAACGTCCCGCTGCGCTGGTCGGTCGCGCACTGGTACCAGGCGATCCTCGACGCCGAGCCGCACGCCGCGCACGTCGCGAGCCTCACGACGCTCGCGGGGTACGTCCACCGGCGCCTCACGGGCCGCCACGTGCTCGGGGTCGGCGACGCGTCGGGCATGTTCCCCGTCGACCCGGCGACGCGCGACTACGACCACGCGCTCCTCGCGCTCGTCGACGAGCGCGCCGCGAGCCACCGGGACGGGCCCAAGCTCGCCGAGCTCCTGCCGGACGTGCTCGTCGCCGGCGAGGACGCGGGCCGCCTCACGACCGAGGGCGCGGCCTGGCTCGACCCGTCGGGCACGCTGGCCCCCGGCGTCCTGCTCTGCCCGCCCGAGGGCGACGCCGGCACGGGCATGGTCGCGACCAACGCCGTCGCGCCGCGGACCGGCAACGTCAGCGCGGGTACGAGCATCTTCGCGATGGTCGTCCTGGAGGGTCCGCTCGGCAGCGTGCACCACGAGCTCGACCTCGTCACGACTCCCGCGGGCGACCTCGTCGCGATGGTCCACTGCAACAACGGCGCGAGCGAGCTCGACGCATGGGCGAGCCTGCTCGGCGAGCTGGCGGCGGCCGTCGGCAGCGACGCGAGCCCGGACGACGTGTTCGGCGCGCTCTTCCGCGCCGCGCTGGACGGCGACGCCGACGGCGGTGGCCTGCTCGCCTACAACTACCTCGCCGGCGAGCCGATCACGGGCCTGGACGAGGGCCGGCCGCTCGTCGTGCGCACGCCCGGCAGCCGGCTCACGCTCGCCAACTTCGCCCGGACGCAGGTGTACGGCGCCTTCGGGACCCTGGCGCTCGGGATGCGCGTCCTCGCGGGCGAGGGCGTCCGGCTCGACGGGATGCTCGCGCACGGCGGCATGTTCCGCACCGCGGGCGTCGCGCAGCGGCTGCTCGCCGCGGCGATCGACGCGCCGGTGAGCGTCGGGAACACGGCGGGCGAGGGTGGCGCCTGGGGCATCGCGGTCCTGGCCGGCTTCGCGCGCGACCGGGCGTCGTCGCGCAGCGCGTCCGGGACGAGGGCCGACGTCGCCGCCCACGACCTCGGCGCGTACCTGCGCGAGCACGTGTTCGCCACGGCGGAGATCGAGACCGTGGTCCCCGACCCCGCCGACGTCGCCGGCTTCGCCGCGTACCTCGAGCGCTACGCGGCGGGGCTCGCCGTCGAGCGTGCCGCCGTGACGGCTCTGCCCACCCGCACCGAAGGAGAGGACCCCGCATGAGCACGCCCACCCCGGCCGCGGACGTGGCTGCCGCGCCCGTCGCCGTGACGGCGGTGCCCGCGCACCTGCGCGACGCCGTCGACGCCGCCAAGGAGCGCGTCGCCGCGCTGCACGCCGAGCTCCCGCGGTGGGAGCTCGTCGTCTGGACCGCCGGGAACGTGTCCGAGCGCGTCCGGGACACCACGCGTCCCGACGGCTCGGGCGACCTGCTCGTCATCAAGCCGTCCGGCGTGGCGTACGACGACATCACCCCCGAGGCGATGGTCGTGTGCGACCTCGACGCGGTGCTCGTCGAGGGCGACCGGTCGCCGTCGTCGGACACGGCGGCGCACGCGTACGTGTACCGGCACCTGCCGGACGTGGGCGGGGTCGTGCACACCCACTCGACGTACGCGACCGCCTGGGCCGCGCGCGGCGAGCCCGTCCCGTGCGTCCTGACGATGATGGCCGACGAGTTCGGGGGAGACATCCCCGTCGGACCGTTCGCGCTCATCGGCGACGACTCGATCGGGCGCGGCATCGTCGAGACCCTGCGGGGCTCCCGCAGCCCCGCCGTCCTCATGCGCAACCACGGGCCGTTCACGATCGGCACGGACGCGCGCGCAGCTGTCAAGGCGGCCGTCATGTGCGAGGAGGTCGCGCGGACCGTGCACGTCAGCCGCCAGCTCGGCGAGCCCACGCGCATCGCGCAGGACGACGTCGACTCGTTGTACGCGCGCTACCAGCACGTCTACGGGCAGCAGCCCGCGCCGGAACCGCGCTGACCACGGGTCGGTGCCGTCCGCCGCGCACGACCCGGACCCGGCGCCCACGGCGCGCAGAGCACGAGCAGCACGACACCAGCACGACCACCCGGGACGGGCCCGCAGCGGTGCGGGAACGCCCCACGACACGAGAGATGTGGACCGACATGAGCAAGCCCTACGCGGACCGCGAGATCTGGTTCCTCACCGGGAGCCAGGACCTGTACGGGGAGGAGACGCTGCGGCAGGTCGCCGAGCAGTCGCAGGAGGTCGCGCGCGTCCTCGACGCGTCCCCCGACGTCCCGGCGAACGTGGTCTGGAAGCCCGTCCTCAAGGACGCCGGCTCGATCCGGCGCGCGATGCTGGACGCCAACGCGGACGACCGCGTGCTGGGCGTCGTGACGTGGATGCACACGTTCAGCCCCGCGAAGATGTGGATCGGGGGCCTCGACCAGCTGCGCAAGCCGCTGCTGCACCTGCACACGCAGGCGAACGTCGAGCTGCCGTGGGACACGATCGACTTCGACTTTATGAACCTCAACCAGGCCGCCCACGGCGACCGCGAGTACGCGTACGTCGCGACGCGCCTGGGGGTCGCGCGCACGACGGTCGTCGGGCACGTGTCGAACCCGGCCGTCACGGCGCGCGTGGGGTCCTGGGTGCGCGGCGCCGCGGGCTGGGCGGCGACGCACGAGCTGCGCCTGGCCCGCTTCGGCGACAACATGCGCAACGTCGCGGTGACCGAGGGCGACAAGACCGAGGCCGAGCTCCGGTTCGGTGTGAGCGTGAACACCTGGGGCGTGAACGACCTCGTGCGCGCGGTCGAGGAGGTCTCCGAGGCCGACGTCGACGCGCTCGTCGCGGAGTACGAGGCTCTGTACGACGTGGTGCCCGAGCTGCGCAAGGACGGCGAGCGGCACGCGTCGCTGCGCTATGCGGCCCGCCAGGAGATCGCGCTCGAGACGTTCCTCGAGTCGGTGGGCGCCAAGGCGTTCACGACGAACTTCGAGGACCTCGGCGACCTGCGCCAGCTCCCCGGCATCGCCGTCCAGCGCCTCATGGCCAAGGGCTACGGCTTCGGCGCCGAGGGCGACTGGAAGACCGCCGTCCTCGTGCGCGCGGCGAAGGTCATGGGCGAGGGCCTGCCCGGCGGGGCGTCGCTCATGGAGGACTACACCTACGACCTCACGCCCGGCAGCGAGAAGATCCTCGGCGCGCACATGCTCGAGATCTGCCCGTCGCTCACGACGTCGAAGCCTCGGGTCGAGATCCACCCGCTCGGCATCGGCGGCAAGGAGGACCCGGTCCGCATGGTGTTCGACGCCGACCCGGGCGTCGGCGTCGTCGTGTCCCTCGCGGACATGCGGGACCGGTTCCGCCTCACGGCCAACGTGGTCGACGTCGTCGCGCCCTCCGCCCCGCTGCCGCACCTGCCGGTCGCGCGCGCGGTGTGGGAGCCGCGCCCCGACTTCGCGACGTCTGCGGAGGCGTGGCTCACCGCGGGCGGCGCGCACCACACGGTGCTGTCCACCGCGGCCGGCATCGACGCGTTCGAGGTGTTCGCGGACATCGCGCGCACCGAGCTGCTGGTCATCGACGAGAGCACGACGCGCCGGGGCTTCCGCGACCAGGTGCGGTGGAACCAGGTGTTCTACCGCGTCGCGCAGGGCCTCTGACGCCGCTCGGGGGAGCCGTCGGCGCGGGCTCGGGCGCGGCCTCGCGGTCGTGACCGAACCGTGACGGGTGGCGGCTTCCCCTTCGCGCGTGTGAGCGCTAACATCGTCTCTCGGGAGGGTGTGAGCGATCACATTCGCAGGTCTGGCGCTCAGCGCCCCGGCAGGCTCCGCGCGGTCGGCACGTCGCAGTGTCGGGCGGTGACCACAACGGTTACCGAACGGTTATGCGGAATGCGGGGTCGGGGCTTGCGGTAGGGGTGCTGACACCGCTAGACATTGACACAAGCAAACATGTATCAACAAGAGTCAACAGCCCGATGGTGGGCTGGCACGACCCGACGACCCTCGGCACGGCGCCGAGGTCGCATCTCAAGGAGGAGAGCATGTTCAGCACGACCAAGGCGCGCACGCGTCTGACGGGTGTCCTCGCCGGCGTGGCGGTCCTCGCGCTCGCGGCGTGCAGCAGCGGGGGCGGCAGCACGGACGGCAGCAGCAACGACGCAGGCGGCGACGGCGGCAGCGGCGACACGATCGTCGTCGGCTTCTCGCAGGTGGGCGCCGAGTCCGGCTGGCGCGCGGCGAACACCAAGTCCATCCAGGACACGCTCACGGCCGAGAACGGGTTCGACCTCAAGTTCTCCGACGCGCAGCAGAAGCAGGAGAACCAGATCCAGGCGATCCGCTCCTACATCGCGCAGGGCGTGGACGTCATCGCGTTCTCCCCGGTCGTCGAGTCCGGCTGGGACGCGGTGCTCGAGGAGGCCAAGCAGGCCGGCATCCCCGTCATCCTCACCGACCGCGCGGTCGACTCCGAGGACGACACCCTCTACGAGTCGTTCATCGGCTCCGACTTCGTCCTCGAGGGCGAGATGGCCGGCGACTGGGTCTCCGAGAACCTCGCCACCGAGCCCATCAACGTCGTCGAGCTCCAGGGCACCACGGGCGCCGCGCCCGCGATCGACCGCAAGACCGGGTTCGAGAACGCCACGAAGGACAACCCGAACGTCACGATCATCGACTCCCAGACGGGCAACTTCACGCGCGCCGAGGGCAAGACGGTCATGGAGGGCTTCCTCCAGGCGCACGACGACATCGACCTCGTCTACGCGCACAACGACGACATGGGCCTCGGCGCCATCGAGGCGATCGAGGCCGCGGGTCTCGTCCCGGGCGAGGACATCAAGATCGTGACCGTCGACGCGGTCAAGGACGGCATGCAGGCACTGGCCGACGGCAAGATCAACTTCATCGTCGAGTGCAACCCGCTCCTCGGCCCGGACCTGGCGGAGATCATCAAGAAGGTCGTCGCCGGCGAGGAGGTCGAGAAGCGCATCGTCGTGGAGGACCAGTCCTTCACCCAGGAGCAGGCCGTCGAGGCGCTCCCGACGCGCGAGTACTGACCGGGACCGGGCGGCCGTCGCGGAGAGATCCGGGACGGCCGCCCGCCCGGCGGAGCCGGTCGACGCCGACCGCTCCGCCACCACGGACGGGTCGCGCGCCGGGAGAGCACGTCTCCCCGGCGCGCGGCCGACGCACCACCGCCGGCATGCCGACGTCGCCGGCGTCCTGAGGCGCCCCGGGGCCCGGCAGTCCCGCCGCCACCGCTGCACGGAAGGTCACCCATGACTACCGCCGTCCCCGACGGTCGACCCGTCGTCGAGATGACCGGGATCTCGATCGAGTTCCCGGGCGTCAAGGCGCTCGACGGAGTCGACCTCACGCTCCGGCCCGGAGAGGTCCACGCCCTCATGGGCGAGAACGGCGCCGGCAAGTCGACGCTCATCAAGGCGCTCACCGGTGTCTACTCGATCGACTCCGGTCGCATCGTCGTCGACGGCGCCGAGCACACGTTCTCGGGCCCGGGCGAGGCCCAGGCCGCCGGCGTCTCGCCGGTGTACCAGGAGGTCAACCTCTGCGAGAACCTCTCGGTCGCCGAGAACATCATGCTGGGTCACGAGCCGCGCCGGCTCGGCGCCATCGACTGGCGCAGGACCCGCCGGCGCGCGGGCGAGATGCTCGCCCGCCTCAACCTCGACATCGACCCGGCGTCGTCGCTCGCCTCCCACTCGCTCGCCGTGCAGCAGCTCGTCGCGATCTGCCGCGCGCTCGTCGTCGAGTGCAAGGTCCTCATCCTCGACGAACCGACCTCGAGCCTCGACGCGGACGAGGTCGCCCAGCTCTTCGCCGTCGTGCGGCGGCTGCGCGACGAGGGCGTCGCCATCCTCTTCGTCTCGCACTTCCTCGAGCAGGTCTACGAGATCTCGGACCGCATGACGGTCCTGCGCAACGGAAAGCTCGTCGGCGAGTACGTGACCGCCGAGCTCCCGCGGCTCGAGCTCGTCTCCAAGATGATCGGCACCTCGCTCGAGGTGCTCGAGGAGCTCGAGGAGGCGCCCAAGCGCTCGGTGGCCGACCGCGACGGGACGACGCCGTTCGTCCAGGCGCTCGGCGTCGGTCGCAAGGGCTCGGTGCAGCCGTTCGACCTCGACGTCTACCCGGGCGAGGTCGTGGGCCTCGCCGGCCTGCTCGGCTCGGGCCGCACGGAGCTCGCGCGCCTGCTCGCCGGCGCGGACCGCGCCGACTCCGGCCAGGTGCGCGTGGGCGGCACGCCCGCGCGCCTGCGGACGCCGCGCAGCGCGATGCAGCGCAAGATCGCCTTCTCCTCGGAGCACCGCAAGGCCGAGGGCATCGTGGGCGACCTGACGATCCGCGAGAACATCGTCCTCGGGCTCCAGGCGGAGCGCGGCTGGGCACGACGCCTGCCGAAGAAGCAGGTCGACGAGATCGTCGAGACGTACATCAAGGCGCTCGCGATCCGCCCCGGCAACCCGGACGCGCTCATCAAGAACCTCTCGGGCGGCAACCAGCAGAAGGTGCTCCTCGCGCGCTGGCTCGCGACGGCCCCCAAGCTGCTCATCCTCGACGAGCCGACGCGCGGCATCGACGTCGGTGCCAAGGCCGAGATCCAGAAGCTCGTGGCCCAGCTCGCGGGCGAGGGCATGTCGGTCGTGTTCATCTCGGCCGAGCTCGAGGAGGTGCTGCGGCTCAGCCACCGCATCGCCGTCATGCGCGACCGGGTCAAGGTCGCGGAGATCACCAACGACGAGGGCGTCACGGTCGAGGACGTCGTCGAGCTCATCGCGAGCGGAGGGCAGGAGTCATGAGCACCACGGCACCCGCCTGGCAGCGCGCCGTCCAGCACCGGCTCTTCTGGCCGATCGTCGCGCTGGTCGTGCTGCTGGCGGTCAACACCATCAACCGGCCCAGCTTCCTGTCGGTCCGGCTCCAGGACGGGCACCTGTTCGGCTCGCTCGTCAACCTGCTGAAGAACGGCGCCCCGCTGCTGCTCGTGGCGCTCGGCATGACGCTCGTCATCGCGACGCGGGGCATCGACCTGTCGGTCGGCGCGGTGGTCGCGATCTCCGGCGCCGTCGCGCTGAGCTTCATCGCGTCGTCGCCCTCGCCCGACAGCCTCACGACGGTCCTGGTCGCCGCGGGGATCGCGCTCGCGCTGTCCTTCGTCCTCGGCGTGTGGAACGGCTTCCTGGTCTCGGTCCTCGGGATCCAGCCCATCATCGCGACGCTCGTGCTCATGACCGCGGGCCGCGGCGTCGCGATGCTCATCACGGGCGGCCAGATCACGACGGTCAACAGTGCGCCGTTCAAGGCGATCGGCTCCGGCTTCTGGTTCGGGATCCCGGTGGCGGTCGTGCTCGCCGGCCTGGTGTTCGCCGCGGTCGCGCTGCTCACGCGCCGCACGGCGCTCGGCATGCTCATCGAGTCCGTCGGCATCAACCCGGAGGCGAGCCGCCTCGCGGGCGTCAAGTCCCGCAGCATCATCTGGACCGTGTACGCGGTGTGCGCGCTGTTCGCGGGCCTCGCGGGCCTCATGATCTCGTCGAGCACCATGGCGGCCGACGCGAACAACGCCGGCCTGTTCATCGAGCTCGACGCGATCCTCGCCGTCGTCATCGGCGGCACGTCGCTCGCGGGCGGCAAGTTCTCGCTCTCGGGAACCCTGGTCGGCGTCCTCATCATCCAGACGCTCACGCTCACGGTGACCATGCTCGGCATCTCGCCGTCCGTCACGCCCCTGTTCAAGGCGATCGTCGTCATCGCGGTCTGCCTCGCGCAGTCCCCGAAGGTGCGCGACCTGGTCGCCGCCCGACGACGTCGCGCGGCCCCGACGGCCGCCGCGGCCGCGGAGGTGAGCGCCTGATGTCCGCCGTGCAGACCCCTGCCCCGACCTCGCCCCCCGACCCTCGGGGCGCCGAGACCGCCGCCCCCGGAGGCCCGTCCATGACCGAGCGACTCACGAGCCGCGTCCGCCTCGACCGGCGCTACCTCCCGGTCCTCGGCACGTTCGCGGTGCTCGCGCTCATGCTCGTGGTGGGCGGCAGCCGGTACGAGAACTTCCTCTCGGCCCGCGTCCTCTCCAACCTCTTCATCAACAACTCGTTCCTCATCGTGCTCGCGGTCGGGATGACCTTCGTCATCCTCACGGGCGGCATCGACCTGTCGGTCGGCGCGGTCGTGGCGCTCTCGGGCATCACGACGGCGTCCCTGCTCCAGAGCGGCTGGCCCGTCGCCGTCGTGCTCCTCATCTCGGTCCTCATCGGGACCGTCCTCGGCCTCGCGGTCGGGCTGATGGTGCACGTCTTCGACATCCAACCGTTCATCGCGACGCTCGCGGCGATGTTCCTCGCGCGCGGCCTGTGCTACGTGATCTCGCTCCAGTCGATCCCCATCACGGACGAGTCGTTCGTCGCCCTGGCGGGCTGGAGCCAGCAGTTCGGCGACGGCTGGCGCATCACGACCGCGGTCATCATCTCCCTGGTCGTCGTCGCGATCGCGTTCTACGTGCTGCACTACACGCAGTTCGGCCGCACCGTCTACGCGATCGGCGGCGGCGAGCAGTCGGCGATGCTCATGGGCCTTCCCGTCGCGCGCACCAAGGTGCTCGTGTACGTGGTGAGCGGCACGTGCGCCGGCATCGGCGGCCTGCTCTTCGCGATGTTCTCGCGGTCCGGCTACTCGCTCACCGGTGTGGGCATGGAGCTCGACGCGATCGCGGCCGTCGTCATCGGCGGCACGCTGCTCACGGGCGGGACGGGCTTCGTGCTCGGGTCCGTGCTGGGCGTGCTCGTGCTCGGCCTCATCCAGACGATCATCACCTTCGAGGGCACGCTGAGCTCGTGGTGGACCAAGATCGTCATCGGCGTGCTGCTCCTGGTCTTCGTGATCCTGCAGCGCGTGCTGGTCGTCAGGCGGAGGTGAACCTGCGGTGCCGGGTCCGCCCGCGCGACGTCCTCGGACGTCACGAGGGCGCGGGCCCGGCACCACGGCCGTCTGCCCGGGCCTCTCGCCCGGGATCACCGGAGCTGGACGGGGGCCGGCACCCCTGGGTCGGTCGGGCGTCGCCCGACCGGCGGTGTCACGGCGCCACCCTTGTGCAATGTGAGCGCTCACACTAGGCTCGGGCCCAACTTGTGAACGCTCACACGCAACGGTGCGTGTCTCTCGACGATGAGAGGAAGCCCTATGGATATCTCTGTTCACCCGTCCCTCCGCACCTCCGGGCGCAGACCGGCGCGCCGCCGGTCCGTCGCCGTCGCCCTCGTGGCGGGGATGGTCGGCACCGTCGCGCTCGCGACGTCGCTGCCGGCCGCAGCCGCGGAGCCCGACGACGGCGAGCAGGTCACCTCGACCGTCGACGTCGCCTACGACGCGCTCGACTGCGGCTGAACGAAGCCGAGGTAGAACCGCAGGACCCGAGGTAGAAGCCCCCGGGCTCTACCTCGCGACCGCGGGTTCTACCTCGCGAGAGCACGCTTCCCTCGTGGCCGGTCCGGCGGGCCACGAGGGCGCGGCCCGCGCCCCGGCGCGGGCCGCCACCGCACCACTGCACCACCGCTCGAGCACGGAAGCGACGCGGCGTCCGTCGAAATCGGTTCCGACATCGATATCCGCCAGATGAACCACCCGACAGAAGAACCTCGACGAGGAGGAAGAACATGAGCAGGCACCGGAGACGACGGGCCGCGGCGACGATCGTGGCGGGGGTGCTGGCGCTCGGGGCCGGCCTGCCCGCGGCGCACGCCACCGCGACGGCCGACGACGAGCTCCCGGCGGCGAGCGCCCTCACCGGGCTGACCACGACCGACCGCGGCGACGGGACGTACGACGTCCCGCTCCTGCGCAGCGACGTCCCGGACATCAGCGTCACGCGCGTCCCCGCGGCCGAGAACGACGAGGGCCGCGACCTCTACTACATGATCAGCACGACGATGCACCTGGCCCCTGGCGCCCCGATCATGAAGTCGTACGACCTCGTGAGCTGGGAGATCGTCGGGTACGTCTACGACCGGCTCGGCGTCGGCGACGTGTCATCGCTGCGCAACGGCAAGAACGGCTACGGCAACGGGCAGTGGGCGTCCTCGCTGCGCTATCGCGACGGCACGTTCTACGTGGTGTTCAACACCAACGACCTCGGGGGGTCGTACCTCTTCCGCACGGACGACGTCGAGCACGGCGCGTGGGAGCGCACCGCGCTCGGCCGGGGGTTTCACGACCCGTCGCTGTTCTTCGACGAGGCCGACGGGGGGACGCCCTACATCTTCTACGGCTCGGGCGCGACGAGCGCCGTCCGGCTGAACGACGACCTCACCGCGATCGAGGCCGACTTCCCGAACATCTTCCGCGCCGCGGACTACGCGGGCGAGCCGTTCGTCGGCGGGCTGTTCGAGGGCGCGCAGGTGCACTACATCGACGGCGAGTACTACGTCGCGATCATCACGTGGCCCAGCGGACAGAACCGCCAGGAGGTGCTGTTCCGCTCGCCGCACCTGCTGGGTCGCTACGAGACCGCCGACGGGTCGAACCCGTACGTCGCGCGCAGCGCGCTGAACTCCGACGGCTTCGCCCAGGGCGGGCTGGTCGAGGTGCCCGACGGCGCGGGCGGCTACGAGTGGTGGGGGATGTTCTTCCGCGACACCTACCCGCTCGGCCGCATCCCCGCGCTCATCCCCGCGACGTGGGAGGACGGCTGGCCCACGTTCGGCGACGACGGCGTGGTCCGCGTCGGCGACACGTTCGCCAAGCCGATCGTGCTGGACCCGGCGACGGAGCGCCGGGAGCGGCTGAAGAGCATCGTCGCCTCCGACGACTTCGCGAACGACGCCGAGCACCGCGCGTTCAGCGACACCGTCTGGGAGGTACCCGACGCGCCCACGTACGACGAGTCCCTGCTCGGCGTCGAGCTCGTCGCCAACCCCGGGTTCGAGGACGCCGGGACCGCCCCGTGGGCCGCGCAGTTCGGGGCGACGCTGTCGCGAGAGACGAGCGGCGCCGCGTCGGGCACGGGCGCGCTGCGCGTCGCGGGCCGGACGCTCAACGGCTCCGGCCCGAACCAGCAGCTCGGCGGGAAGATCCAGGCGGGCGTGACCTACGAGGTCTCGGCCCGGGTCCGCTACGCCTCCGGGCCGGCGCAGGTCCGCTTCAACCTCGTCGGGGACTGGGGCGCGGGCGTCACCACGCTCGCGTGGGCGAACGCCACGCCGGGGGAGTGGACGACCGTCCGGGGCACCTACACCGTCCCGCAGGACGCCGACGTCCGGACCTTCAAGCTCGCGGTCGAGACGCCGTGGGGCAACCCGCAGCCGCCGTCGTCGAGCGTCGAGTACCTGCTCGACGACGTGTCCGTCGTCGGCCGCGCGCCGGACCTCGAGACGCCCACGCTCGAGGAGGTCTCGTACAACGGCTCGGACCTCGACCTCGCGTGGCAGTGGAACCACGCGCCGGACAACAGGTACTGGTCGCTCACCGAGCGCGAGGGCTGGCTGCGCCTGACCAACGGGCACGTCGTGACCGGGGAGGCGGAATACACCAAGGCGCCCGGGCGCGACCTCACGTATCTCGAGGAGGCGCGCAACACCCTCGGTCAGCGCACGTTCGGCCCGACGTCGTCGGCCCAGACGAGGCTCGACGTCTCCGGCATGCTCGACGGCGACGTCGCGGGCCTCGCCGTCTACGGACGCAGCTTCGCGTACGCGGGCGTCCAGCAGGTCGACGGCGAGCGCACGCTCGGTCTCGTCACCCGGCTCCAGCCGTTCTCCGACACCATCGACCGCGAGGCGGTCGAGTCGTTCGTCCCCGGGTCGCAGGTCCCGCTGGGCGAGCGCACGGACGTGCACCTCAAGGCGGACGCGGACTTCGCCTCCCCGAACGGGCAGCTCTGGGTGCAGTACTCCTACAGCCTCGACGGGCAGACCTGGCAGCCGCTCGGTGCGCGCCAGGGGCCGCTCGTCATGGACTGGAGCCTGTCCCACTTCATGGGGTACCGGTTCGGCCTCTTCTCCTACGCCAAGGAGCAGACCGGCGGCCACGTCGACTTCGACCACTTCCTCCTGAGCGACGTGCTCGACGCCGACGGCGGCGCCGACCGGACGGCGCTCGACGCCGTCGTCGCCGAGGCCGAGGGGCTCGACCCTGCGGACTACACGGTCGAGTCGTGGTCCGCCGTCGAGAAGGGGCTCGCGTCGGCACGGGCCACGACCGCGCCGTCGACGCAGAACGAGGCGGACGCGCCCGCGTGGGCGCTCGCGCTCGCCGTCGCGTCCCTCGTGCGGACCGACGTCGCCGAGGTCGCGTTCACGGCCGAGGCGAGCGTGCGCGCGCTGGCCGGGAAGGACTACGTCGCCGTGCGCGTGACGAACGACGAGGACGTGCCCGTGGACGTCGTCGTCACCACGCCGTACGGCAGCCGGTCGTTCGCCGGCGTCGAGCCGGGCCGCAACGCGTACCAGGCCTTCGCGAGCCGACTGACGAGCGTCCCCGCGGGCGAGGTGACGGTCTCGGTCACCCGCTCGACCGACGGGTCCACCGCGACCCGCACGGTCGCGTACGGCGGCTGACCCAGCCGCCGGTCCCGGACGAGAGGAGGGCGCAGGACGACGGCGCGACCCCGCCGTCGGCACGACCGTCCGCGCGAGGCGCGCGGACGCGCAGGACACCCACATCGATCGAGGAGGATCCATGGACACGCACCACCGCAGACGACGTCGCCTGCGCGGCGCCGTCGCCGGGGCCGCGCTCGCGACGCTGCTCTCCGCGTCGCTCGCCGCGCTGCCGTCGTACGCCGCGGACGAGGAGCTGGTCGTCAACGGCGGCTTCGAGGACGGCACGACCGGCTGGTTCGTCAACAACGGCAACGCGACCGACAAGGCCGTGCTGTCGACCACCGACCAGGCGTTCGCGGGCGAGGCCGCGGCCCTGACCACCGAGCGCGCGACGACCGGCTCCGGTCCGATGCAGGACCTCAGCGGCAAGGTCCGCGCGGGCGAGACGTACGAGCTCACCGCGAGGATCCGCTACGACGCCGCCGCGGCCCCGGCCACCAAGCAGTTCTTCGCCACGATGCACTACGGCGGCGGGACGTACACGAACCTGGTGAGCGTCACCGCGACCAAGGGCCAGTGGGCGACGTTCGACGGCCGGTTCACGATCCCTGCCGACCAGAACGTCGGCACCGCGCGGCTGTTCTTCGAGACGCCGTGGACGAGCAACCCGTCCGCCGACCCGGCGACGCACCTCATGGACTTCGTGCTCGACGACGTCTCCGTCGTCGGCGCGGCCCCGCCCGGACCGCCCTCGAAGACGATCGAGGTGCTCGGCAAGCTGCCCGGCGAGCACAACCCGCTCATCTCCCACAAGTTCGGGGCCGACGGGTTCGGGTTCGTCGAGGACGGGCGCGTGTACATGTACATGACGAACGACACCCAGGGCTACGCGCCCGACCCGGTGACAGGCGTCTCGCCGCAGATCAACTACGGCAGCATCAACCAGATCACGCTCATCTCGTCCGAGGACCTCGTGAACTGGACGGACCACGGTGAGATCCAGGTCGCGGGACCGCAGGGCGTCGCGCCGTTCACGAACAACTCGTGGGCGCCGGGCATGGCGAAGAAGACGGTCGACGGCGTCGACAAGTACTTCCTCTACTACGCCAACGGCGGCGGGTCGTCGAACGTCATCACGGGCGCCTCGCCGCTCGGGCCGTGGACGAGCGAGCGCGACAGCACGCTCATCGACGGGCGGACCCCGGGCGCCGAGGCCGTGGCCTGGAAGTTCGACCCGGCGCCGCTCGTCACCGACGACGGCGCGTACCTCTACTTCGGCGGCGGCCCGGCGTCGACGTCGATGCCGGCGGCGGAGCGGTTCAACAACCCGAAGAACATCCGCGTCATCGAGCTGGGCGACGACATGGTCTCGACGCAGGGCACGGCGGCCGTCGTGGACGCGCCCGTGGCGTTCGAGGCGGCGCAGGTGTTCGAGCGCGACGGCAAGTACTACCTGTCGTACTCGTCGCACTTCGGCGGCAACGACTTCGGCGGCAACCAGGCCACGCTCCCGGGGTATCCGGGCGGCGGGCAGATCGGCTACATGATCTCCGACGACCCGATGTCGTTCCCCAAGGAGACGTACGCCGGCGTGATGTTCCCGAACCAGTCGCAGTTCTTCGGCGCGGGCACGGGTGGCAACAACCACCAGTCGGTGTTCGAGCTGGACGGCAAGTACTACTTCACGTACCACGCGCCCACGCTCAACAAGCGCATCAACGGCAGCACCACGCAGGGCTACCGCAGCCCGCACATCCAGGAGCTGACGTTCAACGCGGACGGCACGGTCCAGCAGGTCGTGGGCGACTACGCGGGCGTGGACCAGGTCAAGGACCTCGACCCGTTCCAGGTGCTCGAGGCGGAGACGTTCGCGTGGCAGCAGGGCCTCACCACCGCGAAGGTCGACGGCGGCTCGGCGCAGTTCGGCGCGCAGGCGCCGAACCTCGTGGTCCGCGACGTGGACGACGGCGACTGGTCGGCGCTGTCGTCGGTCGACTTCGGCGACGGTGCCGCGAGCGTCGCGGCGCGCGTCAAGCCGCTCGTCGAGGGTGCCACCGTCGAGGTGCGCCTCGACGACCGCGAGGGTGCCGTCGTCGGCACGCTCGACCTCGACACCCCCGTGGGCGAGTGGGCGGACGTCACCGCCGCCCTGGAGGGCGTGAGCGGCGTCCACGACGTGTACTTCACGTTCGCCGGCCCCGCGGGCGTCGACCTCGTCGAGGTGGACACGTGGGAGTTCGCGGCCGACGCCGCCGGCCCGGCCGTCGAGCTCGACGTGACCGCGTCCGCACGCTGCCTCGCGGGCAAGGCCTACGTGGCGGTCCGCGCGACGAACTCGGGCGACGTCCCGGCCGACGTCTCGCTCGCCACGCCGTTCGGCACGCGCGTCGTGGAGGACGTCGCGCCGGGCGCGAACGCGTACCAGTCGTTCGCGGCCCGGTCCACGTCGCTCGCGGCCGGGGTCGCGACGGTCACGGGCGCGGCCGTGCTCGACGGTGCCGACGTGAGCACGCCGTACGAGGCCGCGTTCGACGCGCTGGCCTGCGGAGGCTGAGGACGGGAGGGACGGCGCGCACGTCGCGCCGAGACCTCCTGGGAGCGGGTCGGCGTCGCGGACGCCGGCCCGCTCTGGCGCTGGTCCGCCCCGCGCGTCGAGCGGAAACGCATCGTTCGCCCGACAGGTCCCAGCCCGGAAGGAAAGTCGACAACGGTTTCGACGGAGGAGGTCGCCTCCGATCCTCGCCATGTTTGCGTTCACATGTTAGCGTTCACACGCGCGTTCGACGACGGACCCGCGACCGGCGCCGACGCCGGGCACGACGACGAGGAGTCACCGATGACCTCACGCCACCAACCACCCCCGACGCCCGCGGAGCGCCGCGCCCGGCGCCGGCGCCGCTCGCTCGCGGCGCTGCTCGGGCTCGCGCTGGTCGCTCCGCTCGCGCCCGCGGGCGCGGCGGCCGCCGGCCCGATGTCCGCGGCGCCCGCGCCCCTCACGACCGCTGCCGAGCCGACCGCGGACGGACTCCGGCTCTGGCTCCCGCTCGACGAGACCGGGGGGACGGTCGCGCACGACGCCTCCGGCAACGGGCTCGACGGGACCCTCACCGGCTCCGGCGGTGGCTGGCAGCCCGGCCAGGGCCTGACGTTCGGCGGGTCGAACCACGTCAGCCTCCCGGACGACCTGCTCGCGGGCTACGACGCCGTGACGGTGAGCGCCGACGTGTGGGTCGACGCGTCGCTGAGCGGCAACTACTTCTTCTACACCCTCGGCAACCCGGCGGTCGGCACACCGCAGTCCGGGAACGGCTACCTGTTCTCGACCGGCAACGCGAACTACCGCGCGTCGATCTCCGACCTCGCGTGGGGGCGCGAGCAGAACACCGCCAAGGCCCCCGCCGCCGCACTCCAGCGCGGCGTCTGGAAGACGATCACGTACACGCTCGGCGGCGGCACCGCGCGGCTCTACGAGGACGGCGCGCAGGTCGGGCAGAACGCCGCCGTCACGATCACGCCCGGGGCGATCGGCGGCGGCACGACGACGGCGAACGCGCTCGGGAAGTCGGCCTACGCCGCCGACAACCTCTTCAAGGGCCGCATGAAGGACTTCCGGCTCTACGACCGCGCGCTCACCGCGCAGGAGGTCGCCGACCTCGCGTCGGCCGCCGCGCGGGACGCCGTCGCGGCCGACGCCGCGGCGCTCGACCTCGGCGACACGAGCGCCGTCGTCACGGACCTCGCGCTCCCCGCGAAGGGCGTCGGCGGCTCGGCGGTGACCTGGGCCAGCTCCGACGCGGCCGTCGTCTCCGCGAGCGGCGCGGTCACGCGCCCCGCGGGCGACGAGCCCGCCACCGCGACCCTCACCGCGACGGTGACGCTGCGCGGCACGACCGAGACCCGCACGTTCGACGTCACGGTCCTCCCGGGCGACGGCGACCAGGCGAAGGCAGACGCCGCGGCGGCGGCGCTGGAGGTGACGAACCTCGACGACGTGCGCGGCAACCTGACCCTGCCCACCACGGGCCTGCACGGCGCGAGCGTGGCCTGGGCGACGTCGTCGGGCACGATCACGCCCACCGGCGAGGTGACACGCCCCGCGCACGGCGAGGACGCGGAGACCGTGACCCTCACGGCGAAGGTCACCGTGGGCGCGGCCACCGCGACGCGCGAGCTCGAGGCCCACGTGCCGGCGCTGCCCGAGCAGGAGGACCTCGCGGGCTACCTGTTCTCCTACTTCGTGGGCGAGGGGACCGCCACGGGCGAGCAGGTCTACTTCGGCCTCAGCCAGGGCAACGACCCGCTGAAGTACCAGAACCTCAACGACAACCAGCCGGTCCTCACGTCGGAGCTGGGGGAGAAGGGCCTGCGGGACCCGTTCATCATCCGCTCGCCCGAGGGCGACAAGTTCTACCAGATCGCGACCGACCTCAAGATCTACGGCAACGGGAACTGGGACGCGTCCCAGCGCACCGGCTCGAAGTCGATCATGGTGTGGGAGTCCACGGACCTCGTGAGCTGGACCGACCAGCGCCTCGTGCAGGTCTCGCCCGACACCGCGGGCAACACGTGGGCGCCGGAGGCGTACTACGACGAGACGATCGGCGCGTACGTCGTGTTCTGGGCGTCCAAGCTCTACGCGGAGGACGACCCGAACCACACGGGCAACACCCACAACCGGATGATGTACGCCACGACGCGCGACTTCGTGACGTTCAGCGAGGCGCAGGTCTGGGTCGACCCGGGCTACTCGGTCATCGACTCGACCGTGACGCAGCACGACGGCCAGTACTACCGCTTCACCAAGGACGAGCGGAACAACACGTCGTCCACGCCGTGCTCCAAGTTCATCCTCGCGGAGAAGGCCGCTGAGCTGCGCTCGACGGACTACGACTTCATCACCGACTGCATCGGCAAGGCGAACTCGCTCGGCGGCGGGATCAACCAGGGCGAGGGCCCGACGATCTTCAAGTCGAACACCGAGGAGAAGTGGTACCTCTTCATCGACGAGTTCGGCGGCCGTGGCTACGTGCCGTTCGAGTCGACCTCGCTCGACGCGGCCGAGTGGACCATGTCGTCCGACTACGAGATGCCGTCGCGCCCGCGCCACGGCACGGTGCTCCCCGTGACGCAGGCCGAGTACGACCGCCTGCTCAAGACCTACCAGCCCGACGCGTTCGTCGAGGCCGTCGAGGACGTCGCCGTGACCGTCCAGACCGGCTCCGCGCCGGTGCTGCCCGCGACCGTCACCGCGACGTACGCCGACGGCTCGACCGGCCAGGCCGGCGTCACGTGGGACGCGGTCGACCCGGCGTCGTACGCGCAGGCCGGGTCGTTCGAGGTCCTCGGGACGCTCGGCGGCGGCGTGAGCGTGCGTGCCCGCGCGGTCGTCACCGTGACCGACGACGCCGTCCCGGTCGAGGGCCTGAGCGTCACCCCCGAGTCCCTCGAGCTGGGCGTCGGCGGCACGCGACAGCTCACCGCGACCGTCACGCCCGCCAACGCGACGGCGCGCGCGATCACGTGGGCGTCGGACGACGCCGACGTCGCCACGGTCTCGGCCGACGGCATCGTCACGGGCGTCGGCGAGGGCCACGCGCTGGTCACGGCGACGACGGCCGACGGGTCGCACACCGCGTTCGTCGCGGTGGAGGTGACCACCGAGATCCCGGGGCTCGTCGTGCGGTACGCGCTCGACGAGACGAGCGGCACGACGGCCGCGAACTCGGCGCCGGGGTCGTCGTTCGGCCCGGCGACGCTGACCAACGGCGCGGCGTTCTCCGGCACGGGCGAGGGCGTGACCCTCGACGGGACGGACGACTACGTCGACCTGCCGGACCACCTGCTCGCCGGGCTGACCGACGTCACGGTCGGGCTCGACGTCAAGGTCGCCACCGACCAGGCGACGCCGTACTTCGTCTACGGTCTGGGCAACACGAGCGGCACGGCGGGCGACGGGTACCTGTTCACCACGGGCAACGCGTACCGCACGTCGATCGCGACGGGGAACTGGACCACCGAGCAGACCGTCACCAAGAACGCGAACCTCCAGCGCGGGGTGTGGAAGCACCTCACGTACACCCTGTCCGGCACGACGGCCGTGCTCTACGAGGACGGCGTCGAGGTGGGCCGCCAGACCGGCGTCACCATCGACCCGAAGGACATCGGGAACGGCTCGACGCTCGCCAACTACATCGGCCGCTCGCTGTACTCGGGCGACCGCTACCTCAAGGGCTCGGTGCGCGACTTCCGGGTCTACGACCGTGCGCTCACGGCGGACGAGGTGTACCAGGTCGGCGCCGACCACACGGCCGTCACGGGCGCCGAGCTCGACGCGCTCAAGGTCCCCGCGATCGTCGACGGGGCGAGCTCGACCGTGACGCTCGCCGTCGAGCCGGGCACGGACGTCTCCGCGCTCGCGCCGGTCCTCACGGTCTCGCCGCGCGCGACCGTCACGCCCGGGAACGGCTCGGTGCAGGACCTCACGCAGCCCGTGGCGTACACCGTGACCGGGCCGGACGGGTCGTCGCGCACGTGGACCGTCCAGGCGAAGCAGATGGGCAGCCCCGTGCTCCCCGGGACGTACGCGGACCCGAACATCGCGCAGTTCGGCGACACGTTCTACCTCTACGCCACGACCGACGGCACGCCGGGCTGGGGCGGCAAGGACTTCTACGTCTGGAAGTCGACCGACCTCGTGACGTGGGAGCGCTCGGAGCAGCCGTTCCTCACGCTCGACGGCGCGAACGGGAACGTCCCGTGGGCGACCGGCAACGCGTGGGCGCCCACGATCATCGAGCGGGACGGGAAGTACTGGTTCTACTTCTCCGGCCACAACCCGACGTACGACCGCAAGACGATCGGCGTCGCGGTGGCCGACAGCCCGGAGGGCCCGTTCACCGCGCAGCCGACGGCGATGATCACCAACGGCGAGGCCGTCACGTCCGGCCAGGCCATCGACCCGGCAGCGTTCCGCGACCCGGAGACCGGGAAGTACTGGCTGCTGTGGGGCAACGGCGGACCGTCGAACGGCCCGGTCATGGCGGAGCTGAACGACGACATGACGTCGATCAAGCAGGACACGCTGCGGCGCATCCCCGGCCTGAGCGACTTCCGCGAGGGCCTGTTCCTCAACTACCGGGACGGCGTCTACCACCTCACGTACTCGATCGACGACACGGGATCGGAGAACTACCGCGTCGGCTACGCGACGTCGGACAGCATCGACGGCCCGTGGACCTACCGCGGCGTGATCCTCGAGAAGGACGCCTCGCAGGGCATCCTCGGGACCGGGCACAGCTCGATCCTCAACGTCGAGGGCACGGACGACTGGTACATCGCCTACCACCGGTTCGCGATCCCCGGTGGCAACGGGACGAACCGCGAGACGACGATCGACCGACTCACGTTCGGCGACGACGGCCTCATCCAGAAGGTCGTGCCGACGCTCGAGAGCGTGGACCCGGTCGACGTGACCCCCGCGCCCCGGGTCGACCTGACCGTCGAGGCCACCCCGCGGTGCCTCGCGGGCAAGGTGTACGTCGCGGTGCGGGCGACGAACGCGGGCGACGTGCCCGCCGACGTCACTCTCACGACCCCGTACGGCACGAAGACGTTCGCGGGCGTGGCCCCGGGCGCGAACGCCTACCAGTCGTTCGCGACACGGGCGACGTCGGTCCCGGCCGGCACGGTGACCGTCACCGGCACGGCCGTGCTCGACGGCGCCCCGACCACCACGCCCTACGACGTCGCCTACGACGCCCACCCCTGCGGCTGACGATCCCCCCGAGGTAGAGCCCCGGTAGGCCGAGGTAGAGGCGTGGTCACGACCACGCCTCTACCTCGCGGGACCGGGGCTCTACCTCGGCGGCACGACCTGCATCTCGACGAGGAGAGGACGACATGATTCCGACACACCGAGCACGCTCGGCGCTCGCCGCCGGGCTGGTGGGGGCGCTCGCCGTCTCCACGCTCGCCGCCACCGTCGCGGCGCCTGCCGCGGCGGACGTCGGCGGGCCCACCGAGGACGGGCTCGTCGCCTGGTACCCGCTCGACGCCGCGAGCACGACCGGCGGCACGACGGCGAACCGTGCCGAGGGCTCCGCCTTCGGCCCGGCCACCCTGGTGGGCGGGACGCCGACGGCGGACGGCACGACGCTCGACGGGACCGACGACTACGTCGACCTGCCCGACCACCTGCTCGCCGGGCTCACGGACGTCACCGTGAGCCTCGACGTGCTCGTGAGCCAGGACCAGGGCACGCCGTACTTCGTCTACGGGCTCGGCAACTCCAGCGGCTCGAACGGCAACGGCTACCTGTTCACGACCGGCAACGCCTACCGGACGTCGATCGCCACGGGGAACTGGTCGACCGAGCAGACCGTGACCAAGGGCTCCAACCTCCAGCGCGGCGTCTGGAAGACCCTCACGTACACGCTCACCGGCACGACCGCGACGCTCTACGAGGACGGCGTGCAGGTCGAGCAGGCCATGAACGTCACGACCGATCCCGGCCAGATCGGCGGCGGGCAGACGACGGCGAACTACGTCGGCCGCTCGCTCTACTCGGGCGACCGCTATCTCAAGGGCCAGGTGCGCGACTTCCGCGTCTACGACCGTGCGCTGAGCCCGGCCGAGGCGGCCGAGCTCGCGGCCCGGACCTCCACGGCCGCCGCGGACGCCGACCTCGCCGGGCTCGACCTCGGCGACACGAGCGCCGTCACCGCGGACCTCGTGCTGCCCACCACGGGCGCGCAGGGCTCGCTCGTCACGTGGACGTCGTCCGCCCCGGGCGTCGTCAGCGCCGCAGGCAAGGTCACCCGACCCGCCGCGGGCGAGGACGACGCGACCGTGACGCTCACCGCGCTCGTCACGCGCGGCGCGGTCGCGCGCACCGCCCAGTTCGACGTCACGGTCCTCGCGCACCTCGCGCCCACCGAGGCCGTCGCGTGGGACGCGAGCCACGCCGTCGTGCCGCACCTCGACGACGTGCGCGGCAACCTCACGCTGCCCGCCGACGGCGCGAACGGCTCGACGCTGACGTGGGAGAGCTCCGACCCCGCGACCGTCTCGGCCACGGGAGAGGTGACGCGGCCCGCCCACGGCGAGCCGGCCGCCGTCGTGCAGCTCACCGTGACGGCGACCAAGGACGGCGCGACCGCGACGCACACCTACGACGCCACGGTCCGCCCGCTGCCCGCCGAGGCCGACTACGAGGGCTACTTCTTCCCGTACTTCGAGGGGGAGAGCACCGCGGACGGCGAGTCCGTCTACTTCAGCGCGAGCAACGGCAACGACCCGCTCGACTGGGTCGAGCTGAACGACGGCGAGCCGGTGCTCACGTCGACGCTCGGCGAGAAGGGCCTGCGCGACCCGTTCATCATCCGCTCGCCCGAGGGCGACCGGTTCTTCCTCCTCGCGACCGACCTGCGCATCTACGGCGGCAACGACTTCGGCAACGCGCAGGAGCGCGGGTCGCGCGCGCTGATGATCTGGGAGTCGACCGACCTCGTGCACTGGTCCGACCAGCGCATGGTCACGGTGTCGAGCGCGTACGCGGGCAACACGTGGGCGCCCGAGGCGTTCTGGGACGCGCAGCGCGGCGAGTACATCGTCTACTGGGCCTCGGCGCTCTACCCGACGACCTCGACCGACGGCCGCCGGATCGCCGACTCCTACCAGCGCATGATGTACGCCACGACGCGCGACTTCGTGACGTTCTCCGAGCCGCAGGTGTGGATCGACGAGAAGCGCGGCAACGGACTGGGGATGATCGACTCGTCGATCGTCGAGCACGACGGCACGTACTACCGGTTCACCAAGGACGAGGCGTACATGATCCCGCGCCTCGAGAAGTCGACGGACCTGCGCTCGACCGACTGGGACCTCGTCGCCGAGAAGATCGGCTACGGCCAGCCCAACCCGTGGGGCGGCACGCTCACCGCGGGCGAGGGGCCGACCGTCTTCAAGTCGAACACCGAGGAGAAGTGGTACCTCTTCGTCGACCAGCCGAGCTACCACGGCGGGCAGGGCTACCTGCCGCTCGAGTCCACCGACCTCGACTCGGGCGTGTGGACGTCCGTCGACGCCCACCTGCCGAGCAGCCCGCGCCACGGCACCGTCCTGCCGATCACGGCCGCCGAGCACGCCGCGCTCCTCGCGGCCTACGGCGAGCAGCCCCCGGCGCCCGAGCTCGACCTCGCGGTCGAGGCGACGTCGCGGTGCCTCGCCGGCAAGGCGTACGTCGCCGTGCGCGCCACGAACGGCGAGGACGTCCCCGTCACCATGACGCTCACGACGCAGTACGGCGAGAGGACGCTCGCCGACGTCGCGCCGGGCAAGAACGCGTACCAGTCGTTCGCGGCGCGCGCGACGACGATCCCGGCCGGGGCCGTCACGGTGACCGGCGTCGCGACCCTCGACGGGAAGGAGGTGACGACCACGCGCGAGGCGCAGGTCGACGCGCTCGACTGCGCCTGACACCCGCGAGGTCGCACCCGCCGAGGGAGAGGCGAGGTACCGCGAGGTAGAGGCGTGGTCACGACCACACCTCTACCTCGGTGGACCAGAGCTCTCCCTCGGCCACGTGGCGGCCGGACGGAACCAGCACGAGCGTCGGACGCGGGGCTTCCCTCCTTGCCGCCGACGACGCTTCCACCACTCGACGACGAGTGAGAAGGAGCGACAGCTCATGCACGTGCACGACACCAGCTATTCGCGACGGGCCGTCCTGCGGCTCGGGGCGCTGGCCGCCGGGGCGACCGGCGCCGTCGCGCTCGCGGGCGGCGGCAGCGCCCTCGCCGCGCCTCCCGTCCCGGCGTCGACGGTCCCGAGCGGACCGCCCGTCAGCCGGGCCTTCCTGCGGTCCCTCGACCGGTCGGTCACGCTCGACGGCTGGGCCGCCGAGCCGTTCCCGATGTCCGACGTGACGCTCGCCCCGAGCGTGGCGACGCGCTCGCAGGACCAGATCCTGCACCTCGCGCGCGAGTACCCCGTGGACCGCGTCCTCGCGGTGTTCCGACGCAACGCGGGGCTCGACACGAAGGGCGCGTCCGCGCCTGGCGGCTGGGAGGGCTTCGGCCACGCCAACGAGCAGCCGTGGGGCCCGGACGACTACCCCGGCCGCGCCAACACCCAGACCGCCAACCTCCTGCGCGGGCACTACGGCGGGCACTTCCTGTCCATGGTGTCGCTCGCGTACGCGAGCACGGGCGAGACGGTGTTCCGCGACAAGGTGGACCAGATCGTCGAGGGCCTCGGCGAGGTCCAGACGGCGCTCGCGGCCATGGGTCGGTTCAGCCACCCCGGGTTCCTCGCCGCCTACGGCGAGTGGCAGTTCAGCCAGCTCGAGAAGTACGCGCCGTACGGCGAGATCTGGGCGCCGTACTACACGTGCCACAAGATCATGGCCGGTCTGCTCGAGGCGTACCGCCTCGCGGGGAACGACCAGGCGTTGGAGCTCGCGTCGTCCATGGCGGCGTGGGTGCACAGCCGACTGTCGGTGCTGCCCCAGGCGCAGCTCGACCGGATGTGGGGGATCTACATCGCGGGCGAGTACGGCGGCATGAACGAGGTGCTCGCCGACATCGCGTCGATCACGGGCGACGACACGTACGTCGCCACGGCCAAGCTGTTCGACCTCAACACGCTCGTCGACGCGAGCGCCGCGGGCACGGACACGCTCAACGGCAAGCACGCGAACCAGCACATCCCGCAGTTCCCCGGGTACCTCAAGGTCTACGACCTCACGGGCGAGGAGCGGTACCGCCAGGCCGTCGAGGGCTTCTGGGGCATGGTCGTGCCCGGGCGCACCTACGCGCACGGCGGGCACGGCGAGGGCGAGCTGTTCGGCCCGCCGAGCACCGTCGCGGGCGACATCGGCGCGCGCAACGCCGAGACGTGCGGCACGTACAACATGCTCAAGCTCTCGCGCCTGCTGTACTTCCACTCGCTGGACCCGAAGTACATGGAGTACTACGAGCGCGGGCTGCTCAACCACATCGTCGGCTCGAAGAAGAACACGCAGTCGACGACGAGCCCCGACGTGACGTACATGTACGGGGTCAACCCGGGCACGCGCCGCGAGTACGGCAACACCGGCACGTGCTGCGGCGGTACGGGCCTCGAGAATCACGTGAAGTACCGCGACTCGGTCTACTTCCGGTCCGTCGACGGCGAGGTGCTCTACGTCAACCTCTACCTCGCCTCCACCCTGACGTGGGAGGAGAAGGGCTTCGAGGTCGTCCAGGAGACGCAGTACCCGAAGGTCGGCGCGACCCGCCTCACGGTGAACGGCTCCGGGCAGCTCGACCTGCGCCTGCGCGTACCCGGCTGGGTGCGCAAGGGCTTCACGGTGACGGTCGACGGGGTGGAGCAAGAGCTCGACGCCGTACCCGGGACGTACGTGAGCGTGTCGCGCTCGTGGTCGCCCGGCGACGTCGTCGAGGTGACGATGCCGCTGAGCATCCGCGCCGTGCCGACGATCGACAACCCCGCGATCCAGAGCATCGAGAACGGTCCGACCGTCCTGCTCGCGCGCAGCGCGTCGCGCGAGTACCTCCAGCTGTCGCTCTACGCCCACATGGGCCTCGACGGCACGCTCGATGGCGCCTTCACCGACCTCGGGAACGGATACTTCCGCCTCGGGGACCTCACGTTCGAGCCAGCGTGGTCGGGGGACGACACGCAGTACCACATGTACGTCGAGCGCTCCGAGCCGCGCGTGGTCTTCGCCGGGCTCGACAGCGGCGTCACCAACGCCGCGCGGCCGAACGGGACGACGTTCCTCGACGTCGTGTGGGGCGACGGCGGCTTCGCCGACCGCGCCGCGTTCCTCCAGAAGGTCCAGCGCACGGTCGAGCAGTTCACCGCGGACGGCCTCCTGAGCCGCCGCGACGGTCAGAAGGTCCTGGTCACGGCAGGGAAGGCGAGGCTGGCATGAGCGCGCGCACCAGCTCATCACGGGTCGCGGGCTCGACCGTGCTCATCCCGCTCGGGGACCAGCCGGCGGCACCGCGTGCCCGACGGCGCATGGTCGCCACCGCGACCGCGCTCGCCCTGGCCCTCACGGGCGCGGGGGTCGGGGCGTGGGCCGCGACCTCCGGCCCCGGCGGCGCGGCACTGGCCGCAGCCGACGAGACGCCGTCGAACGTCGCGCTGATCGGCACGCCCGAGGCGAGCTACACCGCGTCGTGGAACAAGGTCGAGGCCGTGAACGACGGCGCGGGCGTGAGCACCGGGGGAGCGCACGACGCGACGTGGGCGACGTGGAGCGGGGACCGCCCCGCGACGCAGTGGCTCGAGTACTCGTGGCCTGCGCCGGTCACGGTGGACCGGTCCGTCGTCCGGTTCTGGTCGGACGGCACCGACGCGAACGGCGACAACGTGCGCGTCCCGGCCTCCTGGAAGCTCCAGTACTGGGACGCCGACGCCGGCGCGTTCGTCGACGTCCCGAGCCCGAGCGGCTACCCGACGCAGCGTCTCGAGACCAACGAGACGACGTTCGACGCGGTGACGACGACGCGCCTCCGGGCGACGTTCGACGCGCTGCGGGGCACCACGGCGACGACGTACTCGGCCGTCGGGGTCTCCGAGTGGGAGGTCTGGGGCACGGGCGGGGTCGAGGAGCCCGAGCCGGTCGACCCGAACGGGCCGATCGACCACTCGCCCGTCCACATCCCCACGGACGTCGGCGTCCTGCCCGACCTCCCGGCCGAGATCGACGCGATCTTCACCGACGGTCGCGTCGAGACGGTCGCGGTCGACTGGGAGGACGTCACGGCCGAGGACGTCGCCGCCGCGGGGGCGTTCGAGGTCAAGGGGACGTCGGACGAGCTCGTCGAGCCGGTGAGCGGCACGGTGCACGTGCGCGACGGCGAGCCGGGTGCGATCACGGCGGTCGACAACGTGAGCGTCGTGACGCTCGCGGGCACCGCCCCGGTGCTCCCGGCGACCGTCACGGCCGAGTACGAGGACGCGTCGAAGGACAGCCGCGTCCCCGTGACCTGGGACGCCGTCGACCCGGCCGACTACGCCGAGCCCGACGGGCTGTTCTTCGTCGACGGCGACGTCGAGGGGACGGACGTCCCCGCCGAGGCCGTGGTGTTCGTCGTCGCGCCCGACACCGGCGAGGACACGACGCCGCCCACGGTGACCGTGACCGCGCAGCCCGGTCCGGCGACGTCGGGCTGGTACGTGCAGCGCCCGACCGTCACGGTCATGGCGTCCGACAACCGCGACCCCGCCCCGGCGGTCGAGGTCTCGGTCGACGGCGGCGCGTGGGCCCCCTACGACGGCCCGTTCGTGGTCGACGAGGACGGCGCGCGCACCGTCGAGGCGCGCGCGACGGACGCCGCGGGCAACGTCGGCACGGGATCGCGCGAGCTGCGCGTCGACACCGTGGCACCGGTGACCGTCGCCACCCTGCGCGAGGTCGGCAGCAGCGTCGAGATCACGCTCGCGGCGACGGACGCGGGCTCGGGCGTGGACAAGGTGCAGTGGGAGGGCCCCGGCACGTTCTGGGGCACCTACACCGAGCCGTTCACGCGCGCGCTCACCGACGAGCCGCAGGTCATCGAGTTCGCCGCGACCGACGCGGCGGGCAACGAGGAGGTGCGCCAGCAGGTCGTGCTGCCCGCGCTGGGCGACGAGCCGGAGCTCGACCTCGCGGTCGAGGCCTCGCCGCGCTGCCTCGCGGGCAAGGCGTACGTCGCCGTGCGCGCGACGAACGGCGAGGACGTCCCGGTCTCGGTGACGCTCTCCACGCCGTTCGGGCAGAAGGCGTTCGCGGACGTGGCGCCGGGCACGAACGCGTACCAGTCGTTCGCGACGCGCGCGTCGTCCGTCCCGGCCGGCACCGCGACCGTCACGGCCACCGCTGTCGGCGGCGAGGAGGTGACCGCCACGGTCGACGCGTCGTTCGACGCGCTCGACTGCGGCTGACCCGCCGCCCCGCCTCGCCGAGGGAGAGCCCCGGTACCGCGAGGTAGAGGCGTGGTCGTGACCACGCCTCTACCTCGCCAGGGCGGACCACAGACCCCCGGGCGGTGTGCCGGCACCGCCCGGGTCCGGCTCGGCCCTCGTCGCTCCCCGGAGCGGCGGGGGCCGAGCCTCGTGCTGCCCGGGGTCCTGCCGGAGGTCTGGCGGGTGAACAACTTGGACGGCTGTTCAGTTCAGGCGTCCAAGATGGCAAGATGATCGCGGCTGGACGATCGTCCAGCCGGGTTCGGGGGGACCCAGCGGCGCCCACCCCCGGGCCGGACGAAGAGGTTCATCGCGTGACGACCACCCGCAGGCTGCTCGCCGCCCTCGTGATCGCCGGCTCCCTCCTCGGCCCCGCCGGAGCGGCCTCGGCCGCCACCCTCGCCGTCACGTCCGCGGACCCGGCCGACGGCGTCCGCGTGAGCGTCGAGATCACCGAGCGCGAGGTGCCCGCGGGCCCGCGCGTGGTCGTCGTGGGCGAGGGTCCGTTCGTCGTCGGCGGCGAGCTCGTGGTCCGCGGCACCGGCCTCGCGCCGCACACCACCTACGAGGTCTGGCTCGAGAGCGAGCCCGTGCTGCTCGGCACGGTCACGACCGACGCCGACGGCGCGTTCGAGCTCGTGACGACGATCCCGGTCGGGACGGCCCCGGGCGAGCACCACATCCGCCTCGTCACCCAGGGCTCCGGCGCCGACGTGCTGTCCGAGCCGTTCGTCGTCCTCGCCGCACCGGGCGAGCCCCAGGAGCCCGGTGGGACGCCGTCCACCGGAACGGGCGGGACGACCGGCGGCGGGACGTCGGCCTCGCCGCGCCCGGACGGCCTCGCCACGACCGGCACCGGTCTCGTCGGGGCCGCCGTGCTCGCGGGGGTCGCCGTCGCCGCGGGTGCCGCGCTGCGCCGTCGGGCGCGCGGGCACCGTCCCGCCGCCTGACCGCGGCCGGGGCCGAGGGCTCTGGCGACGAGGCGGTGGCGGCGCGGCTCAGTCCTCGGTGACGGGGTCCGCAGTGGGCCCGACCTCCGGCTCCTCGACGCCGGCGCGCTCGTCGGCGGCCCGCTCCGCCGCGTCCATCGCGCGGTCGTCCACGACGAGCATGCCCAGGAGCGTCGTCGCGGACACCGCCGCCATGACGACGAACACGCTCCGCAGCCCGAACACCTCGCCGAGCAGGCCGCCGACCGCCGCGCCGAGCGGCATCGTCCCCCACGCGACGAGCCGGTAGCAGGAGTTGAGGCGGCCGAGCAGCGCGTCGGGCGTGATCCGCTGCCGGAGCGAGACGGTGACGACGTTCCACACGGCGATCCCGGCGCCGCCCACGGCGTAGACGGCGCCGATCACCCACGCGTTCGTCGTCACCGCGGGGACTCCCACCAGCGCGACCGTGCTGAGCACGGTCAGCGCGAGGGAGCGCGCCCGGCCGACGAGCACGACGACACGCTCCGCGACGAACGAGCCGGCGAACGCGCCGACCGCGGTCGTCGTGAGCAGCACGCCGTACGCGGGCTCGGACAGCCCCAGGGGAGAGTCGGGCCCGACGGCGTAGAGCACGAAGATCGCGAACGCGGCGTTGCTCGCGAAGTTGATGCCGCCGACCATGAGGGCGAGCGTGCGCAGGATCCGGTCGTGCCACAGGAAACGCAGGCCCTCCGCGATGTCGGCACGCAGCGTCGTGCGGGTCGTGCGCTCGGGGCGGTACGAGCCGGGGAGGCCGACGAGGAGCCCCACGGCGAGCGCCCAGAGAGCGCCCGGGAGCCCGAACGCCACGGCCGCGCCCGCGGCGACGAGCAGTCCGCCGAGCGGGGGCCCGACGAACTGGTTGGCGGTGAGCTCCGCCGCGTACAGCCGCCCGTTCGCCCGGGGGAGCGCGGTGCGCGGGACGACCTGCGGCAGGATCGACTGCGCCGCGGTGTCGTAGAGCGTCTCCGTGACGCCCACGCCGAACGCGACGACGTAGAGCGCGGCGATGCTCCCGGCGTCGGGCACGAGCGCGACGGCGGCGAGCGCGACCACGAGCAGCGACCGCGCCACGTTGGCGCCGATCATCGCGTGGCGGCGGTCGAGGCGGTCGGCGAGCGCGCCGGCGGGCAGTGCGAGGAGGAGCCAGGGCAGGGTGAGGGCGAACGTCAGCCCGGCGACGAGCGCGGGGGAGTCGGTGTACCGGACCGCGACGAGCGGCAGCGCGACCTTGAGCACGCCGTCCGCGAGGTTGGACACCGTGGACGCCGTCCAGAGGCGTCGGAACGGCGCTCCCAGGGGTGTGCCGGCCGGGCGTCGTCGGCGGGGTGCGGAGGCCATGGCGCCCAGCATGGCACAGTGATCGAGAAATCCCAATCGATCGTCCGATCTCGATCGGTCGACGTACGATGGGCGTCATGAGCGCCGAGCCCACGCCCCAGCACCCCGCACCCGGCCCGGGTACGACGACGCCCGGGGTGCCCGGACGGCGACCTCCCACGGCGCTCGAGGCCCAGGCGCTCGCCCACCCCCTGCGCCAGCGCATCGTCCGGCAGTGCGGCACGCGCGAGATGACCAACAAGGAGCTCGCCGACCACCTCGGCGTCGCGCCCGGCACGGCGCTCCACCACGTCCGGCTCCTCGTCCGTGCGGGCCTGCTCGAGCCCGCGGAGGTGCGGACCGGTGCGGGGGGAGCGCTCGAACGCCCCTACCGCGCGACCGGCGCGACCTGGTGGCTCGACGACCCCCTGCGCGGCACCGCGCCCGACGTCCGGTTCGGCCCTGTCGCCGCCGCGCTCGACGACGCCCTCGCGGCCGGTCCCGACGCCGTCACGACGTCCGCCGCGTTCCGGCTGCACCTCTCCGACGACGACGTCGCCGAGCTCGACCGACGCATCCTCGCCGTCCTCGACGAGTACGTGGCGACCGACGACCAGCGCCTCGACCGCCCCCTCCACCGCGGGCTGTTCCTCCTGCACCGCCCGCCGACCTGACCGTCCGGTCGATCCCGTCAGGGGCGAGCGGCGAAGCGCTCCAGGAGGTCGGCGTGGCCCGAGACGATGAGGAGGTCGTTGGCGCTGATCCGGGTCTCGGGGGTCGCGTAGAGGAAGTCCTCCCCGGGGGACTTCACGCCGATGACGGTGACGCCGTAGCGCTCGCGGACCTTCGACTGCGCGAGCGTGAAGCCCTGGACCTCCTTGGGCGGGCGCATCTTCACGATCGTGAACCCGTCCTCGACCTCGATGTAGTCGAGCAGCTTGCCGGAGACCAGGTGCGCGACGCGCGAGCCGGCGTCGGCCTCGGGAAAGACGACGTGGTGCGCGCCGATGCGCTGAAGGATGCGCCCGTGCTCGGCGGAGATGGCCTTGGCCCAGATCTGCGGCGTGCCCATGTCCACGAGGTTGCCGGTGATGAGCACGCTCGCCTCGAGCGAGGTGCCCACGCCGACGACCGCGACGGGGAAGTCGCGCGCGCCGAGCTGCTCGAGGGCGACGGGGTTCGACGCGTCGGCCTCGACGAGGGGGAGCTGTCCGCTCCACTGGGCGACGAGCTCGGGGTCGCGCTCGACGGCCAGCACGTCCTGGCCGAGGCGGTCGAGCGTGGCGGCGATGGCCGTACCGAAGCGTCCGAGGCCGATGACGAGCACGCCGGCGTCCTTGCGCGGCGCCTTCGCCTCGTCGCGGCGGGAGCGCTCGGCGCGGCCACGCTCGACGATGCGCTGCGCCACCGGGTCCACGGGCAGGGCTTCCTTCCCGTCGGCGGCGCGGGTGAAGGGGTCGGTCACGGTAGGGCCTTTCGTCGGTCCGGAGAGTCGGTGCTGGTGCCCGACGTCGCGCGCGTCGCCGGGGCGGGTCGCTCACCCGATGATGGGGCGCTCCTCGGGGTAGCGCACGATGCGGCGACGGTCGCGCAGCGCGAGAGCGGCGGCGAACGTCATGGTGCCCGTGCGGCCGACGAACATGAGCGCGACGAGCACGTACTTGCCCGCGTCGGGGAGGTCGGGCGTGATGCCGGTGCTGAGGCCGACCGTCGCGAACGCGGAGATCGTCTCGAAGAGGATGACGTCGAGCGTCTCGCCCGTGATCTCCAGCAGGAGCAGGCTCGACAGCAGGACCGCGGTCGCGCCGACGAAGGACACGGCGACGGCGAGCCGCAGCGTGTCCCGCGGGATGCGGCGCCCGAAGGCGTCCATGTCCCGGTCGCCGCGCGCCTCGGACACGATCGCGATGAGCATGACGGCGAGCGTCGTGACCTTGATGCCGCCCGCGGTCGACGCGGAGCCGCCGCCGACGAACATGAGGGCGTCGGTGATGAGCCAGCTCGCCTCGTGCATGCCGCCGGTGTCGACGGTGGAGAAGCCGCCCGAGCGTGGCATGACGCCCGCGAAGAGCGAGGCGAGGAGCTTCTCCCCGAACGCGAGCGGTCCGAGCGTGCGCTGGTTCGTCCACTCGACGGCCGCGAAGAGGACCGTGCCGACGACGACGAGGGCGGCGCTCGTGGTGAGCGTGAGCTTGGTGTGCAGGCTCCACTTCGCGACCCGCTTGCGGTTGCGCATGACGTTGAGGATCACGGGGAAGCCGAGGGAGCCGATGAACACGCCGAGGATGATCGGCAGGCACAGCATCCAGTCGCCCACGTAGGGCGCGAGCCCCTGCTCGGTGGGGATGAAGCCGGCGTTGTTGAACGCCGAGATGCCGTAGAAGATCCCGTGCCAGGCGGCCTCCCCGAACGTCTCCTCGAGGACGATGAAGCGGGGGAGGAGGAGCAGCGCGATGAGCAGCTCGAGCGACGTCGAGGTGATGATGACGACCCGCACGAGCGAGCCGACCTCGCCGAGCCGGGTCGTCTTGGTCTCGGACGCCGTGAGGAGCTTCTGCGTGAGGCCGATGCGCCGCGACACGGCCATGCCGAGGATCGACGCGAGCGTCATCACGCCCAGGCCGCCGATCTTGATGCCGAGCAGGATGACGACCTGCCCGTACGTCGACCAGTACGTCCCGGTCGGGACGACGACGAGGCCCGTCACGCACACCGCGGACGTCGCGGTGAACAGCGCGTCGACGAAGGGTGCCGCCCGTCCGCTCGCGGTCGCCCAGGGCGCCATGAGCAGGGCGGTGAAGACGGCGATGACGGCGGCGAAGACCGTGACCGCGAGGCGTGCGGGCGACTGCCGGGCGAGGCGGTCGACGATCTCCCGCCCCTTGAACAGGCGCCCGGTCATGCTCGTCGGCATGGAGCCTCCCTCACCACTCGCGTCACTCTGCCACGGGCCCGGTGGCCCGTCATGTCGCCGCTCCGGCGCCGGGACATCATGCCGCTTCCGGTGCCCCCGCGCCGCACCGGGGTCCGGTGACCGGTCCGTCGGGGCGGGCGCGCGCCGTCGGGCGCTACCGTGAGCCATGCCCACGACCGACCCCACGTCGTCGCCCGCCCCGACCGGTGCGGGCGCCGCGGCGCCCGGATCCTGCGTCGTGTGGAGCCCCGAGCTCCTCGGCTACGACTTCGGCCACGGCCACCCCATGGCCCCCGCGCGGCTCGACCTGACGATGGGTCTGGTGCGCGCGCTCGGTCTGCTCGACGGCGACGCGGCGCCCGCGGTGCTGCGACCCGAGCCCGCGAGCGACGACGTGCTGGAGCTCGTGCACGACCCCGAGTACGTCGCGGCCGTGCGCGCGGCGTCCGAGCACGGGACGCCCGACCCGGCCCGAGGGCTCGGCACCGAGGACGACCCGGTCTTCCCCGGGATGCACGAGGCGGCCGCCCGGATCGTCGCGGGCTCGTACGAGGCGGCGGGCCAGATCGCCGCCGGCCGCGTCGCGCACGGAGTGAACGTCGCGGGGGGCATGCACCACGCCAAGGCGGGCGCGGCGTCGGGCTTCTGCGTCTACAACGACGCGGCCGTCGCGATCCGCCGCCTGCTGGACGACGGCGTCGCGCGCGTCGCCTACGTGGACCTCGACGCGCACCACGGCGACGGGGTGGAGGAGGCGTTCTGGGACGACCCGCGCGTCCTCACGGTCTCCGTCCACCAGAGCGGCGCGACGCTCTTCCCCGGGACGGGTCACCCGACCGACGTCGGCGGACCCGGTGCCGAGGGGACGGCGGTCAACGTCGCGCTCCCGCGCCGCACCGACGGTGCCCGCTGGCTGCGCGCGGTCGACGCCGTCGTGCCGCCCGTGCTGCGCGCGTTCCGCCCCGAGGCGCTCGTCACCCAGCACGGGTGCGACGCGCACGGCGAGGACCCGTTGTCCGACCTCGACGTGTCAGTCGACGCGCAGCGCACCGCCCTCGGGTGGGTGCACGACCTCGCGCACGAGCTCGCCGACGGCCGGTGGCTCGCGCTCGGCGGCGGCGGGTACGCGATCGCGCGCGTCGTCCCGCTCGTGTGGTCGGCCGTCGTGGGGGAGGTCGTGCACCGGCCCGTGACGGCAGGCGAGCCGCTGCCGGAGGAGTGGCGCGCGCGCGTCGCCGAGGTCGCGGGGTTCGACGCGCCGCTCGCGTTCGGCCCGCCGGTCGACGTGCGGCGCTGGAGCAGCGGCTACGACCCGGACGACGACGTCGACCGCGCCGTCGCGGCCACGCGTCGCGCCGTCTTCCCGCTCCTCGGCCTGGACCCGCACTTCGACTGAGGTCGGTGGCGGGCGGCCCCTCCCGGGAGCGCTGCGGGCACCCACGGGCTGCGGCGTACCGGGGCGCGAGCGCGAGCGGGTAGTCTAGGGGGCGGATTTCTCTCGTGTTGGTCGGCTCGCGGCGCCCTCGTGGTCGCCGGGCGCCCCGATCAACCGTGGACCACACGCGGCCGGTCGACCGGTCGCCGACCGACACGCCGCTCGAGCATTGCGAGGACCGTATGGGCTCCGTCATCAAGAAGCGCCGCAAGCGCATGGCCAAGAAGAAGCACCGCAAGCTGCTTCGCAAGACGCGTCACCAGCGTCGTAACAAGAAGTGACGTCGCGCGCGTCCTGACGCGCCGACCCGCCGTCGAGCCCGGCCCCTCCCGAGGGGACCGGGCTCGACGTGTCTCCGGCGGTCACCGAGGTCGACCCCTGGGAGCGCGGGGTAGAGCCGTGGTTGGCCGAGGTAGAGCCGTGGTTGGCCGAGGTAGAGCCGTGGTTGGCCGAGGTAGAGCCGTGGTTGGCTGACGTGGAGCCCCCGTCGTGCCCGACGACGGTGGGTCGCCTCCCGGGGTCGGTCGCGCCTCCCCAGACCCTGGCGGTACGGGGGAGGTAGCCCGCGAGCAGTGGCCCGAGGCGCGCGACGACCCGGGTGAGACCCCGTCCACCCCACCCAGTCCCACGCCGTCGGTCACAAGAACCAGGCCTCTACCTCGCCGGACCAGGCCTCTACCTCGCCGGGCCAGGCCTCTACCTCGGCTGACCAGGGCTCTACCTCGGACTACCAGGCCTCTACCTCGCGTGACCAGGGTTCTCCCTTGTTGGGGTGAGGGCGCTGGCTCGGGGGAGCGGGGTGGTCAGAGGCGGGCGATGCGGCGGTCGACGGCGCGGCGGACCGAGCGCAGGACGAGGGCCGCGGCCCAGGCGGCGCCCGCCCAGCTCGCGGTGCGGACGCTGCTGCGGGCGACGCGACGACGCCGGCCGCGGAACTCGCGGATGGGCCAGCCGACGTCCTGCGCGTGCCGGCGCAGCCGCGCGTCGGGGTTGATGGGGCAGGGGTGCCCGACCGTCTCCATCATCGTGACGTCGTTGAGCGAGTCGCCGTAGGCGTAGGACGCCGCGAGGTCGATGTCCTCGCGCTCGGCGAGCGCGCGCACCCCGGCGGCCTTGGCGCGGCCGTGCATCATGTCGCCGACGAGGCGCCCCGTGTAGAAGCCGTCCTCGTGCTCCGCGACGGTGCCGAGCGCGCCGGTCGTGCCGAGGCGACGGGCGATGAGCTCGCCGATCTCGACCGGGGTCGCGGAGACGAGCCACACCTGGTGCCCCGCGGCGAGGTGCTCGTCGAGCAGGCGGCGGGTGCCGGGATAGATGCGCAGCGAGAGGACCGTGTCGTAGACCTCCTCGCCGATGGCCGTGACCTCGGCGACGGAGCGCCCCGCGATGAGCGCGAGCGCGCGCGACCGGATGCGGTCGATCTGCTGCTTGTTCTCGCCGAACATGAGGTAGCGCGCCTGGTGCACGGCGAAGCGCACGATGTCGAGCGTCGAGAAGAACTCGCGCTGGTACAGGGCGCGGGCGAGGTGGAACGACGACGCGCCACGGATGATCGTGTTGTCGACGTCGAAGAACGCGGCGGTGCGGTGCGCGGGGGCGGGCGAGGTGCGCCGCGCGGCGGGTGCGTCCTCGGGGTCCGTCGACCCGGGGGTCGGGACGGGGCCCGGACCGGAAGACGTCGCCATAGCCCCACTCTAGGCGTTCGTCGGACCGGTCCGGGGGCGGCCCCTCGTACCCTGGGAGGCGTGAGCACCTCCGACACCCCGGCTCCTCCCGTCCTCCTCTACGGCCGCGCGGGGTGTCACCTGTGCGACGACGCGCGCGCGGTCGTCGAGGCGGTGTGCGCCGAGGCGGGGGTCGCGTGGGCCGAGGTGGACGTGGACGCGCCGGGCGCGGACCCGGCGCTGCGCGAGCAGTACGGCGAGTACGTCCCGGTCGTGACGGTCGGCGGCGTCCAGCAGGGGTTCTGGCGGGTCGACGCGCGTCGGCTCGCTCGCGCGGTGGGTCGGATTTCGACGGCGCGCGCGGACCTGGGATGATTCCTCCCGGTGGAGCGCGACCGTCGACGAGGACGGTCCCAGGACGACGGGGTGACGGGTGGCTGAGCAGGTAGTCGGTGAGGTGACGGCGCCGGGTATCCCGAGCGCGACGGTGGCGCGGCTCCCGTCCTACCTACGGGCGCTGCGGGACCTCGTGGCGCGGGGAGTGGCGACGACGTCGTCGGTCGAGCTCGCGGAGCTCTCCGGGGTCGGTCCGGCGCAGCTCCGCAAGGACCTGTCGTTCCTGGGCTCGTTCGGCACGCGCGGCGTCGGCTACGACGTCGACTCGCTCGCGCAGTACATCACCGAGGCGCTGGGGCTCGTGGACGAGCACCGCATCGCGATCGTCGGGATCGGCAACCTGGGGCACGCGCTCGCGAACTACTCGGGCTACGAGCAGCGCGGCTTCCACGTCGCGGCTCTCCTCGACGCGTCACCGGACGTCGTCGGGACGCGGGCGGCGGGTCTCGTCGTCGAGCACGTCGACGTGCTCGAGGAGGTCGTGGCGCGCGAGAAGGTGTCGATCGTGGTCCTCGCGACGCCCGCGGCGCACGCGCAGTCCGTGGCGGACCGCGTCGTCGCGGCCGGCGTGCGGGAGATCCTCAACTTCGCGCCGCGCGCGCTCCAGGTGCCCGCGGACGTCGACGTGCGCGGTGTGGACGTCGGCAGCGAGCTCCAGATCCTCGCGTTCCACTCCCAGGCCCGCGCGCTCGCGGCGGCCCAGGACCGCTGAACGACGAGGGGCCGCGTGCTGGTGCACGCGGCCCCTCGGGCGGCACCCCTGCCGGTGGGTGCAGTGTTCCGGGGAAGGTCCCGGGAAGGGTCCCGGGAGTCGGTCGTCAGCCCTGCTTGATGGCCGAGACGTCGAGCGCGATCTTGATCTTGTCGCCGACGAGCACGCCGCCGGTCTCGAGCGCGGCGTTCCAGGTCAGGCCGAACTCCTTGCGGGAGATCTCGGTCGTCGCCTCGAACCCGGCGCGCGCGTTGCCGAACGGGTCGGTCGCGGTGCCCGCGAACTCGGTCTCGAGCTCGACCGGCTTGGTCACGCCGTTGATGGTCAGGTCGCCCGCCACGACGTAGTCGTCGCCGTCGCCGGAGATGCTGGTCGACGCGAAGCTCCACGTCGGCTTGTTCTCGGCGTCCCAGAAGTCCGCGCTGCGCAGGTGGTTGTCGCGGTTCGCGTCGCCCGTGCTCACGGACGCCGCGTCGAGCTCGGCGGTCACGGAGGTCGACTCGAGGTCGTCGCCCACGGTGATGGTGCCGGCCGTGATGGCGAGCGTGCCGCGCACCTTGGAGATGCCGGCGTGGCGGACCGTGAAGGCCGCCTGCGAGTGGGACGAGTCGAGGGCGTAGGTACCGGCGTTGAGTCCGGCGGGCAGCGGCGTGGCCATGGGTGCTCCTGAGGGGGTCGTGGGTCCCGGGGGACCGGACTTGGTTGAAGGTTCAACTTCGTACGAGCGTATCAACAGCAGGGGGTGATCCGTCTATTCCCGGTGGGGTGGAAGAATGTTCCGCGAGGTTCCGCCCCCGAACCGACCCCGTCCGCGAGCGCCCGAGGACCTATGACCAGCAACGACGTCGACGCCCAGCCGACGACGACCGGAAGCACCGCCGCGACCGCGAGCGAGCAGCCTCGCTGGCTCGACGCCGAGCAGCAGCGCCTGTGGCGCGCCTACCTCGACGGGACCGTGCGCTTCATCGAGTCGCTGGGGCGCGACCACGAGGAGCGGTCGGAGGTCTCGCTCAACGAGTACGAGCTCCTCGTGCGCCTCTCGGAGAGCCCCGACCACACGCTGCGCATGTCCGCGCTCGCCGACGGGCTCGCGCGCTCCCGCAGCCGCGTCACCCACACCGTGGCGCGCATGGAGGCGCGCGGGCTGGTCCAGCGCTCGGCGAGCACCGGCGACCGACGTGGGGTCAACTGCGCGATGACGCCCGAGGGCTACCGTGTGCTCGTGGCATCCGCCCCGGCGCACGTGGCCGCCGTGCGTCGGTTCATGGTCGACGTGCTCACGCCGGAGCAGTTCCGTGCGCTCGGCGAGGCGATGGCGGCCGTCGCCGAGGCGTGCAAGGCGGACCGCGACTCCTGACGCCGCGGTCGCCTCGGGGTCGTCCGAGGCGCGTCCCGGGAGCGTCTCGGGGCGACTGGTTCGCCGGTGCGGGTCCGGGCCCCGGAGTGCGGGACACTGGTACGCATGGTCTCCACCATCGTCCACCTCCTGCGCCACGGCGAGGTCCACAACCCCGACGGCGTCCTCTACGGCCGCATCCCCGGCTACCACCTCTCCGAGCGAGGCCACGAGATGGCCCGCCGCGTCGCTGCGCACCTCGCGGGCGAGCCCGGTCCCGACGGCGCGTCGCGCCCTCGTGCGGACCTTGCCGTCGTCGTCGCGTCGCCGCTCCAGCGTGCCCAGGAGACGGCCACGCCTGCCGCCGAGGCGTTCGGCCTCGAGCTCGGCACCGACGAGCGGCTCATCGAGGCCGCGAACCACTTCGAGGGCATGACCTTCGGCGTCGGGGACGGGTCGCTGCGCCACCCGCAGCACTGGCGCTTCCTGTGGAACCCGTTCCGGCCGTCCTGGGGTGAGCCGTACACCGAGCAGGTCGCGCGCATGCGAGCCGCGGTCGCGGACGCCCGGGACAAGGCCGCGGGCCACGAGGCCCTCCTCGTGAGCCACCAGCTCCCCGTGTGGCTCACGCGCCTGAGCTTCGAGAACCGCCGCCTGTGGCACGACCCGCGCAAGCGGCAGTGCTCGCTCGCGTCGCTCACGTCGCTGCACTTCGAGGACGACCGCCTCGTCGGCGTGCACTACTCCGAGCCGGTCGCCGACCTCCTCCCGGGCGCCGCGACCGTCGCGGGGGCGTGACGTCGGTCATGTCTCGCGCCGTCGTCGCCGTCCGGACGCCCGAACCGTCCCGTTCGGGCGTGGCGGAGGTCACGTCTCTCAGGTGGCGTCCAGGAACCCCGGGCAGGGTGCCTCCCGTGATGACGCCGTGACCGCCAGCTCGCGCGCGCGTGACCCGCGCGCCCTCCCGCCCGTCCGCCGCGTGCTGACCGCGGGCGTCGTGGTCGCCGCGACGCTCGGCCTCGCGGCGTGCGCCCAGGACTCCGGCGCGACGACGGACGTCGTCGGGCAGGGCTACGTCTCCGGCGACGGCTCGGTCCGCACCTGGGACGCCGGCGAGCGGGGCGACGTCGTCGCGCTCACCGGCACGGACTACGAGGGCGAGCAGGTCGACACCAGCGCCTGGCTGGGAGACGTCGTCGTCCTCAACACCTGGTACGCGGCGTGCGCGCCGTGCCGCGCCGAGGCCCCCGACCTCGTGGCGCTCGCGAACGACCGCGCCGACGACGGCGTGCAGGTGCTCGGCATCAACACGACCGACGAGGCGGGTGCCGCGCAGGCGTTCCAGCGCCGGTTCGAGGTGCCCTACCCGTCGATCGACGACCGCAGCGGGGAGGTCGTCGCGGCGCTCTCCGGCACCGTGCCGCTCCAGGCCGTGCCGTCGACGGTCGTGCTCGACCGCGAGGGCCGCGTCGCGGCGCGCGTCATCGGGCTCGCCGAGGGCTCGACCCTGAACGCGCTCGTCGACGACGTGCTCGCCGAGGACGAGGCGGCCGGCTGACCGTGGTCCCCCTCGCGCCCTTCGCCGCCACCGTCCCGGCCGCCGCGCTCCCCGCGGCCGCCGCGACGAGCGTCGGCGACACGTTCGCCGCGACGGTCTGGAGCGGGTCGATGCTGCTGGCGGTCCCCGTGGCGGTCCTGGCGGGGCTCGTCTCCTTCGCGTCGCCGTGCGTGCTGCCGCTCGTGCCCGGCTACGTCGGGTACGTCTCGGGCATGGCCGCGGCGAACGCCGGCAGCGGGCGTGGCGCGTCCGGGGGCACGACGACGGCCACCCGGGTCGCGGCGCCGAGCCGCGGGCGCGTGCTCGCCGGGGTCGGGCTGTTCGTCGCCGGCTTCACGCTCGTGTTCGTCGCGCTGATGGTGGCCGCCGGGGCGATCGGCGTGCACCTGGTCCGTTGGGAGGACGTCATCACGCGCGTCCTGGGCGTGGTCGTCATCCTCATGGGGCTCGCCTTCATGGGGGCGGTCCCGTTCCTCCAGCGCGAGCGGCGCCTGCACCTGAGCCCGCAGGCCGGGCTCTGGGGTGCGCCGCTGCTCGGCATCGTGTTCGGGCTCGGCTGGACGCCGTGCCTCGGTCCGACGCTCGTCGCCGTGCAGTCGCTGTCGCTGAACGAGGCCTCTGCGGGCCGTGGCGCGATCCTCGGGGTCGCCTACTGCCTCGGTCTCGGCGTGCCGTTCCTGCTCATCGCGCTCGGGCTCCAGAGCTCGCAGCGCATGCTCGGCTTCCTGCGTCGGCACCGCCTCGCCATCATGCGGATCGGCGGCGGGCTGCTCGTGCTCATCGGCCTCGCGCTGGTCACGGGCCTGTGGACGACGTGGACGTCGACCATGCAGGGCTGGATCGACGGCTACGTGACGGTGGTGTGAGATGACCGAGCGGACCGGCCAGGCCGAGAGATCAGAAGAGCGTCCGACGTCGACGGGCTACCGCCCCGAGGGCATCGACGACGCGTTCTCCGCGGGCGACGGCCTGGGCGCCGGGACGCCCTCGGAGAGCGGGGGCGGCGCAGGAGGCGACGGTGGCCCGTCGCTCCCGAGGCTCGGCTGGCGCGGCACGCTGCGCTGGACGTGGCGCCAGCTCACGAGCATGCGCGTCGCGCTCATGCTGCTCATGCTGCTCGCGGTAGCGGCGGTGCCCGGCTCCGTCCTGCCGCAGCGCCCTCAGGACCCGGCGGCCGTGCTGCGCTACCTCCAGGAGAACCCGACGACGGGGGAGTGGCTCGACCGGCTCGGCTTCTTCGACGTCTACGCCTCGGTGTGGTTCTCCGCCATCTACATCCTGCTGTTCGTCTCGCTCGTCGGGTGCATCCTGCCGCGGACCACGGCGCACTGGCAGGCGCTGCGCACGCGGCCCCCGCGCACGCCGCGGCGCTTCGACCGCTTTCCCGCCCAGGCGCACGCCGTCACGGACGCGTCGCCGGACGACGTCGTCGCGGCCGCGAGCACGCACCTGCGCGGCCGTCTGCGCTGGCTGCCGACGTTCCGCGTCGACACGGGCACCGAGGAGGCCGCCCCGGCACGGGGCCGCGCCGCCGCGCGGCCCGCGGCGCGCACGGTGTCCGCCGAGCGGGGCTACGTGCGCGAGACCGGCAACCTGCTGTTCCACCTGTCTCTCGTCGGCCTCCTGGTCGCCGTCGCGACGGGCCAGCTCCTGCACTACCGCGGCCAGGCGATCGTCACCGAGGGCCGCGGGTTCGCGAACGCGGTCGTCGACTACGACACGTTCGAGAACGGCGCGTGGTTCCGCCCGTCGTCGCTCGTGCCGTTCTCGATGACGCTCGACGCGTTCGAGTCCGAGTTCGCCCAGGACTCCGTCGCGTTCGCGCAGTCGCGCGACTTCACCGCGACGGTCACCGTGCGCGACCCCGACGGCGCGACCCACGAGGAGACCATCAAGGTCAACCACCCGCTCACGGCGGGCGGCGCCAAGATCTACCTCCAGGGCAACGGGTTCGCGCCCGAGGTCACGGTGCACGACGCCGACGGCGAGGTCGCGTTCTCCGGCCGCGTGCCGTTCCTGCCCGAGGACACGATGTACACGTCGCGCGGCGTCATCAAGGTGCCCGACGTGTCGGCCGGCCTCGACCAGATCGGCCTCGTCGGGTACTTCCTCCCGACGGCCCAGCTCAGCGAGGACGGCGAGACCGCGGAGTCGGTGTACCCGCAGCCCATCAACCCGCTGCTCGTGCTCGAGGTGTACCGCGGCGACCTCGGCCTCGACGAGGGGCTGCCGCAGAACGTCTACCGCCTCGACACCGACGACCTCACGCCGTCGGTCGACGAGGACGGCGAGCGCGTGAAGCTGCTCGTCGCCCCCGGCGAGACCGTGGACCTGCCTGACGGCCTCGGCACGATCACGTTCGACTCGCTGCCGCGCTACGTCGCGCTCGACCTGCGCCACGACCCGTCGCTCACGTGGGTGCTCGTGTTCTCGCTCGGCGCGCTCACGGGGCTCGCCGTCTCGCTCTTCACCCCGCGCCGCCGCGTGTGGGTGCGCGCGTGGCGGGAGGCGGTGCCCGGGACGGGCGACGACGCCCCGCGCGAGCGCACCGTCGTCGCCGTCGCGGGCCTGGCTCGCGGGGACGACGCCGGCCTCCAGGGCGAGGTGGACTCGCTTCTCGCCGCGCTCCCCGGCGTGGCACCATCGGGTGAGGGTGACCTCACCTCGTCGCCGGGACGCGCACCGGCCGACCGCACCCGCTCCACCGCGCGTCCCGCACAGGACCCGACCGCGCGACCGCGCACGAAAGGCTGACCGATGACCGTAGCCGAGCTGAGCCAGGACCTCGTCTGGGCCGCTGCGACTGCCCTGACCGTCGCGCTCGTCGCGTTTGCGATCGACCTCGCGCGGCTCGCGGGCCGGGCGGACGACGAGCGTGCCGGCGCGCGGGCCGACGCGAAGGCACCCGGCGCCGAGGTGCTCGCGGGCGCGGGCGCGCCCGCCTCGCCGTACGGCCCGGACGCGCCGGACGCCGTCGACCCCGCACCCGTCGCCGCGCCCGAGCCGTCCCGCAAGGCGGCGAACATCGGGATCTCGCTCACGTGGCTCGGGACGGCGCTGCTGCTCGTCGCGATCGTCACGCGCGGGATCGCTGCAGGCCGCACGCCGTGGGCCAACATGTACGAGTTCACGCTCGTCGGCGCGTTCGTGGCGCTCGCGGTGTTCCTCGTCGTCTCCCTCAAGCGCGACGTGCGCTTCCTCGGGTCGTTCGTGACCGGCCTCGCGGTGCTCTTCCTCGTGCTCGCGCAGAACGCGTTCTTCGTCGCCGCGACCGGCGTGCAGCCCGCGCTCCAGTCCTACTGGCTCGTCATCCACGTGGGCGTCGCGATCATCGCGACGGGCATCTTCACCGTCGCGTTCGTCACGTCGGTGCTCCAGCTCCTGCGCGACTCGCGCGACTCCGGGAACGCGTTCCTCGGCGCGCGCGGCTGGCGCTGGCTCGACTCGACGCCCGGGCCGCTCCAGCTCGAGGCGCTGAGCTTCCGCCTCAACGCGGTCGCGTTCGTGCTGTGGACGTTCACCATCATCGGTGGCGCGATCTGGGCCGAGCATGCGTGGGGCCGCTACTGGGGCTGGGACCCCAAGGAGGTCTGGAGCTTCGTCGTCTGGATCGTGTACGCGGCGTACCTGCACGCCCGCACGACCCGCGGCTGGTCCGGCCGCCGGGCGGCGTACTTCGTGATCGTGGGCTACGCGTGCGTGCTGTTCAACTTCACGGGCGTGAACCTGCTGTTCAACGGCAAGCACTCGTACTCGGGCCTCAACCCGGGCGACTGACCCGCTCCGGCACCGCGCCGCACCGAGCGCTGCGTCCCCGCGCGAGCGCTGCGTCCAGACGCGCAGCGCTCGACCGCGGACGCAGCGCTCGACCTGTGCGCGGTGGTTCGGTCAGCGGGCCGCGTCGTCGCCGTCGTCGGAGCCGTTGCTCGCCCCGGGACGGCGCGCGTCGCCGTCGTCCTCGGTCCGGTCGTCCTCCGTCGTGTCCCCGGCTGCCGGGGGAGCGTCGTCCGTCGCGCCCGAGGGTGCCTCGTCCCGCGCCTGGCGACGCTGCTGCTGCTCGAGCCGCCAGAGGAACTCGGGGTCGTCGTCGGGCGCGACGGGGGCGTTGCGGCGCCGGCGCGTGCCGCCGTTCGACGAGCCGCCCGACGGGCGCCCGCCCGCGTACCGCGAGCCCGAGCGCGCCGCGGACCGCTTGACGAGGATCCAGGCGATGGGGCCGAGGAACGGCAGCAGGATGATGAGGACGATCCACAGTCCCTTGGGGATGCCGCCGCGCTCCTCCTCGTCGCTCGAGGCGAGGTCGACGAGCGCGTAGACCGCGAGGCCGACGGCGATGAGGGGCAGCAGCACGCGAAGCATGGCTCCAGCCTACGGGCCGTACCCTGGAGTCGTGCCTGTCGTCGTCTACTCCGTCCTGCGTCTGCTGCTCTTCGCCGCCGCGCTGGGCGTGCTCTGGTTCGCCGGCCTCCGGGGCTGGCTGCTCGTCCTCGTCGCCGCGGTCGTCGCGCTCATGCTGTCGTACCTGACCCTGCGCAAGCCCCGCGAGGCGGCGTCGCGCTACCTCGCCGAGCGGGCCGAGCACCGCGCCCGCACGGGCGAGCGGTTCTCGCGCGAGATCGAGGACGACGCGGCGGCCGAGGACGCGGCCCTCGACGCGGTCCTCGACCGCGAGGGGAACGTCGCGTCGTCGGGCTCGGACCCGGCGCCGACGGAGCAGCCCGGGGCCTCGTCCTCCCGCTGAGCCCGCCGGGGCTCGGCCTGCCGGCGCTCAGAGCGCGAGCCCGACCCCCAGCAGCACGCCGTACGCGAGCTCGAACAGCCCGGTCCCGGCGAGCACCGGCACGAGGAGCGGGCCGCGCGCACCCGCGATCACCGGGAGCGTGAGGAGCACGGCCGGCAGCAGGAGGACCAGGGTGCCGAGCGCCCAGGGCGACGCGAACGCGCACACGACCGCCAGCAGCAGCGGGACCCAGATCATCGCGACGTAGGCCCGGCGGGCACGGAAGTCGCCGAGCCTGACCGCGAGCGTGCGCTTGCCCGCGACGACGTCGGTCGGGATGTCGCGGATGTTGTTCACCATGAGGATCGCGCACGCGAGCAGGCCCACCGCGACCGCCCCGACGGCCGACGGCCACGTGACCACGCCCGCCTGCGTGTAGGTGGTGCCGAGCGTGGCGACCAGGCCGAAGAAGACGAAGACCCCGACCTCGCCCAGTCCCCGGTAGCCGTACGGGTTGCGGCCGCCCGTGTAGTACCAGCCCGCGAGGATCGCGAGCGCGCCCACGGCGATCAGCCACCAGTGGCCGGTCACCGCGCAGAGCACGAGCCCGAGCACGGCGGCGACGGCGAACGCGCCGAACGCCGCGGCGCGCACCTGCCCCGGTCGTGCGGCGCCGGTCGCGGTGAGCCGCATGGGGCCGACGCGGTCGAGGTCGGTGCCGCGCACGCCGTCGGAGTAGTCGTTCGCGTAGTTCACTCCCACCTGGAGCGCGAGCGCGACGCCGAGGGCGAGCAGCGCGGGCCAGAAGGCGAAGCCGTCCACCTGGGCCGCGGCGCCGGACCCGACGATGACGGGCGTCGCGGCGGCGGGGAGGGTGCGCGGGCGCGCGCCCGCGACCCACTCGGTGGTGCTGGCCATGGTGCTCCGTCTCGGTCGTGCGGGTCGTGCAGGGTGGTGGGACCGCGGGCGGCTCAACCGGGGCGGGCCTGGAGGTGCCCGACGGCGAGCCGCGCCACCGCGGCGCGGTCCACCTTGCCGGGCCCGCGGCGCGGGAGGTCCGCGACGACGAGCACGCGGCGTGGTGCGGCCGCCCGCTCCAGCCTATCTGCGACGTGGTCCCGGACCGTGGCGACGAGCGTGTCCGGGGCGTCCGTGACCGCGCCCGAGCCCTCGGCGCCGGGCTCGGGGGCCGAGCGGGGCGCGGCGGGCGCGGGCCCGGCCGTCGTGACGACCGCGACGACCTCCTGGCCCCACTCCGGGTGCGGCACGCCGACGACGCACGCCTCGCCCACGCCGTCGACCTCGGCGACCAGGGCCTCGACCGCCGCCGGGGCGACGTTGACGCCGCCCGAGACGACGACGTCGTCCGCCCGGCCGAGCACGGTGAGCGAGGGTCCGTCCGGAGCCCCGTCGAGCCGGCCGAGGTCGCTGGTGCGGAACCAGCGCGTGCCGTCGTCGTCGGTGCGGAACGCGTGCGCGGTCGCGGCCGGGTCGCCGAGGTAGCCGTCGGCGAGGAACGGTCCGGAGAGCTCGACGACGCCCGTGGTTCCGCCCGGCTCGTCCGCGGGCGTGAGGTGTGCGAGCCGCACGCGCGCGCCTGCGAGCGGGACGCCGTCGTACACGCACCCCCCGCTCGTCTCCGTCATGCCGTACGTGGTCACGACGCGCGCGCCCGCCGCCCGCGCGCGGCGGAGCAGCGCGGGCGGCGCGGCGGCTCCGCCGAGCAGGACCGCGTCGAGGGCGCGGAGCGCGTCCAGACCGGCGGCGCCGCCCTCGGCCCCTGCGTCCGCCGCGGCGAGGAGGCGGTGGAGCTGCGTGGGGACGAGCGAGACGTACCGGCGCTCGGCGCGCGGCGCCCGGGCGACGAGCGCGGCGAAGCCGGCCGGGGTGAACGGCTCGCCCTCCGGCGCGACCGTGAGGCCTCGACCGGCCGCGTGCGCGCGGGCGACCACCTGTACGCCCGCGACGTGGGTCGCGGGCAGCGTGAGGAGCCAGTGCCCGGGCCCGCCCAGGCGCTCGTGCGTCGCGGCGCCCGAGGCGCGCAGCGCCGCCGCGGACAGCACCACCTCGCGCGGCTCGCCGGTCGAGCCCGACGTGCGCAGGACGAGCGCGGCGCCCGGCGGCACGTCGGCGTGACCGGGGCCGGAGAGCAGCGGGACGGGCGCCACCGGGGGGCCGGCGCCGTCGAGCGCGGCGCCGACCGCCGCGACCAGGGCGTCGAGATCGGCGGGGACGACGGCGCGGTTCACCGGATCAGCGTAGGCCGGGCCGTAGGGTGACCGGGAAGCGCACGTCCGTCGCAGGGGCAGTGCCAGGACCAGGTCCTGGACCGACGGGAAGGTCGAGGATGACGAGGACGGCACGAGGAACCGGTGCGGTCCGGGCGGGGCTGGTGGTCGCGCTCGTCGCGGCGTCGGTCCTGCTCGCGGGGTGCGGCGGCGAGCCGGCCGCGCCCACCACGGAGACGGTCGACGCGGACGTGTCCGCGGACAAGGGGACGCCGCCGACGCCGGACGTGCCGCTCGTCTGGCCGCTGACCGGCGTCGAGGCCGAGGAGGTCGCGGACCGCCCGGCGCTCGCGGTGAAGATCGAGAACGCGCCCCAGGCGCGCCCGCAGACCGGCCTGGAGCAGGCCGACGTCGTGTGGGAGGAGGTCGTCGAGGGCGGCATCACGCGCTTCGTCGCCGTCTACCACTCGCAGGTCCCGGAGCGCGTGGGCCCCGTCCGCTCGGTCCGTCCCATGGACCCGGCGATCGTCGGTCCGCTGCACGGGATCCTCGCCTACACCGGCGGCCAGCAGCCGTTCATCGATGCCGTCGGTGCGGCGGGGGTCCAGTCGGTCGTCATGGACGAGGGCGACGACGGGTTCACCACGACCCGCGCGCGCCGTGCGCCGCACAACGTGTACGGCAGCCCGGAGGAGTTCTGGGCCCAGGCCGACGGCGACCGCACCACGCCCCCGCCCGCCCAGCTCGTCTTCGCCCGGGAGCCGGGGACCGGCACGGCCACCGTGGCGGGCAGCGCCGCGACGCGGCTCGACGTGCGGCTCACGTTCGCGAGCAGCGCGGTGTGGGAGTGGAACGCCGACGAGGGTCGTTACGTGCGCAGCGAGGGCGACACGCCCGCCGTGTCGTCGGACGAGGTGCGGCTCTCGGCGACGAACGTCGTGCTGCTGTCCGCGCCGATGGAGGACACGGCGTTCAAGGACCCGGCGGGGGTGCCCGTCCCGGAGACGCAGCTCGTGGGGACCGGCGAGGGCGTCGTCGCGAGCGGCGGCAAGCAGGTGCCGGTGACGTGGTCCAAGGAGACGGTCGAGTCTGCGATGGTGCTCACCGGGGCGGACGGGAAACCCGTCGAGCTCGAGCCCGGGGCCTCGTGGATCGAGCTCGTGCCGGTCGGGTCGGGGAGCTGGGAGATCGGCTGAGCGCCCTTCTCGCCCCGCGGTCGCCTCCGGGGTCCTCCCCACGGCGTACGACCGCTCCGCCCCGAGGGGGACCGGCGGGCACCCAGGTCGAGCCGCGGGGCCGACGCGGTGACGGGGCCGCGCGCGGCACCGTGGAGTCATGGCAACCGTCGTCCCGCACCCCGTCCACCCGTCCCAGCCCGGCACCCCCGGCGAGGGCGCCACGCAGCGCTCGACCGAGGGCCGGCTCCCGCCGTCCTACGCGCCGCGCACGCCGCGCGACGACGAGCCCGGCGCCGCTCGCTCCGCCGCGCCCGTCGCGATCTCGGTCGGGCTCCTGTTCGGCCTCGCCGTCGCCGCGGCGTTCGTCGGCCGCGGCCTCATCGAGATGCTGACGAGCCTCGTCGCCGGCTCCTGACCCGCCAGGTCAGAACGCGTAGCCGAACCGGCCCCAGTCCGGGTCGCGCCGCTCCAGGAACGCGTCGCGCCCCTCCACGGCCTCGTCCGTCATGTACGCGAGCCGCGTCGCCTCGCCCGCGAAGACCTGCTGGCCCATGAGCCCGTCGTCCGCGAGGTTGAACGCGAACTTGAGCATCCGGATCGCCTGCGGCGACTTCGACGCGATCGTGCGCGCGTACTCGATCGCGAGATCCTCGAGGTCCGCGTGGTCCGCGACCTCGTTCACCGCCCCCCACTCGTACGCGTCCTGCGCCGAGTACTCCCGCGCGAGGAAGAAGATCTCCCGCGCCCGCTTCTGCCCCACCTGCCGTGCCAGGTACGCCGAGCCGTAGCCGCCGTCGAACGAGCCGACGTTCGCGTCGGTCTGCTTGAACCGCGCGTGCTCGCGGCTCGCGATCGAGAGGTCCGCGACGACGTGCAGCGAGTGCCCGCCGCCCGCCGCCCACCCGTTGACGACCGCGACCACGACCTTGGGCATCGTCCGGATGAGCCGCTGCACCTCGAGGATGTGCAGGCGCCCCGCGCGGGCCGGGTCCACCGCGTCGCGCGTGTGCACGTCGCCGCCGCCGTCGGGCGCGGTCGTGTACTGGTAGCCCGAGCGCCCTCGGATCCGCTGGTCGCCCCCGGAGCAGAACGCCCACCCGCCGTCCTTGGGGGAGGGGCCGTTGCCCGTGAGGAGCACCGTCCCCACGTCGGACGTCATGCGCGCGTGGTCGAGCACGCGGTACAGCTCGTCCACGGTGTGGGGGCGGAACGCGTTGCGCACCTCCGGGCGGTCGAACGCGACGCGCACGACGGGCAGGTCGCGCACGACGGCGCCGTCCGTGCCGCGCTCCACACCCCGGTGGTACGTGACGTCGGTCAGCTCCTCGAACCCGGCGACGTCGCGCCACGCGCCCGGGTCGAACGTCTCGGACACCTGGCGGGGGAGCGCGTGCGCGCGCGGGTCGTCGGCGGGGACGGCGGGGGTGGGTTCGGTGCTGCTCACGGTCGTCACGGTAGCCGCTGCGGGGCGAGGGACGCGCTCGGCGCAGGGGCCGGCTCGTCGGCGTGGGGCGTGTGCGCCGGAGCCGCGCCGTCCCGCGGCGGCGCGGCGAGGCCGAGGACGAGGCCGGCGCCGACGACGAGCGTCCCGACCAAGGAGCGGGCGTCGAGCGCCTCGAACCCGAGGACGACCGAGGTCGCGAGCGCCGCGACGGGCAGGAGGCCCGCGAACAGGCCGGCCCGCGCGGGGCCGATCACGGCCAGCCCGGAGTACCAGAGCAGGAACGCCACGGCCGTGACGACGACGGCGAGGTAGGCGAGCGCCGCGAGCTCGGCGGCGTCGGGCACGGCGAGGAGCGGCTGCCCGGTGACGCGCTGCCGGACGAGGCCGAGCACGGCGAGCTGGGGGACGGCCAGGACGCACGCGTACGCGGAGACGCGCAGCGCGCCGAGCGTCGGCAGGAGCGGCACGGCGAGCAGCGAGAAGCACACCTCGCACGCGAGCGCCCCGAGCGCGAGCGCGACGCCGACCGGGTCCCCGGAGCCGCCGCCCTCGACGACCACGACGCCGGCCGTCACCACGACCGCCGCCGCGAGCGTCCGGACCGCGACGCGGCGTGCCCGGAGCGCGGCGGCCGCGGCGAGCACGACGGGCGAGGCGCCGACGACCGCCCCGACGAGCGAGGGGTCCGCGCGACCTGCGCTCTCGACGACGAGGACGCTGAACCCCACGAGACCGGTCGCCGCGAGGGCGGTGAGGCGCAGCAGCGCGCCGGGCGACGGCAGGACCCACGGCACGCGCCGCGCGGCGAGGACGGCGAGCAGGACGAGCGCCGCGACGGCGTAGCGGGCGGCCTGCCCGCCGAGGACCGGGAAGTCGGCGAGGGCGGCGGACGCGACGAACGAGGAGCCGACGATCATCATGCCGAGGGCGCACCGGAGGTCGCCGGACCGCGTCGGGCCGGGGTGGTCGGGCGTACGGTCGCCGTCGTCGGACGGGACGCGGCGGGAGGGGCGAGGGGCGAGGGCCATGCGTCGACCGTAGGGTCGGTTCTGGACCAGGGTGCAGGTCCAGAACGTGCCTGGTTCACTGGGCCAGATGACGACCCGGATCGAGCCTGACGCCCTGCTGCTCGCACTCGGGCCACGACCGGGCCGCGACGTCGGGCGGTGGCTCCACGCCGGTCTGCGCGCGGCCGTGGTGGACGGCCGGCTCGAGGCGGGCGCCGTGCTCCCCTCGAGCCGCGACGCGGCGGCGGCGCTCGGCGTCTCGCGCGGCACGGTGACCACCGCCGTCGACGTGCTCGTCGGCGAGGGGCTGCTCGTGTCCCGGCCCCGGTCGGGGGTGGTCGTGGCGGCGCTGCCCGCGCCGCCGTCGGGCGGTGCGGGTGCGGCGCGCCGCCCGACCGGTGCGGCACCCGGCGCCGAGCCTGGCACCGGGCCTGGCACCGGGCCTGACCTGGCGCCCGGGGCGCGGCCCGTGAGCGTCGGCACGCCCGACCCCGCGCTCTTCCCGCGCGCCGCGTGGGCGCGCGCCGTGCGCGACGGTGTGCGAGGCCTGGCCGACGCCGACCTGGGCTACCCGGACCCCCAGGGTCTGCCGGCGTTGCGCGAGGCGCTCGCGGTCCACCTGCGGCGCGCGCGGGGGGCCCACGTCACGGCGGACGACGTGGTCGTGGTGAGCGGGGTCGCGCAGGCGCTCTCCCTCCTCGCCCGGCTGCTCGCCGCGGGACGGCTCGCGGGCCCTGCCCCCGCGCAGCGGGTGGCGGCGGCCGTCGAGGACCCGTCGTCGCGCGGGGCGCTCGAGCTGCTGCACGACGCCGGCCTGCGGACGGTCGGCGTGCCCGTGGACGCCGAGGGCCTGTGCGCGGACCTGCTGCCCGACGACGCGCGCGCCGTCCTCGTGACACCCGCCCACCAGTTCCCGCTCGGTGTCGTCCTCGGGCCCGCCCGACGGCGCGCGCTGCTCGCGTGGGCGGCGGCGGGGGGCCGCCTCGTGATCGAGGACGACTACGACGCCGAGCTGCGGTACGACCGGCAGCCGGTGGCCTCCGTGCAGGCCCTGGACCCCGAGCGCGTCGTCCTGCTCGGCTCGGTGTCCAAGCTGCTCTCGCCCGCGCTGCGGCTCGGCTGGGTCGTGGCGCCGCCGCGCGTCGTCGGGCCGCTGGTGGAGGCGAAGCGGCACGCGGACCTCGGGACCTCCGTGCCCGAGCAGGCGGCGCTCGCGGCGCTTCTCGGCTCGGGCGCCTACCAGCGGCACCTGCGCCGGGCCCGGTCGGTGTACCAGCGGCGGCGGCGCCTGCTGCTCGACGCGCTCGCGCGCGCCCTGCCGGGGGTGGAGGTGGGCGGGGTCGCCGCCGGGCTGCACCTCGTCGTGCCGCTCCCCGACCCGGCGGCCGAGCGCGCCGCGGTCGACGGTCTGCACGCGCTCGGGGTGCCGGCCGAGCCCCTCAGCGGGACGGGGGTGGGCCACCGTGCGGCGGGGGTGGTGGTCGGCACGGCGCGCGTGCGCGAGGGCGACGTCGGGCTCGTGGCGGACGTGCTGCGGGCGGCGGTCTTGACCCGAGCGCGATAACTGGTACGTTAGTACCAGTTCTGCGCACGACGGCGGGCCCTGCCACCCGGTGCGTCGACCCGAGGGAGTCTCCCCATGGCATGGATCGTCCTCATCCTCTCCGGCATGCTCGAGGCCGGCTGGGCCCTGAGCCTCAAGGCGTCGCACGGCTTCACCAAGCTCTGGCCGAGCGTCGCGTTCGTCGTCATGCTCGTCCTGAGCATGGTCGGCCTGAGCATCGCCCTGAAGTCCCTGCCCGTCGGCGTGGCCTACGGTGTCTGGGTGGGGATCGGTGCCTCGCTCACCGCCGTCCTCGCCGTCGTCCTGTTCGACGAGCCCGTCACGATCCTCAAGGTGATCTCCCTCGTGCTGATCGTCGCGGGGGTCGTCGGGCTCAACCTCTCCGGGGGAGGGCACTGACACCCATGCCGACCGAGACCGTCGACCCGCGGCCCGCGCCGCGCCGCCAGGCGCGCGGGGTCGCGCGCCGGGACGCGATCGTCCGCGCCGCCGCGGACCTCATCCTCCAGGAGGGCCCGGCATCGGTGACCCACCGCGCCGTCGCGTCCCGGGCCGACGTCCCGCTCGCCGCGACCACGTACTACTTCACCGGCCTCGACGACCTCATCGGCGCGGCCGGCGAGGTCGTCGTCGCCGGGTGGGCGGCCCACGCCCGCGGCGCGGCCGAGCGGGCCGCGCGGGGCGGGGACCGCGCGCGCGAGGACGCGCACGTGCTCGTCGACGCGGTCCTGCCGCCCGGTGGCGAGAGCGAGCTGCGCGGCTTCTACGAGCACCTCGTGGGCGCGGGTCGTTACCCGGCGCTCGCCCGCGCCTACGGCGAGGGCAGGCAGGGGCTCGACGACGCCGTCGGGCAGCTCCTCGCGGTGCGTGGTCTCGCCAGCGTGCCGCCCGGGCTGCTCGTCGCCGTGGTGGACGGCGCCGCGGTGAGCGCGCTGAGCGAGGGCCACGACGTGCGCGCGCTCGCCGTGCAGCTCGTCGGCGAGCTCGTGGGCCGTCCTCGCTCGAGCTGACGGCCCGCCGTCGGCGACGTGGGACCGGCCGCGGTGGCCTAGCCTGGAACGCGTGCCCGACCCTCTCGAGACCGTCGTCTACCGCACCCCTCTGACCACGCGGTTCCGAGGGCTCGACGCGCGCGACGGCGTGCTGCTGCGCGGGGAGGCCGGGTGGGGCGAGTTCTCCCCGTTCTGGGACTACGACGACGCCGAGTCGGCTGCCTGGCTGCGCGCGGCCCACGAGGCCGCGCACGAGGGCTGGCCGGACGCGGTGCGCAACCACGTCCCGGTCAACGTCACCGTCCCCGCGGTCGGGCCTGCCCGCGCGCGCCGGCTCGTCGCCGCGTCCGGAGGATGCCGTACCGCGAAGGTCAAGGTCGCGCAGCGCGGTCCCGACGGCGCGCTCGAACCCCTCGAAGCGGAGGTCGCACGCCTCGAGGCCGTGCGCGACGCGCTCGGGCCGGGTGGGCGCGTGCGCGTCGACGCCAACGGGGCGTGGGACGTGGACGAGGCGCTGCGCCGGCTCCCTGCGCTCGACCGCGCGGCGGGCGGGCTCGAGTACGTCGAGCAGCCGTGCGCCGACGTCGCGGGGCTCGCCGCCGTGCGGCGCGGGCAGCGGGGCGACACCGCGGTGCCGGTCGCCGCCGACGAGTCGATCCGCCGGGCCGCGGACCCGCTCGCGGTGGTGCGCGCCGACGCCGCGGACGTCGTGGTGCTCAAGGTGCAGCCGCTCGGCGGCGTGCGCGCGTGCCTCGACCTCGCCGAGCAGGTCGGCCTGCCCGTCGTCGTGTCGTCCGCACTCGAGTCGTCCGTGGGCATCGCCGCGGGCGTCGCGCTCGCGGCCGCGCTCCCCGAGCTGCCCTACGCGTGCGGGCTCGCGACCGTGAACCTCTTCGTCGCCGACGTGGCCGACCCGCCGCTCGTGCCCGTCGACGGCGCGCTGCCCGTCGTCCGCCCCGAGCCCTCCGCCGCGGCGCTCGCGGCCACCGCGCCCGACGACGAGACCGACCGCCGCTGGCGCGAACGGCTCGACCGTGTCTCGGGCCTGGTGCTCGCGGGAGGTGCGCGATGAGCGCGCTCGGGACCCCGCCCGGCCCGGGCGCCGGGACGCCGCCCGGCGGCTCGGACCTCGACGCTCTGCTCGACGGCCTGGACGCGCAGCCGCCCGCGGTGCGCAGCGCGTTCGCGCTCGTGCACCGGCTGCTGCACGAGGGTGTCGCGGACGTCGTCCTCGCGCCAGGGTCGCGCAGCGCGCCGCTCGCCTACGCGCTCGCGGCCGCGTCGGACCTCGGGCACCTCACGCTGCACGTCCGGGTCGACGAGCGCGCGGCCGGCTTCCTCGCCGTCGGCCTCTCGCGCGGCGCGGGTCCGGTCGTGCGCGGCGGCGTCGCTCTGCCCCGGCCGGTCGCGGTCGTCACGACGTCCGGGACGGCCGTCGCGAACCTTCACCCGGCGGTGCTCGAGGCGCACCACACCGGCGTCCCCCTCGTGCTCCTCACCGCCGACCGGCCGCACGAGCTGCGCGGCACGGGTGCGAACCAGACGACGCACCAGGCCGGGATCTTCGGCGCGGCGGTGCGGTTCGCCGCGGACGTCCCCGCCCCCGACGGCCGCCCGGGCGAGGTGCGCGACCTCCTCGCCGTCGCGACGCGTGCGCTCGCCGAGGCGGTCGGCGCGCGCTCGGGGCACCCCGGCCCGGTGCACCTCGACCTCGCGTACCGCGAGCCCCTCGTCCCCGGCGTCGCGACCGGCACCGACGCGCTCGCCGCGCCGGGTCCCGACCCGCGCGGTGCCCGCTCGGCCGTCGTGCTGCCTGCCGCGGTGCCGCCCGTGCCGTCGATCCCGCAGCCGCGCGACGACGCCGCGCTCCTCGGCGCGCCGGTCGCGCCCGTCGCCGTGCCGGTGCCCGGCGTGCGGACCGTCGTCGTCGCGGGCGACGGCGCCGGCCGCGTCGCGCGCGACCTCGCCGAGGCGCGTGGCTGGCCCCTGCTCGCGGAGCCGTCGTCGGGGGCGGCGGGCGGCCCGAACCTGGTCGTCGCGCACGCGCTCGTGCTCGGGGTCGACGCGCTCGTGGACGGCATCGAGCACGTCGTCGTGCTCGGCCGCCCGACGCTCTCGCGGCCCGTGCAGCGTCTGCTCGGGCGTCCCGACGTCGAGGTGAGCGTCGTGGCGCCGGGTGCCGGCCCGTGGCCCGACGCCGCGCGCAACGCGTCCACGGTCCTGCCGGCGGTACCCGAGCGGTGGCTCGACCCGCGCCCGGGCGTCCCGGACCCGTCCGGGCCCGCGCCCGGGCCGAGCTCGGGCCACGCGACCGACCCGGGGTGGCTCGCGCGCTGGCGCGCGGCGTCGGCAGCGGCGGCAGAGGTCGTCGCCGCGGCGACGGACGGGTCGCTGGCGGACGGCCCGAGCGTGGCGCGAGCCGTGGTCGGCGCGTGCGGGCCGGACGACCTCCTCGTGGTCGGGTCGTCCAACCCCGTGCGCGACCTGGCCCTCGTGCTCGGCGTCGACGCCGACGCACCGCGCGTCCTCGCGAACCGGGGCCTCGCCGGGATCGACGGCACCGTGTCCACCGCGCTCGGCGCGGCGGTGGCCACCGTCCGCCTGCACCGACGCACGCGCGCGCTGCTCGGTGACCTCACGTTCCTGCACGACGCGGGCGGTCTCCTGCGCGGTCCGCACGAGCCGCACGTCGACCTCCAGCTCGTCGTGGTGAACGACGACGGCGGCTCGATCTTCGCCGGTCTCGAGCCGGGCGGGCTCGGGGAGACGTCCGAGGCGGCGGGGCGCACGTTCGAGCGGGTCTTCGCGACCCCGCACGGGGCGAACCTCGCCCAGCTCTGCGCCGGGTACGGCGTGGACCACCAGCTCGTGCAGGACGTCCCCTCGCTGCGGCACGCGCTCGCGGCTCCGAGCCACGGCGTCCAGGTGCTGGAGGTGCGCGTGTCCCGGGCGGAGCGACGGCAGGCCGGCCTGCGCCTGGCGGAGCGGGTGCGTGACGCCGTCCGCGCGACGCTCGTGGCGGGCCGCTGACGACGCGTCAAAAACTCGCAGCGAACTCCCAGGCTCGTTCAAGCCTCGTTCAAGCGCGGCGGTGTGAAGTAGTGGGCAGAACCGAGGAGGCCCACCATGACGAACACCCCGGGCACGGAGCCCACCCCCACCACGCCGGCCCCCGACGCGCCCGCGTCGACGCCGGCCGCCGCTCCCGCCGCGACGACGCCCGCCGCCGCCGAGCGTGCCGCGTCGGTCGCTGCCGAGACGCCTGCCGGGACGCCCACGCAGCCGCCGGCCCCCGTCGCCGCGACGCAGCCGCTCCCGGCGACCGCGGCGCACCCCACGACGCACCCGACGCAGCCGCTCGGCGCGCCGCAGCACGTGCAGCATCTCTCCACGCCGCAGCCCGCCCCCACGGCGCACACCGCGGCGACGCCCATGCCCAACCCGTACGCGCGCCCCGCGCAGTCCGGACCGCACGCGCCGTCCGGCAGCTTCGGGCCGCCGCCCGCGCCGCCGGTCCCGACCGAGCAGGGCGCGGCGGAGAGCCCGAAGCGTCGGCGCACGTGGGTGCCGGTGGTGAGCGCGGCCGCCGCGGCCGCGGTCCTCGCGAGCGTCGGCACCGCCGGTCTCACCGGTGCGTTCGGCGCCGACCAGGACTCGGCGTCGCTCGCGGACGTCGGCCAGCACCAGGAGAACACGGCCGCGCCCGTCTCCGACTCGTCGTCGCAGAACCCCGACTGGGAGGCCGTGACGAAGGCCGTCGCCCCGTCGGTCGTCGCGATCCAGGTGCAGACCTCGCAGGGCGGCGCCGAAGGGTCGGGCGTCATCATCGACGACCAGGGCCACGTCGTGACCAACAACCACGTCGTGTCCGGCGCGGAGAACGACACCGTCCAGGTGACGCTCAGCGACGGGCGGCTCTTCGAGGCGAAGATCGTCGGGCTCGACCCGGCGACCGACCTCGCCGTCGTGCAGCTCGTCGACGCGCCCGACGACCTCCAGCCCGCGACGCTCGGCGACTCCGACGACGTGAGCGTCGGTGAGTCCGTCCTCGCGGTCGGCAACCCGCTCGGCCTCGCGAACACGGCGACCACCGGCATCGTGTCGGCCGTCGACCGCCCGGTGTCCGCGTCCGGCGAGGACGGCGGCACGTCCGTCGTGACCAACGCGATCCAGATCGATGCCGCGATCAACCCCGGCAACTCGGGCGGTCCGCTGTTCGACGCGCAGGGTCGTGTCATCGGCATCACGTCGTCGATCGCGACGCTCTCGGGCGGCGGCACCCAGTCCGGCTCGATCGGGCTCGGGTTCGCCATCCCGGTGAACCTCGCGAAGTCGATCAGCGAGCAGCTCATCGAGAACGGCACCGCCGAGCACGCGTTCCTCGGGGTGACGCTCGCGGACGCGACCGCGACCGCCGACGGTGTCACGCGCCGCGGCGCCGAGGTCCAGGAGGTGACCGACGGCTCGCCGGCCGCCGAGGCCGGCATCCGGTCCGGTGACGTGATCGTCGAGATCGACGGCCACGCCGTCGGGGGCGCCGAGTCGCTCACCGCGTTCGTCCGCGAGCGCGCGGCGGGCGCCAAGTCCACGCTGACCGTCGTGCGCGACGGGAAGACGACCGAGGTCGACGTGACGCTCGCGACGCGTCCCGCCGACGACGAGAGCCAGGGGCCCCAGGACGGCCAGGGCCAGCTCCCGGGTCAGGAGGGCCAGGGCCAGCTCCCCGGCCAGGGCGACCAGGGTGGCGAGCAGGGCGGCGACCAGGGTCAGCAGACCGACCCGACCGACCCGGGCAACGTGCCGAACCCGTTCGACTGGTTCTTCGGCGGCCAGGGCTGACCCTGGCGGGCGCCCCGCGAGGGGCGCCCACGATCTGCGGGGCGGGTCGTCGTGCCGGCACGCGCGACCCGCACCCCGCGCCACGTCCCGCCGTGACCTCTGACCGCGGCGGGCGGGTGGCCGGACCGTGGACGTCCCCCCGCGGTCGGGGCACCGCACCGAGCGGCCGGCACGGATCCCCCGTGCCGGCCGCTCGTCGTCGTCCGGCTCAGTCGGCGACCGCGGCGCTCGGCGCCCACGGCGCCTCGCCGCCCGACGAGGCGGGCGGGGCCGGTGCCTCCACGTGCTTGGTGAAGAAGCCGGCGGTCTCGGCGTACCCGCCGGAGAGGTAGAACTCCTTGGAGAGACCGGTGGCGAGGCCGACGCGGCGCGCGCCGACCTCGGCCGCCCACTCCTCGGCGCTCTCGAGGAGGAGGCGACCGATGCCCTGGCGGCGGTGCGACGGGAGGACGGCGACCTCCTCGACCCGGCACACGACGCCGCTGGACGCGAAGGTCAGGTGCCGGTTCGCGAGCAGGTACCCCACGACGCCACGGTCGGGCAGCTCCGCCACCGCGAAGTACGTGTCGAGCGCGGCGAGCAGGGGCCCGAAGGACCGCTCGAACGCCTCGCGCTCGGGGTCGTGACGGGGCAGCTCGAGGACGAGCGGCCACACGTCGTCACGGTCCGCGACGACGGCACGGCGGACGAGAACGCCGGTCGGGACGCTGGGGCGGGAGACGGAGATCTGGGAGGATTCGGACACCTCCCGAACCTAGCAGCGCGGTCACGCCCCGGTCGGGGCGTCCCGGGTGGCGGTCGGCAGTCAGCGTGGGTGACGTTCCACACCCCGGCGCTCGGCCGGTGCGGCGTCAGGACCCGCCGAGGGCGTAGCGCATCGGCTCGAGCTTCGCCTCCGACTCGGCGACCTCCGCCGTCGGGTCGGACGCGGCGACGATCCCGCACCCGGCGAACAGCCGCACCGACCGGGGGTCCGCGGCCGAGAGCTCGGCCGAGCGCAGGGCGATGCCCCACTCGCCGTCGCCGTCCGCACCGAGCCACCCGACCGGTCCCGCGTAGCGACCGCGGTCCATGCCCTCGATCTCGCGGATCAGCTCGCGCGCGACGCTCGTCGGCGTGCCGCACACGGCTGCCGACGGGTGCAGGGCCGCGGCGAGCGCGAGGCTCGTGGGCCCCGCCGCCGCCCCGCCCGACGAGCCCGGGACGACGGCGCCGCGTGCGAGGACCGCGGTCACGTCCGACGCGAGGTGCATGACGTTCGGCAGGTGCAGCACGAACGGCGCGTCGGGCACGTTCATCGACGAGCAGAACGGGGCGAGTGCCTGCGCGACGGACCGCACGGCGTACTCGTGCTCCTCGAGATCCTTCGAGGACCGGGCGAGCTGGGCCGCCCGGAGGAGCGCCTCGTCGTCGGACAGCCCGGCGCGGCGGATCGTCCCCGCGAGCACGCGCGACGTGACGAGCCCCTTCTCGCTGCGGACCAGGAGCTCGGGCGTCGCACCCACGAGGCCGTCGACGGAGAACGTCCAGCACGCCTCGTACGCCGAGGCGAGCCGGGAGAGCAGCCAGCGCGGGTCGACGGGCTCGGCGGTGTGCGCGACGACGTCGCGCGCCAGGACGACCTTCTCGAGCGCGCCCGAGCGGATGCGCTCGACCCCCTCCGCCACGACGGCCGCCCAGTCGTCGGCCCGCAGCGCGCCGTCGTGCCACGCCACCTCGCCGGGCGACGTGACGGGCGTGCGAGGCGTGCGCCGCAGCGCGTCGGTCGGCGAGGACGAGAGCGAGCCCGCGGTGTCGACGGTGGTGAGCCACGACTGCCCGTCGCGCCGGCCGACGACGACGCGCGGCACGACGAGCACGCCGCCCGCGCGGACCGGGTCGTGCGCGTCGTCGCCGGGGGCGGAGTCGTCGAACGCGAACGAGCCGAACGCGACCGGTCCCGTCCCGGGCAGCCCCACCTCGTCCCGCACGACGGCGCGCGCGAGCGTCTCGTGCCACGCGGTCTCGGCGTCGGCGAACCGCCCGGGACCCCACGTCTCGAGGCGCAGCGCCTCGCCCCAGCCCACGATCCCGTCGCCGCGGCGCACCCAGGCGAGGGGCCGCGCGTCGGGCAGGAGGTCGACGAGGGCGTCCAGACCGCCGGGCAGGTCGGGGATCCGGGTGGTCCTCACGACCAGAGGGTGGGGCTGTGCGGCCGTGGCCGACGGTTCTGCAGTCATCGCCTCCCAGCGTAAGCCGCGTCAGCGGGTGCGCCCTGCGGTGCGGGGACGTGGAACCATGGGCGGCATGCCCCGCGCCAACCTGGACAAGAAGCCCTCCGAGGTCGCGTCGATGTTCGACGGGATCGCCTCGCGCTACGACCTGACGAACGACCTCCTGTCGCTCGGCCAGGACCGTGCCTGGCGCCGGGCGACGGTGCGCGCGGTCGGCGCGCTGCCGGGGGAGAAGGTCCTCGACCTCGCGGCCGGGACCGGGACGTCGTCCGAGCCGTTCGCCGACGACGGGGTGCGCGTCGTGCCCTGCGACTTCTCGTTCGGCATGCTCCAGGTCGGCAAGGAGCGCCGGCCCGACCTGCCGTTCGTCGCCGGTGACGCGACGCACCTTCCGTTCGCGGACGGCACGTTCGACGCCGTCACGATCTCGTTCGGGCTGCGCAACGTCGTCGACACCGAGGGCGCGCTGCGCGAGATGCTGCGCGTCGTCCGTCCGGGCGGTCGGGTCGTGATCTGCGAGTTCTCGACCCCGACGTGGGCCCCGTTCCGCGTCGTCTACCAGGAGTACCTCGTGCAGGCGCTGCCGCGCATCGCCGCCGCGGTCACGCGCGAGGGCGGCTCGTACGAGTACCTCGCGGAGTCCATCGCGGCCTGGCCCGACCAGGTCGGGCTCGGCCGGCTCCTGCTCCGCGCGGGCTGGGAGAAGGTCGCCTACCGCAACCTCTCCGGCGGCATCGTCGCGCTCCACCGGGGCACGCGACCCGCCTGACGCCGTCGCCGCAGTCGGCGCCGTCGGCGCGGGCGACGCCGAATTCACCCGGCCCGCCCGACGGCTGGGCAGGCCGCTCCGCCGTGCCCGACCTACCGTCGAGGGACGAGCGCGGCCACAGGGGGCCCGCGCGCGGCATGACGGGGGCACGACATAGAACGGATGACCAAGGGTGCGCTGGCGATCGGGGCGGGGGCGCTCCTCCTGCTCGGCGGGGCCGGGACGTACGCGCTGTGGTCCGACTCGCAGGCCGTCGCCGAGGCGGGGGACATCGCCTCCGGTGACCTGGACCTCGCGCTGGGCACCGCGGCCTGGACGCTCAACGGGGCCGCGGTCGCGGACGTCACCGCGGTCCGCATCGTCCCGGGCGACGTGCTGGCGCTCAGCCAGCCGCTCACCGTGACCGCGATCGGCGACTCGCTCCAGTCGACCCTCGCCGTCTCCGGCACGGACACGCTCACGGGCGACCCGGCGCTCGTCGACGCGCTCGACGTGGCGTTCGTGCTCGACGGCCCGCCGGCGTGGGCGACGGACAACGGCGACGGCACGTTCGAGGTCGCGCCGTCGACGGCGGCCTACCCGGCGGTCGACGCCGACGTCACGCTGACGTTCGACGAGGCCACGGCCGACCAGGTCGCGACGAACTCGGTCGTGAACCTGTCGAGCCTGACGTTCACGCTCGAGCAGCACCTCTGACAGGCTCGCGGTGGGCATCGTCCGCTCCCGCCGCGCACGGTCGCCCGGTCCGGCCCCGGACCGGGGTGCGGGCGGCGTCCTGAGCGGCCGCCGGGCCGTCACGCGTGCCGTCGTCGTGCTCGCGCTCGCCGCGCTCCCGCTCTCGGCGGGCGCGGCGTGGGCCACGTGGTCCGCGTCGCAGCCGGTGAGCGGCGCGGACGTGCGATCGGGCTCGTTCGGCGTCGAGACGTCGTGGCAGTCGTTCCCCGACCTCGCGGGCATGTTCCCCGGCCAGTCGCGCGACGGAGTGATCGCCGTCCACCACACGGGCGACGGGACGTGGCGCTACCGGCTCGCGGTCGCGACCGAGGGCGTCGTGGCGCCGACCGTCGCGTTCTACCCCGGGGCGACGTGCACGGGGACGGCGCTGCCGGCCGGGACGCTCAGCCCGCAGACCTACGCGCGGGGCGCGACGACGCAGGTGTGCGTCCGTTACACGCTGCCCGCGGGGAGCCCGAGCGGCTGGCAGGGCCAGAGCGCCCAGGTCGCGGTGACGGTCACGCTCGAGAGCAGGCCGTCGTGAGGCGCGGCGCCCGGCTCCGGGTCGTCGCCGCGCTGGCCGTGGCGCTCGCGCTCGTGGGCGCCCCGGCCGCCGCGTGGTGGACCGCGAGCGGGTCGCTCTGGTCGACGGTGTCCGCGGGGACGGTGCCCGCACCGACCGGGACGACGTGCACGACGACGGGAACCAACCTCGCGCGGAGCGCGACCGTGCGGTGGACGGCGCCCACCCCCGCCCCGGCGCGCTATCGCGTCACGATCGCGGGAGGCGGTCAGTCGACGACCACCGAGACCACGGCGACGCAGCTCGTCATCACCGAGTCGCTGCTGGGCGGGCTCCTCCAGTCGATCCTCGACCTGCTGCTGGGCGGTACGACACTGCAGGTCAGCGTCCAGTCCGTGCACGCGTCGGGGTGGGTCTCGGTCCCGGGCAACGCCGTGTCGGTCCGCGGCGCGCTCGTCGCGGGCACCGGTCTGTCGGGGGTCTCCTGTGCCTGAGCGGGGCGGGCGGCACCGCGAGGGCGGTGCGAAGGAGCACGGGCCGCTCGCCCGGGTGCTCCGCGTCCTCGCGCTCGGGTGCGCCGTCGCGCTCGCGCTCGTCGGGGTCGTCGTGCCGCTCGTGCTGGGGGCGACGCCGTACACGGTGCTCACCGGGTCCATGCGGCCGACCTACCCGCCCGGGACGATGGTCGTCGTGCGGCCGGTCGACGTCGAGCGCGTCGCGCCGGGCGACGTGGTCACGTACCAGCTCGCCTCGGGTCGGCCGGAGGTCGTCACGCACCGGGTGGTGGCCGTCGGGGTGGGGGCCGACGACGGGCGGGTCCTCACGACGCAGGGCGACGCCAACGCCGCGCCCGACCCGGAGCCCGTCCGCCCCGTGCAGGTCCGCGGCACGGTCGTCTACGCGGTCCCGCTGCTCGGCTGGGTGAGCTCCGCGGTGTCGGGCGACGCGCGCCGCACCGTCGCCGTCGTCGCGGCGGCCGGGCTCCTCGGGTGGGGCGCCTGGCAGGTCGCGGCGGGACTGCGCGAGCGCTCGCGGCGCCGGAGGCCCACGGCGGTGAACCCGTGAGCAGGGGGCCGGGACGAGGGGCACGACGCGCGCTCGCCGGGGTGCTGCTCGCGGTCGTGCTCGCCGGGCCGGGACAGGTGGCCGTGGGAGCGACGGCCGGCACGTCGCCAGGAGCTCCGGCGAGCAGCGCGCCGGGGGACGAGGACGCCCTCCGGCTGAGCGTCGACGGCGCCGCGTGGGCACCCGGGCTCCCGGCGTCCCTCTTCGGGTCGGACGCGCTCGTCGTCCCGGGGGCGACCGTCGCGCGCGACCTGTGGGTCCGCAACGACGGCCCGACGGCGGCGCGCGTCCTCGTCGAGCTCGCGACCGACGTCGACCCGACGGTCCCACGGACGGGGCTCGGCGCGTGGCTCGACGTCCGGCTGGACGGTGCCGCGCCGGTCGCCGCGACCTGGGAGGGTCCCGTCCTCGACCCGGGCGAGTCGGGTCGGGTCGAGGTGAGCGTCGCGATGTCGCCGGACGCGCCGTCGTCCATGCGCCGTTCGGTCGCCGGGGTGCTGGAGACCGTGCACCTCGTGGGCGTCACGGACCCCGCCCCGCCGCCCGCAGCGGGGGAGGAGCCCCCGTCGACCGGTCCGGGGCTGGCGCGCACCGGGGTCGACGCGTGGTGGCTCGCGACCGCCGCGGCGCTCGCGGCCGCGACCGGTGTGGTGCTCGCTCGGCTCGGACGAACGCGGGCGGCGTCGTCCGGAGGTCGCTGACCTGCGGCGACGCGAGCAGGCAGCTCGTCGCGCGACCCGGGGCAGCGCCGGGAGGCTAGGCCATCCGCGCGCGGGCCCCCTTGCCCGGCGGTCCCGAGCCACAGGGTCGGGAGTCGTCGCGGGGGAGGACCTTCGTCACAGGATCTCCCAGGGAAGGGTCGCCTTGCTACACATCCCGCGCCGGGAGTGACTAGAGTGGCGATGTCCATTGTGACCGACTTCACAAGGACGGTGGGTGCGCCGTGTCCCGGCTCGGGTGACGGTGGACCTCCACGAGGGTGTCCCGACGACCGGACGGTGAGGTGAGCACGGTGGGCGCGAGGCTCGACGACGCCGACGTCATCGTCGTGGGTGCGGGTCCGGCGGGCTCCGCGGCGGCCCACTACTGCGCCGCCGCCGGCCTGAGCGTCCTCCTGCTCGAGAAGTCGTCGTTCCCGCGCGACAAGATCTGCGGCGACGGCCTGACGCCGCGCGCGGTCGCCGAGCTCGTGCGCATGGGAGTGCCGACGCGCGCCGAGGACGGCTGGATCCGGAACCAGGGCCTGCGCGTCGTCGCGAGCGGCCGCTCGTGGGAGCTCGCGTGGCCCGACCTCGCGTCGTACCCGAGCTACGGAATGGCCCGTGCGCGCCACTCGTTCGACCGCACGCTCGCCGAGCACGCGCAGCGCACGGGGGCCAAGCTCCTCGAGCGCACCGCCGTCACCGGTCCCGTGCTCGACGAGCGCACCGGACGCGTCGTGGGCGTCACCGCCCGGCCCGTGGACGACAAGGGTCGGCGCGCGGGCGACGAGGTCACCTACCGCGCGCCCGTCGTCATCGCGGCCGACGGCGTCTCGTCGCGGTTCGCGCTCGCGCTCGGCCTCGCGCGGCGCGAGGACCGCCCGATCGGCGTCGCCGTCCGCACGTACTTCCGCACCCCGCGCCACGACGACCCGTGGATGGAGTCCCACCTCGAGCTGTGGGACGGCACGCCGCGCGAGTCCAACCTGCTGCCCGGCTACGGCTGGATCTTCTCGCTCGGGGACGGGACGGCGAACGTCGGGCTCGGCTCGGTGAGCTCGACCCCGGCGCGCCAGTCGGCCGCGAACGTCGACTACAAGGACCTCTTCGCCACGTGGATGCGCAACGCGCCCGAGGAGTGGGAGTTCACCGAGGAGAACCAGCTCGCCCCCGTGCGCGGCGCGGCGCTCCCCATGGGCTTCAACCGGTCCCCGCTCTACACGCGCGGTGTGCTGCTCGTCGGCGACTCGGGCGGCATGGTCAGCCCGTTCAACGGCGAGGGCATCGCGTACGCGATGCAGGCCGGGCGGGCAGCGGCCGACGTCGTCGCGCAGTCGCGCGTGCGGCTCACCGACGGCGGTCGCGAGCGCGCGCTCCAGACGTACCCGCGGATCATGCGCCGCGACCTGGGCGGCTACTACACGCTCGGCCGGTACTTCGTGAAGCTCATCGAGCACCCCGAGATCATGCGGATCTGTACGCGCTACGGGCTCCCGCGCCCGGTCGTCATGCGGTTCGTCCTCAAGCTCCTGTCCGACTGCTACGAGCCCCGCGGCGGCGACTGGGTCGACCGCGTCATCGCGGGGCTGACGAGGGTGGTGCCCTCGTCATGAGCCCCCGAGGTGGGTCCGCAACGACGCGGGCACTCGCACCACCCACAGGTCTTCCCGGGCACCGCTCGGGCGTTCCCGTCCCGAGCCCCCACTCGAGGAGTACGCGATGACCAACCCCTACGTACCGCTTCTCGTCCTCATGGGCGTGGCCGCCGTGCTGGCTCTCGGCGGCGTGGCCGCGAGCGCGGTCATCGGCCCCAAGCGTTACAACCGCGCCAAGCTCGACGCCTACGAGTGCGGCATCGAGCCCACGCCCCACGCGATCGGCGGCGGGCGGTTCCCGATCAAGTACTACCTCGTCGCCATGACGTTCATCGTCTTCGACATCGAGGTCGTCTTCCTCTACCCGTGGGCGGTCGACTTCGCCACGCTCGCGACCTTCGGCCTCGTCGCGATGCTCGCGTTCCTCGCGCTCATCACCGTCCCGTTCGTCTACGAGTGGCGCCGGGGTGGTCTCGAGTGGGACTGAGCGGACGACCGACCGTCCGCGCCAGCGGGCACCGGCGAGAGAACTAGGAGAACACCATGGGGATCGAGGAAGCTCCCTCGGGCTTCTTGCTGACCACGATCGAGGACCTCGCGGGGTACCTGCGCAAGGCCTCGCTCTGGCCCGTGACGTTCGGGCTGGCGTGCTGCGCGATCGAGATGATGGCCGCCGGCGCCTCGCGGTTCGACCTGTCGCGCTTCGGCATGGAGGTCTTCCGCGCCTCGCCGCGCCAGGCGGACCTCATGATCGTGGCCGGGCGCGTGAGCCAGAAGATGGCGCCGGTCGTGCGGCAGGTCTACGACCAGATGAGCGAGCCCAAGTGGGTGCTGTCGATGGGCGTGTGCGCGTCCAGCGGCGGCATGTTCAACAACTACGCGATCGTGCAGGGCGTCGACCACATCGTGCCCGTGGACATCTACCTCCCGGGCTGCCCGCCGCGGCCGGAGATGCTCATCAACGCGATCCTCGCGCTGCACGACCAGATCCAGCACGAGCCGCTCGGCGTGAACCGCAAGGAGGCGGCGCGCGCCGCCGAGGCGGCGGCGCTCGAGGCGACGCCCACGTTCCAGATGAAGGGGCTGCTGCGGTGACGGACGAGAAGACGGGCGGCGGCACGCCCGTGCCGCAGCCCGAGGAGGTCAACGGCCCGCGGTCGGGCGACCTGGTCACGGGGGCGGGCGCGCCGCGCACGCTCGAGGTCGTCGAGGTGCGCGAGGGCATGTTCGGCGTCCACGGCTCGGGCGACACGTCGGGGTACGGCGGGCTCGTCCAGCCCGTCGCGATGCCCGGGGCGAGCCCGCGGCCGTACGGCGGCTGGTTCGACGACGTCGTGGACGTCCTCGCGGAGGTGCTCGCCGAGGGCGGGACGCGGTTCGAGGCCGCGGTGGAGCGCGTCGTCGTGGACCCGCCCGGCGCGCACGCCGAGCTGACGATCCACGTGCACCGCGACCACCTCGTCGACGTGTGCCGCGCGCTGCGCGACGACCAGGACCTGCGGTTCGAGCTGAGCCTGGGCGTGAGCGGCGTGCACTTCCCGCACGACGTCGGCCGCGAGCTGCACGCCGTCTACCACCTCACCTCGATCACGCACGGGCGGCGCCTGCGCCTCGAGGTGTCGGTGCCCGACGCCGACCCGCACGTCCCGACCACGACGTCCGTCTACCCGACGAACGACTGGCACGAGCGCGAGACGTGGGACTTCTTCGGCATCGTCTTCGACGGTCACCCGTCGCTGGCGCGCATCGAGATGCCCGACGACTGGCCGGGCCACCCGCAGCGCAAGGACTACCCGCTCGGCGGGATCCCCGTCGAGTACAAGGGCGCGACGGTGCCCCCGCCCGACACGAGGAGGTCGTACTCGTGAGCACGCACACCACCGGCGCCCCCGGCGCCGCCCCGCACTCGACCCGCCCGCCCGTCGGCGACTTCGACGAGGGCGTCCCGAGCTTCGAGGCGTCGGGCGGCGACTGGGCAGACATCGCGGAGAGCGCCGTCGCGGCGGCTGCGCTCGGCGAGGAGCGCATCGTCGTCAACATGGGCCCGCAGCACCCGTCCACGCACGGCGTGCTCCGCCTCATGCTCGAGATCGACGGCGAGACGGTCACCGAGGCGCGCTGCGGCATCGGCTACCTGCACACCGGTATCGAGAAGAACATGGAGTACCGGACGTGGACGCAGGGCGTCACGTTCTGCACGCGCATGGACTACCTCGCGCCGCTGTTCCAGGAGACGGCGTACTGCCTCGCGGTCGAGAAGCTGCTCGGCATCACGGACGACGTGCCCGAGCGGGCGAGCGTCATCCGCGTGCTGATGATGGAGCTCAACCGCATCGCGTCCCACCTCGTGTGCCTGGGCACCGGCGGCAACGAGATGGGCGCGACGACCGTCATGACCATCGCGTTCACCGCGCGCGAGGAGATCCTGCGGATCTTCGAGGCCGTGACGGGCCTGCGCATGAACAACGCGTACGTGCGCCCCGGCGGCGTCGCGCAGGACGTCCCGCCGGACCTCGTCGAGCAGGTGCGCGCGGCCGACCCGCTCATCCGGCGGTACCTCGGCCAGCTCGGCGACCTCATGCTCGCGAACCCGATCTTCAAGGGCCGCCTCGTCGGGGTCGGGCACCTGAGCCTCGCGGGCTGCATGGCGCTCGGCGTGACCGGGCCCGTGCTGCGCTCGACCGGCCACCCGTACGACGTGCGCAAGACCGACCCGTACTGCGGCTACGAGACGTACGACTTCGACGTCCCGACCGCGACCGGTGCCGACTGCTACGACCGCGTCGTGCTGCGGCTCGAGGAGTGCTACCAGTCGCTGCACATCGTCGAGCAGTGCCTCGAGCGCCTCGAGAGGACGGCCGGGCAGCCCGTCATGGTGGGCGACCGCAAGATCGCGTGGCCGGCGCAGCTCGCGATCGGCAGCGACGGCCAGGGCAACTCGCTCGAGCACATCAAGGAGATCATGGGCACCTCCATGGAGGCCCTGATCCACCACTTCAAGCTCGTCACCGAGGGCTTCCGCGTCCCGGTCGGCCAGGCCTGGCAGACCGTGGAGCACCCGCGCGGCGAGCTCGGGGTGCACCTCGTCTCCGACGGCGGCACGCGCCCCTACCGGGCGCACTTCCGCGACCCGTCGTTCAACAACCTCCAGGCCGTGGCGGCGATGTGCGAGGGCGGCCAGGTGGCCGACGTCGTGGTCGCCGTCGCCTCCCTGGACCCCGTGCTGGGAGGGGTGGACCGATGACCATCGACGCCGGACCTGCGACGAACGGCACGCCCGCCGGTGGGCCGCGCCCCGGGTACGACGCGGAGACGACGGCCCGCCTCGCCGCCGACGCCGCGCAGATCGTCGCCCGCTACCCCGAGTCCCGGTCGGCGCTGCTGCCGATGCTGCACCTCGTGCAGTCGGAGGACGGCTACGTCTCGCGCGACGGCATCCTGTTCTGCGCGGAGCAGCTCGGCCTCACCGCGGCCGAGGTCTCGGCCGTCGCGACCTTCTACACCCAGTACAAGCGCCACCCCAACGGGACGTACACCGTGGGCGTCTGCACCAACACGCTGTGCGCGATCATGGGCGGCGACGCGATCTTCGACGAGCTGTCGGACCACCTCGGCGTCGGGCACGACGAGACGACCGAGGACGGCGCGATCACGCTCGAGCGCGTCGAGTGCAACGCGGCCTGCGACTACGCGCCCGTGATGATGGTCAACTGGGAGTTCTTCGACAACCAGACGCCCGGCTCGGCGACCGACGTCGTCGACCGCCTCCGTGCCGGTGAGCCCGTCGCCCCGACGCGCGGCGCCGCGAGCGTGTGCACCTTCAAGCAGATGAGCCGCGTCCTCGCAGGTTTCCCCGACGGCCGCGCCGACGAGGGCGTCGGGGCGGGCGAGCCCACCCTCGCGGGCCTCCGCCTCGCGCGCGAGCAGGGCTGGACCGCCCCGGCCGGTGAGACGGACGCCCAGGCGGCCCCGGACGGCGGCGCCCCCGCCGGCGGTGCGCCCGACGCCGGCGAGGCGCAGTCGAGCGCCGAGCGGAAGCCGACGACCGACGCCGACGTCGACCCCGGCGGCAAGGCCGAGTCTCCTGGCACCAAGCCCGACCCGTCGAAGGGAGCGGACGCATGAGCGAGCAGCAGGGCACCGTGGCCCGACCGACCCCGGACCCGCTGACCCCCGTCCTGTCGGACACGTGGGACGCGGACCGGTCCTGGACGCTGGCGTCCTACGTGGACCGCGGCGGCTACGAGGGCCTGCGCGCGGCGCTCGCCCAGGACCCGGCGGACGTCGTCGCGACGGTCAAGGCGTCGGGCCTGCGCGGCCGCGGCGGCGCGGGCTTCCCGACGGGCATGAAGTGGGGCTTCCTGCCCGCGCCCGACGGCGGGCCGCGCTACCTCGTCGTCAACGCGGACGAGTCCGAGCCGGGCACGTGCAAGGACATCCCGCTCATGCTCGCGAGCCCGCAGGCGCTCGTCGAGGGCGTCGCGATCACGTCGTACGCGATCGGGTGCGACCACGCGTTCATCTACGTGCGTGGCGAGGTGCTGCACGTGTACCGCCGCCTGCTGCGCGCGGTCGAGGAGGCGTACGAGGCCGGATTCCTGGGCAAGAACGTCCAGGGCTCGGGCTTCGACCTGGACGTCACGGTCCACGCCGGTGCGGGCGCGTACATCTGCGGCGAGGAGACGGCGCTGCTCGACTCGCTCGAGGGGCGCCGCGGGCAGCCGCGGCTCAAGCCGCCGTTCCCCGCGGTCGCGGGCCTGTACGCGCGTCCGACCGTCGTCAACAACGTGGAGTCCATCGCGAGCGTGCCGTCGATCGTCGCGCGCGGCGCGGACTGGTTCACGTCGATGGGGACGGAGCGCTCGGCCGGGTTCGGCCTGTTCTCGCTGTCCGGTCACGTGACGCGCCCCGGCCAGTACGAGGCGCCGCTCGGCACGACGCTGCGCGAGCTGCTCGACCTCGCGGGCGGGATGCGCGGCGGCAAGGCGCTGAAGTTCTGGACGCCGGGCGGCTCGTCGACGCCGCTGTTCACGGACGCCCACCTCGACACGCCCCTCGACTACGAGTCGGTCGCGGCGGCGGGCTCGATGCTCGGTACGCGAGCGCTCCAGCTCTTCGACGAGACGACGTGCGTCGTGCGGGCCGTGAGCCGGTGGACGGACTTCTACGCGCACGAGTCGTGCGGCAAGTGCACGCCGTGCCGCGAGGGCACGTACTGGATGAAGCAGGTCCTGGCGCGCATCGAGGCGGGCCAGGGCTCGGAGTCCGACCTCGACCTGCTCCTCGACACGTGCGACAACATCCTGGGCCGCGCGTTCTGCGCGCTCGGCGACGGCGCCACGTCGCCCGTGACGAGCAGCATCGAGCTGTTCCGCGACGAGTACGAGGCGCACATCGCGGAGCACCGCTGCCCGTTCGACCCCGCGGCAGCGGCCCTCTTCGACTACACGCCCCGCCCGGCCCGCGTCCTGACGGCAGGAGTGCACTGATGACGACCACGACCCCCGCCCCGGGCACCGGCTCAGCGGCCGTCCCCGCGGGTGGCGCGGCCAAGCCCCCGGTCCCCGCGGACCACGTGACGTTCACGATCGACGACGTCGAGATGTCGGTGCCGAAGGGCACGCTCGTGATCCGCGCGGCCGAGCAGATCGGGATCCAGATCCCGCGGTTCTGCGACCACCCGCTGCTCGAGCCGGCGGGCGCGTGCCGCCAGTGCCTCGTCGAGGTGGCGACGCCGGACCGCGAGGGCAACGTCCGGCCCATGCCGAAGCCGCAGGCGTCGTGCACGCTCGAGGCGACGCCCGGCATGGTGGTCAAGACGCAGCGCACGAGCCCGGTGGCCGACAAGGCGCAGCACGGGATCATGGAGCTGCTGCTCATCAACCACCCGCTCGACTGCCCGGTGTGCGACAAGGGCGGCGAGTGCCCGCTCCAGAACCAGGCGATGAGCAACGGCCGCGCGACGAGCCGGTTCGTCGACGTCAAGCGCACGTTCCCCAAGCCGATCGCGGTGTCGACGACGATCCTGCTCGACCGCGAGCGCTGCGTCCTGTGCCAGCGGTGCACGCGCTTCTCCCAGGAGATCGCGGGCGACGCGTTCATCGACCTCCAGAAGCGCGGGGCCGCGCAGCAGATCGGGCGCTTCGACGAGGCGGTGCTCGACTTCGCGCCGCCCGCGGGTCAGGCGCCGGGCGACCGCCCGGTCGGGCTCGCGCTCGAGGACGAGTCGGGCCTGCCGTTCGCGTCGTACTTCTCCGGCAACACGGTGCAGATCTGCCCGGTGGGCGCGCTCACGGGCGCGGCGTACCGGTTCCGCTCGCGCCCGTTCGACCTGGTCTCGACCCCCGGGGTCTCCGAGCACGACTCGTCGGGCTCCGCGATCCGTGTCGACCACCGTCGCGGCGTGGTGCTCCGCCGCCTCGCGGGCGAGGACCCGCTGGTCAACGAGGAGTGGATCACCGACCGCGACCGCTTCGCGTTCACGTGGCAGTCCGCGCCGGACCGCCTCACGCACCCGCTCGTGCGCGACCGCGAGGTCGCCCCGGACGGCACGGTGACGCGCGGCGAGCTGCGCCCCGCCTCGTGGGCGGAGGCGCTCGAGGTCGCGGCGGACGCCCTGACGCGGGCGCGCGACGCCGGGGGCGTCGCCGTCCTGCCGGGCGGGCGCCTCACGGTCGAGGACGCGTACGCGTACGCGAAGCTCGCGCGCACCTGGCTGCGCACGAACGACGTCGACCACCGCGCCCGCGCCCACAGCGCCGAGGAGGCGGACTTCCTCGCGCACGCCGTCGCGGGCCGGTCCGTCGGCCACGCCGGCGGGGTGACGTTCACCGACCTCGAGAAGGCGCCCGCCGTCCTGCTCGTCGGCCTCGAGGCCGAGGAGGAGGCGGGTGTGACGTTCCTGCGCCTGCGCAAGGGGGCGCTGCGGCACGGCGTGCGGGTGTTCTCCGTCGCGCCGTTCGCGTCGCGCGGCGTCCAGCGCATGCACGGCACGCTCCTCCCGGCCGCGCCGGGCACCGAGGCGGAGTGGCTCGACGGCATCGCCGCGGGCGACCAGGTCCGCACGCTCGACGAGGCCGAGGGCACCGACCTCCTCGCCGAGGTCAGCGACGCGCTCCGGACGCCGGGCGCCGTCATCCTCGTCGGCGAGCGGCTCGCCGCGACGCGCGGCGGGTACAGCGCGCTGCTGCGCGCGGTCGCCGCGACGGGCGCACGCCTCGCGTGGGTCCCGCGCCGCGCCGGCGAGCGCGGCGGCGTCGAGGCCGGCACCCTGCCCAACCTCCTGCCGGGCGGGCGCCCGGTCGCCGACGCCGCGGCCCGCGTCGACGTCGCGACCGTATGGGGCGTGGCCGCCACGGACGACCAGCCGACCGGGCTCCCCGCGACGGCGGGCCGCGACGTGGGGGAGATGCTCGACGCCCTGTCGGTCGGCCAGCTCGCGGGCGCGCTCGTGGGCGGGCTCGAGCTCGACGACCTCCCCGACCCGGCGCACGCGCGCCGCGCGCTCGAGGCGGCGGACGTCGTCGTCTCGCTCGAGGTGCGACGCTCGGCGGTGACCGAGCTCGCGGACGTCGTGCTCCCGGTCGCGCCACCCGTCGAGCGTGAGGGCGCGTTCGTGAGCTGGGAGGGGCGCGTGCGCCCGTTCCCGGCGGCGCTCGCCTCGACGGCGATGACGGACCACCGCGTGCTCGACGCGCTCGCCGACGCAGCGGGCGTCGACCTCGGCCTGGGCACCGTGGACGCGGTGCGCGCCGAGCTCGACCAGCTCGTGGGCGACGGCGCGTGGGACGGCGAGCGCGGCGCCGCGCCGGACGTCGAGACCACGGAACCGCCCGCCGTCGCGCCGGGGACCGCGGTCCTCGCGAGCTGGCGTCTCCTGCTCGACGACGCGCGCGGCCAGGACGGCGAGCGCTACCTCGCCGGGACGGCGAAGCGCCCCGTGGCGCGGCTGTCCGCCGCGACCGCGGCCGCGGCCGACGTGTTCGACGGCGACGTCGTGCGCGTCTCGACGGACCGGGGCGCGATCACGCTCCCGGTCGTGGTGACGGAGATGGTCGACCACGTCGTGTGGCTGCCCCTGCGCTCGCCGGGCTCGTCCGTGCACGCGACGCTCGGCGCGGTGCCGGGCGACGTCGTCCGCCTCGAGACCGTGAGCACCGACGGAGGGGAGGGCGCATGAGCGGCGTCCACGTGATCCACGCGCTCGCCACCGAGACACCGGGCGTACCCGGGATCACGGCGAACTTCTCGCAGGACAACGGGTGGACGTACCTCGTCAAGGCCGTCCTCATCCTCGTGTTCCTGCTGACGAGCGTGCTGTTCGCGATCTGGTTCGAGCGCAAGGTCGTGGCGCGCATGCAGGTGCGGCCCGGCCCCAACTGGCACGGCCCGTTCGGCCTGCTCCAGTCGCTCGCCGACGCGATGAAGCTCCTGCTCAAGGAGGACATCACGGTCAAGGCGGCGGACAAGTTCGTCTACCTGCTCGCGCCGATGATCTCCGTGTTCTGCGCGCTCCTCGTGTTCGCGGTCATCCCGTTCGGGCCCGAGGTGCAGATCCCGTTCACGGACTACGTGACGCCCGCCCAGCTCACCGACTTCCCGGTCGCGACGCTCTACATCCTCGCGTGCGCGTCGCTCGGCGTGTACGGCATCGTGCTCGGCGGCTGGTCGTCGGGGTCGACGTACCCGCTGCTCGGCTCGGTCCGCTCGACCGCGCAGGTCATCAGCTACGAGCTCGCGATGGGCCTCTCGCTCGTCTCCGTCTTCCTCATGGCGGGGTCGATGTCGACGTCGCGCATCGTCGACTCGCAGACGCAGCTCTGGTGGTTCATCCCGCTCCTGCCCGCGTTCGTCATCTACGTCATCTCCATGGTCGGCGAGACGAACCGCCTGCCGTTCGACCTCCCCGAGGCCGAGGGCGAGCTCGTGTCCGGGTACATGACCGAGTACTCGTCGATGAAGTTCGCGTGGTTCTTCCTCGCGGAGTACATCAACATGCTCAACGTCTCCGCGGTCGCGACGACGCTGTTCCTCGGCGGGTGGCGCGCCCCGTGGCCGCTGTCGACGATCAACGACGGGATGTTCAACGAGGGCTGGTGGCCCATCCTCTGGTTCCTCGTCAAGGTCTGGGCCGTCATGTTCTTCTTCGTGTGGGTCCGCGGCACGCTGCTGCGGCTGCGCTACGACCAGTTCATGCGGTTCGGCTGGAAGGTCCTCATCCCGTTCGCGCTCGCGTGGCTCGTGCTCCTCGCCGTCGCGCAGGCCGTGCGCCAGTTCCTCGACGTCGACCTGCGCGTCTTCGTCGGCATCGCCGTCGCGCTCGCCCTCGTGGTGGTGGTCGTCGTGTGGTTCTGGCCCGAGAAGAAGGCGCCACCCGGTGCGACGCCCCGCGCCGCGGGTACCGCGCCCGAGCCGTTCGACGCGTTCGCGGGCGGGTTCCCCGTCCCGCCGCTGCCCGGGCAGTCGCTCCCGCCCTCGCCGCGCCGTCGCGCCCTCGTGCCCGACGACGTGGGCTCGCCCGGGACGCCCGGGTCAACTGGCACGCCCCACGACAAGGAGGTCGACCGTGGCTGACGAGCAGAAGCCGACCCGGCCCGGCGAGTACGAGGTCCGGCGCCCCCAGGCGAAGGGGCTGCGCGAGGCGCTCGCCCCCGTCGCGGGGTTCGGCGTCACGTTCTCCTCGATGTTCCGCCCGACGGTCACCGAGCAGTACCCGCGCCAGAAGGTGCCGACGAAGCCGCGCTACCACGGGCGGCACCAGCTCAACCGGTACCCCGACGGCCTCGAGAAGTGCATCGGGTGCGAGCTGTGCGCGTGGGCGTGCCCCGCGGACGCGATCTACGTCGAGGGCGCGGACAACGCGGACCTCCCCGACGGCGGCCACATGTCGCCGGGCGAGCGGTACGGGCGCGTCTACCAGATCAACTACCTGCGCTGCATCTTCTGCGGCCTGTGCATCGAGGCCTGCCCGACGCGCGCCCTGACGATGACCAACGAGTACGAGCTCGCCGGACCGACGCGCGAGGGCATGATCTGGGAGAAGCAGGACCTGCTCGCGCCGCTCCAGGAGCGGATGCTCGCCGCGCCGCACCCGATGGTGCCCGGGACCTCGGACACCGAGTACTACCGCGGAGAGGTGAGCGGCCCGGTGGCCGAGCAGGTGGACTGGGTGCGCGAGCACCGACCGGACGACACGACCCTCCCGCCCGAGCCCACGGGGCCGCCGCCGGAGGTCCGGCGGGTCACGCCGACCTCGGGGCGGTCCTCCGCCGCGTCGGCCCGGAAGGCCGCCCGGTGACCGCGAGCGGCGGCGAGGCGGTCCTCTTCTGGGTCCTCGCCCCCCTCATGGTCCTGGCGGCGCTCTCGCTGCTCTTCGCGCGCAAGGCGGTGCACGCCGCCATCGCGGTCATGTTCGTCATGGTCGACCTCGCGATCCTCTACATCGCGCAGGAGGCGTCGTTCCTCGGCGTCGTCCAGGTGGTCGTGTACACGGGTGCCGTGATGATGCTGTTCCTCTTCGTGCTCATGCTCGTCGGGGTCGACGCGTCGGACTCGCTCGTGGAGACGATCCGCGGTCAGCGCTGGGTCGGGGTGCTCCTCGGGCTCGGGCTCGGGGTCGTGCTGGTGGGCGTGGTCGCCCAGGCGACGTTCCCGCCGTCGGTGGGCCTCGAGCTCGCCAACGCGGCGACCAACCCGGTCGCGCTCGCGCGCGTGCTCTTCGCGGACTACGTGTTCGCGATGGAGGTCGTGGGCATCCTGCTCATCACCGCCGCGGTCTCGGCGCTCGTGCTCACGCACCGGCGCCGGCTCACCCCGAAGGTGGGTCAGCGCGAGCAGGCCGACGCGAAGGTCGCGGCGCTGCCTGCGGGCGGTCGGCTCACGCCGCTCGCCGCCCCCGGCGTGTACGCGCAGAACAACGCCATGGACACCCCGGCGCTCGACCCGCAGGGCCGGCCCATCGAGGAGTCGGTCTCGCGCATCCTGCGCATCCGCGGTCAGGAGCGATCGGCGGGGACGATCCTCGAGGCCGAGCGCGAGGTGCTCGTCGAGCACGAGCCGCTGCGGGCGCTGCCCGCGCTGCGGGCCCAGGACGCGAACGAGCGCACCGTGCAGACCGTGACCGCCGACCAGCCCGAGGGCGAGGCGCCGGCGGGCGACGTCGCCGGCCCGGACGACCCGGGGCGGTCCCGTGTGCCCGGCGGGTCGACGGGCACCGGTCCGGACGGCAACCCCGGCGAGAACCGGGGAGGAGAGGACTGATGGAGCTCACCAACTACCTCGTGCTCGCGGCGATCCTCTTCTCGATCGGCGCCGCGACCGTGCTGCTGCGGCGCAACGCGATCATCGTGTTCATGGGCATCGAGCTCATGCTCAACGCGACGAACCTCGCGTTCGTGACGTTCGCCCGCATGCACGGCGACGTCACCGGTCAGGTGCTCGCGTTCTTCGTCATGGTCGTCGCGGCGGCGGAGGTCGTCGTCGGCCTCGCGATCATCGTGTCCATCTTCCGCACCCGTCGGTCCGCCTCGGTCGACGACGTCAACCTGCTCAAGAGCTGAGGGGCCGGCACCGATGACGACGCTCCTTCCCGCCCTGCCCACGGCGAGCGGACTGCTGGCCGCGACCGACGTCGTGCCCGCGTCCGAGACCGTGCCGGGCGCGTTCCTCGCGGCACCGTTCCTGGTGCTGCTCCCGCTCCTCGGGGCGGCCGTCCTGCTCCTCGCCGGGCGCCGCAGCGACCGCTGGGGCGCGTGGTTCGGCGTGCTCATGTCGGGCGCCGCGTTCGTGGTGGGCCTGGTCCTCTTCCTCGTGATGCTCGGGCTGCCCGTCGACGAGCGCGTGGTCGACTTCCGCATCGGCGACTGGATCGTCTCCGGCGGCCTCGACCTGGCGATGGGGCTGCGGATCGACCCGCTGTCCCTGACGTTCGTGCTCCTCGTGACGTTCGTCGGCACGCTCATCCACGTCTACGCGGTCGCCTACATGGCGCACGACCGCGACCGGCGACGGTTCTTCGCCTACCTCAACCTGTTCGTCGCGGCGATGCTCGTGCTCGTCCTCGCCGACTCCTACCTCCTGCTGTTCGTCGGCTGGGAGGGCGTGGGCCTGGCGTCGTACCTGCTCATCGGGTTCTGGAACCACAACCGCGCGTACGCGGTCGCGGCCAAGAAGGCGTTCGTCATGAACCGCGTGGGCGACATCGGCCTGATCGTCGCGCTCATGCTCATGTTCGCGACGTTCGGCGCGGTCGACTTCACGACGGTGTTCGCGCAGGCGCCGGAGGCGTCCACCGCGCTCCTCACCGCCACGAGCATCGCGCTCCTGCTCGCCGCGTGCGGCAAGTCGGCGCAGTTCCCGCTCCAGGCCTGGCTCGGGGACGCCATGGCCGGCCCGACGCCGGTCTCCGCCCTCATCCACGCGGCCACCATGGTCACGGCGGGCGTCTACCTCGTCGTCCGGTCGGCCCCGATCTTCGAGGGCGCGCCCACGGCGCAGCTCGTCGTCGTGATCGTCGGTGCGGTGACGCTGCTCTTCGGGGCGATCGTCGGCTGCGCCAAGGACGACATCAAGAAGGCGCTCGCGGCGTCGACCATGTCGCAGATCGGGTACATGATCCTCGCCGCCGGGCTCGGGCCGATCGGGTACGCGTTCGCGATCTTCCACCTGGTGACGCACGGCTTCTTCAAGGCCGGGATGTTCCTCGGCGCGGGCTCGGTCATGCACGGCATGGACGACCAGGTCGACATGCGCCGGTTCGGCGGGCTCGCGCGGTACATGAAGGTCACGTGGATCACGTTCATGATGGGCTGGCTCGCGATCCTCGGCATCCCGCCGTTCTCCGGATTCTGGAGCAAGGACAAGATCATCGAGGCCGCGTTCGTCCCCGTCGACGGCGAGCCGTGGCGGGCGTGGGTGTTCGGCGGCGTCGCGCTGCTCGGCGCCGGGATCACCGCGTTCTACATGTCGCGCCTGTTCTTCATGACGTTCTCCGGGCGCCGTCGCTGGAACGACGGCAGCGGATCCGCGGACGGCCTCGGCCCGCAGGACGGCCCCGTCCAGCATCCGCACGAGTCCCCGCGCCTCATGACGTGGCCGATGATCGTCCTCGCGGTCGGGTCGGTCGCGCTGGGCGGCATCCTCGCCGCAGGCTCGCGGTTCGTCACGTGGCTCGAGCCGGTCACCGGGCACGCCGAGCACCACGAGCCGGTCCTGCCGGTGTGGTCGCTCATCACCCTGACGCTCCTGCTCGTCCTCGCCGGTGCGGCGCTCGCGTGGCGGCAGTACGCGATGTCGAGCGTCCCGGTCCGTGCGCCGCGGGGCTCCGTGCTCACGCGTGCCGCCCGGCGCGACCTGTACCAGGACGACGTCAACGAGGCCGTGTTCATGCGGCCCGGCCAGTACCTCACGCGCTCGCTCGTCTACGCCGACAAGGAGATGGTCGACGGCGGCTGGATGGGCCTCGCCGGCATGATCGGCCGGATCGGGGAGTGGCTGCGCAGGTGGCAGAACGGCTACGTGCGCTCGTACGGCGCGACGATGCTCGGCGGCCTCGTGGTGATCGTCGCCGTCGTCCTCGCCCTGACCACCGGCTCCGCGAGCTGAGAGGGAGACACCCATGACAACCTCCGTCCCCTGGCTGTCCCTGCTCGTCGCCTGGCCCCTCGTGGGTGCCGCGGCGGTGTGGCTCACGGCCGCGGCCCGCACGCGCGGCGTCGGCGCGGGAGCGCTGCGCACCGTGCGCGGCATCGCCCTCGGCGCCGCGCTCGTCGAGCTGGGCCTGCTCGTCGGCGCCTTCACCGCGTTCGACACGTCCGCCGCCGGCACGCACCAGCTCACCGAGACGTACCGCTGGATCCCGCAGATCGGCGCGAGCTACGCCGTGGGCGCCGACGGCGTCGCGCTCGCGCTCGTGGCGCTGTCAGTCCTGCTCGTCCCGCTCGTGGTGCTCGCCGCGTGGAAGGAGCAGGACGGCGACGTGCGCCGCCTGCGCCACTACCTCGCGCTCGTCCTGCTGCTCGAGGCGTTCATGGTCGCGGTGTTCGTCGCGCGCGACGTGTTCCTCTTCTACGTGCTGTTCGAGGCGATGCTCATCCCGGTCTACTTCATGATCGGCGGGTTCGGCGTCGGGGCGCGGCGGCGGTACGCGGCGGTGAAGTTCCTGCTGTTCTCGCTCGCCGGCGGTCTGATCATGCTCGCGGCCGTCATCGCGCTGTACGTGCAGGTGCCGATCGACCCGACGACGGGCGCGCGCCCCGAGGACGCGTTCCTCACGTCGAACCTCGTGGGGTACTTCGCCGAGAACCCGATGCCGGTCACCACCGAGCGGCTGCTGTTCCTCGGGTTCTTCCTCGCGTTCGCCATCAAGGCGCCGCTCTTCCCCGTCCACACCTGGCTGCCCGACGCCGCGCAGCACGCGCCCGCGGGCACCTCCACGCTCCTCGTGGGCGTGCTGGACAAGGTCGGCACGTTCGGGATGCTCACGCTGTGCCTCCCGCTCTTCCCGCACGCGAGCGCATGGGCGGCCCCCGTCGTGATCGTCCTGGCCGTCGTCTCGATCCTCTACGGCGCGCTCATGGCGATCGGCCAGAGCGACCTCATGCGACTCATCGCCTACACGTCGGTGTCGCACTTCGGGTTCATCGTGCTCGGCATCTTCGCGTTCACGTCGCTCAGCGTGTCCGGGTCGTCGCTGTACATGGTCAACCACGGCATCTCGACCGGTGCGCTGTTCCTCCTGGCGGGCTTCCTCATCGCCCGGCACCCGGAGCGCTCGCAGCGCATCGCGGACTACGGCGGCCTCCAGAAGGTCGTCCCCGTGCTCGCGGGGACGTTCCTCGTGGCGGGCCTCTCCGCGCTCTCGCTGCCGGGCCTGTCGACGTTCGTCAGCGAGATCATGGTGCTCGTCGGCACGTTCGCGCGCAGCCCGTGGGCCGCGCTGGTCGCGGTGCTCGGCGTCGTGCTCGCCGCGCTCTACGTGCTGCTGACCTACCAGCGGATCTTCACCGGCGGCACCCGTGAAGGGCTCGACCAGCTTCCCGACCTCGGCGCGCGCGAGAAGTGGGTCGTCGCGCCGCTGATCACGGTCCTGCTCGTCCTCGGCTTCTACCCGGCGCCGGCGCTCGACCTCGTGCGCGAGCCCGCGGAGGTCACCTTGTCCGACCTCGCGGTCGCCGGCGTCGAGGACCCGCCGCGCTCCGACCCGTTCGCCGAGGGGACCGAGCTGGTCGCCTTCGAGAGCCAGGGGTCGTCCCTCACCCGTAGCACCGACGAAGGGAGCGAGTCGTGAACGACTCCTTCGTGGCCCCCACGGTCGACTGGCTCTACCTCGCCCCGATCCTCGTCGTGCTGGGTGCCGGCGTCGTCGGCGTGCTGATCGAGGCGTTCGTCCCGGCGCGCGTGCGGCGCACGACGCAGGTCGTCCTCGCGTTGCTCGCGACCGCGGCGGCGTTCGCGCTCGTCGTCGTGCTGTGGCGCGACCCGGCCGTGCAGGGGAGCGACGGCGCGCCCTACGGGGTGCGGGTGCTCGGCGGGTCGATGGTGATCGACCCGTTCGGGCTCGCGATCCAGGGCATCGTCGTCCTGCTCGCGTTCCTCGCGATCCTCGTCATCGCGGACAAGACGTCGACCGGCCAGGACGCGTTCGCGCCGTCCGCGGCGGCCGTCCCCGGGTCGCCGTACGAGGACCTCACACGGCGCAAGGGCCTCGAGCAGACCGAGGTCTACCCGCTCGTGCTCTTCGCCGTCGGCGGCATGATGATCTTCCCCGCCACGGGCAACCTCCTCGTGATGTTCGTCGCGCTCGAGGTGCTCTCGCTCCCGCTGTACGTGCTCTCGGCGATGGCGCGTCGGCGTCGCCTCCTGTCGCAGGAGGCGTCGTTCAAGTACTTCCTCCTCGGGGCGTTCGCGTCCGCGCTGTTCGTGTTCGGCGTCGCGCTCGTGTACGGCTTCGCCGGCTCGGTCGACCTCGTCGAGGTGTACCAGTCGCTCGCGACGCCCGAGGGGCCGCTCGCGACCATGCCCGGTCTCGTCGTCGTCGGCGTCCTGCTCATCCTCGCGGGCCTGCTCTTCAAGATCGGTGCGGCTCCGTTCCACGCCTGGACGCCCGACGTCTACCAGGGCGCCCCGACGCCCATCACCGGCTTCATGGCCGCGTGCACCAAGGCGGCGGCGTTCGGCGCGCTCCTGCGCGTCCTGTACGTCGTGAGCCTCGGGCTCGCGCAGTCGTCGCTGGCGACGCGCGAGGACCTCTTCGTCGCGCTGTGGATCGTCACGCTGCTCACCATGGTCGTCGGGACCGTCGTCGGTGCCGTGCAGACCGACGTCAAGCGCCTGCTCGCCTACTCGTCGATCGCGCACGCGGGTTTCATCCTCGTCGGCGTCGTCGGGTTCTCGCAGCTCTCGCTGCGGGCCACCGTCTTCTACCTGCTCGTCTACGGCCTCGCGACGGTCGGCGCGTTCGCGGTCGTCACGCTGGTGCGCGAGACCGCGCCCGTGCGTGAGCGCGTGCCGGCCACGGTGGGAGCGGGGGCCGACGGGGCGGGCGACCCCGCGGACAACGTGACCGACGGGGCGGCGGAGCAGCCGGTCGCCGTCCTCGGCGAGGCGACGCACCTCGCCCAGTGGGCGGGGCTCGGACGCCGGAGCCCGTGGCTCGCGGGCGTGTTCTCCCTCTTCCTCCTCTCCATGGCGGGCATCCCGCTCACGGCGGGCTTCGTGGCGAAGTTCACCGCGTTCGGCGCGGCCATCGCCGGGCCCGACGGCCAGGGCGGGGGCTCGACGTGGGTGCTCGCCGTGGTCGGCGTCCTCGCGTCGGCGGTCGCGGTCTTCTTCTACGTCCGCATCATCGTGCTGATGTTCTTCACCGCGCCCTCCGGGGGGCCAGCGGACGGGGCGGACGACGACGGCGCCGCGCTCGAGGGGCCGGGAGTGACCGTCGTCCGGTCGACCGGCCCGACGACGATCGCGATCGCCGTGTGCGCGCTCGGGGTGCTCCTTCTCGGTGTGTTCCCGTCCCCGGTTCTCGATCTGGCGGCCGAGGCGGTTAAGTTCGTCCCGTGACCTCTGTGCCTTCCGTGCCGCCCGCGCCCGCCGGGCCCCGCGGCCCGCGTGATCGGACCGCGCCCGTGACGACCACCGCGATCCCGATCTCGGACCCCGTGCTCGCGGCCGCCCTCACCGAGCGGCTCGCCGGGGTCGAGGCTCGGCTGCGCGACGCCGTCGCGCACGCCGACCCGCTCGCCGACACCGCGTCCCGCCATCTCGTCAACGCGGGGGGCAAGCGGCTGCGGCCGCTGCTCACGCTGCTCGCCGCCGAGCTCGGGGACGGGACGCGCCCGGAGGTCGTGGAGTCCGCGGTCGTGGTCGAGCTCACGCACCTCGCGTCGCTGTACCACGACGACGTCATGGACTCCGCCCCGGTGCGCCGAGGAGCCCCGTCCGCGCACGCCGTGTGGGGGAACTCGGTCGCCATCATGGTCGGCGACCTGCTCTTCGCCCGCGCGGCGTCGACCGTCGCGGCGCTCGGGCCGGAGGCCGTCCTGATCCAGGCGAAGACGTTCGAGCGGCTGTGCCTGGGACAGCTGCACGAGACGATCGGTCCGGGGGAGGGCGACGACCCCGTCGAGCACTATCTCGAGGTGCTCGCCGACAAGACGGCCTCGCTCCTGTCGACGTCCGCCCGGCTCGGTGCGATGTTCGCGGGGTGCCCGACGGCCGTCGTCGACACGGTCGCGGCCTACGGGGAGAAGCTCGGGGTCGCGTTCCAGCTCGCCGACGACGTGCTCGACCTGGCGTCGTCGGGCGACGAGTCGGGCAAGACCCCGGGCACGGACCTGCGCGAGAAGGTGCCGACCATGCCGGTCCTGCTGCTGCGTGCCCGCATCGCGAACGGGACCGCGAGCGAGGCGGACGCCGGGCTCGTCGAGCTGCTCGACTCCGACCTGACGGACGACGCCGCGCTCGCCGCGACCGTGGCCGCGCTGCGACGCCACGAGGTGCTCGGGGAGACGCGGGCGCTGGCGGTGCGCTGGGCGCGCTCCGCCGTGGAGGAGCTCGACGCGCTCCCCGCGGGCCCGGTCACCGACGCGCTGCGCTCCTTCGCTGAGGCGCTCGCCGACCGCGCCGCCTGACGGGCTCGCGGAAGGGTGATCTTTCGTCCGGTGGCCGGTCGCCCGGTACGTCGGCGCCGTCGGGCTGCATCGTTGCCTCCGTCACCGGGTTGACCTGCCGCGTCGTCGCGTCGCCCCGTCGCGGAGGTCACTGTGACGTGACGTCGCAGCCGGGAAGGTGGGGAGTGCTCCCCATGGAACGGGTGTCGGATTTCACCCTGTCGCCCGCTATCCTCGAGTGCGCGATCGGTGGGGCCGCCTGGAGAGTGCGAGATCGAGGGGGCTGGGGAAGGAGACCGATCGTCTCCCGATCCAACTCCTCGGAGGACCTGTGGGTTTCCTGGCGCGTCTGAACGAGCACCGCCGCACCGTCGCGTCGGTGACGACCGTGTCGGTGTTCTCCACGGCGCTGGTGGGGATGGCGCTGTTCTACGAGGGCGAGGCCACGGCGGACGTGGACCTGAACGACTCGGGCGTGTGGGTGACGAAGACGTCGGCCGGGCTGCTGGGTCGGTTCAACTCCGCCTCGCAGGCGGTGGACGGGACCCTGAACGCGGGCAGCGCGTCGTTCGACGTGCAGCAGGACGCCGGACGGGTGCTCCTCGAGGACTCGGGGACCGGGACGGCGTCGCCGGTGAGCGTCGCGCACCTCAAGCTGGACGGGCAGCTCCGCCTGCCGCCCGACGCCCTGGTGGTCTCCGGAGGTGCGACGACCGCCATCCTCGACGGCGAGGAGGGCCGGCTGTGGGTGCTGCCGTTCGACGGCGTCGCGACGTTCGACGCGGAGGAGCTCGATCCCACGGTCGAGGTGGACGGCGGGGGTGACGTCGTCGTCGCGCAGGACGGGACGGTCTTCGCGGCGATCCCCTCCACGGGCACGTTGTGGACGGTGGCGACGACGTCCAGGGGCACCGTGGACGGAGAGGCGTCGTCCACCGCGCTCCCGGTGAGCAAGGGTGCCGAGGTCGAGGTGACCGCGGTGGGCGACGAGCCCGTGGTGCTCGACCGGTCCGCGTCGCAGCTGGTCCTGCCGGGCGGGAAGACGGTCGCCCTGGAGGACGGCGCGGAGGCGCGCCTGCAGCAGCCTTCGGCCGGCTCGCAGAACGTCGTCGTGGCCACGAACACGGGACTGGTGACGCAGCCGCTGAAGGGCGGCGACGCCCTGCGACGGTCGGCCGAGGGACGACCGGGTGCGCCGGTGCAGCTCGGTGCGTGCACGTACGGCGCGTGGGCCTCGACGGGTCAGGTGATCCGTGACTGCGAGGGCACCGACCGCGACCTGGACACCCGCCTGGAGGGGATCGATCCTCAGGCGCGGCTCGAGTACCGGGTGAACCGGCAGGTGATCGTGCTGAACGATCTCG